>NZ_JBFUPT010000003.1:0-449980 GCF_041360715.1 Caballeronia sp. RCC_10
CGAAACCGCTCATCGTACTTCGTCATGAAAAACACCCCAAAGGTTGGATCGGTGTCCAACTTTTGGGGTGCAGTTCAGTCACGAATATGACGCCGGCTTTTTTATGAATAACGACAAAGCAGGCCGATAAGCCGGATTCTGTGCACGCGCCGCCCGAAGACGATCGCGCGTGGCAGCCATTCCTCTAGGCGCGCCATTGCTGACGCGCTCAAGCTTCCTACCCGCAGACGAAACGGGGGCCCCGTTCGGCATCGCGAGGATGCGCGCCTGCCTATTTGGAATTGCTCCGGGTGGAGGTTACCGTGCCGGAACGTCTCGCGACGTCCGCGGTGCGCTCTTACCGCACCGTTTCACCCTTACCTGATCTTCGGACTTGCGCCCGAAGCCATCGGCGGTTTGCTTTCTGTTGCCCTGTTCCGCGTGTTGCCACGGATGGCCGTTAGCCATCACCCTGCCCTGTGGAGTCCGGACTTTCCTCGCCCCCGACGCCCTGAAGCGCCGAAGCCGCGGCTGCCTGGCCTGCTTTGCGGAGTCGATTTTAGCACTGGATGCGCGTGCGGCGTCCGGGACGGAAGACAGTTGCGTCGCCGTAAAACTCGGGCGATTCGTTCGCGGGCCACCAGCCGGGCACGCCGAGAACCGGCAGCGGCGCGAACGCGCGGCTGTCGATCGGGCGCGCGAGCAGGCTCATCGACACGCTTTCGTCGAGCATCGCGCGGGCGGTGGATTCGTCGGCGGCGAAGTATTCCGGTGGAACGTCGACGATCCACGCGTGCCCCGTGCACGCCTTGTACGGCGCGACGAGCTTCTCCAGCAGCGCGTGACCGAAGAGGCGCGTCTCGCATCGTGTGCCCCATGACGCTCGTTCGTCGATGAACAGCGTGCGCCAGTCGAAGCGGCGCAGCGCATCCGCGAGTCGGGGGTCGGCGCATGGGAAGAGGACGGCGTTCTCGTCGAACAGCGTGAGCGCGTCGCGCATGCCGCCGCGCGTCGGGCCGACGCCGAGCGCGTCGATCTGATCGGCCTGACGTGTATTCAGCGCCGCCTTCGTGCGCGGATACGCAAACCACATCAGCGCGTTGAAGAAGTCGTGCAGATTGTGGCGCGTCGGCACGCGGCCGGTTTCCGCGATATGGCCTTCATAGGACGCGCCCGGCGGCAGTTCGTCCTGCGCGATGAATGCGAGCGGCTTGCCGCGGCCGGTGACGAGCGCGGCTTGCGTCGCGTCGCCGTTGAGTTCAGCGAGGTAGCTGGCGTAGCTATCGAGCGCGGCGGACTGCCAGCGCCTGCCGCGCGCTGCGACCGGCGCAAGCCACGGCCGCGTCCAGTCGATTGAATGAAACGCCACCGTCGCTCACTTCCCGTCGACGAACCGCCAGCCGATGGTCTCCCCGCCGCGCAACGGCACGATCTGCGTGTCGCCGGCATTGAATTCCGCCGGCAACGTCCACGACGCCCGCTCCAGCGTCACCGTCTCTGCGCTGCGCGGCAGCCCGTAGAAGTCCGCGCCGTGAAAACTCGCGAAGCCTTCGAGCTTGTCGATCGCGCCGGCCTTGTCGAAGGCTTCGGCGTAAAGCTCCAGCGCGTGCAGCGCCGTATAGCAACCGGCGCAGCCGCACGCGTGCTCCTTCAGTCCCTTCGGATGCGGAGCGCTGTCCGTACCGAGGAAAAAGCGCGGATTGCCCGATGTCGCCGCTTCGACCAGCGCCACGCGATGCGTCTCGCGCTTGATCACGGGCAAGCAGAAATAGTGCGGGCGGATGCCGCCGACCAGCATCGCGTTCCGGTTGAACAGCAGGTGATGCGCGGTGATCGTCGCGCCGATGGGTCCCTGCGCGTCCCGCACGTAGTCGGCGGCGTCCTTCGTCGTGATGTGCTCGAAGACGACCTTCAACTCCGGGAAATCGCGTCGCAGCGGCGTCATCACGCGGTCGATGAACACCTTCTCGCGATCGAACACGTCGATATCGCCGTCCGTCACTTCGCCGTGGATGAGCAGCGGCATGCCGCTTGCCTGCATCGCTTCGAGCGTTTTCGCGCACTTGGCGAGATCGGTCACGCCCGCGTCGGAATTGGTCGTCGCGCCCGCCGGATACAGCTTCACGCCGTGCACGAAGCCGCTTTCGCGCGCCCGATGAATCTCCTCGGGCGGCGTTTTGTCGGTCAGATACAGCGTCATCAGCGGCTCGAAGCGCGCCGCCGCGCCGTCCTTCGGCAGCGCCGCCAGGATGCGCTCACGGTACGCCGCGGCCATGTCCGTCGTCGTGACGGGCGGCTTCAGGTTCGGCATGATGATCGCGCGGCCGAACTGGCGCGCGGTGTGCGGCAGAACAGCCGCGAGCGTCGCGCCGTCGCGCACGTGCAAGTGCCAGTCGTCGGGGCGCGCGAGCGTGAGCGATGCGGGTGTCGTGGTCGAAGCGGTCGTGTCGGGCGAAACAGGAGTGGCGGACATGGCGTGATGACGGCGAAGACGTTGAAGGAGATGAGCAGACCGCAAGCAGGATGCGCCGAAACGATGCACCGTGAGCGGCGCGAGCCGGAAAAAATCGCCGTGGAAAACGCACAACGCGCGGCCGGCGCGTGGCGGTTCGATTTTTTCGACAATGGGCTCGGGTGATATGCTTGTCGGACGTATTGTAACAACCGGCCTTACGGCCCTAGCCCGTCTGCCTGAAGCAAATGTGCCAACTTCTCGGAATGAATTGCGCCGAACCGACCGACGTGACGTTCTCGTTCACCGGCTTCGCGGCGCGCGGCGGAGTGACGGACCATCACGGCGACGGCTGGGGCATCGCATTCTTCGAGGACAAGGCGTGCAGGCTTTTCATCGACCATCAGTCGTCCGCGAGTTCGCCGCTCGCCGAGATGGTGAAACGCTATCCGATCAAGTCGAAGAACACGATCGCGCATATTCGCAAGGCGACGCAGGGGCATATCCTGCTCGAGAACTGCCACCCGTTCCTGCGTGAACTGTGGGGGCGGCACTGGATCTTCGCGCACAACGGCGATCTCAACGGCCACGCGCCGGAACTGACCGGCGTGTATCAGCCGGTCGGCACGACGGACAGCGAACTCGCTTTCTGCGCGCTGCTGCAGGGCTTGCGCCGTGCATTTCCAAACTCGCAGCCGCCGCTCGACGAACTCTTCGATGCGCTCGCCACGCTCACGCGCGACATCACGCAATACGGCGTCTTCAATTTCTTGATGTCCAACGGGCAGGCGCTCTTCTCGCACTGCTCGACGCATCTGTACTACCTGGTGCGGAGCTGGCCGTTCTCGACGGCGCATCTGATCGACGCGGACATGTCGATCGACTTCGCAAAATATACGACGCCCGAAGATCGTGTGGCGGTCATCGCCACTTCGCCGCTGACGGACAACGAAGTCTGGACGCGCTTTGCTCCGGGCGACCTCGCGATGTTTCAGAAAGGCGCGCTCGCACGGACGGTCAATATTCCGGTGCCTGAGGCCGTGGCGAAGAAAGCCGCGGAACCGCTTGCGAAGGCGTGCGTCGGCTCGGCGTTGAAGATCGAAGAGATGCGGACGACGGCGGCGGTGGAATCGGAACTCGGCATCGAATAAAAAAGCGGCGTGTCCTTTCGAACGCGCCGCCCTTTTTTCTGCCGAAGCAGCACAACGCTCAGTGCAGAATCTTCGCCAGAAAGTCCTTCGCCCGGTCCGACTTCGGATTCGCGAAGAACGCTTCCTTCTGGTCGTCCTCCACGATCAAGCCCTTGTCCATGAAGATCACGCGATGCGCCACCTTCTTGGCGAAGCCCATCTCGTGCGTCACGCACATCATGGTCATGCCTTCCTGCGCGAGTTCGACCATCACGTCGAGCACCTCGTTGATCATCTCGGGATCGAGCGCGGACGTCGGTTCGTCGAAAAGCATCGCGATGGGGTCCATCGACAACGCGCGCGCAATCGCCACGCGCTGCTGCTGACCGCCCGACAACTGTCCCGGATACTTGTCCGCGTGCGCGCGCAGGCCCACGCGGTCGAGCAGCTTCAGACCCTTCTGCGTGGCTTCGTCGTTCGAGCGGCCAAGCACCTTGATCTGCGCGAGCGTCAGGTTCTGCACGATGGACAGATGCGGAAACAGCTCGAAGTGCTGGAACACCATGCCGACCTTCGAGCGCAGCTTCGACAGGTTCGTCTTCTTGTCCGTCAGCGACTGGCCGTTGATCGTGATATCGCCCTTCTGGAACGGCTCGAGTCCGTTGACGGTCTTGATGAGCGTCGACTTGCCCGAACCCGACGGGCCGCACACCACGACGACCTCGCCCTTCTTGACTTCGGTCGTGCAGTCGGTCAACACCTGAAACTGCCCGTACCACTTGGAAACGTTTTTGATGGAGATCATCTTGCGACCTTTTTCTGAAGACTTTTGACGAGGGCCGACGCCAGCACGCAAATCACGAAATAACACGCCCCGGCGAACAGGACCATTTCGACGGTCGTCCCGTCGCGGTCACCGATGTTCGTCGCCGTGCGGAAGAAGTCCGCGAGACTGATCACGTAGACGAGCGACGTATCCTGGAACAGCACGATCGCCTGCGTGAGCAAAAGCGGCACCATCGCGCGGAACGCCTGCGGCAGCACGACGAGCTTCATCGCCAGGCCGTAGTTCATGCCGAGCGCGAATGCCGCATTCACCTGCCCGCGCGGCACCGCCTGAATGCCGGCACGAATGATTTCCGAATAGTACGCGGCTTCGAAGAGCGAGAACGCGACCATCGCCGATGCGAGGCGAATGTCGATATCCGCCGACAGCCCGAGCACGTTCTGCAGCAGTTGCGGCACGATCAGGAAGAACCACAACAGCACCATCACGAGCGGAATCGAGCGGAACAGCGTGACGTACGCGCCCGCGAACCATTGCAGCGGCTTGACGCCCGACAGGCGGAACAACGCGATGACCGTCCCGAGCAGGATGCCGACGACGATCGCCAGCACCGTGATCTGAAACGTGATGACGGCGCCGGTCCACAGCGTCGGCAACGCGCCCGGAATACCACTCCAGTTGAACTGATGCATTACTTGCCTCCGATGTAGCCAGGCAGCCGCGTCTTCGCTTCGACCCAGCGCATCAACAGCATCACGATGAGGTTGATGAGCATGTAAGCGAGCGTCACCGCGATGAACGATTCATACGTCTGCGCCGTGTAGTCGACGAGCTGCCGCGCCTGCGCGGACAAGTCGAGCAGACCGATGGTCGACGCCACCGCCGAGTTCTTGAAGACGTTCAGGAATTCCGACGTGAGCGGCGGCACGATGATGCGGTAAGCCACCGGCATCAGCACATAACGATACGTCTGCCATTCCGTGAAGCCCATCGCGAGGCCCGCGTTGCGCTGTCCGCGCGGCAGCGCGTTGATGCCCGAGCGCACCTGCTCGCAGACGCGCGCGCCGGTGAAGAGTCCGAGACAGATGATCGACGACGAAAAGAACTGCGCGGAAGGCGGCAGTTGCTTGAACCAGTTGCCGATGGATGCCGGCAGCAGCTCCGGTATCACGAGATACCAGATGAAGAACTGCACGATCAGCGGGACGTTGCGGAAAATCGCGACGTAGACGGTGCCGATGCCCGCCAGCGTGCGATTCGGGACCGTGCGCAAGATGCCGAACAACGAACCGACCACCAGCGCGATCACCCAGGCCGCCAGCGACACGGTAATCGTCACCCAGAAGCCGGATATCAGCCAGCCCAGGTAAGTAGTGGGCTCGCCGGTGGAAACCGGACTCAGCAGGATGCCCCAGTTCCAGTGATAAGACATGGACATACTCCAAAAAGAAACGGAAGAAGCAAGGCTCCTTCCGTTTCGTTCGTTCCGCTAGCCGAACCGGTTAGTCGATCGCCTTGTCGTTCGGGCTCTTGTACAGAGCCTTCATGTCGTCGCTTTCCGGGAAGTTAAGGTTGAGGTTCTTCGGCGGAATCGGGCTTTCGAACCACTTCTTGTAGATCTTGTCGGCTTCGCCCGACGTTTCGACCTTCGCGATCGCGTCGTCCACCACCTTCTTGAACTCGGGGTCGTTCTTGCGAATCATGCAGCCGTACGCTTCATGCGATTGCGGCGCGCCGACGATCACGAAATCGTTCGGATTGTTCGACTTCGCGCGCTCGCCCGCGAGCAGTGCGTCGTCCATCATGAACGCGACCGCGCGGCCGGTCGACAGCGTCAGGAACGACTCGCCGTGATCCTTCGCGCTGATGATGTTCATGCCCATGTTCTTGTCCTGATTCATCTTGCGAAGCAGGCGCTCGGACGTCGTGCCGGCGGTCGTCACGACCGTCTTGCCCTTCAGGTCCGCCCAGTCCTTCACGCCGGAGTCCTTCTTGGTCATCAGGCGCGTGCCGATCACGAAGATCGTGTTCGAGAAGGACACTTGCTGCTGACGCTCGGCGTTGTTCGTGGTCGAGCCGCACTCGATGTCCACGGTGCCGTTCTGCACGAGCGGAATACGGTTCTGCGAGGTGATAGGCGTGAGCTTCACCTTCAGGTTCGGCTGATTCAGCTTCTGCTTGACCGCTTCGACGACCTTCAGCGCGAACTCGTGCGAATAGCCCACGACGTTTTGCTTGTCGTCATAGTACGAGAACGGAATGGACGATTCGCGATGCCCCAGCGAAATCACGCCCGTGTCCTTGATTTTCTTCAGCGTGCCTGCGTCCTGCGCGTAAGCGCCCGTGGCGAACATACCAAGCGCAGCGACGAGCAGCGCAGCCTTTTTAAGTTTCATTTGTTCGATCTCCTATGGCGAAAAACGGGCCAAGTTTAGCAGGGTAATTATTCTGAAAGAATGATTGTTAACCGCTAGTCGTCTGATCTACGAGACGGTTGGCTGCAACTCGGCGCAACTGCATGTAGGCGCGCATATTACGCGAAAAAAATGAAAAAGCGGGAGGCATTCATGCGAATGCCTCCCGCTCGATTCAAAGCTCGTTTTCACGGCCGGTCACGCGGCCCACAGGCCGCGCCGCGCCGCGATTGCAACGGATGCTCCGCCGCACGCGATGCCCGCCGATCAGGGGTACAGGCCGCGCATTTCGCGCGCCATCAGGATGCGCGTACACGCAACGATGAACGCCGCCGTGCGTACCGATACCTGTTGTTCACTTGCAACCTGCCACACCGCTGCGAACGCTTCGCGCATCACGCGCTCGAGACGCAGGTTGATTTCGTCTTCGGTCCAGAAGAAGCTGGAGAAGTCCTGCACCCATTCGAAGTACGAGACGGTCACGCCGCCTGCGTTCGCGACCACGTCCGGAATGACGAGCACGCCCTTGTCGTGCAGGATGTCGTCAGCGGCGGTGGTCGTCGGGCCGTTCGCGCCTTCGACGATGATCTTCGTCTTGATCTTCGGCGCGTTCTCCTCGGTGATCTGCCCTTCCAGGGCGGCCGGGATCAGGATGTCGCTTTCGATCGTCCAGAACTCGTCGCGCGAGACCGGATCCGCACCCGCGAAGCCGCCGACGCCGCCGGTTTCCGCAACGTGCGCAGCCAGCGCAACGGTATCCATGCCCTTCGAGTTGAACAGCGTGCCGGTGTGATCCTGCACCGCGATGACACGTGCGCCCGCCTCCTGGAACAGACGCGCCGCAATGCCGCCGACGTTACCGAAGCCCTGCACCGCGATACGAGCGCCTTCGATCTCCAGACCGACGCGACGCGCCGCTTCCGTGCCGACGACGAACACGCCGCGGCCCGTCGCTTCCTTGCGGCCGAGCGAACCGCCGAGCGAAATCGGCTTGCCGGTGACGACGCCCGTCGCCGTCTGCCCCTGGTTCATGGAGTAGGTGTCCATCATCCACGCCATGATCTGCTCGTTCGTATTCACGTCCGGCGCGGGAATGTCGGTGTTCGGCCCGATGATGATGCCGATCTCGCTCGTATAACGGCGCGTCACGCGCTCGAGTTCGCCGCGCGAGAGCGTGCGCGGATCGACGCGGATACCGCCTTTCGCGCCGCCGTAAGGGACGTTCACCGCCGCGTTCTTCACCGACATCCACGCGGACAGCGCCATCACTTCGGAAAGCGTCACGTCCTGGTGATAACGCACGCCGCCCTTGCCCGGACCGCGCGACGTGTTGTGCTGCACGCGATACCCCTCGAAGTGCGCGACCGTGCCGTTATCGAGTTCGATCGGGCAATCGACGATCAAAATGCGCTTCGGGCGCTTGAGCGTTTCGAGCCAGCGAGAGAGGGAACCGAGATAAGGCGCTACGCGATCGACCTGCCGCAGATAATTACCCCAGGGGCCGAGATCGTCGGCATGCAGATACGAGGGGATGGACTGGTCTTGCTTCGGGGAGGACATTGATGCTCCAGCGGTTGTGGAATGCATGCATTGTCGAAAAACGGCGTTTCCAAATCCAATGCCGTTTCCTTATCCCATCATGCGTTTTGTGCATAACGTCCAACAGGCCTACGCCGCAGGCGTTTCCGCCGATGCCTTCAGCAATTCTTCTCCGACCGCATCCCATAGCGCGCGCATCAACGCCTGGCGAGGTTCGTCGCCTTGCGAGGCGAACTTGTCGCGATAGAGGCGGATTTCCATCGTCAGCGTGAACTGGCCGGCAGGCGTTCCGCGCGTTCCCCGGTCGAGCCGGATGAGCCGTCCTTCATCGACGGCGTCTTCCACCGCGCTATGCGGAAGGAACGCGATGCCGTGGCCCGCAAGCGCCATCGCCTTGAGGCCTTCGGCCATGTCGGTCTCATAGACCTTGTCGAGATGAAGGCGCGCCGGCGCGGTCGCGATGATGACTTCCGTCATGCGCCCGAGATACGCGTTCGGCGTGTACGACAGATACGGCACGGGCGCATCGGCGGTGGCGGGCAGCGTGTAGCGCGCGCGGCCCGCCTTGTTCGCGGCGGAGAACGGGCTGATCGGTTCCGCGCCGAGCGTGAGCATGTCGTAGCGTGCGGGATCGAGCGCGACGGGATGACTCGGATGGTGGTAACCCATCACGAGATCACAGCCGCCTTCGACGAGCGACAGCACCGCGTCGTGCACGTTGAGCGCGCGCAGCCGCGTGCGGATGCGTCCGAGCCGCGCCTCGATATGCTGCAGCCAGCGTGGAAAGTACGTGAGCGATAACGTATGCGGCACAGCGAACTCGATGGTCGCCGCCGGCGCGCCTCCCTGTCCGCGCAAGAGCGTGCGTGCTTCGTGGAACTGCGAGAGCATCGCGAGCGCCTGCTCGTAGAACACTTGTCCGGCTTGCGTGAGCCGCGTCGGATAGACGGAACGATCAATCAGTTCGGTGCCGAGCCACGCTTCGAGCGCCTGAATGCGCCGTGAGAACGCCGGCTGCGTGATGTGCCGAAGCTCGGCCGAGCGGCTAAAGCTGCGCGTCTCCGCGAGCGAGACGAAGTCTTCTAGCCATTTCAGTTCCATGCTGGGTCGCGCCTCGATATGCGAATGCGGCATTTTAGCGGGCGCGGGCGCTTCATTCGATGGCGCGGACAAGCCGCAGCGCACCATCGGCAGGCACCGGGCACGCGCACGGTGCGGCGTCGCCAATCTCATGTCCAGCCGCAAACGCAAGCCAGGACTCGCGTAGCGTCATCCGTGAAAACGTGCATCCGATTGGCATGATGCTTGCAAAAATCCGGGCCGCCGCGAAGGCATCTCTCAAGCGCGCACTTCGCTTCCACCGGAACACGCAATGTCCAATCTGATCGCGTCGCTCAAGAGCGGCAACTGGCGCTCGCTGCTCGCCTGTTTCCTCTACTTCGATACGGGCTTCACCGTCTGGGTGCTGTACGGGCCGCTTGCGCCGTTCATCGGCCGCGACGTGACGATGTCCGCCGCGCAGCAAGGCTTTCTCGTCGCGGTGCCGGTGCTGGCCGCCGCGATCCTGCGCGTGACGCTCGGCAATCTCTATCAATCGACCGATGGGCGCCGCGTCGCGCTGATGGGCGTGCTGCTTTCGTCGATACCGTCGATCGTGCTGCCGCTCGTGCCGGGCGTGCCGTCGTATGCGCTGCTGCTCGTGCTCGGCGTGTTCCTCGGGATGGGCGGCGCGAGCTTCGCCGTCGCGTTGCCGATGGCCGGCAGCAACTATCCGCCGAAGGTGCAGGGACTCGTGCTCGGGCTCGCTGCGGCGGGCAATATCGGCGCTGTGCTCGACGGCTTCCTGTTTCCTCATCTCGCCGATGCCTTCGGCTGGAAGCTCTCGACCGCCGCCGCACTGCCGCTGCTCGCGATCACGGCCGTCGCGCTATATGCCTGGGCGTCGGACGCCGGCGAGAAAACCGGCAGCACGATGCGCGCGCTTGCCAGCTTCGCGGTGACGCTGGCAAGCCTAGTCGTGCTCGTGCTCGCGGTGCACGGCGGCGTGTTCGGCGCGGGCCGCGCGGGCGTTCTGCTGCTCCCGTTGATCGGCGCGCTGATCGCGATTGCCGTATTGCCGCGCCGATATCGTTCGGTGCTGGCCGAGCGCGATACGTGGGTCATCATGCTGATTTACAGCATCACGTTCGGCGGCTTTGTCGGCATGTCTTCGTATGTGACGCTGCTTTTGACGTCGCTCTATCAGATGCCGAAGCTCGAAGCGGGGCTCTTCATGTCGCTGCTCGCGTTTCTTGGCGCAATCGTGCGGCCGTTCGGCGGCTATGTGGCCGATCGCGTGACCGGCGTGCGCGCGTTGCTCGTGCTGCTGGCGGTCATCGCCGCCGCCGACTTCGCGTTCGCGATCTGGATGCCGCCCGTGACCGGCGGCCTCGCGTTGCTCGTATGCCTGTATCTTGCGTTCGGGCTCGGCAACGGCTCGACTTTTCAGCTGGTGCCGCATCGCTGGAAGGGCAAGACGGGCTTGTTGTCGGGGATCGTCGGGGCGGCGGGCGGTATCGGCGGCTTCTATCTGCCGGTGATCATGGGTATCGCGAAGGAAAGCACCGGCAGCTATCAGATGGGCTTCGCGACGTTCGGCGTGCTGGCCACGTGCGCGTTCGGTGCGCTATTCATGGTGCGCGGACAATGGCTGCGCTGGTCGGCGCTGTCGGCGCAAGAGCGTGATGCAGTTGCGCTCAACGGCGCGCACGCGATGGAGTGATGCGCGACGCTCAAGGCCGGCGATTACCGTCGATTGCCGGCCAGCGGGCGAAGGCGAAGACCCACAGCATGATGAGGTTGAGCACCGGGATCAGTCCTGCGAGCAGCCACCAGCCGGAATGCCCGGTGCGCCGAATGATGCGCACATACGGATCGCAGGCCAGGAAGCCAATGCCGATAACGATAAGCCAGTGCCAGATGCTGAGACTTCACATTATTTCCTCGCAGATTCGTGTGGCGAAGCGGCGCGCTCGTGCGTCATCGTTACGCATGCCTAACTAATGGGCAGCGACTATTACAGCTTCGCGCAGTCGCGCTGGATTCGCGACTGCGCGCTCGTTATCCGATGTCAACGCGCACCGCATCCCCCTGCTCGACGACCGGCTCCTCCGCCCGCTGCTGCTGCAACGCCCACATCTGGGCGAACAAGCCGTCTGCCCGCAGCAACTCCGCGTGCGTGCCGCGCTCCACCACGCGTCCGTGATCCATCACGATGATCTGCTGCGCATGCACGACCGTCGACAAGCGATGCGCGATGATCAGCGTCGTCCGCTCGCGTGCGATCGAATCGAGTTCGCGCTGAATCGCGCGCTCGGACTTCGAATCGAGCGCCGACGTGGCTTCGTCGAAGATCAGGATCGGCGGATTCTTGAGCAGGGTCCGTGCGATCGCCACGCGCTGCTTCTCGCCGCCCGACAGCTTCAGCCCGCGCTCGCCGACCGCCGTCTCGTAGCCCGCTGGCAGCCCTTCGATGAAGTCGTGAATATGCGCCGCCCGCGCCGCCGCGATCACTTCGTCACGGCTCGCGGATGGCCGTCCATACGCGATGTTGTAGTAGATGGAATCGTTGAAGAGCACGGTGTCCTGCGGCACGATGCCGATGGACGCCCGCAGCGAATCCTGCGTGACATCGCGGATATCCTGCCCGTCGATCACGATGCGCCCGCCCGTCTCGCGATCCAGATCGTAGAAGCGGAACAAGAGCCGCCCGAGCGTCGATTTCCCCGATCCGCTATGTCCGACGACAGCGGTCGTCGTACCCGCCGCGATGGTGAAATCGACCTCGTGCAGGATCGGCCGCGCCGCTTCGTACGCGAAGCTCACGCGCTCGAAACGCACCTCGCCACCGGTTACGTCGAGCGGCGCCGCATTCGGCGCATCGGGCACTTCGCGGCCCGCGCCGAGCAGGGTGAACATGCGGTCCATGTCGGTCAGCGCCTGCTTCAGTTCGCGATACACCACGCCGAGAAAATTCAGCGGGATATAGAGCTGCAGCATGAACGTGTTGATCAGCACCAGATCGCCGAGCGTGAGCCGCCCGGCCATCACGCCCTGCGTCGCGCGCCAGAGAATGAAGACGAGCCCGGTGCCGATAATCGCCTGCTGTCCGAAGTTGAGCATTGAAAGCGAACGCTGCGACTTGATCGCCGCCGCGCGATATCGCTGCAGATTCTCGTCGTAACGGCGCGTTTCCCATGCCTCGTTGCCAAAGTACTTCACGGTCTCGTAGTTGAGCAGCGAATCGATCGCGCGTGAGTTGGCCTTCGAATCCAGCTCGTTCATCGTGCGCCGGTAATGCGTGCGCCACTCCGTCACCTTCACCGTGAAGCCGATATACAGGCACAACGCGACGAGCGTGACGATCGCGTAATACGCTTCATATTTCGTCACGAAGAACGCGAGCACGAGACCGACTTCGACCAGCGTCGGCAAGATGCTGTAGAGCGAATACGACACGAGTTGCTGAATGCCGCGCGTGCCGCGTTCGATATCGCGCGACATGCCGCCCGTTTGCCGCTCCAGATGAAAACGCAGCGACAGCGAATGCAAGTGACGAAACACTCTCAGCGCAAGCTGGCGAACCGCGCTCTCCGTCACCTTCGCAAAGAGCAGTTCGCGCAGTTCCGTGAAGAGTGAAGTCGAGAGCCGAACGCCGGCATACGCGACCACCAGCAGTCCGATACCGCCGATCAGCACGATGCTTGGCGCATCGTTGGCGCGGCCGAGCGCGGTGAGATGTTGCACGGACGCCAGGCTATCGACGATGCGTTTCATCACGATCGGCACGCCCAGATTGGCGACTTTGGCGCCGATCAGGCACGTCAGCGCGAACACGACGCGCCATTTATAGGTGGTCAGATAAGGCAGCAGCGAGCGGATAGTCTGCCAGTCGTTGCGCGGACCTTGCGCGACTGGCCCCGGCTCGGAATTCGAAGAGCGGCGCATGAGTTCGAGTTGTGAAGGCGCGTCACGCGAAACATCACGTCACGGCGCGGCGTGCGGACGCCTTATGTGGAGCGGGCGCACGCCGTGCGTGCTTCCCGTACAATTTGTCGAAGGCCGCGTCGCTCATCCAGTGCCGATGCGCGCGGCCTTTCCCTATACATAAGCATTGTCGCAGAAGGTTCAGGGCCACGCTCGCGCCCGCCTTCGCATCGAGCGACAGCAATCGGACTGCCTTTCATGCCTGAAGAATCGAAACTTCCTCAAAAGCCCGTGACCCTGCGCGTCGTGCCGCAGCCCGCCGATTCCAACATGCACGGCGACGTGTTCGGCGGATGGATCATGGCGCAAGTGGACATTGCCGGTTCGATTCCGGCAAGCCGCCGCGCGAACGGGCGCGTCGCGACCATCGCGGTGAATTCGTTTCTGTTCAAGAACCCGGTATTCGTCGGCGATCTGCTGAGCTTTTACACCGACATCGTGAAGACGGGCAATACGTCGATCACCATCTACGTCGAGGTCTATGCGCAGCGCATGAGTCTCGCGGAAGAAGTCGTCAAGGTGACGGAAGCGACGCTGACGTACGTCGCGACCGACAACGATCGCCGGCCGCGTGCGCTGCCGCCGCTGGATTGAAGCCCGTTCACCGTTAATTCAATAGCACGCCCTGCTGCAGCAGCCCCGGAATGGCGTCATGCGGCATCGGGCGCGAGAACAGGAAGCCCTGCATTTCGTCGCAATCGCGCTCGCGCAGAAACTCATGCTGCGCGGGCGTTTCGACGCCTTCCGCGATCACCTGCAATTCGAGCGAATGCGCGAGCGCGATGATTGCCGAGGTGATGGTTTCATCGTCGCCCGACGAGCCGATATCCGCGACGAACGAGCGGTCGATCTTCAGCCGATGCACCGGAAAGCGCTTCAGATACGACAGGCTCGAATAGCCGGTGCCGAAGTCATCGATCGCAATGCCGATGCCGAGCGCCGATAGCTCCGACAGCATCGCCACCGCGTCTTCGGCGTTGCGCATGATCGCGCTTTCGGTCAGCTCCAGCTCCAGATAGCGCGGCTCCAGTCCCGTCTCTTCCAGCACGGAAGTGACGAGCGTCGCGATGTCGCGCTGCTGAAAATGCCGCGCCGACAGATTCACCGACACCCGCGCGGGCGGCAGACCCGCATCCTGCCACGCCTTGTTCTGCCGGCACGCCTCGCGCAACACCCATTCCGACAACGGCCCGATCAGCCCGCTCTCTTCCGCGACCGGAATGAACGACGCCGGCGACACGAGCCCCTGTTCGGGATCGTGCCATCGCACGAGCGCCTCGATACCGACGATCGCTCGCGTCGCCATATCGACTTGCGGCTGATAGTGCAGCAGGAACTCGCCGTCGCGCAGCGCGCGCCGCAGCCGCCGCTCCAGATTCATGCGCGCCCCGACGCTCGCGTTCATCTCCGGGTGATAGAACTGGTACGTGTTGCGCCCGAGATCCTTTGCGCGATACATCGCGAGATCCGCCTTCTTGAGCACGGTCTCGGCGTCGTCGCCATCTTGCGGGAAGAGACTCGCGCCCATGCTGCAGCCGACGTAAAGCTCGGTTTCGTCGAGCCAGACGGGTTCGGATATCGCCGCACGCGTGCGCTCCATCCAGGCGATGAGATCCGCTTCGTCGGTGATGTCCGGCAGCACGAACACGAACTCATCGCCGCCGTGGCGCGCGACGGTATCGCTCGATCGCGCCGAGCGCGCGAGCCGTTCGCCGATCACCGCGAGCAGGCGATCGCCGACGCTGTGCCCGAGGCTATCGTTGACGTTCTTGAAGCCGTCGAGGTCCATGAACACGACCGCGATCTTGGTCTCGCGCCGCCGCGCCTGTTCGATCGCCTGTTGCAGCCGGTCGCGCAGCAGGTTGCGATTGGGCAGCCGCGTGAGCGTGTCGTAGTTCGCCTGGTATTCGAGTTGTTCCTGATAGTCCATCAGGTCGGTCACGTCGTTGATGATGCCGATGTGATGCGTCGTCAGCCCTTGCGCGTTCGGCACCGGCGCGACGAAAAGCTGGTTCCAGAAAAGCGCGCCATCCTTGCGATAGTTCCGCACGACGACGCTCGTCTCCATGTCCGCCGAGAGCGCGCGGCGAATCGACTTCAACCCTTCCTGATCCCGGTCCGTGCCATGCAGGAAGCCGCAGTTGCGGCCGATGACCTCGGCGGGATCGTAGCCCGTGATGCGCTTGAACGCCGGATTCGCATACTCGATCACGTTCGCGCCGTTCACGACGCCGGTGATGAGAATTGCGTTCACGCTCGCGTCGAGCGCACGGCTTTGCAGACGCAGCGCGAGTTCGGCGCGCTTGCGCTCCGTCACGTCCTGGTACGAACCGAGCACGCCGATGGTATGCCCCTCGCCATCGAGCAGCGGCAGCAGGCTCGTGACGACCGTATGCAGCGTCTCGCCGACGAGCACGTCACGCTCGAAGTGCATCTTCGGCACGGTCGTCTCGATGACTTCCTGATCGTCGGCGCGCACCGTGTCGGCGGCGGCGGACCACGGCAGGTCATCGTCCGTCCTGCCGATGACCTGCTCGTTGTACGCGAGCCCCGCATCGCGGGCAAACGCGTTGTTGCAGCCCAGATAACGCGATTCGCGGTCTTTCCAGAACACCCGCTGCGGAATGTTGTCGATGACCGCTTCGAGCATCTCGTTCGAGCGGCGCGCCTCGGCTTCCGCGTTGATGCGGTCGGTCACGTCGTTCGCCAGCATGAACAGCCCCGGCCGGTTCGAATAGGTCAGCGCGTGATGCGAGACGTCGGCGCTGCTGGTCGAGCCATCGCGATGCCGGTAGCGCCACACGCCGCTCGAGCGCTGGCCGCGCGTCGCGCGGTCGCCGGCCTCCGCGCCGCCGCGGGCGAGCCGCGCCGCGAAACGGTCGAAGTCGTCGGCGACATGCAGATCGCGCAAGGTCATCTCCATGAACTCGGCTTCGGCGTAGCCGTAATGCTGGACCGCGGCGGGATTCACGGCGATGAAGCGCATCGTCTCCCGATCCACGATCCACATCGGCACCGGATGCGCCTCGAACATGCCGCGGAACCGCTCGTTGCTGCGATGCTTCGCCCGCGCGATGCCGAGCTTTTCGCGCGACGAACGCTCGTGGCTCGCGAACAGGTAGATGAGGACGCCGCTGCCGGCGAGCATCGTGAAGGCGAGCAGCAGCATCGCGCCGCCCGAGCCGGTCGCGGAGCGGTCGAGCGCGGCGATGGTCGCCGTATCGATACGCGAACGCACGGCGGCCAGTTGTTCGTCGACGGCCTGCTGGTCCGCGCCGAGCGAAACGAACGCGGCGTCGACCCAGGTGCGCGGTTCGTCGGGAAGCGCGCGGCGGGCGCGTTCGTCGGCGAGCGTGGCGTCGGTGCGCATGGTGGCGACGCGCGCGACGAGCGCATCGAACGCGCCGGTGACTCCGGGTTCCAGCGCGGTCTGGGCGCGCAGTCCGCTTTCGAGCGCGTCGAGATGCGCTTCACGCGCCTCGTGTTGCGCCACCGGCTCGACGACGCCCGTCGCCTCGAATCGGCTCAGTTGCGTAAGCGTTTCGCCGAGCGCATCGCGATAGGCCGCGAGATCGCGCAGCAGACTCATCGAGCGCAGCGTGCGGGCATTGCCGTCGCGCAAGTCGGCGATTCGCTCGCACGCGACGAACGCATTCGCGCCGAGCGCGGCGAGCACCACGGCGATATTCACGAGCAAACGCCTGGAGAGGAAACGAGTCATGGGCGACGGGCCGATCCTGTTGTTCCGCGATGGACGCGCCGATGCCGTGCGCGCGCCCACGCAAAAGCGCGGCGTGAAGCCTGGGCTCACACCGCGAATAGTGGATCACGCAGATAACGGCAGGTTTTCGACGGTCTTTAGCGTCGCCGGAAAAGAAAAATTCCGCCCGCGTTATTCAGCCAGCCCGAACTCCCGCATCGCGGGAAGAAAGTCGTGATTGGCCTTGTTGGTATTGCGCGAGAGCTTGGCAAGCGCATAACGCTGGAACGGATCGAGCGCGGCCCAATGCGAAAGGCTCGGCGCGCTCACGCCCGACAGGCTGCTCTGACGGATAACGGTCTCCGGCACCGCGTCGGCGTGCGCCCAGACGGGTTCGGGATCGCGCGGGATTCTCTCAGGCGCGGCGTTCGCGTGCGTCTTCAGCATCTCTTCGAGCGCGAGATCGAAGTTCTTCTCAACGTCGGCTTCATCTTCGATCGGAAAGCGCGCGAGCAGCACGCGATCGTCGTAAGGAAGCATCTGCCATTGATCGAGCGTGATGCGCATGCCGAAGCGGTCGAGATTGAAGCGCACCGCAAGCGGAATGAAGCGCAGATTGTCCGAGGATTCAATCTCGAACTTGAAGAGACGGGCGGCGTCGTAAAGTCCCATGGCGATAGCCTCGTTGGTTTGAGGGGCGCGCGCCGGCGCGCATCGCCCGCTTAAGTTATTGTAGGGCCTGGTGTTGGGCTCGAACCGTGCATTGTGTGCCGCTGCGTGCGCCTGTGAACGAGCGCGGGCAGCCAGTCTATGGAGCAAGCCCTATACCCGGACTCTAACGAAGTCCTCGTTCGTGCAGCAACGGAGTGCAAGTCAAGTGAATCAACTCGAAACCGAAGATCAGCCGGGCTACATCGAGCGGCAGGTGCGCAGGCATCGGCGCGGCGAACTCGCCGTTGCAAGCGATAACGTCGGTCAGGAATGGCCCGTCGCGCTGGTGTTCAACGGCATCTCGCACGCGGTGATGATGTGCACGCCGCGCGATCTCGAAGCGTTCGCAATGGGCTTCTCGCTGACCGAGGGCATCGTCGAGCGTGGAAGCGACATTCACGATATCGAAGTCTATTACCGCGACGATGGCCACACGCTGCCGCATGCCGAAGTGCATCTGCAAGTGGTGCAGCAGGCGTTTCTTGCGCTGAAGGACAAGCGCCGCGCACTGGCGGGCCGTACCGGTTGCGGCGTGTGCGGAATAGAAAGTATCGACTTGCTGGATCTTGAGCCGGAGCGCGTGCCGGATACCGGCTTTCTGACGCGGCTTGCGCCCGATGCGATCGAGCGCGCGGCGCGCGAGTTGCCCGCCCATCAGCGTTTGACGAAGCTGACGGGCGGGCTGCACGCTGCCGCCTGGTGCGACGACACCGGCGCCGTGCGATTCGCGTTCGAAGACGTCGGACGGCATAACGCGCTCGACAAGCTCATCGGCCAGCTCGTGCTGCAGCGCGTGGATACGACGCAGGGCTTCGTGTTCCTGTCGAGCCGCGCAAGCTACGAGCTCGTGCGCAAGTCGGCGCGCGTGGGCGTGCCGATGGTCGTCACCATCTCCGCGCCGACATCGCTGGCCATTGGCATCGCGAAGCAGGCGGGCTTGCGGCTGGTGAGTTTTGCGCGCGAGAGCAGCTACGTGGAATACGACGTGGAATGACCGACTTCACTGGAACTTCGTGAAATCCGCCTTCCGCTTCTCGAAGAACGCCGCAAACGCCTCCCGCGCTTCCGGCGCGACGAGCATCCGCGAGAAGTGCGCCGCTTCCTCGTCCATGCGTGCGGGCACTTCAGCCGACTGCTCGCCTTTCATCAGCGCTTTCGTCGCACGCAGCGAAGCGGCCGGCAGCGCCGCGAGCTGCCGTGCGCGCTCGAACGCGTAGGCATCGAGTTCGGCGGCATCCATCACGCCGTTGACGAAGCCCATGCTCACCGCTTCATCGACGCTGAACGCTTCGCCCAGCAGCAGCTTTTCCGCCGCCCGCTGATACCCCGCGATGCGCGGCAGCAAGAGACTCGACGCCGCCTCCGGACATAACCCAAGCTGCACGAAGGGCAGCGAGAACTTCGCGTTCTTCGCGGCATAGACCATGTCGCAATGCAGGAGCATCGTCGTGCCGACACCAACCGCGACGCCCGATACCGCCGCGACGACGGGCTTCGGCATGCCGGACAGCCGCCGCAGGAACTGGAACACGGGCGCGTCCTGCTCCTTCGGCGGGTCGTTGAGAAAGTCTTCGAGATCGTTGCCCGCGCTGAACGCGCCGCCGTTGCCGCGCAGCAGAACGGCGCGCACGGCCGGGTCTTTCTCGGCTTCGTAGAGGCCGTCGGCCATTTCCTGATACATCGCCGCGGTGATCGCATTCTTCTTGTCGGGACGATTGAGCACGATGCTCAGCACGCCTTGCGCGCGTTCGATGACGATATCCATTCCGCTGTCTCCTTCCGATGGCGGCGTCCGCGAGCATTGCGCCCGCGGACGGTTCAAGGTCAAACGCGCTCGATGATCCCCGCCGCGCCCATGCCGGTGCCGACGCACATCGTCACCATGCCGTACTTCAGATTGCGGCGGCGCAGACCGTGAACGACCGTTGCCGAGCGGATTGCGCCGGTCGCGCCGAGCGGATGCCCGAGCGCGATCGCCCCGCCGAGCGGATTCAGCTTCGACGTGTCGAGACCGAGATCGTTGATGACCGCGAGCGATTGCGCCGCGAACGCCTCGTTCAGCTCGATCCAGTCCATATCGTCCTGCTTCAGCCCTGCTGCCTTCAGCGCGGCCGGAATCGCTTCCTTCGGCCCGATGCCCATGATCTCCGGCGGCACGCCGCGCACTGCGAAGCTCACGAAGCGCGCGAGCGGCGTCAGGTTGAACTGCTTCAAAATCTTTTCCGACACGACGATCAACGCGCCGGCGCCATCCGATGTCTGCGAGCTGTTGCCCGCCGTCACCGAGCCTTTGTTCGCGAACACGGCGCGCAGTTTCGCGAGACCTTCGAGCGTCGTGTCGGCGCGCGGGCCTTCGTCGAATGCGATCTCGCGCGCATTCACGCGCACTTCGCCGCTTTCGAGATCGGGGAAGCGCTCGTTGAGCATGTACGGGGCGATTTCATCGGCGAATTCGCCCGACTGCTGCGCGGCCAGCGCACGGCGATGCGACTCCACCGCGAACGCGTCCTGGGCCTCGCGGCTCACCTTCCAGCGTTCGGCCACTTGCTCGGCCGTCAGCCCCATGCCGTAAGCAATGCCGATGTCCTCGCTGCGATCGAAGATATGCGGCGACAGCGACGGCTTGTTGCCCATCATCGGCACCATGCTCATGGATTCGCAGCCGCCCGCGATGATCGCGTCGGCCTCGCCCACGCGGATGCGGTCCGCCGCCATCGCGAGCGCCGTCAGCCCCGATGCGCAGAAGCGGTTCACCGTCACGCCGCCGACCGTCTTCGGCAGCCCGGCGAGCAGCGCGCCCATGCGCGCGACGTTCAAGCCCTGCTCCGCTTCCGGAATCGCGCAACCGACGATCGCATCTTCGATCACGTTCGTATCGAGCCCCGGCACTTGCGCGACGGCCGATCTGATCGCGTGGACGAGCAGTTCGTCCGGGCGCGTGTTCCTGAACACGCCGCGCGGCGCCTTGCCGATCGGCGTGCGGCTCGCGGCGACGATGTATGCTTCCTGAAGTTGTTTGCTCATATCAAGCTCCGATGTTCCGCGCGCCTTAGTTGCGAACCGGCTTGCCGGTCTGCAACATGCCCATGATCCGTTCCTGCGTCTTCTGCGTGCCCAGCAGTTCGATGAACGCCCGGCGCTCGAGCGCGAGCAGCCATTCTTCATCCACGAGACTGCCGCCTTCGACGTCCCCGCCACACACCGCTTCCGCGATGCGGCTCGCGATCAGGAAGTCGTGCGCGCTGATGAAGCGTCCATCGCGCATGTTGACGAGCGACGCCTTGATCGTCGCTATCGCCGAGCGGCCCGCGACCGGCACTTGCTTCACGCGCAACGGCGCGCGATAGCCCGCGTCCGACAGCGCCCGCGCTTCCTTCTTCGCGATGTCGAGCAATTCGTGCACGTTGAACACGATGGTGTCCGATGGCTTCAGATAGCCCATCGCGCGTGCTTCGAGGGCGGAGCCGGAGACTTTCGCCATCGCCGCGTTCTCGAACGGCTTCTGCAGGAACTTGAGCAGATCGCTCGTTGCGTTGACGGCGCTGGCTGCTTCCGCTGCGCGCAACGCGGCTTCCTTCAGGCCGCCGCCCGCCGGCACGAGACCGACGCCCACTTCCACGAGCCCGATGTAGCTCTCGACATGCGCGACGCGTTTCGCCGAATGCAGCAGCAGTTCACACCCGCCGCCGAGCGCAATGCCCGATACCGCCGACACCACCGGCACGTTCGCGTACTTCACGCGCAACATGCCTTGCTGGAATTTCTTCACGAACGGCTCGATGCCCTTCGCGCCGCCCATCATGAAGGCGGGCATGGCTTCTTCGAGATTGGCGCCTGCCGAAAATGCGCCGCCCGGCGTGCCGAGCGTGAGCGACGTCGGCTGCCAGATGACCACGCCGCGATATTCCTTCTCCGCGAGTTCGATGGCTTGCGTAAGTCCGTCGAGGACGCCGGGACCGATGGTGTTCATCTTCGTCTTGAACGAGACGATCACGACATCGCCCTGAGCGTCGTCGAGCCAGGCGCGCACGGCGTCGGTTTCGAAGAGCGTCTTGCCGTAGGTCTTCGGATCGGCGCCGGTTTCACCGATGAGCGGTGCGCGGAACACCTGCTTGCCGTAGACGGGCAGCGTCGAGCGCGGCTCGAAGTGCTTCGACTTCGGCGACCACGAGCCTTCGTCGGTATGGACGCCGCCTTTCTCGGCGACCGGGCCGTCGAGCACCCACGCGGGCAGCGGTGCGCTCGAGAGCGCCTTGCCGGCGTCGATGTCTTCCTGTACCCACTTCGCGATCTGCTGCCAGCCGGCTGCCTGCCAGCTTTCGAACGGCCCCTGGCTCCAGCCGAAGCCCCAGCGGATGGCGAGATCGACGTCGCGCGCGTTATCCGCGATCGATTCGAGATGCACCGCGATGTAGTGGAACACGTCGCGGAAGATGGCCCACAGGAATTGGGCCTGCTTGTTGTCCGTCTCGCGCAGCAGCTTGAAGCGTTCGGCGGGCGGGCGCTTGAGAATGCGGCCGATGATCTCGTCCGCTTTTGCGCCGCCATCGACGTATTGCGCTGTTTTCGGGTCGAGGACCTTGATCGCCTTGCCTTCCTTGCGATAGAAGCCTGCGCCGGACTTTTGGCCGAGCGCGCCGTTCTTCACCAGTTCGGCGAGCACGGGCGGCGTCGTATAGACGGGGAAGAACGGATCGTCGGCGAGGTTGTCCTGCATCGTCTTGATGACGTGCGCCATCGTGTCGAGGCCGACGACATCGGCGGTGCGGAAGGTTGCCGATTTCGCGCGGCCGAGGCGTGCGCCGGTGAGATCGTCGACTTCGTCGAAGCGCAGGCCGAACTTTTCCGCTTCGGCGATGACGGCGAGGATCGAGAATACGCCGACGCGGTTCGCGATGAAGTTCGGCGTGTCCTTGGCGCGCACGACGCCTTTGCCGATGACGCTCGTGAGGAACGTTTCCAGTTGATCGAGGATTTCGGGTTTCGTCGATGCGGTCGGAATGAGTTCGACCAGATGCATGTAGCGCGGCGGATTGAAGAAGTGCACGCCGCAGAAGCGGGACTTCAGTTCTTCATCGAAGCCGTTCGACAGTTCGGTGATCGAGAGGCCGGACGTGTTGCTGGCGAAGATCGCGTGCGGCGCGATGTGCGGCGACACTTTTTTGTAGAGATCGTGCTTCCAGTCCATGCGCTCGGCGATGGCTTCGATGACGAGATCGCATTCTTTCAGTTTCTCGATGTCGTCGTCGTAGTTGGCCGCTTCGATGTATTGGGCGTCGTCTTTGATCCCTAGCGGCGCTGGGGACAGCTTCTTGAGGTTCTCGATTGCCTTCAGCGCGATGCCGTTCTTTGCGCCTTCCTTGGCGGGAAGATCGAACAGCAAGACGGGCACGCGGGCGTTGATCAGATGCGCAGCGATCTGCGCGCCCATCACGCCGGCGCCGAGCACGGCGACTTTGCGGATGTTCAAGGTGCTCACTTGGTGTACCTCTCGGGTTGGGTTTTTTGCTTTCGCGGCGCGTTGGGTTAACTTGATGCGGTGTCTTGCGTTTCTTTTCAGTAGCCGCCTCCCCGGCGGAGGGGTCACTTTCTTTGCCGCTGCAAAGAAAGTAACCAAAGAAAGCAGCTTTTTCTGAGCTGCCCTAAGCAACAATAGCGCAGCCACTTCGTAGAACATCGGTGGCACTCAGCTTGATAAAGCCTTGAATCACCCTCCGCGCCCACTGAACACAAACGTCCTGCGAGCCCCTTGGCTCGTTAACACCGAACGTATTTCACTGCCTCGCCACTTAGGTTGCTTCTGTACTTTCAATGCCGGGCAGTACTCAGCTTAGAAGTTATCGTCGCTCGTGCGGTTGCGTCCACGTCAACCGCCCGTTGGTTTTGTCGAGCCAAGGGGCTCGGAGGACGTGGCGCTCAGCGGGCGTGGAAGGTGATTCAAGGCTGCTAATTAATTCGAGTGCCACTGAAGTTCTACGGAGTGGTCACCCATACTGTGCTGCGGGCCAAAAAAGCTGCTTTCTTTGGTTACTTTCTTTGCAGCGGCAAAGAAAGTGACCCCCGCCCCGGGGAGGGGCACACTAATAGACCTACACGAATACAAGCTCAACGAGAAAAATCAAAACCAAGCCTCATCAAACTCCATCAAAGACTTAGCCCCTGAGCGCGCGGCGCGAATAGTAGAAGCGGTCTCAGGCAGCAGCTTGGCAAAGTAGAACCGTGCAGTAGCCAGCTTGGCAGCATAAAAAGCATCAGAAGAGGAACCTGCGCGATCCAGCGCCACCCTCGCCATCCGAGCCCAGAAATAAGAAAACACCAGATGCCCGACAGTCCGCATGTACGGCACGGCAGCAGCCCCGACTTCATCAGGATTCTGCATGGCCTTCATGCCGATCTCCATCGTGAGCTTCTGCACCTTCTCGCCGATATCGGCAAGCGGATTGATGAACTCCTGCATCTCGGGCTTGATGCCCTCTTCTTCGATGAATGCCGCCACGACCTTGCCAAAAGCCTTCATCTTCACGCCCATGTCGCCGAGAATCTTGCGACCAAGGAGATCGAGCGCCTGAATCGAATTCGTCCCTTCGTAGATCATGTTGATGCGCGCATCGCGCACATACTGCTCCATGCCCCATTCGGAAATGAAGCCGTGTCCGCCGTAGATCTGCACCGCGAGATTGGTGCCTTCGAACGCGTTATCGGTGAGAAACGCCTTGATGACAGGCGTCAGCAGCGCGACGAAATCCGCCGCCTCGCGGCGCACCGATTCGTCCTCGTGCGACAGTTCCTTGTCGATATTAAGCGCCGCCCAATACGCGAACGCACGCCCCGCCTCGGCATACGCCTTCTGCGTGAGCAGCATGCGGCGCACGTCCGGATGCACGATGATCGGATCAGCCGCCTTGTCCGGCGCTTTGGGACCGGTGAGCGCGCGCATCTGCAGGCGCTCCTTCGCATACGCGAGCGAGTTCTGATACGCGACTTCGGTCAGCCCCAGCCCCTGCATGCCGACGCCCAGACGCGCCGCGTTCATCATCACGAACATGGCGTTCAAGCCCTTGTTCGATTCGCCGACGAGCCAGCCCTTCGCGCCATCCAGGTTCATCACGCACGTGGCGTTGCCGTGGATGCCCATCTTGTGCTCGATCGACCCGCACTTGATGCCGTTGCGCTCGCCGATCGCGCCGTTCGCATCCGGAACGAACTTCGGCACGATGAAGAGCGAGATGCCCTTCGTGCCCATCGGCGCGCCGGGCAGACGCGCAAGCACCAGATGCACGATGTTCTCCGCCATGTCGTGCTCGCCGCTCGAAATGAAGATTTTGGTGCCGGTGAGCGCGTAGGAGCCATCGCCGTTCGGCTCGGCCTTCGTGCGCAAAATGCCGAGATCGGTGCCGCAATGCGGTTCAGTCAGGCACATCGTGCCCGTCCACACGCCTTCGACCAGCTTCGGCAGATACACCGACTTCTGCTCCGGCGTGCCATGCGCGTGCAGGCACTCGTATGCGCCATGCGACAGGCCGGGGTACATCGTCCAGGCCTGATTCGCGGAGTTCAGCATTTCGTACAGCGCATTGTTGACGAACGCAGGCAGGCCCTGCCCGCCGAATTCGGGATCGCAGCCGAGCGCGGGCCAGCCCGCCTCGACATACTGGCGATACGCCTCCCTGAAGCCCGACGGCGTCTTCACGACGCCATCGCCCTCATACGTGCAGCCCTCGCGGTCGCCCGACTGGTTGAGCGGAAACACGACCTCCGAGCAGAACTTGCCGGCTTCCTCGAGCACCTGATTGATGATGTCCGCATCCAGCTCGGCATGCTTCGGCATGCGCTTCAGTTCGGCTTCGACGTTCAGCAATTCGTGCAGCACGAACTGCATGTCGCGAAGGGGGGCGGCGTACTGTCCCATGAGTCTCTCCAGTTACTCGAGCTTGGTCGTTGCGCGCCGCCGAACCCTTCACGATTCAGCCAGCCCGCTAACGACTCCCGTGTTGATGCGAAGTCAGATTCGCCGACACACTCGCGCCTCCCAGTGCGCCCGGCTCGATTGCCTGCCGTGCGCCGCCATCGGCGGATATGTTCGACGTCTGATACGAAACGATCGTCTTCTCCAGCGCGTCCCGCGTCAGTTGCACGGCCCCCGGCATGTGCAGGAAACGCGCGTCGTGATGCAGGCCGAGCGTGAAGCTGTACAACTCGAAAAGCATCAGTTGCGGATCCGTCTCCGGTTTCAAATGCCCTTCGTCCTTCGCCTGGCGAATCGCCCGCAACAGCGCCTCGCGCCAGGTGGTCACGCTGTTCACGAGCTGCTCGCGCACCGCACTCGCCGCGCGGTCGTCATACTCGACCGCCCCGCTGATGTAGATGCAGCCCGTTGTCACTTCCTCGATGCGCTTCTCCATCCAGCGGCTCATCATCGCCCGCAATCGCGGCAAGCCGCGCGGTTCGCGCAAGCTCGGGAAGAACACTTCGTCCTCGAAACGGCGGTGGTACTCGCGCACCACTTCCACTTGCAAGTCCTCGCGTGAGCCGAAATGCGCAAACACGCCGCTTTTGCTCATTTGCATCCGCTCGGCCAGAAGGCCGATCGTCAACCCTTCCAGCCCGTCCCGGCTTGCCAGATCCAACGCTGCGTCGAGAATCGCGGCCCGCGTCTGTTCGCCTTTTCGCATGATCCCTACCGTCCTCTCGTGACCCGATTGAAAACGAACGGCCGTTCTATTATTGTCGCCGATCGCTGGTGAAACAAGCAATTTATTAGAAAGCCATTTCTAACTCTTAGTCGAAGTCAATGAGACGAATCTCGAACTCGACCCGATGATTGTCGCTTTTTATGCATGGACTGCATGTAAGTGACTGCCCGACTTCCCATTTCGTGGGAGCATACTTGACGCCCGGCATCTATTCTGCCCCGCTCCCGGCCTTTTCTGCTTTTAATCGTATTGGCCGATGGTGATCACTTTCATCATCGCGCGGTAGCTGTTGTAGGCGAGCCAACTCAAAACGCGTTCGGTCAGCGGACGCGAAGCGTAACGCTTTTCGTCAATGCGGCTACCTTCGTCAAACGCCTGAAGAATGGCGTCGTGCAATCCCGCGATCTCCGGGTGATTGACGAGCACCATGTTCGCTTCGTTGTTCAGGACGAGCGAGAGCGCGTCGAGGTTCGAGGAGCCGATCGTCGCCCAGTCGGCGTCCACGACAGCGACCTTGCCATGAAGCATCGTCTTCTCATATTCGGCGATGCGCACGCCGTGCTTCAGCAGGTTGCCATACAGAAAAGGAGTGGCGTAGTCGAGCGCGACGAATTCCTTGCGCCCGATCACCAGGGAAACGCGCACGCCGCGCCGCGCCGCATAGACGAGCGCGCGCCGCAGTTTGCGGCCCGGCATGAAGTAGGGATTGGCGAGCAGCACTTCGCGCTCGGCATGGGCGATGGCCCGCAGATAAGCCTTCTCGATGGCGCGGCGGTTCAGCAGATTGTCGCGCGCGACGAACGCGACGCACGGGCGGTCCACCGCATGGATTTCGCCGAGGCGCGCGCGCTGGCGTGCACGCCTCGCGCGGCGCGAGCTCCATCGGCTTTGCGACGGCTCGGGATCGCAGTCCGCCGTACGCGGCTCGCGCGGCTTGACGCCAAGCCGGATGCGGTCCCATTGC
This sequence comes from Caballeronia sp. RCC_10, assembly GCF_041360715.1. Lineage (NCBI taxonomy): Bacteria > Pseudomonadati > Pseudomonadota > Betaproteobacteria > Burkholderiales > Burkholderiaceae > Caballeronia > Caballeronia sp. RCC_10. The sequence continues at coordinate 27,395 of NZ_JBFUPT010000003.1, forward strand.
ACGTCGAACGCATCGCGCACGTCCTTGACGACGGGCCCCTGCGCTTCCATCGCGAAGTCCCAGCGCGGCTCCTCGAGTCGCGTTCCGTTCTGGTCGAAGTCATCGACGATATTGATACCGCCGCAAAACGCGTAGGTCCCGTCGATGACCGCGAGCTTGCGATGCGTGCGCGAAAAGCCAAGCGGCCCGAACAGCAGATGCGGGTTGTAGATGCGATGATCGACGCCGCTTTCCTTCCACTGCGCAAACATCGGCAGATTGCGTTCGGTGCCGACGCCATCGGTAATCACGCGCACCGTCACGCCGCGCACTGCCGCACGCACGAGCGCATCGGAAACGGCGCGGCCGCTGTCGTCGTTGGCGAAGATATACGTTTCGAGCGACACGTACTCCTGCGCATGGTCGATCCGCTCGATCAGCGCAGGAAAAAACTGCACGCCGCCTTGAAAAATGCGCACCTCGTTGCCGACGGTGAAGCAAAGCCGTGGCGGACGCCGCCCGGAAAACAGCGCCTGGCGCAACCGTTTGAATTTGCGCCGCGGCCGCACACCGATCATCGGCTATGCGCCGCAAGGCGCTCGGGCAGCTGGAGGATCGCTTCGCGGTTCGACCACGAGAAGCAGCGGTCGGCGGCTTCGCGCAGCGGCAGCCAGAGGTGGGACGTGTGTTCGCGCGGCGCGAGTGTCACTTCCAGACAGTGCGGCACACAGAGACTGAACTGGTGTTCGGTGTTGTGCATGACGCCTTCCGCATAGCGATGCCGCCACTGCGGATAGATCTCGTACTGGATGCTGTGATGCCAGTCGAGCAGCGCGGCGTGCGGCACGAGCGGGCTGCCGACGATGATTCCCGTCTCTTCCTGCACTTCGCGTGCGGCGGTCTCGATGAGCGGTTCGTCGATCGTGTCTTTCGAGCCTGTCACGGACTGCCAGAACCCTTTGTGATCCGCGCGCTCGATGATGAGGACATCGAGGTCGGGCGTGTGAATGACGACCAGTACCGATTCGGGGATTTTGGGCGGCTTCTGCATGGCGTGAGGAACGCGCTTTCGTTATGTCTTTGGCCCGGAAACTGTAACGCAAAAAACGAAAAAGGCGCGGGCCAAAACGGTCCCGCGCCTTTCTCATTCGGACAAATGCGACGCTTACTGCGCCTTCTGCTCCGGCTGACGCAGACGGATATGCAGTTCGCGCAACTGGCGCTCGTCCACTTCGCTCGGCGCTTGCGTGAGCAGGTCCTGCGCGCGCTGCGTCTTCGGGAAGGCGATGGTGTCGCGGATCGAATCGGCACCCGACATCAGCGTGACGATGCGGTCCAGACCAAACGCGATGCCGCCGTGCGGCGGCGCGCCGTACTGAAGCGCGTCGAGCAGGAAGCCGAACTTGAGGCGCGCTTCTTCCGCACCGATCTTCAGCGCGCGGAACACCTTGCTCTGCACGTCTTCCTGGAAGATACGCACAGAACCGCCGCCGATTTCCCAGCCGTTCAGCACCATGTCATATGCCTTTGCGAGGCAGCGGGCCGGATCGGTTTCGAGGTACTCGAGGTGCTCGTCCTTCGGGCTCGTGAACGGATGGTGCGCGGCCACATAGCGGTTCTCTTCCTCGTCGTACTCGAACATCGGGAAGTCGATCACCCACAGCGGCTTCCAGCCGGTTTCCAGCAGACCGTTCGACTTGCCGAATTCCGAATGACCGATCTTCAGGCGCAATGCACCGAGACTGTCGTTCACGACCTTCGCGCGATCCGCCGCGAAGAAGATGATGTCGCCGTCTGCGGCGCCGGTGCGCTCTATGATCGCGGCGAGCGCGGCGTCATGCAGGTTCTTGACGATCGGGCTTTGCAGGCCGTCGCGGCCCTTGGTCTTGTCGTTGACCTTGATCCACGCGAGGCCCTTCGCGCCGTAGATGCGCACGAATTCCGTGTAGCCGTCGATATCGCCACGCGACAGCTCGCCGCCCTTCGGCACGCGCAGCGCAGCGACGCGGCCGTCCTTGGAGTTCGCCGGCATGCTGAACACCTTAAAGTCGACGTCGCGCACGGCGTCGGTCAGGTCGGCGAATTCGAGCTTCACGCGCAGGTCGGGCTTGTCGGAACCGAAGCGGCGCATCGCTTCCGAGTACAGCATCACCGGGAATTGCTCCGGCAATGCGACATCCATCGTCTCCTTGAAGACGTGGCGGATCATGTTCTCGAACAGATCGCGAATTTCCTGCTCGGTGAGGAACGAGGTTTCGCAGTCGATCTGCGTGAATTCCGGCTGCCGGTCGGCGCGCAGGTCTTCGTCGCGGAAGCACTTGGTGATCTGGTAGTAACGGTCGAAGTTCGCGACCATCAACAATTGCTTGAACAATTGCGGCGATTGCGGCAACGCGAAGAACTGGCCCGCGTTCACGCGCGACGGCACGAGGTAGTCGCGCGCGCCTTCCGGCGTGCTCTTCGTGAGCATCGGCGTTTCGATGTCGATGAAGCCCTGCGCGTCCAGATACTTGCGCACTTCCATCGCCACGCGATAACGCAGACGCAGGTTCTTCTGCATCTGCGGGCGGCGCAGGTCGAGCACGCGATGCGTGAGGCGCGTGGTCTCCGAGAGGTTGTCGTCGTCGAGCTGGAACGGCGGCGTGACCGATGCGTTCAGCACCGTCAGCTCATGGCACAGCACTTCGATCTTGCCGCTCGTGAGGTTCGCGTTGGCCGTGCCTTCCGGACGGTTGCGCACGACGCCCTTCACTTGCACGCAGAATTCGTTGCGCACGCCCTCGGCGACGCTGAACATCTCGGCGCGGTCCGGATCGCAGACGACCTGAACGAGCCCTTCGCGATCGCGCAAGTCGATGAAGATAACGCCCCCGTGATCGCGGCGGCGATGGACCCAGCCGCACAGCGAGACGGTTTGGCCCAGCAGGGCTTCGGTCACCAGACCGCAGTATTCAGATCGCATCGACATGATGTGTGTGTGTTTCGTTGTTCGTTAATCAACGGCTCGCGTGCGGGTCGGCTCTTCGTCGGCTCGATTCCCGGCGCGCGCGCCGGCATTACATCGGCGGCTCGGTGGGGCGGCGCGCGGGCGCAACCGGCGCGAGCGGCGCGCTCGGGGCGGGGGCGACCACGCCCATCGAGACGATGTATTTCAGTGCCGCGTCGACGGTCATGTCCAGTTCGACGACCTCGCTCTTCGGCATCATCAGGAAGAAGCCGGAGGTCGGGTTAGGCGTCGTCGGCACATAGACGCTCACGTGATCTTCCTTCAGATGGTTCACCACGTCGCCGCCGGGGATGCCGGTCAGGAAGCCGATCGTGTAGGAACCCTTGCGCGGATATTCAATCAGCAGCGCCTTGCGAAACGCATTGCCGCTCGACGACAGCAGCGTGTCCGACACCTGTTTGACGCTGGTATAAAGCGGGCCGACGACAGGAATATGACGAACGATCGCGTCCCACCACAGCACGAGCTTCTGCCCGATGAAATTCTGCGTGAGCAGGCCGACGATGAAGATGAACGCCAGCGTCAACAATGCGCCCAAGCCCGGCAAGTGGAAACCGAAAACACGCTCGGGCTGCCACGCGGACGGCAACAGCAGCAGCGTCTGGTCCATCGTTCCGATCACGAGGCCGAGCACCCACAGGGTGATGGCAAGCGGCACCAGCACGAGCAGGCCGGTGAGGAACACAGTTTTGAGCGTAGTCTTTTTCGTCGTCACGTTGTAGTCGGTAAGGTCGCTGCGAGCGGTTGAGCGGGCTGGGCGTTGGATTAGCGCGGCGCTCGCGCTTGCTGCGGCTCGTGCGCCTCCCGGAATGCGCGGCGGTCCGGGCCGTCAGCCGCCGCGACTTCAGCCGCGCCGCGCGTCTCGCGCGTCAGGCCGCGTCCGACGAGCTGGACGATGCCGGCGCAGCGGCGGCGGGCGTCGTGCTTGCAGGCGTCGACGCATCGGATGACGATGCGGCGCCAGCGTTTGCGCCATCGCTCGCGGCAGCCGTTTCGCCGGCTTTCGCCGTCGCGGCATTCGACGAGCCGCCGTTATTGCCGCCGCGGAAATCGGTGACGTACCAGCCCGAACCCTTGAGCTGGAAACCCGCCGCGGTCACTTGCTTGGAAAATGCGTCCTTGCCACAGGCAGGACATTGCGTGAGCGGTGCATCGCTCAGTTTCTGGAGCACGTCTTTTTCGTGGCCGCAGGATGCGCAGCGGTATGCATAAATCGGCATGGCACTCTTCCTACAATGATCTGTCGACGCTTGCAAAGCCTTGAATTATAGCCGCAAACCGCCCCGGGCCCGGATTTTTGGGCGCGTGCAGCCGTACAGCTTCAAGTCAGATGAGGGCGCGGTCGACGGATTTCAAGCGCGCCGCCAGGTCAACCAGCGCTCGCGGCCTGCGAAGACGGGAAGCGAGCCGCTGACTTCGCGGTCGTCGATGAGTTCGAAATGCGGCGTGAGAAGCGCATCGAGTTCGTCGCGCTCGATGCCGAACGGCGGTCCTTTCGGCGTCGCGCCGATGAAAAAGAAGCCGGCCAGCAGCGCGCCCGGTTGCAACAGCGCCGCCATGCGGCCGGCATAATCCGCCCAGCGAGCCTTCGGCAGCGCGCACAGAAACGCGCGCTCGTAGATCCAGTCCGGCGCGAACGGCGGCTGATACGAGAAGAAATCGGCCTGTTCGACGATGTCCGCCCGCGCGCCCAACTGCCCGCGCGCCGCCGCGACGGCGCTTGCCGAAAAGTCGATCGCCCGCACAGTGCAGCCGCGCCCGGCCAAAAACGACGCTTCGTAGGCGCTGCCGCAGCCGGGAATCAGCACTTTGCTGGCGCGAGGCTCGGGCAGCGCAGCCACGAACGACTGAAACGCCTCCGGCACGCCGGCCTGATCCCAAGGCGTGAAGCGTTGGTCGAACCGCTCGTCCCAGAAGCCGGGCGAGTCGGGATCGCGGTGAGTGAAAGTCGGATCGCTCATGGATGCCCCATCCACACTTGTGCGATGACCATGCCCGCGCCCGCCACCGCAATAAGTCCGGCGACCAGCAGCGTCATTAGCAGCCGGTTCGTGCGCTTTTGCTCGGCGAGCAACAAGCGCATCGTGTCTTCGTTGCCGCTTCTCGGCACGTCATGCCGTTCCGCGAGCAGATGATGAATCAGCCGCGGCAGTTGCGGGATCGTCTTGCTCCACTGCGGCGCTTCCATTTGCAGGCGTTCGTACCAGCCACGCCAGCCGATCTGCGCATTCATCCAGCGTTCGAGGTACGGCTTCGCGGTTTTCCAGAGATCGAGTTCCGGATCGAGCGAACGGCCGAGACCTTCGACGTTGAGCATTGTCTTCTGCAGCAACACGAGTTGCGGCTGAATCTCGACGTTGAAGCGCCGCGACGTCGAAAAGAGCCGCATCAGCACCTGTCCCAGCGATATGTCTTTCAGCGCGCGATCGAAGTACGGCTCACAGACCGCGCGAATGGCGCTCTCCAGTTCCTCGACGCGCGTGCTCGGCGGCACCCAGCCGGACTCCAGGTGCAAAGTGGCGACGCGGTGATAGTCGCGTTTGAAGAACGCGAGGAAGTTCTGCGCGAGGTAATTCTTGTCGAAGTCCGACAGCGCCCCGACGATGCCGAAATCCAGCGCGATGTATCGCCCGAAGGTGGCCGGATCGAGACTGACCTGGATGTTGCCCGGGTGCATGTCCGCGTGGAAGAAGCCGTCGCGGAACACTTGCGTGAAGAAAATCTCGACGCCCTCGCGCGCGAGCTTCGGAATATCGACTCCCGCGGCGCGCAGCGTCTCGACCTGGCTGATCGGCACGCCCACCATCCGTTCCATCACCAGCACGGTCGGCGCGGACAGGTCCCAGTACATCTCCGGCACCAGCAGCAGGTCGAGCCCCGCGAAATTGCGCCGCAACTGGCTGCCGTTGGCGGCCTCGCGCATGAGATCGAGTTCGTCGTGCAGATATTTGTCGAACTCCGCGACGACTTCGCGCGGCTTCAGGCGACGGCCATCGGGCCACAGGCGTTCGGCCCAGATCGCGATGTCGCGCAGCAAGGCCAGATCGGAATCGATGACGGGCAACATGCCGGGCCGCAGCACCTTCACCGCGACTGGCTTGCCCGCGTGCTCGCCGTGCTTGATTTTCGCAAAGTGCACCTGCGCGATCGACGCGCTCGCCACCGGCACACGCTCGAATTCGTCGAAAAGCTGTTCGATCGGCGCGCCGAGCGCCTTCTCGATTAACGACACCGCCTGGTTCGAATCGAATGGCGGCACACGATCCTGCAACTTGGCGAGCTCGTCGGCGATATCGACGGGCAACAGATCGCGCCGCGTAGAGAGCACCTGACCGAACTTCACGAAGATCGGGCCGAGGCTTTCCAGCGCAAGTCTCAGCCGGATGCCGCGCTCGATGTCGAAGCGCCGGCCGAAGGTGGTGATGCGCATCAGATAGCGGACGCGGCGATCGTTGATGCCGCTCATCACCAGCTCGTCGAGGCCGAAGCGGACGATCGTGAAAAAAATCTTGAGGAAACGCAGAAAACGCATGGTTGGTTGGCTTCAGCTCGTTATTCGTGCGAGTCGCGCACGGACTCGCCGCCGGTCCGCGCTGAGGCGCCGCGGGCCGTGGGTTGTTGCTGGACTGCGTGTTCGATCCTCTCGATGCGCTTCTCGACGCGCGCCAGCGCATCGCGCGCACGCGAAAGCTCCGCGTTGAATGAGTCGAGCGCGCTCTTGCGCACGAGTTGCGGGCGTTCGTCGAGCAGATATTCGGCGACCGAATCCAGCACATTGCGGCTCGTGCGCCGCGTCTGTTCCTGCACCGTCCGGGCGATGCGGCCGACGCGATGCGCGGGGGCATCGCCGATCACGCGCGACAGGTCTTCCTCCGGGTCCCACCGCAAATGTTCGGCCAGCTTCGCAAGCGTCGTCGCGAATTCGGCATCGCCTTCGATGCGTACGTGCTTCATCACGGCCGCCTGTCCGCCTTGCAGGAATGCGGGAAGCGCGTCGAGCGGCACGGCGATGGTCACGTCGAAGACCGGCGTTTGCGTTTCGGTGATCGCCGCCAGAAGGCCGTCGGCTTGCGCGACGAGCGCAATCGAAACCGGCCCGCACACGAGCTTCACGCACTTGCCGGCATACGGCTTGACGCGCTCGCGCGCCCACGGCTCACGCACCAGCAAATGATTGACGACCGCCGCGAACGCAGTGGACGCGGTCCTCAAGGCGGGATTCGTGGCGGGACGGGATGATTCGTGTGCGTTCGTCATCGGCTCTGAGATGAAAAAACCCGCGCAAGCGGCAGCTCGCGCGGGTTCTATTCTACGGTTTATAACCGCGCAGGCGGCGCGGCCATGCCGTACGGTGAGGCTTTTTGAAACAATGACGTCAGTTTGCCGCTAGCGCGCGGGCCGCAGCGCCTTTGGGCGTTGCGGCCCGCCATCGATCAGCTTACCTGCTGGATACCGGCCAGCAGCCAGCCTTCGTTGCCCGCCTTCTGCTTCGACAGGTTCCAGATTTCGACGAACGGTTCAGCCGCCGCCCCTTCCGACTCGCGGATCAGGCCGTGGAAGCGCACGCTCGCGAGGTATTCGCCTGCGCGGTCTTCGACGCCGAGCAGGTCGGCGTTGAGCTGCACGACGTCCGTGCGGTTCGGCGTGCTGCCGCGTGCATCGACGTCCAGCTTCACTTCGGCGAACATTTCGGGCGTCGTGAATTCGCGGATGTCGTTGACGTTGCCGCGATCCCACGCGTCCTGCAGGCGCACGAAGTACACCTTCGCGTTACGGATGAACGCTTCGGTATCGAAGCCTGCCGGAACTTCCGGCTGCACGGCGGCCGTCGCCGGGGCATCGATCGCATTGCTGCCGAAACCGCCCGCCTGCGGCTGCAACGTACGCGACGGCTCCTGGTTCAGCCCGGTGCGTGCGGTCGAGTTGCCATAAGGCGAAGCGGAACCCGCGCCTGCGTAGGCCGGCGTGGCGTTGTTGCCCTGCCGCTTGCGCATGATGAAGCGGAACAGCATGACGGCGGCCAGCACGATCAACGCGATCATGATCATGTTCGCCATGGCGCCGGCGAAGGCTTCACCGAGGCCAAAGTGCGACAGCAGCGCCGCGATGCCGAGACCTGCCGCCAGACCGGCGATAGGCCCAAGCCAGCGATTACGCGCGGGCTGGGCTGCCGCCGGCGCGGCGGGCGCGGGTTGGGCGCGCTGCGGCTGCGCGGCCTGGCCCTGCTGCATAGACTGCGACGGCGGTGTCGCCTGATGCTGCTGCGTCGCCGTGGCGGACTGCCGGCCCATGCTGCGGCCACTGCCCATGCGCTTGGCTTCCGCCGTTTCCGCGAAGATTGCGCCGGCCGCAATAACGCCAGCCAGCGCCACGATTCCGGCCTTCCTGAAGAAGACGTTCAGGAAGCCCCGGGTTTGGGGTGAGCGCGAATCGGACATTTCGAATCCTTAAGTTGAGTGGAACATCAAAATTTTGTCCCGACGTGTAACGCTACCACGCCACCTGACAAATTGTAATATTCGACTCGATCCAAACCGGCTTGTTCCATCATTGTTTTCAAAGTTTCCTGGTCCGGGTGCATGCGAATCGACTCCGCCAGATACCGATAGCTGTCAGCGTCTTTCGCAACTTTCTGGCCCAGCCACGGCAACACCTTGAAACTAAAAAGGTCGTACGGTTTCTTGAGCGGCTCCCACACCTTGGAAAATTCCAGGACCAGCAAACGGCCGCCCGGCTTCAGCACGCGCTGCATCTCGGCAAGCGCGCGCTCCTTGTGCGTCATGTTGCGCAAACCGAAGGCAACTGTAATCACATTGAAATAATTATCCGGAAATGGAATCTTCTCCGCGTCGCAAAGCAGCGTCGGCGTGATGACGCCTTTGTCCACGAGCCTGTCGCGGCCCACACGCAGCATCGATTCGTTGATGTCCGTGTGCCAGACCTCGCCGGTTTCGCCCGCCTGCTTCGCGAAGGCCATGGCCAGATCGCCCGTGCCGCCCGCGATGTCCAGCACCTTGTAACCCGCCCGCACCTTGGCCTGCCCGATCGTGAAGTGCTTCCAGACGCGGTGCAGCCCGCCGGACATCAGGTCGTTCATCAGGTCGTAATTGCTCGCGACGGAGTGAAACACGCCCGCCACCTTTTTCGCCTTGTCCTGCTCGTCGACCGTGTCATATCCGAAGTGGGTCTTGCTCATCGCGCTCGTTCCTCGCCTGTTGTTCGTTATATGCCGTGCAATCGTCGCGCCGGCCATGCGGCGTTATGCCGCGAATCGTTTGTTCAGTGACAGTGGCCGCCCGACGCCTTCGCCGCCATCGGCGCGTCGCGGTCCATACCGGCGGCTTCCAGCTTCGCCAGATAGTCGCGCCACAGGGCGTCCTGCCGCGTCGCGAGATCGTAAAGAATGTCCCACGAATAAATGCCGGTGTTGTGGCCGTCCGAGAAATTGAGTTGCAGCGCGTAATGGCCGACCGGCTCCACGCCGATGATGCCCACCTCGCGCTTGCCCGTCTGCAGGGTCTCCTGCCCCGGCCCGTGGCCCTGCACTTCGGCGGACGGAGAATAGACGCGCAGCAGTTCGAACGGCACGCGATACGACTCGCCGTCGCCGTATTGCAGTTCGAGCACGCGGGATTTCGAATGCAGAACGACGCCGGTGGGAATCGGCGTCGTCGATGTCAGTCCGCTCATGATGAGCCTTGTCTTTTGAGATTAATGGTGGCCGAACGCCTGATTCAGCTCGTTGCGAATGGCTTCGCGCAAGAGCGTCGCCTGCGCGCGGCGTTTCGATAGCTGCGCTTCGGAGACCGTGCGCTGACGCGGCGCCCAGATGGGCAGCGGAAAACGGGAATCGTTGGAAAAGCGAGGGATGACGTGCCAGTGAACGTGCGGCACCTGATTGCCGAGGCTCGCCAGATTGATCTTCTCGGGCACGAGCACGCGGCGCATGACGCGTTCGACGCCGTTGACGGCGGTCATCACGCGCATGCGGTCCGCGTCCGGCAGATCGGACATTTCGGCGACGTGCGCGCCCCAGACGACCCGGCACAGGCCCGGCCAGTCCGGTTCATCGGCAAGGACGACGCGCAATGCGTCGTCCGCCCACAGCACTTCGCCGCCGTCTTCACGGCAAAACACACAGTCCATCGCGACCCTCTAACGAAATCGAACTTCGATTCCGCTATTACACCAGCACGCGCTCGATACCGCCATTATTCGCGCGTTCGACGTACTGCTCCATCCAGTTCTCGCCGAGCGTCTTGCGCGCGATTTCCACGACGATATAGTCAGCCTCGATGTTCGCGTCCTCGTTGTAACGCGAAAGCCCTTGCAGGCACGACGGGCAGCTCGTCAGGATCTTCACGTCCGTGCCGTTGGTCTGCGCGCCATCGCCCGCCGACAACACCGAGCCCGGCGCCGCGCCGGCCGTGCCCGCGGATGCGTTCATCGGGTTGATCGCGTTCGAACCGGCAACCGCTGCGATCGGAATGCCGCGCAGTTGCGCCGCGCCCTTGCGGATTTCCTCTTCCTTGCGGAAGCGCACTTGCGTCGAAATGTCCGGACGCGTGACCGCCAGCGTGCCCGACTCGCCGCAGCAGCGATCGTTCTTCTGGATCTTGTAGCCGTCGTTCTCCGAGCCCATCAGCTCGTTGACGAGCTTCACCGGGTCCATCGTCTTGATCGGCGAGTGACACGGGTCGTGATACATGTAGCGCGTGCCCTTCACGCCTTCGAGCTTGATGTTCTTCTCGAGCAGAAATTCGTGAATGTCGATGATCCGGCAGCCGGGGAAGATCTTCTCGAATTCATAGCCCGCGAGCTGGTCGTAGCACGTTCCGCACGACACGACCACGGTCTTGATATCGAGATAGTTCAGCGTATTGGCCACGCGATGGAACAGCACGCGGTTATCCGTGACGATCTTCTCGGCCTTGTCGTACTGCCCCGCGCCGCGCTGCGGATAGCCGCAGCACAGATAGCCCGGCGGCAGGACGGTCTGCACGCCCGCTTCCCACAGCATCGCCTGGGTGGCGAGGCCGACTTGCGAGAACAGACGCTCGGAGCCGCAGCCGGGGAAATAGAACACGGCTTCCGAATCGACAGTCGTCGTCTTCGGATTGCGGATGATCGGAACGATCTTGTTGTCCTCGATATCCAGCAGCGCGCGCGCCGTCTTCTTCGGCAGGTTGCCCGGCATCTTCTTGTTCACGAAGTGAATCACCTGCGTGACGGCGGTCGGCTTGCCGACCGTCGCGGGCGGCTTGGCCGTCTGCTTCTTTGCGAACCGCTTGAAGAGGTCGTTGCCGAGACGCTGCGCCTTGTAGCCGACGCCCATCATCGCGGTGCGCGCAAGGTTGATGGTTTGCGGATTCGTCGCGTTCAGGAAGAACATGCCCGCCGCGTTGCCCGCGTTGAACTTCTTCTTGCCCATCTTGCGCAGCAGGTTGCGCATGTTCATCGACACATCGCCGAAGTCGATCTTCACCGGGCACGGCGTCGCGCACTTGTGGCAGACCGTGCAGTGATCGGCTACGTCGTTGAACTCGTCCCAGTGCTTGATCGACACGCCGCGGCGCGTCTGCTCTTCGTACAGGAACGCTTCGACGAGCAGCGAGGTCGCGAGAATCTTGTTGCGCGGGCTGTACAGGAGGTTCGCACGCGGCACGTGCGTCGCGCAGACCGGCTTGCACTTGCCGCAGCGCAGGCAGTCCTTGATGGAATCGGAGATTGCGCCGATATCCGACTGCTGCATGATGATCGATTCATAGCCCATCAGCCCGAACGACGGCGTGTAGGCGTTGCGCAGGTCCGCGCCTTCGAGCAGCTTGCCGGCGTTGAAGCGCCCTTGCGGATCGACGCGCCGCTTGTACGCGCGGAACTCGCCGATCTCGTCTTCGGTCAGGAACTCCAGCTTCGTGATGCCGATGCCGTGCTCGCCCGAGATCACGCCATCGAGCGAACGCGCGAGCTTCATGATGCGCGCGACCGCGCGATGCGCGTCCTGCAGCATCTCGTAGTTGTCCGAGTTCACCGGAATGTTCGTGTGGACGTTGCCATCGCCCGCGTGCATGTGCAGCGCGACGAACACGCGGCCGCGCAATACCTGCTTGTGGATGGCCTGCGCTTCGTCGAGGATCGGCTTGAACTCGCCGCCGTTGAAGATCTGGCGCAGTTCCGCGCGAATCTCCTGCTTCCACGAGACGCGCAGCGTGCGGTCCTGGGCGAGATGGAACACGTTGGCGTCCGGCTGCACGTCCACGCGATCCGCGAACTTCTCCGCAAGCGCCTCGTAGCCCAGCCCGACGAGATAGTGCTGCGCCTCGCGCAACGGCATGTCGAGCTTTTCGCCGACAAAGTTCCAGCGGTTTCGCACGCGCTTGAGCAGATCGAGCGCCTGCTGCACGCGGTCTTCGAGCAGTTCCGCGCTGGGAATTTCGTTGGCGTCGTCGCTCTTGCCGAGCGGCAGCTTGCCGTTGCGGAAGAAGGTTTCGAGCGCGTCGAGCAATTGCAGCTTGTTCTTGATCGACAGTTCGATGTTGATGCGCTCGATGCCGTCCGTGTACTCGCCCATCCGATTAAGCGGGATCACGACGTCTTCGTTGATCTTGAACGCGTTCGTGTGCTTCGCGATGGCGGCCGTGCGCGAGCGGTCGAGCCAGAAACGCTTGCGCGCTTCGGCGCTCACTGCCACGAAGCCTTCGCCGCTTTTGCCGTTCGCCATGCGGACGACTTCCGACGTGGCCTGCGCGACGGCATCGGCATCGTCGCCGACGATATCGCCGATCAGGACCATCTTCGGGAACGCGTTGCGCTTGCTCTTCGTCGCGTAGCCGACCGCGCGCAGATAGCGCTCGTCGAGATGCTCCAGACCGGCGAGGATCGCGCCGCCCTGCTTCGACGTTTCGAACAGATAGTCCTTGATTTCGACGATGCTCGGAATCGCGTCGCGCGCCTGGCCGAAGAATTCGAGGCAGACGGTGCGCGTATGCGCCGGCATCTTGTGCAGAATCCAGCGCGCGGACGTGATGAGCCCGTCGCAGCCTTCCTTCTGCACGCCCGGCAGGCCGGACAGGAACTTGTCGGTCACGTCCTTGCCGAGCCCTTCCTTGCGGAACGTGCGGCCCGCGATATCGAGGTTCTCCGTGCGGATCAGCTTTTCGCCCGGCGCGCGACTCCCGTCGAACCAGTCGAGGCGGAAGCGCGCGACATCCACGTCGTGAATCTTCCCGATGTTATGGCCGAGCCGCGTGACTTCGAGCCAGTTGCCTTCGGGATCGACCATGCGCCACCACGCGAGATTGTCGAGCGCCGTGCCCCACAGGACGGCCTTCTTGCCGCCCGCGTTCATCGCCACGTTGCCGCCGACGCAGGACGCATCGAGCGAAGTCGGATCGACGGCGAACACGAAGCCCGCCTGCTCGGCCGCTTCCGTGACGCGCCGCGTGACGACGCCCGCGCCGGAGAAAATCGTCGCGACCTTGCGATCCACGCCCGGCAGGTCGGTCATCTCGACCGGCCCCAATTGTTCCAGCTTCTCCGTGTTGATGACCGCCGAGAACGGCGTGAGGGGAATCGCGCCGCCCGTGTAGCCGGTGCCGCCTCCACGCGGAATCACGGTGAGACCGAGTTCGAAGCACGCCTTGATCAGCCCGGCGATTTCGGCTTCGGTGTCCGGCGTCAGCACGACGAACGGATATTCCACGCGCCAGTCGGTCGCGTCGGTCACGTGCGAGACGCGCGACAAGCCATCGAAGCGGATGTTGTCCTTCTGCGTTTGCTTGCCCAGCACGCGCGACGCGCGGCGGCGCAAGTCCGCCATGCGGTCGAATTCGGCGGCGAAATCGTCGACGGCGCGGCGCGCGGCCGCGACCAGCAGTTGCACGCGTTCGGCGCGCTCACGGCTGCCGGCTTCGGCGCTGTGCTCGGACAAGTCGGCGCTGCGCCGCTTTTCGATTTCCGCGAGCCGGTGATTCAGCGCCTCGACGAGCATCGCGCGGCGCTTCGGGTTGTCGAGCAGGTCGTCCTGCAGATACGGATTGCGGCGCACGGCCCAGATATCGCCGAGCACTTCGTACAGCATGCGCGCGGAGCGGCCGGTGCGGCGTTCCGCGCGCAGCTCGTCGAGCGCGGCCCAGGCTTCGTCGCCAAGCAGCCGCATGACGATTTCGCGATCGGAAAACGACGTGTAGTTATACGGAATCTCACGCAGACGGGGCTCGACATCGAGCGCCAAGGCGGCATGGGCGCCGTTCGGATCGAAGGCTTGAGGTGCGTTCATGGTCGACGGTTCGGTGTATCGGCGCGTGTGCTTCGGAAAGCGGAAACGCCGACGATGCGCGTGGGGCGCAGATTTTCGATTGAGACTTTTCTTGCGAAGGCGGGTGAATGGCCGATATGTGGCGGCATGCCGGTGACGGCTACCCTCACGACGACGCCTTCGATGTGCCCAAGATCAGCGCCACGATCGCGTGTGGCGCGCGTGTCGCTCGGACGCGGCGTGACGCTCGCGGGCGGCGCGCGCCGACATATCGATCCGAAGCTGCCAGTGCATCTGCCGATCCTGATTGCTGATTTGTAAAAGGAAATTCTAACCCATCGCGAAAAAGGCCGTTTGCCGGCGCTAGCAGCCGAAAGACGTCTTTGCGCGTCTTTTTTCGACGCAAAATCGCGCATTTGCGCGCTTTTCACCGTCCGTCCGTCCGGTCGGTCGTGCTCGTAACCGGGAAAGCGTCCCTTTGCGGCTATCATTGACGTTTTCGCCCTGAAAAACCGCAGCTTCGGCCTGCCTGACGATTTCCCGCATGAAACATCCCGACTACCTGAAGAAAGTGCTGACCGCGCGCGTCTACGATGTCGCGCGAGAAAGCGAGCTCGAGCCCGCCCGCAATCTGTCGGCGCGGCTGCGCAATTCCGTCTATCTGAAGCGCGAAGACAACCAGCCGGTTTTCTCGTTCAAGATTCGCGGCGCCTATAACAAGATGGCGAATCTTCCCGCCGACGTGCTCTCGCGCGGCGTGGTTACGGCTTCGGCGGGCAATCATGCGCAGGGCGTGGCGCTGTCGGCGGCGCGGCTCGGCTGCCGCGCGGTCATTGCCGTGCCCACAACCACGCCGCAGGTGAAGATCGACGCGATCCGCGCTCACGGCGGCCCGACGGTCGAAGTCGTGCTGGCGGGCGAATCGTATAGCGACGCCTATGCGCGCGCCGTCGAGTTGCAGGAAGAACGCGGCCTGACCTTCGTGCATCCGTTCGACGATCCCGACGTGATCGCCGGGCAAGGCACCGTCGCGATGGAAATTCTGCGCCAGCATCAGGGTCCGATTCACGCGATCTTCGTGCCAATCGGCGGCGGCGGGCTGGCGGCGGGCGTCGCGGCGTATGTGAAATCGGTGCGCCCGGAAATCCGGGTGATCGGCGTGCAGACCGAAGATTCCTGCGCGATGGCGCGCTCGATCAAGGCCGGCGAACGCGTGACGCTCAGTGAGGTCGGCCTGTTCTCGGACGGCACGGCGGTGAAGCTCGTCGGCGAGGAAACGTTCCGCCTGTGCAGCGAACTGCTCGACGAAGTGCTGACCGTCGATACCGACGCGCTCTGCGCCGCGATCAAGGACGTCTTCCAGGATACGCGCAGCGTGCTCGAGCCGGCCGGATCGCTGGCGGTGGCGGGCGCGAAGCTGTATGCGGAGCGCGAGGGCATCGAAGGAAAAACGCTGATCGCCGTGACCTCGGGCGCGAACATGAATTTCGACCGCATGCGTTTCGTCGCGGAGCGCGCGGAAGTCGGCGAGGCGCGCGAAGCGGTGTTCGCCGTGACGATTCCCGAAGAGCGCGGCAGCTTCAGGCGATTCTGCGAGTTGGTCGGCGACCGCAGCGTGACCGAGTTCAACTACCGCATCGCGGATGCGCGGGCCGCGCATATCTTCGTCGGCGTGCAGATCAAGTCGCGCGTCGAGACGGCGCAGATGATGTCGTCGTTCGTCGAGCATGGCTTTGCGACCGTCGACCTGTCGCACGACGAACTCTCGAAGCAGCACATCCGCTACATGGTCGGCGGCCACTCGCCGCTCGCGCAGGACGAACGGCTGCTGCGTTTCGAATTCCCCGAGCGGCCGGGCGCGCTGATGAAGTTCCTTTCGTCGATGGCGCCGGACTGGAACATCAGCCTCTTCCATTATCGGAACCAGGGCGCGGATTACAGCTCTATTCTCGTCGGCATTCAGGTGCCGCAGTCGGACAACGCCGAGTTCGAGCGCTTCCTCGCGACGCTTGGCTATCCGTGGTGGGACGAGGGCGCGAATCCGGTGTACAAGCTGTTTCTCGCCTGAGAGCGCAAGCCGATGGCCTTCACGCTCGAAGACAAGCTCGTCGTCGCGATTTCGTCGCGTGCGCTCTTCGACTTCGAAGAAGAGAACCGCGTCTATGAGACGGGCGATCTCTCCCGTTACGAGGCGCTGCAACGCACGCGGCTGGACACGCCCGCGAAGCCGGGCGTCGCGTTCGGGCTGATTCGCAAGCTGCTCGCATTGAACGCGCAAGAGCAGCGCGTCGAAGTGGTGATTCTCTCGCGCAGCGATCCGATCAGCGGGCTGCGCGCGTTTCATTCGTGCCGCGAGCATGGCCTGACGATCGAGCGCGGCGTGTTCACGCGCGGCCGCTCGCCGTTCGCGTACTTGAAACCGCTGCGGGCGTCGCTATTTCTGTCGGCGAATCCCGACGATGTACGCGACGCGCTCGCGGCTGGCTTTCCGGCTGCACGCGCGTTGCCCGAAACGCCGCGCGCCGCGAGCCGTTATGCTGACGAGATCCGCATTGCGTTCGACGGCGACGCCGTGCTGTTTTCCGACGAAGCCGAGCGCGTATTTCAGGCGGATGGTTTGTCGGCGTTCGTCGGCCATGAGATCGACAAGAAGGATCTGCCGCTGCCGGGCGGGCCGCTGAAGCCGCTGCTGGCGGCGCTGAACAAGCTGCAACGCATCGCCGACGACAACGAGAAGGCGTCGTCGATGCACATCCGCACCGCGCTCGTCACGGCGCGCTCCGCTCCCGCGCACGAACGCGCGATCCGGACGCTGATGGCGTGGGACATCGAAATCGACGAAGCGATGTTCCTGGGCGGACTGGACAAGGGCGAATTCCTGCGCGAATTCGAGCCCGACTTTTTCTTCGACGACCAAATCCGCCACTGCGAATCGGCTCGCGTCGTGACTGCGACCGGGCACGTTCTCAGCGGCATAGCGAACGCATCATGACACCCGACCAATCTCCGCTCGGCAAGGCCGTCAACTACACCGAACAATACGATTCTTCGCTGCTCTTTCCGATCGATCGCAAGCGTGCGCGCGATGCGATCGGCGTTCCGGCGCGCCTGCCCTTTTTCGGCACCGATATCTGGAACGCCTACGAATTGTCGTGGCTGAACCGGAATGGCAAGCCGCAAATTGCCGTGGCGACGTTCTTCGTGCCGGCGGAATCGCCGAATATCGTGGAATCGAAGTCGTTCAAGCTTTATCTCGGCTCGTTCGCGCAGACGCGATTCGATTCCATCGATGAGGTGCGTGCCGCCATCAAGCGCGATGTTTCCGCGATTTGCGGCGCGACGGTTTCGGTGCTGCTCACGCCGCCGGCGGATTTCGGCAAGCTCTCGATGGAAGAGTTCGATGGTTTGTCGCTGGATCGGCTCGATCTGGATTGCGAAGTCTATTCGCCGGATGCATCGCTGCTGAAGGCGTCGCATGACGAAGCGCCGGTCGACGAGACGCTGTTCTCCAATCTGCTGAAATCGAATTGCCCGGTGACGGGACAGCCCGATTGGGGAAGCGTGCAGATTCGCTATTACGGCGGACAGATCGATCACGCGGGATTGCTGCGGTATATCGTTTCGTATCGCGAGCATACGGGGTTTCATGAGCAATGCGTGGAGCGCATTTTCATGGACATCATGCGGGAGTGTAAGCCGGAGAGGCTCGCGGTTTATGCGCGATATACGCGGCGCGGAGGGTTGGATATCAACCCGTTCCGGACGAATTTCAATTTGCCGATGCCGGATAACGCGCGGCTGGCGAGGCAGTGATTACTGGATGAGAGCAGGAGCGCGCAGGCGCGTCTCTGCTCTCATTGACCAGAGTGTGGCGAAGCTTGCGCGGACAAGGCATTCGCGCGCATGCCGCAGCTTCACCATTCGGTCGTCCGGATAGCTGACGGTGCGAGTCCCGTCGAATCGCTGACAGGTGTCGATTCAAGGAGTCGAATCGCACGGCACAGCGATAAAAGCAGCCTCGCCTCACCGAGACAAAGCGCCCGCACAGTCCGGTTACGCCCCAGGCTTCTTATAAGCCACGCAATCGACCTCGACCTTGCAATCGATCACCATCGACGACACGACACAAGCGCGTGCCGGCGGATTCGCACCGAAATACTCCTTGAACACCTTGTTGAACGAAGCAAAGTCGCGCGGATCGTCCAGCCATACGCCGCAGCGCACCACATGCTCCGTGCCGTATCCCGCTTCTTCGAGAATCGCGATCACGTTCTGAATCGCCTTGTGCGATTGCTCGACGATGCCGCCATTGATCACCTCGCCGTCCTGCATCGGCGTCTGGCCCGACACGAAGAGCCAGCCATCGGCTTCGACCGCGCGTGCGAACGGCATATGCGCGCCGCCTTGTCCCTTGCCGCCTTCCACGCCATAACGCTTCATCTTTCCACTCCTTCTCAACGCAACAGATTCTCAAAAGGCGCCGGCTGCATCCAGTCTGGATGCCGCACCGCGCGCCACGAAACGTCCCGCGCGCGCGCCCGTCACGGCCTGCTCGCGATACGTCAATACGCCATTCACCCACACCGCGTCGATGCCATCGGCCGCCTGCTGCGGCTTTGCGAACGTCGCGGCATCACGCACGCGCTCGGGATCGAACACGACCAGATCCGCGTGATAACCCACCTTCACTTCGCCACGCTCGCTCAGGCCGAAGCGTCGCGCCGACAAGCTCGTCATCTTGCGCACCGCTTCTTCGAGCGATATCAATGCCGTATCGCGCGCATAGTGGCCGAGCACGCGCGGAAACGCGCCCCACAAGCGCGGATGCGGCAGCGGATCGTTCGGCAAGCCATCGGAGCCGATCATCGTCGCGGGATGCGACAGGATGCGCCTCACGTCGTCCTCCGACATGTTGTGATACACCGCGCCCGCCGGTTGCAGGCGCTTCGCCGCTTCCTGCTGGCTCACGCTCCACTCGGCCGCCACCTCGCGAATCAGCTTGCCCGCCATCTCCGGATGCGGCTCCGACCACGTGATCGTGATGTCGATATCGCCCGTCACCTGCTTGAGATCGAGCGTCGATGAACTGCGGTTATACGGATAGCAATCGCAGCCAACCGGCTGTCCGTCGCGCACCGTCTCCAGCGACCGCAGCACTTCCACGCTGCGCCCCCAGTTCGACGGCCCCGCGCACTTCAGATGCGAAATCACCACCGGCACGCTGGCATGACGGCCGACGCCGTACGCTTCGTTCATCGCGTCGAGGATCGCGTCGAATTCGGTCCGCATGTGCGTCGTGTAGAGCGCGCCCGCTTTGCCGAGCGGCTCCGCCAGCGCCTGCACTTCCTCGGGCGGCGCATTGAACGCCGAGCCGTACGCGAGCCCGCTCGACAACCCCAATGCGCCGTTATCGAGCGCCTCTTCGAGCTGCGCGCGCATGCCGGCGATTTCATCGGCGGTGGCGGCGCGATCGAGCCGGTCCATGTGATTGTTGCGCAGCGCCGTATGGCCGATCAGCGCGCCGACGTTCACGGACGGGCGCGCGCCGTTCACGGCATCGACATACGCGGCGAAGGTCGGATACTGAAACGCGGATGCATCGCCGAGCAGGTTCATCGGGTCGGGCGGCTCGCCCTTCAGCGTCACCGGCGACGCGCTGATCCCGCAATTGCCGACGATCACCGTCGTCACGCCCTGCGTGATCTTCGGCATCATCTGCGGCGAGCGGATGACATGCGTGTCGTCGTGCGTGTGAACGTCGATGAAACCGGGCGCGAGCACCTTGCCGCGCGCATCGACGACCTCGCCGGCGGTCCAGGCCGACAAGCCGCCCGGCTCGGCCATCGCCACGATGCGTCCGTCGCGCACCGCGACATCGCGTTCGACGGCGGGCGCGCCCGTGCCGTCGATCACGCGCGCGCCGACGATCAGCGTGTCGGCCTTCTCCATGATCGCCATGATCAGTCTCCCAAAGGTTGACGCTCGCCGCCGCCGCGATGCGCGTCGAGCGCGTGCTTCATGCGGCGCAGCAGTTCGCGGCTGCGGTCGGCCTGTTTGACGGCCAGTTCCGTGACGAGCAGATCGAGCGCCATCATCATCGCGTAACGCGACGACGACGGCTTGTAGATGAAATCCGTTTCGATTGCGATGACCGGAATCAGCCAGTCCGCAAGCGCGCCGAGCGGCGAGGCCGGCGCGGTCAGCGCGATCACGCGCGCCCCGTACTCGCGTGCGAGCCGGCAGCTTTCGAGCATTTCGGGCGTCTGCCCGGTCACGGACAGCGCGACGACCACCTGCTCTTTCGACAGCGTCGCGGCCACCATGCGTTGCAGCAGTCCATCCTGATAAGACGCCACCGGACGCCCGAGCCGCACGAGGCGAAAGCGCATTTCGTCGGCGAGCGCGGTCGAGCCGCCGCCCATGCCGAACACGTAGATCATCGACGCGGCGGCGAGCGCGTCGGCGGCTTCGCCGATCGGCGCGGAACGCAGCGCACCCTGGTTTTGCGCGAGCGTCGCCTGCACTTCGTCGAAGATGCGGGCAGCGAGCGACGCGGGCTCGGCGTCGCCCTGATCGGTGTCGATTTTCAGGAACCGCTGGCCAACCGCCGCCGCCTGTGCGAGCCGCAACTTCAGTTCGCGCACGTCTTCGCAGCCGACGGCCTTCGCGAAGCGCGTCACCGTCGCGATGCTGACCTCGGCCTTGTCCGCGAGCGCGCCGATGCTCGCCCGCGACGCGCCCGTGAGATCGTCGAGAATCAGCGCGGCGACCTTGCGTTCGGCGCTGCGCAACTCCGGCGCGCGTTCGGCAATGCGCGCGACGATATCGAAACTGAGCGGGTCGGCGTGGCCGTTCATCGTGGGGTCGGGTTTACGCTGTGCGCGTGTTACTAAATAACAATTCCATCGCCGATGCTACTTTGGGTACCATAGTGCCGTCAACCGCAGCGTCATTAAGCATCGACAGAAATGCACCCAAACGCACGATGGAGCAGTAGCACATGAAAGTTACAAACTATCAGAACGCGACAATCGACCCGTTCGGCAAAGGCCTCGGCATGGTGCCGGGCACCGGCATCCAGTTGAAGGATGCGGGCCGCCTGCAATGGAACCTGCTCGACGAAGAGGTGAGTTTGCCGGCCGCCGTGCTGTACGCGGAACGCATCGAGCACAATCTGAAGTGGATGCAGGCGTTCGTCGGCGAGTACGGCGTGAAACTCGCGCCGCACGGCAAGACGACGATGGCGCCGCAACTCTTTCGCCGTCAGCTCGACACTGGCGCATGGGGCATCACGCTCGCGACGGCGCATCAGGTGCGCGCGGCGTATCGCGGCGGCGTGCATCGCGTATTGATGGCGAATCAGCTCGTCGGCAAGCGCAACATGGGCATGATCGCGGAGTTGCTGACCGATCCGGACTTCGAGTTCTTCTGTCTGGTCGATTCAGCCGATGGCGTCGATCAGCTCGGCGCGTTCTTCAGCGATGTCCGCAAGAAACTGAACGTGCTGATCGAGCTTGGCGTGCCGGGCGGACGCACCGGCGTGCGCGACGATGCGCAACGCGAAGCCGTGCTCGCGGCGATCGCGCGCTGGCCGGGCACGATCGAACTCGCGGGCGTGGAACTGTACGAAGGCGTGTTGCAGGATGAGTCGAAGGTGCGCGAGTTCCTGAAGAGCGCCGTCGATATCACGCGGACGCTGAGCGCGGAAGGCCGCATTGCACGGACGCCGGCGATTCTGTCAGGCGCGGGTTCGGCGTGGTACGACGTCGTCGCCGACGAATTCGCGAAGGCCAACAGCGACGCGATCGAAGTCGTGCTGCGCCCCGGCTGCTATCTGACGCACGACGTCGGCATCTACAAGAAAGCGCAGAACGAAATTTTCGCGCGCAATCCGATTGCGAAGAAGATGGGCCAGGGCCTCAAGCCCGCGCTGCAATTGTGGGCCTACGTGCAGTCCATTCCGGAGCCGGATCGCGCGATCATCGGGCTCGGCAAGCGCGATTCCGCGTTCGACGCGGGCATGCCGGAGCCGGCGAAGCATTATCGTCCGGGCAACGAGGCGCCGCGCGATGTGTCGGCGGACGAAGGTTGGGAAGTGTTCGGCCTGATGGATCAGCACGCGTATCTGCGCATCAAGCCGGGCGACGACGTGAAAGTGGGCGACATGATTGCGTTCGACATTTCGCACCCGTGCCTCACGTTCGACAAGTGGCGTCAGGTGCTCGTCGTCGACGCGAAGTATCGCGTGACCGAGGTCATCGAAACGTTCTTCTAAGCTTTATCTTCGATGCTCGCCGCCGCGTTCGATGCGGCCACGTCCTGAATGCGCGCTTCGAGCATGTGAAGCGCGCTGGACAGCGCTTCGATCGCGTCGTCGGGCATCGCGGCCATCGTGTCGTGCAGGAACGCGTTGCGGCGCGGCAGACCTTGTTCCGTCGCCGTGCGGCCCTCGTCCGTCAGCGCGACGTTCGATACGCGATTGTCCCGCGCATCGACGCTGCGCACGACCCAGCCGAGCGCCTCGAGCGCCTTCAACTGGCGCGTCAGCGCGCCCGGATCGACTCGCAGTCGCTCGACCAGCATCTTCTGCGACACCACGCCGGCGTGCTCGTGCAGCGCGAGGAGGATGCGCCAGCGCGGCATCGGCTGGCCCACCGCCGACTCGAACGCCGACATGAATGCGCGATACGTGCGTCCAAACTGTTGCACCACGGCGATACGATCCTGTTCGTTCATGCTCGTGCCTCCTCGGTCTTCATTCGGCGAGAATGACCGGTTCTTGCGGCCCTTTCAAGCGCACCGGCGGCACGCGGCGCGATTGCCACACGGACAGCACCGCGACCACCGCCGCCACCGCGAGGCCGATGTGGATCGCCGCGACGAGCGCCTCGCGCGCCGCTTCGAGCAGCATCGCGCCGTCATGGCCGGCTGCACTCAGTTGAGCGAGCACGGTGCGCTGACCATCGAGATTGATGAGAATTTGCGGATCGGACAGATCGGCGAGCCACTGCATCGCGCGATCCTTTGCAAGCGCAAGCTCCACGCCGCTCGCATACAGATGACTCACGAGCGTGCCGGTCAGCGCCGTGCCGATCATCCCGCCGATCATGCGCAGCGATTGCAGCAGCGCCGTCGCAATGCCGAGATGCTGGCGTCCCGCGGTCTGCTGCGCGAATACGGTGAGATTCGGCATCACGAAGCCGAGCCCGAGGCCGCCGAGCAGCATGAAGACGAGGAGCAGCGCGCGAGGCATCGCGTGGGTGGCCACGACCACGCCGAGGCACGACACGACGAGCAGGCTGAAGCCGATGTAAAGCATCAGATTGGCATTCGACAGCCGCGTCACGATGCGTCCGTTCAGAATACTGCCGATCGTGATGAACACGACGAGCGGCGTAATCATCAGGCCCGCGTCTTTCGGCGACATGCCGAATCCACCCTGAAACAGCAGCGGCGCGTAGAAGAGCAGCGAAAACATGGTGAAGCCGCCCATCACCGCGAGCGTGAATAGCGCGGCGAGGCTCGGGTTACGGAACATGTCCACCGGCAGGATGGCGTAGCTGCAACGCGTTTCCCATTTCCACAGCGCATACGCCGCCACCACGCTTGCTGCGAGCAAGGCCAGCGTTTCGACGCTGAGGCCGTGTTTCGGCAGCAATTCGACGAACAGTTGCAACGCGCCGAGCGCCACGGCGATCAGCACCGCGCCAGGCCAGTCAAGCCGCATCTTTCCTTCGTGCGCCACGTGCCGGAGATGCGGAAGAAAACGCCACACGAAGAACAGCGACAGCACGCCTACCGGCAAATTGACGTAGAAGACGGAGCGCCAGCCGGCGTACTGCGTGAGAAAACCGCCGAGCGACGGCCCGACGGCATTCGCGATGCCGAAAGCCGAACTCATCAGCACTTGCCAGCGCAGGCGCACGACATTGTCCGGAAAGAGATCGGCGATGCACGCGAACGCCGTGCCGACCAGCATCCCCCCGCCGATACCCTGCAAGCCCCGCGCAAGCACGAGGAACATCATGCTGTTGGCGAGCCCGCACAACACGGACGCAACGGTGAACACGACGATCGATGCGATCACGAACGGCTTGCGGCCGTAGTAATCGCCGAGACGCCCGAAGATCGGCACGGTGATGACGGATGTCAGAAGATAGGAGGTCGCGACCCACGCGTAGAGGTCGAAGCCCCTAAGCTCGGCGACGATGGTCGGCAGCGCAGTGCCGACGACGGTCTGGTCGAGCGCGACGAGCATCGTGACGAAGGAGATGCCGAGCATCGCCATGAGCGATTCGCGGAACGGCAAAACCTGCCCACTCGAATGATGCGCGGCTGTATGAACGGCCATTTTTTGCAAGCACAATTGTTGACTAGTCAACGGAAAGTGAATCATAGCACGCTGTTGCGCTCTAAGCTGCGTGGTCAACTTCTCATTTCTATACAAGAAACATCGCATGGAACCGACGCCGATCATCACATCGCCGCTTACGCCCGAGGACTTCGCCGCCCTCTCCCGCGCCAAGGAAGCACTCGAAAGTCCGTCGCTGACGATGAAGCTCGCGAGCGTCATCGGCGCGCCGATCGAAAAACTCATGGGCCGCCTGCCCAACGCCGCTCAGGAAAAAATCGACGAGGCGACGCAGCTCGCACTCAAGAAATGCCTGCAGATCGCGCTGCGCACGCTCGGCAAGGGCTCGTCGGCCGGTTCGCTGCTCGCGCCGCCGCCGGACAAACCGAGCAACCTGCTCCACAAGCTCGCCGTCGCGACGACCGGCGCGGCGGGCGGCGCGTTCGGGCTGTTCGCGTTGCCGGTGGAGTTGCCGGTCACGACGACGCTGATGTTCCGCTCGATCTGCGACATCGCGCGAAGCGAAGGCGAAGACGTGCATCGTGTCGACACGCAGTTGCAATGCCTGATGGTGCTCGGCATGGGCGGCACGCGAAAAGACGACGACAACGCGGACCTCGGCTATTTCATCGTGCGGGGGGCGCTCGCGCAGTCCGTATCGCGCGCAACGACCGAGATTTCGGCAAAGGGGCTGGCGGGGCACGGTTCCACAGCGCTGCTCAAATTCCTGCAGACGATCGCATCGCGTTTCTCGGTGCAGGTCAGCGAGCAGGTCGCCGCGAAGTCCGTTCCGGCGATCGGCGCGGTGCTCGGCGCGATGGTGAACACCGTGTTCATCGACCACTTTCAGCAGATGGCGCACGGCCACTTCACCGTTCGGCGGCTCGAGCGGCAGTATGGGACGGCGGCGGTCGAGCGCGCGTATCAGACCATCGAGGTCATGGGCGGGCGGTGAGTGCGCGCGGATGCGGATGTCACTGCGTCGATGAACTGGGCCGCCTGTGACAATGCCTCGCGCGCTTCGGGCATGAAAGGCGCCCAGATCTGAAAGATGTGCGGCACGTCGCGCCAGATTCGGAGATCGACGCGTACGCCCGCGGTGCGCGCTTTGTCCGCGACGCGCGTCGAGTCGTCGAGCAGAAGTTCTGTGTCGGCGGCGTGGATCATCAGCGGCGGCAAGCCTTCGAACGTGCCGAACAGCGGAGAGGCGTAGGGGTGCCTTGCGTCGGCATCGCCCAGATATTGCGCTGCGACTTTCGGGAACACCGGCGCATGGAACATGGGATCGCGGCCCTCGTTCGTCCGCATCGATGCGCCGCTGCACGTCAGGTCCGTCCACGGTGAGAACAGCACGGCGCCGGCCGGCAGGGCATCGCCGGCATCGCGCAGGGCGAGCAGTGTCGCGAGCGCGAGGCCGCCGCCGGCTGAATCGCCCGCGATGACGATTGATTGCTGCGCAACGCCATCCGCGATCAAAGCGCGGTAAGCGGCGACGGCGTCATCGACTGCCGCCGGAAAACGATGTTCGGGCGCGAGGCGGTAATCGAGCGAGAAGACGTTGGCGTGCGCGCGCATGGCAAGGCCGAAGCTGATCGCGCGATGGCTCTGCGGCGAGCAGAAGTAATAGCCGCCGCCGTGCAGGTAGAGAATCGTGCTGCGCGGTTCGGCAGTACGGAGCCATTCGCCGTCGGCGCGTATCACGAGATGGTGGCTCTTGGGCACGCCCGGCGACCATATTCGCCGCGATGTGTACGCCCGGGCGCGATCGACGTCGAGCGTCGGCCTGGCCGTCTCAGGACGCATGCGGCGCCGCACCGCCCAGCACGCCAGCGCACTTTGCCAGCTCATCTCAGTTCGACGGCATCACCTGACCGCGAAGCTCGCCAGTTGGGTTTTCCTGCGTGTGAATATTGAAGTACCACTGGCCCGCCATGAGGTCGGTTACCTGCGGCTCGGTGAGTGTCGCCTGGCCTTTCATCGGGCTGGACAACGCGCGCTTATCGACCGGCACCTGCACTTTGGCGTTCTGGCCGACCGGCGCGGGGCCGTGGAAGTGAGCCATCGTGACCGGGCCGGATAGCTCGGCGTATGTCGCGGTCCAGGTGAGCTGGCGGGTCTGCGTGTCGAATGTGGCGTCGAGCAAGCCGTGGCCTTTGCTCACGCGCGGCGGGACTTCGCTCGAAGGCTGAAGGTTCGCTTTGAGCGCGACGACATCGGCATGCGCGACGGCCGATGCCGTCAGCGCCAGAACGATGGCTGCGGTCCGAAGGAAATGTGGCCTGCATGTCGAGAGCATTTTTCATCCTCCGTTTCTTTGCGCCGGACGCGCCGATGCGGGCGTCGGCTGCATCGTCATGGTAGTGCATTCGGATTTCAGACGCTGCTGTTCTGGTGCGCTGGCTTTCTGGTTACAAACGCGAAAAGGGCGCCTCGCGGCGCCCTTTTCTTGCTACTCAACTACAGAACTGCGTACTGCTCAGCCCGCTTTAGAAGCGGTGACGGATACCCGTCGTCACGAGAACCTGACGGCTGCTCGAGGAGTTCGGAACGCCGCTGATGCCGGCGTACGGCATCACGCCTTCCGGCAAACCGCTGGCGACTTGAACCACGCCTTCAGCATAAATGTCGGTGCGCTTCGACAGAGCGTAGTCCGTCTGCAGGCCGAACTGGTGGAAGCGAACATGAGTCGATTCGCCGGCCACAGTGCTGAACTTGGCGTTCGTGAACGTGTAAGCAGCACCCAGCGAGAGTGCCGGCGTCAGCGCGTAACGACCGTTCACTTCGTAGTTGTTGATGATGTTCGAAGCAACGTTGGACTCGTAGCTATCCTGACGGATTTGCGTCCACAGTGCACCGAAGGTCACAGCGCCGATCGAGTAGCTGCCGCCTGCACCGAAAGTGCGCTGGCGATCGATACCGGAGTTGAACAGTTGGCTGTCTTGCATGTTCGGCACGTCGACCGTAACGCCCGTGATCGCGCTGCCGTAGTTGCCACCGTTGTCATGCAAGTTCGCTTGCATGTATGCAGCGCCCAGCTTCAGGCCAGCATTCGCGTAACCAGCACCAACGCTGTATGCGCGGTTAGCTGCGAAGCTGCCAGCAGCATTCGAGAATGCATACAGGCCGCTGAACGTCAGGCCAGCGTAGTTCGCGCTCTGGAACTTGACGGAGTTGTTCTCACGGAACAGATCGCCGTTCAGGTTATCCAGATTGCCCGGATGTGCGAAGAACGTGCCGCCCCACGAGCCGGTTGCGCTGATCGGACCGAGGTAGTCGGTCACGGAATCCGTCTGGTGGCCGAGCGTGACCGTGCCTGCGTGCGTCGACAGACCAACGTACGCTTGACGACCGAAGCCGCTACCGCCCAGGCTGCCGCCGTTAGCAACGTCGAAGCCGCTTTCCAACGTGAAGATTGCCTTCATGCCGCCGCCCAGATCCTCGGCGCCACGCAGACCCCAACGGCTCATGTTGACGTTGCCGCCACGCATGTTCCACTGGCTGTCCTTGAGATGGTCTGCGCCTTTCCCAGCCTGCACATTATTCACATAAGTGAAGCCGGCATCGACCAGACCATACAGCGTAACGCTGCTCTGCGCGCTCGCGGCAGTTGCGAACGATGCGGCGACGGCCGCTACAATCAGAGTCTTTTTCATGTGTGTTCCTTTGGAAGAGTCATATGACTCGATAGGGTTGCTCGCGGCGTCTGGGCATGTTCGGGACCACATCCCGCCGTATGCCATCCACCGATATTCGGCAGCCCAAAGTGTATGGCTCCCCTTTTTGCCGCCACCACCCCAAAGGCACACAAAAATCTTTTCGAACAATTCGAAAAATCGAATTTCAATATGAGTTAACGCTTAGGCATCTTGCACTTACCGCAGTACCAAAATGTTGCCGCAATCGGTCTCACCTCCCCTTAGTTGCGGACACGCGACAGTGGTCTCATAGCCACATGCTGCAATAGTCAGAGTTCTCCGATTACGTTGGCCTTCACACCCGCATAACATCGCGCACGCGAAAGCGGCGCTTATCTGCCGCTCGCTCCGATCAAGGCAACAAGCACCTGTCCATCGCTCGAGGTTTTCTGCGCCATGAATCAGCTCCAGGCGATGCGCGTCTTTCTCAAAGTCTCCGAAACCGAATCCTTCGGTCGCGCGGCTGCGGCGCTCGATCTCTCCAACGCGGTCGTCACTCGCTACGTCTCACTGCTCGAAACTCACCTGAACACGCGCCTGCTGAATCGCACCACGCGCAGCGTGTCGCTGACCGAAGCCGGACGAGCCTATGCCGACGGCTGTCGCGCAGTGATCGAACAAGTGGAGACAATCGAGGCAACAGTCGCGAACAGTTCTGTCGATCCGTCCGGAACGCTCAAGCTCGTTGCGTCCGCTTCGTTTTCGTTGTTCGAATTGACGCCGATGCTGCGCGCGTTTCGCGATCGCTATCCGAGCGTCAAGCTGCGTCTCACCCTGTTGCACCGCCCTGTTGATCTCGTCGATGAAGGTTTCGATGCCGGCATTGTCGTGCCGCATCTCGTGAACAGCGGCACGCTCATCAACCGCCCGTTGTTCAAGGTGGCGGCAGCGCTCGTTGCATCGCCGGAATATTTGCAGCGGCGCGGCATGCCCACGCGGCCCGCCATGTTGTCGAAGCACGAGTTCCTCGCGCCATCGACCGACATTCACGGTTCGACGTGGACGTTCATCGGATCATTAGGAGTCCACGAAGACGTATCGCTTGATCCGGCGTACATGGTGAACAGTTCGCCCATGCTGCGTCAGGCGGCGGTGTCGGGGATGGGAATCGCCGTGCTGCCAGAAAGCTACGTCGCGCAGGACATCGAAACGGGCGTGCTCGTGCGCGTCTTATCAGACTATTCGATCAAGGATGCGGACAAGCAGGTGTCCATCGTCTACCCGGGCCGGCGGTATGTCTCCGCGAAGACGCGCTCCTTCGTGGATTTCGCGCTCGCGTACTTCCGCGATCGCGCGCCCGCCGAAGCGGGCCACGTCGCGACATTGGACTGAACTCTGAGCAGGGCGCACTGAGCTTGCATCGCGTCAGGTGATCGACGCCCCTTGCGCCTCAATACGTCCGAGCAATTCCTTGCATCGCGTGATCAGTGCACGGCCTTCGCTTCGCCTGACTTCGCAGCTTTTCTCTGGCAGATCACGACGGAACGCTTCGAGTGCATCGAGTAATGGCCGATATTGCAGGACGCTCACCGCGCCCACCACGCGATGATGCCAGTCGCGCAAATGGTCGACGGTGCCGTGGTCGAGCAGTTCTTCGAGCGCCGCCAGATCGTCGCGGAAGGACGAAACGAATGCATCGAGCAGCGCCTTGACAGTCGCTTCGCTGCCCCACAGTTGCGCCATGCCGCTGATATCGAGCGCTTCGACGGCATCGCCCGGTTGCGCGTGCGTGTCGTGCCTTTGCGCGTGGTGTCTTGGCCCCGGCCGCTCCGACGCCTTCCAGCGGTTCAGGTGCTCGCGTAGTGTCGCGAGGCGTGTGGGCTTGATCAGGAAATCGTCCATGCCGGCTTCCCGGCACCTCGTCGACTCGCTAGAGCAGGTGCTCGCGGTGATGGCAAGAATCGGCAAGCGACGCGACG
Organism: Caballeronia sp. RCC_10; assembly: GCF_041360715.1. Taxonomy (NCBI): domain Bacteria; kingdom Pseudomonadati; phylum Pseudomonadota; class Betaproteobacteria; order Burkholderiales; family Burkholderiaceae; genus Caballeronia; species Caballeronia sp. RCC_10. Next base: position 57,603 of record NZ_JBFUPT010000003.1, read on the forward strand.
TGCCTTTTTCCTTCGCTCGCACACGCCGCGCGAGCTCATAACCCGTCATGTTCGGCATATGGCAATCGGTGATGAGAAAGCCGTAGCGCGTCGTCTCGAGGGCCGCGAGCGCCTCGACGCCGTCGTGCACGACATCGCACGCGAAGCCGAGCAAGGAAAGCTGATGCCGGATCAATTCCTGATTCACCGGATGATCTTCCGCCACGAGCACGAGGCGGCCGCTGCGCAACGCCTGTTCGCGCCCGGGCGCTTCCAGCTTGGAAGGCTGTCCGAGCGTCGCGTTGACCGCGACTTGCGGCATGCCTGTCAGCGCCGCGACGCACGCTGCGCCCAGCCCGCGCCACGAAAGCGGATTCACGCTCACGCGAACGTCGTCTTCGAGGACGCGATAGCCGGTAGGCTTCGGCTTCTCCGTCACGTGAATCACCCGCAGGCCCTGCGGCAGGCGAACATTGCGCGTGTCGCTGAGGAAGACGAGATCGACGCCGTCGAACGTGGTCGGCGAATGCAGGCGCGGATGATCGGGCTCGATTCGCTCTAAGCTCAGCCCGAGCGCCTGGCCGAAGTTGACCAGCGCGATGGCGACGGAGTCGTCGTCGACGGCAACGATGCCGCGTCTGCCGCGCAATCCGTCCATTTGATACTGCTGCGTTTCGACGGGCATTATGAGACGCACCGTCATCGACGTGCCGACGCCCACTTCGCTCTGCAGCTTCAGCGTCCCGCCCATCAACGCGACGAGCCTGTTGCAGATCGTCAGCCCGAGCCCCGTGCCGCCGAAGCGCCGCGTGATCGACGTTTCCGCCTGCACGAACGGCTCGAACAGCTTGTCCTGCGCCGCGGGATCGATGCCGATGCCGGTATCCGTCACCCGCACTTCGATGACTTGCTCGGACGCAGTACCTTCGACCGCGCGAACCTGCAGCGCGACTTCGCCCCTTATCGTGAACTTGATGGCGTTGCTCATCAGGTTGAAGAGAATCTGACGCAGCCGCACGCTGTCGCTGCGAAGGCTGGCCGCCACTTCGGGAGCGACATCGACACGCACGCGCAAGCCCTTTTCATGAGCACGCCCCGCAAGCAGGCCGACGGCGTTGTCCACCAGTTCGCGCAAGTCAATCGGCGTCGATTCGATGGTCAGTTTCCCCGCCTCGATCTTCGTGTAGTCGAGCAGATCGTCGAGGATTTGCAGCAGTGCGCTCGCCGAATCCTGAATCATCCCGAGCATCTGCGACTGGTCCGGATTCAGCGGCGTGTTTTCGAACACTTCGACGAGTCCGGGCACGCCATTCATCGGCGTGCGTATTTCATGGCTCATCATGGCGAGGAAATCGTCTTTCGCGCGTGACGCCGCTTCCGCCGCGTCTCTGGCGCGCGCGAGTTCTTCGGCGCGTGCATGGTCGACGGTCGCATCGGCCCAGTAGCCGCTCCAGACCACCGCGCCGGTGTCGTCCTCCTGACGCGCGACCAGGGCGGCACGTATCCATCGCGCCCCGCCTTTCACGTTGACGCGGAACTGGGTATGCACGGGTTGCAGCGTGCGCGACGATGTTTCGATTTCCGAGAGCAGGCGCGCGCTGTCTTCGACGTGGACATGATGCAGCACATTGATCGGACTGTCGGCGAGCGCTGCGAGGTCGATCCCGAGCAACTGCCGGGTATCGCCATTGAGATACGGCAAACTGTATCGACCGTCGCTTTCGCGGCGCAACTGAAAGACGATCGCCGGCAAGGACCGCGTCACGTCGTGAAGCCGTTGTTCAGTGCGGCGTGCGCGCAACTCGGCATCGCGGATATCGGTAATGTCGATCATTGTTCCGACAATGCCCGCCCGGCTGCCGTTGGACGCGGAGAACGCTCCGGTCCAGAACAGGCCATAGCGCGAACGGCCGCGAATGTCGATGAATTCCGCCTCCAGCTCATGCCGTTCGCCCGTTTGAAGCGTTGCGATACAAATATCGTTCAGCAGGCGGCTGTTGACGTCGCCCCACGCGGCCGCCTCCATGCTCGTCCGGCCGATGATGTCCTCGCGCCGCACGCCGAGTGCCTCTTCGAACGCGCGGTTGACGGCGATGTAGCGATTGTTCATGTCCTTCGCGACGAGCGGATAGGGCACGACTTCCATCATCGTCTGCTGAAAGCTGAGCTGAGTCGCGAGTCGCTGCTCGGTCAGGATGCGCCGGTTCATCTCGCGCTGTAAAAGGATGAACGCGCGGAGCGTCACGCCGAAGACGGCCGCCACGCCAATGAGCGCGGGCAGCAGGCGAAGCGCGCTGATGTCCCATTCGCAAACGGGCGCGGGATTATCGAGATTTGCCGCCATGCACGCCGGAGACGAGAGAAGAAGCAGCAGGAACCAATGACGCGTGAGCAACGATTTCAATTCGACTCTCTCAGAAGACGCGTGCCCTTGCGGCAGGACACAGCGGCGCGCAGTCGCGCCGGCGATCTTCAGCGGGCGAGTGCGGCATGTGCGCTCACGGCGAGGCGTCGAGGTTTGTCTCGACGGCGTCGCATGAGTCTGAGCGTCGATGCATCCGAGGAAAATCGGACGCTTCTCAAATACGGCTTAAGCCGCTCTGAAAAGAAGAACGTCAGCGTGTCAGACGAGGCCGACCTGCCGTAGATATTCGATGAGTTCGGTCTCCGTTTCGAGGCCGAGCTTGCGCATGCCGCTGCGCTTCTGCGTGGCGATCGTCTTGCTGCTTCTGCCGAAGCGCTTGGCGATGTCATGAATCAGAAGGCCGCTCGCGTAGAGCCGGAAGACCTCCCATTCGCGCCGGCTCAACACACCGGCCCGCGCGGGCGAACTGTTGGGAAGACGGCTGACTGCTTCGGCGGCACAAGGCGAAAGAAAGCGGCCGCCGTTTCGGGTGACGGAAACGGCTTCAGTCAGGCATTCGAGCGAGTCCCGCTTATCGATGATCCCGTCGATTCCCAACTGAAGCAGCCCGGCCAGCATGCGGCTGTGGGAAATCATCGTGACGACGATGACTTTCGGACGCCTTTCCTGCCACGACAAATCCCTGAGAAAGGCGATGGAACTGCTTTCTCCGTCCATGCCGCGCATACCGATATCGGAGAAAACGTAATCGCAAGAAGTCGTGTCGAGCGCTTCGGCGAGTTGAAGTGTGTCTTCTGCCGTGGCGATCACTTGGATTGCGCCGTCTCGTTCGAGAAACGTTTTGATTCCCTTTACTACTGCGGGATGATCGTCCGCAACGATGGCCCGCAGTGGTGCTTTTATCGTCATATTGTTATTAATTATGTTTTGTGACCGAGGAATTGACGCCCTCGATTGACCGTGCTGTCTCCAGAAAGCCGGTCTTTACTGCGACTTGATCTTTCTGCGTCCCGTTCAGATAAGATCGCTGTCTGCAATGAAGCGATACAGGTCCGCATCCGTTGCAAGATCGAGTTTTCGCATGGCTGCGCATTTTTGCGCGCTGATGGTCTTCACGCTACGCGCCAGATCTTTCGCAATCTCCGTGACATTCGAACCGCGCGCGTAACGCTCGATGACTTCCAGTTCACGCCCCGTCAGCCGTTGGCGGATAAAGCGCGCTCGACTCTCGACATTGGCCACGGCCAGCGTCCGGCGAATGGCGGGGCCAAGATACGTTTCGTTTGCGATGGCCGAGACGATTGCGACGTACAAGAGATCCAGCCGGTCCTCCTTGCTGAGGAACGCATGCGCTCCGGCGTCCAGTGCCTCTTTGACCAACGCAGCGTTATCAGTCCGCGACAAAACCACGATGCGGACATCCGGATAACGGTCTGCGATGTGCTGGATTAGCTTAACGCCGTCGCCATAGCGGCCGCCCGGCATGTAGAAGTCGACGACCGCGACGTCGCATTCGTTCTTGGCAAGTGCGTCATCAAGTTCGGTCGAATCTACGCTCCGGCTAACGACTTCGACATTTGGAAAGTTTGCAGCGAACCGTTCGATTGCGAGAACAACCAGCGGATGGTCATCTGCAATCGCGAGCCGTGTTATTCTTTTGCTCGAAAAGACTTCGTTTCCATTCCCGAATTCCATCGCTTCATACCCCAACGCGTTGTGCGAACTTATATTTGATTCGGATTCCCGATATATAATCATCTGATACCCGAACATCGAAATACATAAGATGCATCCGAAATAAAAATGACGCGCCGTAAACTCAGCCGAGTCCGCGCGCTCTTACAAATGCGAACAAACCGGGATCATTTCTTACACCCAGCTTATTCATTGCATCGCGTTTCTGACGACTGACCGTCCGTACGTCGCGCTCAAGTTCATTCGCGATTTCCGTGATCGACCGGCCTTTTGCGAAGAGTGTCACCACTTCAATCTCTCTAGGCGAAAGTCGCGGCGGATCGGGAGAGAAATCGGTTTCACTTCCCGCTTCAGCCAGCGCGGCGACGAAAGAGGCGCTTACGTAACGACGGCCAATTTTCGTAAAGCGCACGGCCGCAGGAACGAGTTCAATCGGCTCGGCCTTATTTACCAGCCCCATCGCACCTGCGTTAAGAATGGATCGGAGGATCGCAACATTAGTGACACTCGTTAATACGACGATTACTACGTGCGGCCAATCCTGCCGGACCCTGCGGATCAGCCGCAGGCCATCGTTGGCAATCAGCGCAGGCTCGGGCATGGCAAAATCGGTGACCAATACGTCACAGGATGTCTTTGTGAGTTCATCGAGTAAGCCGCTCACATTCGTCGCTTCGCCAACAACCTCAAGCCCATCATCGGCGTCGAAGAGCGCCTTCATCCCAAGAAGTACGAAGGGATGGTCGTCAGCCAACACTATACGAAGCTTCAAAAGTCCCCCGGCATTACCGTTATTTTTGGCGATTATCTCGCGACAAATCATGCAGCGAGAATCGTTTTAATCCGGGGCAGTTTGATTCGGCTTGCGGTTATTGGTTACACGCAAACCGCATTAATTCATCAATTACCCTATGGCTTCAAGCAAACACCCGCGCCGCCGGAATATGTTTTCAACATAAGACGCAAATAACGTGCAAGCCATAGGACAAGTCCCATTAGACCAATTAAAATTTCTTGTCTAATGGCAGCTTAATTGCAACCGATGAATATCGGTGCGGCGTTCAATGCAGATTAAAAAAAATGGGTCTTCGGCCAGCGGCCGAAGACCCATTTTGCTAATTAGCAGATGTCCGCTTTAGAAAGGGATATCGTCGTCCATGTCGTCGAAGCCGCCGCCGGCTGGCGCGCTAGGACGGCTCGCGCCCCCACCTGACCCGCCTGCGCGCGGGCCTGCGCCCCCGCCGGACGCAGCACGTCCGCCGCCGCCCGAACGTTCCATCGGCGCGCTGCGGCTGTATCCGCCGTCATCGCCACCGCCGCCCGCGCCGCCGCGCCCGCCGAGCATTTGCATCTGGTCTGCGACGATTTCGGTCGAGTACTTCTCTTGCCCGGCTTGATCCGTCCATTTCCGCGTACGAATGCGTCCCTCGATATAAACCGACGAACCCTTCTTCAGATATTCGTTGACGATTTCCGCGAGACGCCCAAAGAACGCAACCCGATGCCACTCCGTGAGTTCCTTCATTTCGCCGGACGATTTGTCCTTATAACGATCGGTCGTTGCGAGGCGAATGTTCGCCACGGCGTCGCCGCTCGGGAGGTAGCGCGTTTCCGGGTCGGCGCCCAGATTGCCTACGAGAATGACCTTGTTGACAGATGCCATGATTTCTCCGGTTGATTCCTTGCCACTGTCAGCAATACGACGCTTTTCGGGCCGATCTTTTATCGGCTGAATTCAGAAAAGCACCGCGCTGACTCAATTCGAATGATTGAAACTTCTTCTAAGCCGCACGCCCGGCTTTTCGCGGAGGCGGCTTCATCCACGCCGCCACGACGAGCCACGCCAGCACCAGCGCCGAACACGCGAAGAACACCGCGCTCGACCCGTCCACCTTCAGCAGCCAGCCGCCGATGACGCCGCCAAGCGCCAGCCCGATCGACTGCGTCGTGTTGTAAACGCCCGCAGCCGCTCCCTTGCGCGTGCCCGGCGCGAGCTTCGACACGAGCGACGGCTGCGACGCCTCGAGCACGTTGAAGCCGAGGAAGTACACGAAGAGAATGGCGGCCACGGACCATAGCGTATGGGGAGCAGCGCCCAATAACAACTGTCCGGACAGGATAAGCCCGATCGCACCCAGCATGACGCCTTTCATTTTTCCGCGCTTTTCGGCGGCGATAATTGCGGGCACCATCATCACGAAAGCAAGCCCCATCACGGGCAGGTAGATCTTCCAGTGCGACGCGACCGGCAGGCCGCCCGCCTCGAGAATGCGCGGCACGACGAGAAAGAGCGCGGTCTGCGTTGCGTGCAGCACCAGCACGCCGAAATTCAGGCGCAACAACTCCACGTTGCGCAGCACTTCGGCAAAAGGCGCCTTGACGTGCACCGGGGGCATCGGCGGATCGGGCACGATCCACAGCACCACGCCGACCGCGAGAATCGACAGCACGCCGATCACCGTGAACAGTCCGCTCATTCCGACCCAGTGAAACACGATCGGCGCACCGACGATCGCCACCGCGAACGAGACGCCGATGCTGCCGCCGACCATCGCCATGGCCTTGGTGCGATTTTCCTCGTGCGTCAGGTCCGCGATGAACGCGATCACCGCCGACGACACCGCGCCCATCCCCTGGATCACGCGCCCGACGATGATCCACGTCATTGAGTGCCCGATGGCGGCGATGAAGCTGCCGAGCGCAAACACCAGCAGCCCAAAGGCGATCACCGGCTTGCGGCCGAACTTGTCCGAGATCCAGCCGTAGAAGATATAGAGCATCGACTGGGTGACGCCGTAAGCGCCCAGCGCGATGCCTACGAGCAGCACGTTGTCGCCGCCGGGGATCGTTTTCGCGTAGATGGAAAACACCGGCATGATCATGAAGAGGCCGAGCATGCGCAGAGCGAAGATGGCAGCGAGCGACACGGTCGCGCGCAGTTCCGGCGCGCTCAGACGTGTGGACGTGGCAGACGGATTGGACATCAGAAACGGGAAATGGATGAGAGTCGCGTCTAGCCCGGCCGGCTGGACGCCAGGCGCGGCCGCCTTGTTCTTGCTCGAAACGGCACCACATGCGACGGACGGCTCGTGGCGCGCCGGCCTTGTGGCGCCTGTCTTCGGCCCCCGCGCACGGGCGCCGCGCCCTGCAAAAGTCGTTATAGTAGCAGGTTTGGCCCTTCTCCTTTCCCGCTCGCAGCTGGAACAAACTCGTGGAAGAAATTCGCATTCGTGGGGCTCGCACCCACAATTTGAAGAACGTCAGTCTCGACTTGCCGCGTCACAAGCTGATCGTGATTACGGGGTTGTCCGGGTCGGGCAAGTCGTCGCTCGCCTTCGATACGCTTTACGCCGAAGGTCAGCGCCGCTATGTCGAAAGTCTTTCCGCCTACGCGCGCCAGTTCCTGCAGTTGATGGAAAAGCCGGACGTCGATCTGATCGAAGGTTTGTCGCCGGCTATTTCCATCGAGCAGAAGGCCACGTCGCATAATCCGCGTTCGACGGTCGGCACCGTCACGGAAATCCACGATTATTTGCGTCTGCTGTTCGCGCGCGTCGGCACGCCGTATTGCCCGGATCACCTGATTCCGCTCGAAGCGCAAAGCGTCTCCCAAATGGTCGATGCGGCACTCGCGCTGCCCGAAGAGTCCAAGCTGATGATCCTGGCGCCCGTAGTCGCCGACCGCAAGGGCGAGCACGCCGAGCTTTTCGAGGAGATGCAGGCGCAGGGCTTTATCCGCTTTCGCATTCGGTCGGGCGGCGGCACGGCGAACGAAGGCGTCGCGAAAATCTATGAAGTCGATTCGCTGCCGAAGCTCAAGAAGAACGACAAGCACACGATCGACGTCGTCATCGACCGCCTGAAAGTGCGCCCGGACATGAAGCAGCGCCTCGCGGAGTCGTTCGAAACGGCGCTGCGTCTCGCGGACGGCCGCGCGATCGCGCTCGAGATGGACACGGATCGCGAGAAGCTCTTCAGCTCGAAGTTCGCGTGCCCGATCTGCTCGTATTCGCTGCCCGAGCTCGAGCCGCGCCTGTTCTCGTTCAACAATCCGATGGGCGCGTGCCCCGAATGCGACGGCCTCGGCCAGATCACGTTCTTCGATCCGAAGCGCGTGGTGGCGCATCCGTCGCTGTCGCTGGCCGCGGGCGCCGTGAAGGGCTGGGACCGCCGCAATCAGTTCTATTTTCAAATGCTGCAGAGCCTTGCGGCATTTTACGAGTTCGACATCGACGCTCCGTTCGAAGAGTTGCCGGAGAAAGTGCGCAAGACGCTGCTCTACGGCTCGGGCAAACAGTCGATCCCGTTCTCGTACATCAACGAGCGCGGCCGCGCGTCGGTTCGCGAGCATGCGTTCGAAGGCATCATTCCGAATCTCGAACGGCGGTATCGTGAGACGGATTCCGCCGCCGTGCGCGAAGAACTCGCCAAGTATCAGAACAATCAGCCGTGCCCCGCGTGCGACGGCACGCGCTTGCGGCGCGAGGCGCGCTTCGTGAAAATCGGCGCGGGCGAGCACGCACGCGGCATCTATGAAGTCAGCGGCTGGCCGTTGCGCGACACGCTCGGCTACTTCGAGTCACTGCGGCTCGAAGGCTCGAAGGCCGAGATCGCCGACAAAGTGGTGAAGGAAATCGTCGCGCGGCTGTCGTTTCTGAATAACGTCGGGCTGGATTACCTGTCGCTCGAGCGCAGCGCCGAAACGCTTTCGGGCGGCGAGGCGCAGCGCATCCGGCTTGCTTCGCAGATCGGCTCCGGACTTACGGGCGTGATGTACGTGCTCGATGAACCGTCGATCGGCCTGCACCAGCGCGACAACGACCGTCTGATCGATACGCTGAAGCATCTGCGCGATATCGGCAATTCGGTGATCGTCGTCGAGCACGACGAGGACATGATCCGCATGGCGGACTACGTCGTCGACATGGGGCCGGGCGCGGGCGAGCACGGCGGAGTGATCGTCGCTCAGGGTACGCCGAATCAGGTGCAGAAAGACCCGAACTCGATCACGGGGCAGTATCTGTCGGGCAAGCGCACGATCAGCTACCCGGAAAAGCGCAATACGCCGGACGAGCGGCGGCTGCGCATCGTCGAGGCGCACGGCAATAATCTGAAGCGCGTGACGCTCGATCTGCCCGTCGGGTTGCTGACGTGCGTGACGGGCGTGTCGGGCTCGGGGAAATCGACGCTCATCAACGACACGCTTCAGCACGCGGTCGCGCAGCATCTTTACGGCTCGTCGACGGAGCCGGCGCCATACGAATCGATCGAAGGTCTGGAGCATTTCGACAAGGTGATCGCCGTCGATCAATCGCCGATCGGCCGCACGCCTCGCTCGAATCCGGCCACCTATACCGGCCTCTTCACACCAATCCGCGAACTTTTCGCCGGCGTGCCGGCCGCGAAGGAACGCGGCTACGAGGCGGGCCGCTTCTCGTTCAACGTCAAGGGCGGACGCTGCGAAGCGTGCCAGGGCGACGGCGTCCTGAAGGTGGAAATGCACTTCCTGCCGGACGTCTACGTGCCTTGCGACGTGTGCCACGGCAAGCGCTACAACCGCGAGACGCTGGACATCCAGTACAAAGGCAAGAACATCAGCGAAGTGCTGGACCTGACGGTGGAAGCCGCGCACGAGTTCTTCAAGCCGGTGCCGGTGGTCGCGCGCAAGCTCAAGACGCTGCTCGACGTCGGTCTGGGCTACATCCGGCTCGGCCAGTCGGCGACCACGTTGTCGGGCGGCGAGGCGCAGCGCGTCAAGCTCTCGCTGGAACTGAGCAAGCGCGACACCGGTCGGACACTCTATATCCTCGACGAACCGACCACCGGACTGCACTTCCACGACATCGCGCTGCTGCTCGAAGTGATTCACCGGCTGCGCGATCAGGGCAACACAGTGGTCATCATCGAGCATAATCTCGACGTGATCAAAACCGCTGACTGGGTCATCGACCTGGGTCCGGAAGGCGGCGCAGGCGGCGGGCAGATCATCGCGCAGGGGACGCCGGAGCAGGTCGCGAAGACGAAGGCGAGCTTTACCGGAAGGTATCTCGCGCCCTTGCTGCAGCGTCCGAAATCGGCGGCGTGACGCCGGCGCGGGCGCGGTGACAAGACAAAAGCCGCGCGCCGCGGTACGGACAACCGTTGTAACCAGCAGCGAAAGGGAACGCAGTCATGGGGAAGCGCAACGAAGCGGCCAACGACGAGCGACGCGTACGGGACCTGCCCGCGCGCCCCGTCAGGCTGACGAGCGACATGAGCATGCCCAAACTCTCGGCGGTCGAGATCGGCAGCTATCTCGTGGCGTTTCTCGCGATGTTCTCCGTGCTCCATCTCAAACTGCTGGGCGCGCTCCTCGCGGGCATGCTCGTGTTCCAGCTCGTCCACATGATCGCGCCGGTCATCGAGCGTCATGTGATGAGCAAGGGCGCGCGCCTCATAGCGGTGGTGCTGATATCGGCGATCATCATCGGCGGGCTGACGGGCGCGACCATCGCGACGATCGAGCACTTCGAACGCGACGTCCCGAGCATGCAGAAACTGCTCGACCAGTTGATGACGATCACCTCCCATGCGCGGCTGCGCGTGCCGAACTGGATCGCCACCTACTTGCCCGTCGATGCCGGCCAGATGAAGGAACGCGCCGCCGATCTGATGCACCGCCACGCCGAGCAATTGCAGCAGGGCGGCCGCGAGATGGCGCGTGGCTTCGGGCATATTCTGATTGGCATGATCATCGGCGCGATTGTCGCGGTAGGCGTGCCGAAGCAGTCGCATCGGCTGCCGCTTTCGACGGCGCTCGTCACGCGCGTTCAGCGTTTTTCAGATGCATTCCGGCGCATCGTTTTTGCGCAAATCAAGATTTCCGCGATCAACGCGCTTTTTACCGCGCTTTATCTTCTCGTCGCACTGCCGCTATTCCACGAACGCCTGCCGCTTTCGAAGACGCTCGTGTTGATCACGTTCATCGTCGGCTTGCTGCCGGTAATCGGCAATTTGATATCGAATACGATCATCGTCGGCATCTCGCTGTCCGTGTCGTTCGGGACAGCGGTCGCATCGCTCGCCTTTCTCATCGTCATTCACAAGCTCGAATACTTTCTGAACGCGCGCATTATCGGCGGCCAGATCGAAGCGCGCGCGTGGGAATTGCTTCTCGCGATGCTGGCGATGGAAGCCGCATTCGGCCTTCCAGGCGTCATCGCCGCGCCTATTTTTTATGCGTATATCAAGCGCGAACTGATTTATCTGCGGCTCGTCTGATTTTTTGCCGCGACTGAAAGACTAAAAGACAAAGCCCGCTGAGTCGAATGACCAGCGGGCTTTTTCGTGTTCGGCCAGAAACCGGCGCTTCAACGGAACACGACGGTTTTACTTCCGTTCAGCACGATGCGATGCTCCACATGCCACTTCACCGCGCGCGCGAGCGTCACGCATTCGACGTCGCGGCCGATCGCCGTGAGTTGATCCGGCGTCATGCTGTGGTCCACCCGCTCCACTTCCTGCTCGATGATCGGGCCTTCGTCCAGATCGGTCGTCACGTAATGCGCGGTTGCGCCGATCAGCTTCACGCCGCGATCGAACGCCTGATAGTACGGCTTCGCTCCCTTGAAACTCGGCAAGAACGAATGGTGAATGTTGATCGCGCGGCCGGCGAGTTTGTCGCACATCTCGGGCGACAAAATCTGCATATAGCGCGCGAGCACGACGAGATCCGTTTCGTGCTGATCGATGATCTCCATCACGCGCGATTCCTGCGCCGCTTTCCCTTCCGGCGTCGCGTTCATCAGCGGCAAATGATGGAAAGGAATGTCGTAGCTTGCGGCGAGCTGATAAAAATCCTTGTGATTCGACACGATCGCCGGAATCTCGATCGGCAATTGGCCCGTGCGATAGCGGAACAGCAAGTCGTTCAGGCAATGGCCGATTTTCGACACCATGATGACCACGCGCGGCTTCACCGATGCATCGTGCAATTCCCATTGCATGCCGAACTCATCGGCGAGCGCGGTGAACGAGCGGCGTAGCGCTTCCACGCCCGGATCGCCGCCCACCTCCTGAAAATGCACCCGCATGAAGAACTCGCCGGTGCGGCTGTCGCCGAATTGCGCGGAATCGAGAATGTTCGCGCCGAGATCGAACAGGAAACCAGAGACGGCATGCACGATTCCCGGACGATCCGGGCACGACAACTTCAGGATGAAACTATGTTCGGTCGACATGAACCGGTCACTCCTTCCTCATTCGTTGATGCTTGATTTCACACTTGGGGCGGCGCGTAAATCGCGTCGAGACCTTCGCAGGCGTCCGCGTCGATCCATTGATGGCGCAGCAGGCAATCGAGCGTCGCGAGGCTCGCATCGACGGTGAGTTCGCCTTCTTCGATCCACCGCGCGACATCCTCGATGCGCGCAAGCCGATGCTCGCCCACCTCGCCGTCCTGATTGCGCGGGACAAAGCTCTCCGGCAACACGACGTCGTACACGAAAAGCTGCTCTGCCTGCGTACCTTCGGGAATGGTTTGCAGCACATGGAACACACCGCCCGGCGTGGCCGTCGACGCGAGTTCCGCGGGCATCCCCGCCTCTTCCCAGCATTCCTTCACGAGCGTCGGCTCGACGCCCATTCCCCAGCCGATGCCGCCCGCCACGACGTTGTCGAGCATGCCGGGATCGGCCGCCTTCGTGTCGCTGCGGCGCGCGATCCACAACTGCGGCGCACTGTCCCGATATTTTACGATGCCGTTCAAATGCACCGCGTAGGTCATCGTGCCGAAGAAGCGCGATGCCGCGCGCTCGATGAACGCGAGCGGCGCGGCGTCGAAGTCGTTGCGGATCGCGAACGTCTCGTCGCGCCAGCCGGGAATTTTGCCGTCGGCCCGAAGTGCGGCGATAACCGTCGCGAGCGCCGCCGTGCGCGTGTCCACGTTGGTGAGCGTCGGATGCAGCCGCACCGTCTCGTCGTCGATCACGAAGGTTTCCGGCCAGCGCGCAAGCAGCGCGGTGTCCGTGCGGCGAATCCAGCCGACGCGGTCATCGCCTATCAGAAACGGCGCATGCGCCGAAGCGTCGAAGCGGCGGGCCGCGATGATCGCAGGCAAGCTCATGTGTCAGTCCTTGAACGCGACGCGAACGCCCAGCGCGATGAACGTGACGCCCGCGAGCCGATCCAGCCACGCGCCGACGCGCGGACGGCGCTTGAGCCACGCGCCGATCATCCCCGCGCCGATGCCGAACACCGAGAACACGACGACGGTTTGCAGCATGAACAGGCCGCCCAGTTCGAACATCTGCAGCATCACGCTTTGCGCGCCATGCGGATCGACGAATTGCGGCAGGAACACGATGAAGAACAGCGTGACCTTCGGATTCAGCAGGTTGCCGATCACGCTCTGGCGGAACACGGTCGACAGCGGCTGGCTCGGGCGCTCGTGCGCCGTCGCGAGCCCGTGGCTTCTGAGCGCCTTGATGCCGATCCACACCAGATAAGCGGCGCCGGCGAGCTTCACCGCCTGGAACGCGACCGGCGACGAACGCAGCAGCGCGGCGACGCCGAGCGCGGCGAGCGTCGTGTGGAAGATCACGCCGCACGCAAAGCCGAGCGCGGCGACGACGCCCGCAAGCCGCCCTTGCGAGATGCCGCGTGCGAGCACCTGCAGATTGTCCGGCCCCGGCGCGACGGTGATCGCAACCGATGCCGCGAGAAACAGCAGGAAGTGCGGCATCTCAATGCCCTCCGAATTCGCAAACGGTGTAGAGCGGCACGCCGCCGTCGCGCAGCAGTTTCGAGCCGCCGAGATCGGGCAGGTCGATGATCGCCGCCGCTTCGACGACTTCCGCGCCGAGCCGCTCGAGCAGGATCTTGCCGGCCATCATCGTGCCGCCGGTCGCGACCAGATCATCGACGATTACGACGCGATCGCCCGGCTTGCAGGCATCCTCGTGAATCTCGACCGTCGCGCTGCCGTACTCGAGCTCATACGACTGCGACAGCGTGCGATACGGCAGCTTGCCCTTCTTGCGGATCGGCACGAAGCCGAGACTCAGCTCGTACGCGAGAATCGGCCCGATGATGAAGCCGCGCGCATCCATGCCGGCGATCACGTTCACGTCGGCGTCGATGTAACGCTGCACGAACAGGTCGATCAGCGTGCGCAGCGCCTTCCGGTCCTGCAGCACGGGCGTGATGTCGCGGAACTGCACGCCGGGCTGCGGCCAGTTTTCGACGGTGCGAACGCGTTCCTTGATGAAGCGCGCGGCGTCGGACGGGGCGCTCGAAGGGATATGAGACATGACTTCTCCGGGATAGCCGCGCTGTGAGGCCGCGCGCCGCCTGAATCAAGATGAGATTACGCCGCCCGGCGATTGCGCGAGAGCCGTTCCTCGGCTTGCGCGAGCACTTCGGGCAACCCGCGCAGAACGACGATATCGTTCGCGCGCAACTTCGTTTCGGGGTCGGGTTCGACGCCCCGGATGCCGTGACGCCGGATCGCGGTCACCTCGACACCATTGCCGACGAGCCCGAGATCGTCGAGTGAGTGCCCGACGGCGTCCGATTTTTCGTCGATGGGTACGGATTGTAGCCGCACCTGCTCGTGGCCATCGTCGTCCTCGAAGTCGTCGGCGCCGTGGAAGTAGCCGCGCAGCAGGCTGTAGCGCGCGTCGCGCATTTCCTCGACGCGGCGCACCACGCGGCGCATCGGCACGCCCATCAGCACGAGCGTGTGCGATGCGAGCATCAGACTGCCCTCGACGATCTCCGGAATCACTTCCGTCGCGCCTGCGGCGGTCAGCTTTTCGAGATCGGCGTCGTCGACGGTGCGCACGATGACGGGCAGCGTCGGTGCAAGTTCGTGGATGTTGTGCAGCACGCGCATCGCGGACGGCGTGTTCGCATACGTGATGGCGACCGCCGCCGCGCGGTTCAGGCCCGCCGCGCCGAGCGATTCGCGCCGCCCCGCATCGCCGAACACGACCGATTCGCCCGCCGCCGCCGCCGCCGCGACGCGATCCGGGTCAAGGTCGAGCGCCACGTAGGAGATGCCTTCCTGCTCCAGCATGCGCGCGAGGTTTTGTCCCGCGCGGCCGTATCCGCAAATGATCACGTGGCCGCTCTGCTTCAGGCTTTGCGTCGCGATCTTCGTCATTTGCAGCGACTGCAGCATCCATTCCGTCGACGACAGCCGCAGCACGATCCGGTCCGCGTTCTGGATGATGAACGGCGCGGCGAGCATGGAAAGCAGCATCGCGGAGAGCAGCGCCTGAAGGATGATCGGATCGACGAGATGCGAATCGAGGATCAAATTCAGCAGCACGAAGCCGAATTCGCCCGCCTGCGCGAGCCCGAGGCCCGTACGCATCGCAACGCCGGGCGGCGAGCCGAACAGCCGCGCAAGCCCGGTGACCATCACGGCCTTCAGCAGAATCGGCACGAAGAAAAACGCGAGCACGAGGAACGGATGCTCCCAGATCACGCGCGGGTTGAGCAGCATGCCGGTCGTCACGAAGAACAGGCCGAGCAGCACGTCGCGGAACGGCTTGATGTCCTCTTCCACCTGATGCCGGTACGGCGTTTCCGCGATCAGCATTCCCGCGATGAACGCGCCGAGCGCGAGCGACAGCCCGAACTTGTCCGTGATGAACGCCGCCCCGAGCGTGACCAGCAACAGGTTCAGCATGAAGAGTTCTTGCGAGCGGCGGCGCGCGACCAGGTCGAACCAGCGCGTCATGAACTTCTGCCCCAGGAACAGCAGCACCGTCAACGCGACGACGATCTTTACCGCCGCGATGCCGAGCCACATCGCAAGCTGCGACGAAT
Source organism: Caballeronia sp. RCC_10 (assembly GCF_041360715.1). NCBI lineage: Bacteria > Pseudomonadati > Pseudomonadota > Betaproteobacteria > Burkholderiales > Burkholderiaceae > Caballeronia > Caballeronia sp. RCC_10. The sequence goes on from NZ_JBFUPT010000003.1 coordinate 73,456, forward strand.
TGCCGTTGCCGAACGCCGCGATGATGATGAGCAGCGGCACCACCGCCAGATCCTGAAACAGCAGCACGCCGAAGATGTTGCGGCCATGCTCCGATTCGAGTTCCAGCCGCTCGGCCAGCAGCTTGCTCACGATCGCAGTGGAAGACATCGACAGTGCGCCGCCGAGCGCGAAGCTCGCCTGCCACGACATGCTGACCCAGAAGTGGGCGATCCAGCCGAATAGCAGCGCGAGCACGACGGTCGCGGCGACCTGGCTCGCGCCGAGTCCGAACACGATGCGCCGCATCGTCCGCAGCTTGGCGAGCGAGAATTCGAGACCAATGGAGAACATCAGGAACACCACGCCGAATTCGGCGAGATGCTGGGCCTGCTCGGTGTCCGGCGCGATACCGGCCGCATGCGGACCTACGATGATGCCAACCGCCAGATAACCGAGCATTGGCGGCAGATTGAAGAAGCGAAAGATCACGACGCCCGCCACCGAACACAGCAGCAACAGCAGCGTCAATTCCAGCGGAGAGGTCATCCGTCCAGCGTCCTCGTTCGTCAGGTTTCCGAAACGCGTCGAAGACGCATTCGGCGTCTTGAAAAAGCCCCTGGCGCCAGGGAGTTTCGCGTGCGAACGCCACGCCCCATGCGGCGCGGCGAAGAAACGCCTTTGGTATACTCAGCGAATGATAGCGAAAATCAATGGCGACCGGGCGCTGGCGCTGGCTCGCAACGTAATCCAGATCGAAGCCGACGCTGTTCGCGGGCTTTCAGACCTTCTCGACCACGATTTCACGAACGCTGTCGAAGTGCTGCTGGGCTGCCGTGGACGCGTGGTGGTGTCGGGCATCGGCAAGTCGGGACATGTCGCGCGCAAGTTCGCGGCGACGCTCGCGAGCACCGGCACGCCGGCGTTCTTCGTGCATCCCGCCGAAGCGAGCCACGGCGATCTCGGCATGGTCACCGCCGACGACATCTTCATCGCGTTGTCGAATTCGGGCGAAACGGAAGAACTCGTCGCCATCCTGCCGCTCATCAAGCGCCTCGGCGCGAAACTCATCGCCATTACGGGACGCCCCGAATCGAGCCTCGCGCAACTGGCGGACATGCATCTGAACGCGCGCGTCGAAAAGGAAGCGTGCCCGCTGAATCTCGCGCCCACCGCGAGCACCACGGCCGCGATGGCGCTCGGCGACGCGCTCGCTGTCGCCGTGCTCGACGCACGCGGCTTCGGCCCCGACGACTTCGCCCGTTCGCATCCGGGCGGCGCGCTCGGCCGGCGTCTGCTGACCTACGTGCGCGACGTGATGCGCGTTGGCGATGAAGTGCCCGTCGTGCCGCTCGACGCGACCGTATCGGACGCGCTGTTTCAGATCACCGACAAGCGCATGGGCATGACGGCCGTGGTCAACGAGAACCGTCACGTCGAAGGCATCTTCACGGATGGCGACCTGCGCCGCATCCTTCAGCGCGACGGCGATTTCCGCTCGATGAAGCTCGCCGACGTGATGACGCGCAATCCGCGCACCATCGGACCGGACCATCTCGCCGTCGAAGCCGTGGAACTGATGGAGCGCTATCGCATCAATCAGATGCTGGTCGTCGACGAGAACGCGACGCTGATCGGCGCACTGAACATGCACGACCTCTTCTCCAAGAAGGTAATTTGATGGCGCAGAAGCCTTCCCCCGCCGCCGAGCGCGCGAGCCGCATCCGGCTCATGGCCTTCGATATCGACGGCGTCTTCACCGGCGGCAGCCTGTACTTCAGCGCCGACGGCGACACGATGAAGTCGTTCAATTCGCTCGACGGTTATGGCCTGAAGCAACTGGAGCGCATCGGCGTGCAGACGGCGATCATCACCGGGCGGCAATCGGGCATCGTCGCGGCGCGCGCGAAGGAACTGGGCATCACGCATCTGTATCAGGGCGTCGAAGACAAGACGGCCGCGCTCGATGAATTGCTCGCGAAGACCGGCATTTCGGCCGCCGACGCCGGCTACATGGGCGACGACTGGCCCGATCTCGCCGTAATGAGCCGCTGCGGCTTCGCGGCCGCGCCGGCAAACGCCCACGCCGAAGTCATTCGGCGCGTGCACTTCGTTGCGACGCTTCGCGGCGGCCACGGCGCCGTGCGCGAAGTCTGCGATGCGATTCTTCGCGCGCAAGGCCGCTACGACGACTTGCTCGCTGCGGCGCTCGGAGCCTGACGCGATGCCGCAGACCCGACGCCTCGCCTCGCTCCTGCCGCTCGTCGCGATGGCGGCGCTCGCGGGCATCACCTACTGGCTGCTGCAGGCGACGCTTCCGTCCGCACCACAGGCGCCCGAGCAGGCCAAGCGCCACACGCCCGACTATTTCGCGGACAACTTCTCCGTCTCCGAACTCGATACGACCGGCACGACGCAATATCGCCTCACCGCGAAGTCGATGCTGCACTACGAGGACGACGAGATCAGCGAGCTGACGCTGCCCGCCATGCGCATGTTCCAGCCGCAGAAGCCGACCGTGACCGCCACGGCGAAGCGCGGCACGGTGAACGGCGACGTGTCCATCGTCGATCTTTACGACAACGCGCGCATCCTCCGCGCCGCCGGTTTCGGCGATCCGCAGATGCAGGCGGATTCGCAGCATTTTCGCGTGCTGGTGAACGACGATGTCATCGAAACGGAAAAGCCGGTTAAACTTCAGCGCGGTCCGTCGGTGATGACCGCCAACGGCATGAACTACAACAACGTCACCCGGGAAATGAAGCTCTTCGGTAACGTGCGCGGCGCCATCGCCGCCTCGGATATCAACGGCGGCGCTTCCAAGTAATCCGATCCCGGGCATTCCATCCGAACTGTGACTGCATGAATCAAAGCTTCCCTCATCCCGATGGCGGCCCCGTGCGCGCAACGCTCGCGCACCGCGCTGCACGCGCCAAGCGGGTGATGCGAGCCGCGCTGTGCGCCGCCGTCGCCACGCTCGTCGCGCTGCCGCTCGCGGGTTACGCGCCGGCTGCGCACGCCGAAAAGGCCGACCGCGACAAGCCGCTTAACATCGAAGCGGACAATATGTCCTACGACGATCTGAACCAGAAGAACGTCTTCACCGGTCATGTCGTCGCGACGAAAGGCACGATCATCATCCGCGCCGATCGCGTCGAGGTGACGCAGGACCCGCAGGGCTATCAATACGCGACGGGCACATCGAGCGGCAATTCGCTCTCGTACTTCCGCCAGAAGCGCGATAACGTCAACGAGTACATCGAAGGCAATGCCGTGCGTATCGACTACGACGGCAAGAACGACTTCACCAAGCTCACGACACGCGCCGTCGTGCGCCGCCTGCAAGGCCTGACGACGGTTCAGGACGAAGTGCGCGGCAGCGTCATCACTTACGACGGCCAAAAGGACTTCTATACGGCATCCGCCGGCAAGGACGTCGCCGGCCCCGGCAATCCGAGCGGCCGCGTGCGCGCGATGCTCGCGCCGCGTTCGGGCGGCGCCGCGCCGCTCAACGGCTCGCCTGCCACCCTCGCCCCGTCGAACACCATTCAAGGAACGCCGCAGCAGTGAACGCCTCCGCCACGCCTCAAGCCAAGCCGGACGGCAAGTCGAGCTCGCTCGCCGTCCGCAACCTGAAGAAGCGTTACGGCTCGCGCACGGTGGTCAAGGACGTGTCGCTCGACGTGAAGAGCGGCGAAGTCGTCGGTCTGCTCGGTCCGAACGGCGCGGGCAAGACCACATCGTTCTATATGATCGTCGGCCTCGTGCCGCTCGATGCCGGCGAAATCGACCTCGACGGCAACTCCATCAGCCTGCTGCCGATTCATCAGCGCGCACATCTCGGGCTGTCGTATCTACCGCAGGAAGCGTCGGTGTTCAGAAAGCTGACCGTCGAGCAGAACATTCGCGCGGTGCTCGAACTGCAGACGGACACATCGGGCAAGCGGCTGGCGAAAGACGTCATCACGCAGCGCGCCGAAGCGCTTCTCGACGAACTGCAGATTGCGCATCTGCGTGAGAATCCGGCGCTGTCGCTGTCGGGTGGCGAACGGCGTCGCGTGGAAATTGCCCGCGCGCTCGCGACGAATCCGAGCTTCATCCTTCTCGATGAGCCATTCGCGGGCGTCGACCCGATCGCCGTGCTCGAGATTCAGAAGATCGTGAAGTTCCTGAAGCAGCGCAACATCGGCGTGCTCATCACGGACCACAATGTGCGCGAAACGCTCGGCATCTGCGACCACGCGTACATCATCAGCGACGGCTCGGTGCTCGCGGCCGGCGCACCGAGCGAGATTATCGAGAACGAGAGCGTGCGCCGCGTGTATCTCGGGGAGCATTTCCGCATGTAGCGCCCGTCCGGCGATGCGGATGATCGACCGGTCAACGCGCCGCATCGCAACGAGAGTAGCAAAACTTACGTGCCGCCCGCCGAGGCGGCACGCGCTTTTTTGGATTCGCTGCGAGGTTTCGCGCGCGTGGCAAACTCTCTACAATGAAATAAAACTTTGCCATGAAAGCCAGCCTCCAACTCCGCCTATCGCAGCATCTTGCGCTCACCCCGCAACTGCAGCAGTCCATCCGGCTGCTGCAGCTGTCGACGCTCGAATTGCAGCAGGAAGTGGCAATGGCCGTCGCGCAGAACCCGCTGCTGGAAAACGAGGACGACTGGATCGCAAGCCCGCTGCGCGTCGCAGCCGATGGTTCGCTCATCACGTCGCCGGCTCCCAGCGGCGCCTCGCCCGAGCCCATGACCAGCAACGGCTCGAGCTCCAGTTCATCGAGTTCCGAACGTTCGGAAAACAGCGAGCCGCAGGGCGTCGACGAATACAACGGCATGAGCTCGGACGGCGGCACGGATTCCAGTTCGTGGAATTTCGAAGACTATGGCCGCTCGAACAACGCGTCGGACGACGACGATCTCCCGCCGCTGCAAATCCACGAATCCACGACCACGCTGCGCGATCATCTGACCGCGCAACTTCGAATGACGCAGGCGAATCAGCGGGACCGCGCGCTGATCACGTTCCTGATCGAATCGCTGGACGAGGACGGTTACCTTACGGCTTCGCTCGACGAAATCCAGGCGGACTTGCCCGACGAACTCGAAGTCGATGTCGACGAACTCAGCGCGGCACTGGCGTTGCTACAGAGCTTCGACCCGCCAGGTGTCGGCGGGCGGTCGGCGTCGGAATGCCTGAAACTGCAGCTGCTGCGACTCGATGCCTCGCCTACGCGAACGCTGGCGCTGGATATCGTCACGAATCATCTGGAATTGCTTGCTGCGCGCGACTTCACGCGCCTGCGCAAGCAACTCAAGGCAAGCGACGACGCGCTGCGGGACGCGCACTTGCTGATCAAGTCGCTGGAGCCGTTTCCGGGCGCCGCGTACGGGAAAAGCGAAGCGGATTACGTCGTGCCCGACATTCTCGTGCGCAAGACGTCGGGCGGCTGGACGGCGGAGCTGAATCCGGAAATCGTGCCGAAGCTGCGGATCAACCATCTGTACGCGAACATTTTGCGGAACAATCGCGGCGATCCGGGCAGCGGTTCGCTGCGTCAGCAGCTGCAGGAAGCACGCTGGCTGATCAAGAACATCCAGCAGCGTTTCGAGACGATTCTTCGTGTCGCACAGGCCATTGTCGAACGTCAGAAGAACTTCTTCGCACATGGCGAAATCGCCATGCGGCCCTTGGTTTTAAGGGAAATTGCTGATACGCTGGGCTTGCACGAATCAACGGTTTCGCGCGTGACCAGCGGGAAGTACATGCTCACCCCATTCGGGACGCTTGAATTTAAGTACTTCTTTGGATCGCACGTTTCAACCGACACAGGGGGTGCGGCGTCGTCTACGGCGATCCGCGCCCTCATCAAGCAACTGATAGGAGCGGAAGACCCCAAAACTCCTCTTTCAGACAGCCGCATTGCCGAACTGCTGGCGGAACAGGGTTTCGTGGTTGCGCGGCGCACCGTTGCGAAGTACCGCGAAGCCCTCAGAATCCCCGCAGTGAATCTGCGCAAGTCTCTTTGATCCCGTCTCTGTGATCCGCCGCATGTCGTGGCGGATTTTTACCGGCCGTATCGCGCGAGCGAGTACGAGCCGGCCGGTGCGGTCCGCTCCTTGCGCGTCGTCAGACAGCACACGGACGGGCGCCCCGCCGACCGGTATCGGGCAAGCCGCCGTGATTCAACGGCCATTAGCTTGGAGAGCAACTATGAATCTGAAGATCAGTGGACACCACCTCGAATTGACGCCTGCGTTGCGCGAGTTCGTGATCACGAAGCTGGACAGAGTGCTCCGTCATTTCGATCAAGTGATGGATGCCAACGTTGTCCTCTCGGTCGACACTCATAGTAGGGAAAAGGACAAGCGCAACAAGGCGGAAATCAACCTTCACCTGAAGGGCAAGGACATCTTCATCGAGAGTTGTGACGCTGATATGTACGCGGCGATCGACCTGATGGTCGACAAGCTGGACCGGCAAGTCATCAGGCACAAGGACAAGATTCAGGGCCACGCCCATGAAGCCGTCAAGTACCGTGAGGAAGTGCATCAAAGCGAAGCGCCGTCGCCCTGAGCGCGCAGCACGCGAATCCGCGAGCGCCGGGAGGCGCGGAACCGGCAGGCCCGCCCATCAAACGGCGGGCGTGATTTGAAGAGTTCCTCGAATCGCCGGAGCGCCCGGGCGGAGCTGCAAGCCATCTAAGCCGCCAATTGGCGGCTTTTTTGTTGCACTTTGCGTGGCAGCGTGGCACAAAGCATTGATTTTCCGAACTTTGTGCTGCACATTTCAATGCAGCGATACGTCATGGCGCGGCGCACCATCGCGCTATGGCCTGTTCTATAATGGCCCGGTTAATTTCGGCTTGCCGAACAGAACGCTGCAGGGAACGCCGCCAAGCGCACCTTTTGTTTCATCATCGCCGTGAGCGCTTTCAGACAGCAGCCACGATGAGGAGCTATCAGGCCACGCATCAGCCTGCCAACATGAATCGTTTAGCCAAATTTCTTCCCATCGAGAACGTGGTTCTCGGACTGTCCGTTACAAGCAAGAAGCGCGTATTCGAGCAAGCGGGCCTGATCTTCGAGAACCAGAACGGCATCGCCCGCAGTACCGTTACCGACAACCTCTTCGCTCGTGAACGCCTCGGCTCGACCGGCCTGGGCGAAGGCGTCGCCATTCCGCATGGCCGCATCAAAGGGCTGAAGCAGCCGCTCGCCGCGTTCGTGCGTCTGGCGGAGCCGGTGGCGTTCGAATCGCCGGACGGCCAGCCGGTGTCGCTTCTGATCTTCCTGCTCGTGCCCGAACAGGCCACGCAGCAGCATCTGGAAATCCTCTCGGAGATCGCGCAACTGCTCTCCGACGGTGAGGCGCGCGAGCGTCTGCACAAGGAAGAAAATCGTGAGGCGCTGTATCAGGTCCTCACGCAATGGCAGCCCTGATCGGGCACACACTGGCAAACAACGCATCCGACGCACGCCCCGCGCCGCCCGTCGCGCACGGGCGTCTCGCGCAGGCGGTGCTTCTGCGGCACAATCGGTCAAAAGCAGCGCCATGCGGCGAATCGGTGCAAACCGTTCCGACACGCGAAGGCTGCTCCCGGCTTCCAACGGAGTCCCGGCCTCATGGATACGTCCAGCATCAACGCCCAAAGTATTTTCGACGACAACGCCGCCGCTCTGAAGCTTAGCTGGCTGACCGGGCATGAAGGCTGGGAACGCGGCTTCTCGAGCGAGACCGTGGCGAACGCGACATCGAGCGCCGACCTCGTCGGCCACTTGAACCTGATTCACCCGAACCGCATTCAGGTGCTCGGCGACGCCGAAATCAACTACTACCAGCGCCAGTCCGACGAAGACCGCTCGCGCCACATGGCCGAGCTGATCGCGCTGGAGCCGCCGTTTCTGGTCGTCGCGGGCGAAGTGGGCGCGCCGCCGGAACTCGTGCTTCGCTGCACGCGGTCGTCGACGCCGCTCTTCACGACGCGCATGTCGGCGGCGGCGGTTATCGACAGCCTGCGCGCGTACATGTCGCGCATCCTCGCGCCGCGTGCGACGCTGCACGGCGTGTTCATCGACATCCTCGGGATGGGCGTGCTCCTCACCGGCGATTCCGGCCTCGGCAAGAGCGAGCTTGGTCTCGAACTGATCAGCCGCGGCCACGGCCTGGTTGCCGACGACGCCGTCGATTTCGTGCGGCTTGGCCCGGATTTCGTCGAAGGACGCTGCCCGCCCCTGCTGCAGAATCTGCTGGAAGTGCGTGGCCTCGGCCTGCTCGATATCAAGACGATCTTCGGGGAAACCGCCGTGCGCCGGAAGATGAAGCTGAAGCTGATCGTGCAGCTCGTGCGTCGTCCGGACGGCGAATTCCAGCGCTTGCCGCTCGAGAGCCAGACGGTCGATGTGCTCGGGCTGCCGATCAGCAAAGTGACGATTCAGGTCGCGGCAGGCCGCAACCTTGCTGTGCTGGTCGAGGCGGCCGTGCGCAATACCATCCTGCAACTGCGCGGTATCGATACCTTGCGCGACTTCATGGATCGGCAACGGCTCGCGATGCAGGACCCGGACAGCCAGTTTCCCGGCAAACTGATCTGACCCGCGCGGCCCGGATGGAGCCGCGCCGGAAACGGATATATGCCGGTGCTAAGATAAAGCGAACGAGCACAATCCCATGCGTATCATCCTGATCACAGGCATTTCCGGCTCCGGCAAGTCCGTCGCCCTGAACGCGCTCGAAGACGGCGGTTACTACTGCGTCGACAACCTGCCTCCGCGCTTCCTGCCCGAACTCGCCGCGTATCTCGCGAGCGAAGGGCAGCAACGGCTCGCCGTCGCCATCGACGCCCGCTCGAGTCTCTCGCTCGACGAAGTGCCGGCGATCATCAACAATCTTTCGAGCGCCTACGACCTGCGCGTGCTGTTCCTAAACGCGAGCACGCAGTCGCTGATTCAGCGCTTTTCGGAGACGCGCCGCCGTCATCCGCTGTCCGGTCCGCCGGTGCACGATGCGAGCGTCGGCGTGTTGAATTCGCTCGGCGAAGCGATCGAACGCGAGCGCGAACTGGTCGCGGGCCTTGCCGAATACGGCCATCACATCGACACCAGCAACCTGCGCGCGAACGTGCTGCGCGCATGGGTGAAACGCTTCGTCGAAACGGACGCCGCCGATCTCACGCTGATGTTCGAATCGTTCGGATTCAAGCGCGGCGTGCCGCTCGACGCTGATCTTCTCTTCGACGTGCGCACGCTGCCGAATCCCTACTACGATCGCGAGCTACGCCCGTTCACGGGCCGCGATCAGCAGATCATCGACTATTTGTCCGCGCAGCCGCTGGTGGGCGAAATGATCGACGATATCGGCGGATTCGTCGGCAAATGGCTGCCCCGTTTTCGCGACGACAACCGCAGCTATCTGACGGTCGCGATCGGCTGCACGGGCGGGCAGCATCGTTCGGTGTACATCGCGGAGGCGCTTGCCGCGCGCTTTCGCGCGCAGGCAAACGTGATCGTGCGGCATCGTGATGCGCCCATCCCCGTGGACGAGAGCGCGACGCACATGCAAAACTGATCGCGCTTGCGGTCACCCTGGAGGGGCGCGATGTCCTCGAATCCCGTTCTAGCCGACTTGCCGCTGTTTCCGCTACACACCGTCCTGTTTCCCGGCGGCCTGCTGCCGCTCAAGATATTCGAGGCGCGTTATCTCGACATGGCGCGCGCCTGTCTGCGCGAAGGCACGCCGTTCGGCGTATGTCTGCTCAAGAGCGGGCATGAAGTCGCCTCGCCGGGCGATCCTTCGGTGCCCGAAACCGTCGGGTGCCTCGCGGAAATCACCGAATGCGACGTCGACACCTTCGGGCTTCTGCTCGTGCAGGCTCGCGGAACGGAGCGCTTCCAGCTGATCACGCATCGCGTCGAGCCTAGCAATCTGCTCGTCGGCACGGCGGAGCTATACGGGGAAGACCGGCCGCTGCAGGGCGCCGAGGCGCTCGCAAAGTTCGGCGCGTGCGCGGAAGTGCTGGAGCGGATCATCGAGACGATCAAGACGCGCGAGCCGCAAAACCTGCCGTTCGTCGAACCCTTTCTCTTCGACGACCCCACGTGGGTATCGAATCGCCTCGCCGAAATCCTGCCGATTCCGATGCGCGCCCGGCAAAAGCTGATGGAGTTGCTGGATGCCGGCGCGCGCATCGACGTGGTGCATCACTACATGCAGCATCATCAACTGCTTTAGATCAGCGAGCCGGTCAGCGCGTCGAGCAGCTTGCGCACAGGCGCGGGAACGCCGAACGAATCGATGCGCGATAACGGCGCCCAGACCGTAGCCGCGTCCATCGCCTGTGCCTGCGCGCCGCTCGCTTGCCCGAGCCGAGGCTCGATCTGCAACTTGAAGTGCGTGAACGTGTGCGACAGCGGAGCGAGGCGCTCCAGATGCGCTTCCCCGCCGAAGTTCTGCGCGACGGCCACGAGCGCCGCTTCGTCGGGCGCTTCGGGCAGGCTCCACAAGCCGCCCCAGATGCCCGTCGGCGGACGCTTCTCGAGCAGGATCGAATCGCCGTCCTTCAGCACCAGCATCCACGTGTTGCGCGTCGGGACCGCCTTCTTCGGCCGCGCGGCTGGCAGTTCGCGCTGCCTTCCCTCGACGTTCGCGACGCAATCCGGTGCGAACGGACATCGTGCGCAATCCGGCTTGCCGCGCACGCAGAGCGTCGCGCCGAGATCCATCAGCCCCTGCGTGTAGGCGGTCACGTCTTCCTTTTCGGCGGCGTCGGGCAACAGCGATTCCGCCAGCGTCCACATCGCGTTTTCGACACGCTTCTCGCCCGGAAAGCCGTCCACGCCGAACACGCGCGCAAGCACGCGCTTCACATTGCCATCGAGGATGGTGGCGCGCGCACCGAATGCGAACGATGCGATCGCCGCAGCCGTCGACCGGCCGATGCCCGGCAGTTCCGCAAGCGCATCGACGGTTTCCGGAAACGCGCCGCCATGCTCATGGGCGACGACCTGCGCGCATCGATGGAGATTGCGCGCGCGCGAGTAATAACCGAGGCCGGCCCAGAGCGCCATGACGTCGTCGATGGGGGCATCGGCGAGCATGGTCACGGTCGGGAACCGTTCGAGAAAGCGGGCGTAGTACGGGATGACCGTCGAAACCTGCGTCTGCTGCAGCATGATTTCCGAGAGCCAGATGCGATACGCGTCGCGCGTGTTCTGCCACGGCAAGTCATGCCGGCCGTGAATGCGTTGCCACGCGATCAGACGGGTGGAGAAATCTTTGAGTGCGAGCATGGAAGTTAGCGTTGGCAGCGCGGACAGAAGTATGTCGACCGCTGCCCTTGAACGATTTGCCTGATCGCCGTGCCGCATACGTGGCACGGCAGGCCCGCGCGATCATAGACGAAGTAGTCGAGCTGGAAGTATCCCGACTCGCCGTTGCTGCCGACAAAATCGCGCAACGTGCTGCCGCCCTTCTCGATGGCCGCGGCGAGCGTCGCGCGGACCGCGTCGGCGAGCAGATCGTAGCGCACGAGCGAGATGCGCCCCGCTGCGGTCGTCGGCCGGATGCCCGCGCGAAACAGGCTCTCCGATGCATAGATGTTCCCGACGCCCACGACGATATCCCCGGCCAGCAGCGCCTGTTTCACCGATACCTTGCGCCCGCGCGTCGCCCGGAACAGGACCGCGCCCGAGAACTCCGGCGAGAACGGCTCGACGCCGAGACTCGCGAGCAGCGGATGATCGAGCACGTCGCCATCGCTGCGCGGATGCCACAGGATCGCGCCGAAGCGGCGGGGATCGCGAAAGCGCAGGATGAAGTCGTCGAAGATCAGATCGACGTGGTCGTGCTTCGCCGCATCCGGCGGGCGCGGCACGTTGCGCAGCACACGCAGCGTGCCGGTCATCCCGAGATGGACGATGAGCCAGCCTTCCGCCGTTTCGAACAGCAGATACTTGCCGCGCCGCTCGACCTTTTCGATCTTCAACGCTGCGAGCGTCTTCGCAAGATGCGGCGGGATGGGCCAGCGCAGCGCCGGCGTGCGCACGTCGACGTGCTCGACGCGCCTTCCGGCGACGTAGGGTTCGATTCCCCGTCGGGTGACTTCGACTTCCGGCAGTTCGGGCATTTTCCTGGAGAGAGACTTGCTGGGGCGAGTGTGCCGGTATTTTAGCCACCGCGTTACAATCGACTGAAACATCGTCTGGATTTCCATGAACTCGTTCGTCATGAAGCTGTTTACGAAGCGTCAGACCGGCTTGGCGCAATCGTTCGCCATGCCAATGTCGCGCGTCGCCGGTGCGGTGACGCTCGCCATGGCCGCACTCGCGTTCGCGCCTGCTCATGCGCAGTCGCTCAACGCGACGCCCGTTCCGAGCGACGACGATGCCGCCGCCCAGACCGCCGCCGACGCGCTGACCGCGCCGGTCAGCGGTTCCGAGCAGCAAGACCTGCCGAACGTCGCGATGTCCAGCCAGATCGTGTTTCAGGTGCTGGCGGCTGAGGTCGCGTTGCAGCGCGGGCAGCCTGCGCCCGCTTATCAGACGTATCTCTCGCTCGCCCGCGACACGCACGATCCCCGCTTCGCGCAGCGCGCGACGGAAATCGCCATCGCCGCGCAAAGTCCCAACGATGCGCTCACGTCCGCGCAAGTGTGGCAGCAGTTCGCGCCGCATTCGGAGCGCGCGGCGCAATTGAGCGCGTCGCTTCTGATCGTGTCGGGCAAGCCGGACGACGCGAAGCCTACGCTTCAACGCGAACTCGCGAAGGTATCGCCTGAGCAGCGCGGTGAAGCCATTCTCTCGCTGCAGAGCTTGCTCTCGCGAGGCCCGAACCGCGTCGGCGGCCTCAATGTGCTGAAGGATCTGATCGCAAACGATCAGGACCGTCCCGAAGCGCAACTCGCGCTGGCTCGCCAGCAATTGCTTGCGGACGATCAGCCGGGCGCGAAGGCATCGCTCGAAAAGGCGTTGCAGCTTCGGCCGGACTATCTGCCCGCGGCGCTGACGCTTGCGCGCATGGGACCGCAGGAGCGCGCCGAGGGCATCGCTTCGTTCGAGAAATATCTCGACAAGAACCCGAAGTCGCATGATGCGCGGCTCGCGCTGGCGCAGTTGTATCTGTCGTCCGACCGGCTCGACGACGCGCAGAAGCAGTTCGAAATCATGCGCAAGAACGATTCGAAGGACCTGACGCCGTTGATGGCGCTGGCCCTCATCAACATTCAGAAGAAGCAGTTCGATAAGGCCAGGGACTATCTGAATCAATACGCGAAGGGCGCCGAAAACACGCCGGGCGGCGATCCGGGACAGGCGTACATCTATCTCGCGCAACTCTCGCTGGAACAGAAGGACGAAGCGGCCGCGAGCCAATGGCTCGACAAGATTCCGCGCACGAGTCAGCAGTACTTGCCCGCGCAGGTCACGCGCGCGCAATTGCTCGCCAGGCAAGGCAAGGTCGACGAAGCGCGTGCGCTGATCGGCAGCCTGCAAAGCTCGGATCCGCGCGAACTCGCACTCCTCGCCCGTACGGATTCCGCGCTTCTGTTCGAAGCGCATCGCTACAAGGAAGCCGAGGAGAATCTGGCGAAGGCCGTCGCCGCGTTTCCCGACGATCCCGACCTCATCTACGACTACGCGATGGCCGCGGAGAAGAACGGCCATTTCGACGTGATGGAAACGCAATTGCGCACGCTGATGCGCACGCAGCCGGCGAATCCGCAGGCGTACAACGCACTCGGGTACTCGCTGGTGGATCGCAATCAGCGGCTCGATGAAGCCGTGCAGCTGATCGAGAAAGCTGCCGCGCTTGCGCCCAACGACGCGTTCATCATGGACAGTCTGGGCTGGGCGCGCTTCCGCCAAGGCAACTCGGCCGAGGCCGAAAAAATCCTCAAGAATGCTTATGATCTCCAGCCGAATGCCGAAATCGGCGCGCACCTCGGCGAAGTGCAATGGAGATCCGGTCAGCAAGACCAGGCGCGCGCCACGTGGCGTCAGGCGCAAAAGCTCGAGCCGGATAACGACACGCTCGTCAAAACGCTAAAACGACTCCAGGTGAACGACCTTTGATGGCATTCGATTTCTTCGCCGGCTCGCGCGGTCATACCGCGCGCCGCATCGCGCTCGGCTTTGCGGCGACGGCCGCGTTCGTCTTGTCCGGCTGTGCGATTCAGCCGCGCTTGCCGAGCACATCGGCTGCATCGACGTCACTCACGACGCAGACGAGCCGTGCGTATCACGGACGCTTCGCGGTGCAGTACAACGACCAGAACGGCGTTCAGCGCAACGCCTACGGCAACTTCGACTGGCAGGAAACAGGCGATACGGTCACGCTCCAGCTGCGCAATCCGCTCGGGCAGACAATGGCGATCGTGACGTCGTCGCCGTCATTGGCCACGCTCGAATTGCCGAATCGTCAGCCGGTCAATGCGGACAACGTATCGGACCTGATGCAGAACACGCTCGGTTTCGCGCTGCCGGTCGAAGGCTTGCGTTACTGGCTGCAGCCGTCCGCTGCACCGACATCGCGCGCCGAAACGACGCTCGATGCCGAATCGTCCAACGGTCGTCCTAAGGAAATCAGGCAGGACGGCTGGACAATCGACTATCTGGCCTATGCCGACGCGCCCGCTGCGGGCGTCAAGCGCCTGAATCTCACGCGCAACGAGCCCCCGCTCGACATCAAGCTCGTGCTCGACCAATAACACGCTATCCGCCGCTTTTCACATGTCTTCGAACGAATCGATCCGTGACTGCCTCGCGCCCGCGAAGCTGAACCTGTTCCTTCACATCACAGGCCGGCGTCCGGATGGCTATCATTCGCTGCAGACGGTCTTCCAGTTGCTCGACTGGGGCGATGTGCTGCACTTCAGCCGCCGCGATGATGGCCTCATCGCGCGCAAGACGGACGTTCCCGGCGTCGCGCAGGATGACGATCTCGTCGTACGGGCCGCGCGATTGCTTCAGAAACACACGGGCAGCCGTTACGGTGTCGAGATGGAGATCGACAAGCGCCTGCCGATGGGTGCAGGCTTGGGCGGAGGGAGTTCCGACGCTGCGACAACTCTTTTGGCGTTGAATCGTCTTTGGGGAGTTGACCTTTCGCGTGAAACTCTGCAGAATCTCGCCCTGCAACTCGGCGCGGACGTGCCGTTTTTTGTCTTCGGGCAAAATGCATTTGCTGAAGGAGTTGGCGAGGCGCTTCAGGCGGTGAAACTGCCCGAACGTTTCTTCCTGGTAGTCACTCCCGACGTTCACGTTCCGACCGCAGCGATTTTTTCGGAAAAGGCCTTGACAAGGAACACCGAAGTCGCCAAAATTACGGACTTTCTTGCACAGCAAAGGTCAGACACAAACTGGCCAGACAGCTTCGGTCGAAACGACATGCAAGCTGTAGTTGCAGGGAAGTACGCGGAAGTTGCCAAGGTGCTCGAGTGGTTTTCCAATCTCGCACCGGCGCGAATGACAGGGTCTGGAGCAAGCGTGTTTGCTGCTTTTGCCAGTCAAGCCGAAGCAGAGATGGCGCAAGCCAAACTGCCGGCAAGCTGGAAGAGCGTCGTAACAGGCAGTCTGGATTCTCATCCTCTCTTCGCTTTCGCGTCATAGGTTTTGTTTTGTCGGGTATGTCCTACACTTCCCGGCAAGATTCAAGTTGAGTGTAGGGGAGTCGCCAAGTTGGTCAAGGCACCGGATTTTGATTCCGGCATGCGAGGGTTCGAGTCCTTCCTCCCCTGCCATTCTTTCTCTAGCATTTCCTCTCGCCTCCAGCCGCAGACAGGTGCACGATGAGCAGTGACGGCCTGATGGTTTTTACTGGCAACGCAAATCCTGCGCTTGCTCAGGAAGTCGTCAAAATCCTTGGAATTCCTCTCGGCAAAGCGATGGTCAGCCGTTTCTCCGACGGCGAGATCATGGTCGAGATTCAGGAAAACGTTCGAGGCAAAGACGTATTCGTTCTTCAGTCCACCTGCGCACCGGCGAACGATAACCTGATGGAACTCATGATCATGGTCGATGCGCTCAAGCGCGCATCAGCAGGCCGGATCACCGCAGCCATCCCCTACTTCGGTTATGCGCGTCAGGATCGCCGTCCGCGTTCAGCGCGCGTGGCAATCTCGGCCAAGGTCGTGGCGAACATGCTGGAAATCGCCGGCGTCGATCGTGTCATCACGATGGACCTTCACGCCGACCAGATTCAAGGCTTCTTCGACATTCCCGTCGACAACATCTACGCTACCCCGGTTCTTCTTGGCGACCTGCGCAAGCAGAATCACGATCACCTGCTGGTCGTGTCGCCGGACGTCGGCGGTGTGGTGCGCGCGCGTGCACTCGCCAAGCAGATGAACACCGACCTCGCGATCATCGACAAGCGCCGTCCGAAGGCAAATGTCGCCGAGGTGATGAACGTCATCGGTGAAGTGGAAGGCCGCACCTGCGTGATCATGGACGACATGGTCGATACCGCCGGCACGCTCTGCAAGGCAGCGCAAGTGCTGAAGGATCGCGGCGCAAAGCAGGTTTTCGCCTACGCAACACATCCGGTTCTTTCGGGTGGCGCGGCGGAACGCATCACGGCATCGCAACTCGACGAACTCGTCGTGACCGATACCATCCCGCTGTCCGCGGAATCGCTGGCGTGCCCGAAGATTCGGCCGCTGTCGAGCGCGGGCCTGCTCGCGGAGACCTTCTCCCGAATCCGGCGCGGCGACTCGGTCATGTCGCTTTTCGCCGAAGGCTAAAAAGTATTGGCAAGGAACGCGAGGCTCGAGCTTCGCGTTTTTGCATGATCGGCGCGAACGGACGAAGGTTCGCGCCGTTTGTATTGGGACCGCACAATCGATGGTCCCCGTTTCCCTGCCTGGTCGCGGGCAGATCAAGGAGTCACACATGAAAGTCGTCGCTTTTGAGCGTAGCAAGCAAGGTACGGGTGCGAGCCGCCGCCTGCGTAACTCGGGCAAGACCCCGGGTATCGTGTACGGTGGTGCAGCGGACGTTCAACTGGTCGAACTCGACCACAACGCCCTGTGGCACGCCCTGAAGAAGGAAGTGTTCCATTCGTCGATTCTCGACCTGGAAGTCGCAGGCAGCACGCAACAAGTTCTGCTGCGCGATGTGCAATATCACCCGTTCAAGCAGCTCGTGCTGCACGTGGACTTCCAGCGCGTCGACGCGACGAAGAAGCTGCACACGAAGGTGCCGCTGCACTTCATGAATCAAGAGACGAACCCGGCTGTGAAGCTGGCGGGCGCTGTCATCTCGCACGTCGCGACGGAACTGGAAGTGGAATGCCTGCCGGGCGATCTGCCGGAGTTCCTGGAAGTCGATCTGGCCAAGATCGAAGCGGGCCAGACGATGCACGCGAAGGACATCGCGCTGCCGAAGGGCGTCGCGCTGACGGCGCACGTCGAAGTTGAAAACCCGGTGGTGGCATCGGCGACCGTTCCGGCTGCGAAGCAAGCTGATGCAGCTGCTGACGCTGCTGGCGAAACGCCCGCTGCCTAAGGCATAGCGGCTTCGCAAGCACGCTGTAGTATCCTCTCGATCCGTTCCTGAACGGTCGACGTGACCCGCCGGTGTGCAAGCCCCGGCGGGTTTTTTTCGCACTATACGAAGCGGGCGTGCGGCTCGCGATGATTCGACATGATCAAGCTGATCGTTGGCCTCGGCAATCCGGGCGCCGAATACACCGCGACACGCCATAACGCGGGCTTCTGGTTCGTCGATCAACTGGCGCGCGACGCCGGCGCGACGTTGCGCGACGAGCGGCGCTTCCACGGCCATTACGGCAAGGGACGTTTGCACGGCCACGAGATTCATCTGCTGGAGCCGCAGACGTTCATGAACCGCTCCGGGCAATCGGTGGTTGCCGTCGCGCAGTTCTTCAAGATTCTGCCCGATGAGATCCTCGTCGCGCACGACGAACTCGATCTCCCGCCCGGCACCGTCAAGATGAAGCTCGGCGGCGGCAGCGGCGGCCATAACGGGCTGAAGGACATCTCCGCGCACCTGTCGTCGCAGCAATACTGGCGCCTCCGGATCGGCATCGGGCATCCGCGCGATCTGATTCCAGAAGGCGCGCGAGCGGGCGCCAAGCCGGATGTCGCGAACTTCGTGCTGAAGCCGCCGCGACGCGAGGAGCAGGATGTCATCGATCGGTCGATCGAACGGGCGCTGGCCGTCATGCCCTTCGTCGTCGCGGGCGAAACCGAACGCGCGATGATGAACCTGCATCGCAATGCCTGACACACGAACCTGGAGCCGACCGTGAGCCGTTTCTGGAGCGATATCGTTCACCGCCTGACGCCCTACGTACCGGGCGAACAGCCCGCGCTGGCGCACCCGATCAAGCTGAACACGAACGAGAACCCGTATCCGCCGTCGCCGCGCGTCGTCGATGCGATTGGCCGCGAACTGGGAAGCGACGGCGCATCGCTGCGCAAGTATCCGGACCCGACAGCCCGCGCGCTGCGCGAAGCGGTGGCGGCGCATCACGGCTTGCGGGTCGAGCAGGTTTTCGCGGGCAATGGTTCCGATGAAGTCCTCGCCCACGCGTTCCAGGCGCTGCTGAAGCACGACAAGCCGATTCGCTTCGCCGATATCACCTACAGCTTTTATCCGGTGTACGCGAAGCTGTACGGAATCGAGTACGAGACGATTCCGCTCGATGCAGACTTCGCCGTCGATATCGACGGCTATCGCGCGCCGAACGGCGGCGTGCTGCTGCCGAATCCAAATGCGCCGACGGGGCGCGCGTTGCCGCTCGCGGCCATCGAAGCGCTGCTGAAGGCGAATCCGGATTCGCCTGTGATCATCGATGAAGCGTATGTGGACTTTGGCGCGGAATCGGCGGTGTCGCTGGTCGACACGTATCCGAATCTGCTCGTCGTGCAGACGACGTCGAAATCGCGCTCGCTGGCGGGCATGCGCGTCGGCTTCGCATTCGGCGATGCAGCGTTGATCGACGCCCTGACGCGCGTGAAGGACAGCTTCAATTCGTATCCGCTCGACCGCCTCGCCCAAGCGGCGGCGCTCGCGTCATATCAGGATCAGGCGTGGTTCGAAGAAAGCTGCGCGAAGGTCGTGGCGAGCCGTGAACGGCTCATCGCGCGATTGGCGTCGTTGGGATTCGAGTCGGTGCCGTCGGCGGCCAACTTCGTGTTTACGAAGCATCCGGCCCACGATGCGGCTGCGCTCGCCGCCGCGCTCAAGCAGCAAGAAATCTTCGTGCGCCACTTCGCGATGCCGCGCATCGATCAGCATCTGCGCATTTCCATCGGCACGGACACCGAATGCGATGCGCTCATCGCGGCTTTGACGGCACTTATTGGCGGTTGAGCGCGTATCCGCTTGCGCAAGGGCTTACGCGCCCTTCGCCGCCATCAGCGCGTGATACTTCGTCAGCAACTGCTCGGGCGTTTCCGCGTGCGCGGGGTCCCGCGGTATGCACTCCACCGGGCAGACTTGCTGGCATTGCGGCTCGTCGAAATGGCCGACGCATTCGGTGCACTTGTTCGGATCGATCACGTAGATGTCCGGTCCCATCGAAATGGCGTCGTTCGGACACTCGGGCTCGCAGACGTCGCAGTTGATGCACTCGTCGGTAATGATCAGGGACATTGCTGCTACCGGCTTTTCGTTTAAAAACAATAAATTATAGCGCTGGCGGGAATTCGGCGGTGGGTCGGTGTTCTTTCCCGATAGCGTTGTTGGCTGACCGTTGACAGGCGGTGAGGCTTAAGCGATTCGAACATTGCGCATCAACACGCATTCGACTTCTTCTTAAGAGAAAGAACGCGCTCCGCTCGTTAGCCCGTTGGTTGGATTTCGCTGATTCTCGTTTTCGCGGCAATTCGCCAATGCTCGCGTGATCTTTCGTTACTAGCCGGTGCGCGCCGCTGCACTTTTCCTGACAAGCCAAAGCATCATTTTCACCGCATACAGGACAATGAGCGCGCCAAGGAAATCGCCGACGAACATGACGAAGAATCCCCCGACGAGATGCTGCGACTCGCCACGCAACGCAAACCAGATGTGATGCAAGAGCGGATTAGCGATCGAATAAGCCAGCGCAAGCATAAGCAGGCGCTGCGCCGTCAGATTCGACAGTGAAGCCTTCAATCCGTACCACTCTCTCGCCAGCCGATACACGGCATATGGCGCCAACGCCGCGATAATGCCGCCAGCGAACGCGCGAACCGGATCGTGAGGGAAGAAATAGAAAAAGCTGACGAGCCAGCTTGCCAGCAGCAAGCCCAGGGCGCCATCGCCGCCTAGCAGAAGGGTGCTGAGAAGCCTGACGCCGGATGGCAGATAAACCCAGTTGATACCGCGCACGAATTCCGTACGCGTGAAAATCTCCTGATTCACCCAGAGCGCCAGTACGAATATCAGCGCTGTGCCGAGCACCGCGAAGACATGCAAACGCAGGTTGGACATGGTTGAATGTCGACTACTGGTTGTTTGCGAAAGTGCATCATGGTTTGGGCGGTTATTACCGTCTGAGCCACCACCTGAATGACGCGCCCCGCCGATCCCACGTACCTTTTTCTTCAACTTGCCGATGCTTTGCGCGGCCAGCCGTTAAAGCCACAAAGACCGAGCGGCTTTCCGCGCGGCATACGACGGCGCAAGGTCAGTTCAACTCGACCGCAACACTTCACGCCCGCATCAACTCAACGGCACTTCATGCTCATGGCGTCGTCGGATTGTTTTGCAACGCATCGGCGACCTTGTCCATCAGCCGCTTTTCCACCGATGGAAACACGAACTTGCTGACATCGCCGCCAAGCTGCGCGATCTCCCGCACGATGGTGCCGGAAATGAACTGATATTGATCGGACGGTGTCATGAACATCGTCTCGACGTCGGGCAGCAGATAGCGGTTCATCCCGGCCATCTGGAACTCGTATTCGAAGTCGGAGACGGCGCGCAGCCCTCGCACGATCACGCGCGCGTTGTTCTTTCGCACGAAGTCCTTGAGGAGTCCGGTGAAGCTGCTCACCTGCACGTTCGGATAATGGCCGAGCACGTCGTGTGCGATATCCAGCCGCTCCTGCAGCGTGAAAAACGGCTTCTTCGCGCGGCTGTCGGCCACGCCGACGACCAGCGTATCGAAAATGCTCGATGCGCGCCGCACGATGTCTTCATGCCCGCGCGTCAGCGGGTCGAACGTTCCCGGGTACACGGCGACAACCATGAGCTCCTCCTCTTGTATTTACCTTTGGGCCGCTGGCTGCGACCGTTATTCTCCGCGCTTCCCCGATCGATGCCGGCAACGGCAGGCGCCACGGCTCCCCGCGCTGCGCCGGATCGAGGAAGGCGCATTATTCCTCATTTTGGCGACGCAGCAAATGATAGCGGACCGCTCCCGCCTTGCCCTCTCGAACGACGCTCCAGCCGGCCAACGCGTCGATGCTGCCCGGTTCCAGCGTCTCGCCGCATTCGACGTAAATCGCCCCATCGGCCGCAGCGAGCGGCGCGGCGAGTTCGAGCGCGCGCGAAAGCAGCGCTTCGTCGCCGAACGGCGGATCGAGGAAGATCACATCGAACGAACCGGGCGCGAGACGGGCCGCGAGACGCAGCGCATCGGCTTCGGCTATTTCGATGTTGCGCGCATCGAGCCGCGCCTGATTCGCCTTCAACTGCGCGGCGGCGCGTCCGCTACGCTCGACCATCAGCACACGCGCCGCGCCGCGCGACGCCGCTTCGAATCCCAGCGCGCCGCTGCCGGCGAAGAGATCGAGGCAGCGTTGTCCGCTCAGATCCTGCCCGAGCCAGTTGAACACCGTCTCACGCACGCGGTCGGGCGTAGGGCGCAACCCGTCGAGATCGAGCACGGGCAGCGGCGTGCGTTTCCAGTTTCCGCCGATGATGCGGATCGTATGCGGCTTGCCGCCTCGCGACGGCGCGCGGTTGGAGGCGGCGGATGCGGATGAGCGTGGAGCGGAGGAACGGGGCATGAGAAGAAGTGGTGATATCGGCGCGCGCCGCCCGGCATTGACCGCGCGGCGCGTAATGAAAGTCAACGTTACCACAGGCGGATAGCGCACAAGCGCATCAGGCCACGCCTGATAAAATAGCCGGCTTCCATCTTCCTGCGCGGGCCGTCGCGCGCGGCGTTCGTTTGAATGCACGCGAGGCCGTCGAATGACGCGCGCTTCATCGTCACAGACCCATGTTCAGCTTCTTCAAACGATTCAAAAAGCCGGCTGACGAGCCGCTCGACACGTCCGCAGAGGAAACAGCGGAAGCGGCGGACGGAGAAGCGTCCGCGCCCGTCATCGAGGCGGAGCTGGACCGCGAACCCGCGGTGGACGCCGCGATTCCGGCCGACGCGCCGCTCGCCGCCGACCCGGAACCCGCCGGGGAAACCGCGACCTCCGTCGCGCCTGCCTCGCCCGCGGGTGAAGCGCCGAAGCCCTATTGGCAAGGCCGCACGCAGTCGCAATGGGTGCGCGGCCCCGAGACCGACGAGGCGAGCGAGGAAATCGTCCCGCCGCCGGAGCCGGATGCCGCCGCGAAGAAATCCTGGATGTCGCGGTTGAAGCACGGCCTGTCCAAAACGAGTTCGAGCCTGACCGGCATTTTCGTCGGCGCGAAGATCGACGAAGACCTTTACGAAGAGCTCGAAACCGCGCTCCTGATGTCTGACGCCGGCGTCGATGCCACGGAGTTCCTGCTCGAATCGCTGCGCGAGAAAGTACGCACGGAGCGCCTGACGGACGCATCGCAAGTGAAGGCGGCCTTGCGTGCGCTGCTCGTC
The DNA here is from genome assembly GCF_041360715.1 of Caballeronia sp. RCC_10. NCBI lineage: Bacteria > Pseudomonadati > Pseudomonadota > Betaproteobacteria > Burkholderiales > Burkholderiaceae > Caballeronia > Caballeronia sp. RCC_10. The sequence continues at coordinate 96,190 of NZ_JBFUPT010000003.1, forward strand.
GACCTCTTGCGTCCGCTCGAAAAATCGCTGATGCTCGGCCGCGCGCAGCCGCTCGTAATGATGATCGCGGGCGTCAACGGCGTCGGCAAGACGACGAGCATCGGCAAGCTCGCGAAGCACCTTCAGAGCTTCAATCAATCGGTGCTGCTCGCAGCCGGCGACACCTTCCGCGCCGCCGCCCGCGAGCAGTTGACGGTCTGGGGCGAGCGCAACAACGTGATGGTCATCGCGCAGGAAAGCGGCGATGCGGCCGCGGTCATCTTCGACGCCGTCGGCGCGGCGCGCGCTCGCAAGATCGACGTGATGATGGCCGACACCGCCGGCCGTCTGCCGACGCAATTGCATCTGATGGAAGAACTGCGCAAGGTGCGCCGCGTGATCGCGAAGGCGATGCCGGATGCGCCGCACGAAGTGTTGCTGGTCATCGACGCCAACACGGGACAAAACGCGCTCGCGCAAGTGAAGGCGTTCGACGACGCGCTCGGGCTGACCGGCCTCATCGTGACGAAGCTGGACGGCACGGCGAAGGGCGGCATTCTCGCGGCCATCGCGCGGCAGCGTCCGATTCCGGTCTACTTCATCGGCGTCGGCGAGAAGGTGGAAGACTTGCAGCCGTTCAGCGCGAGCGAATTCGCCGACGCGCTGCTCGGCTAGGGTTCCCGGCTAAAGCATCCGAAAAAAAGGGCGTTCGCAAGAACGCCCTTTTTGCTTGACGCGAGGACATGCTTAACGCGACAACACCAGCGCCGCCGCGATCCACCACATCACGCAGCCCACGATCACATCCAGCACGCGCCACGAGACGTCCTTGCGAAACCACGGCTCCAGCAAGCGCGCGCCGAAGCCGAGCGCGGTGAACCACACGACCGACGAACACATCGCGCCCGCCGCGAACCACGCATTCGCCGGCCAGCCATGTTGCGCGCCGATCCCGCCGAGCAACACCACCGTATCGAGATAAACGTGCGGATTCAGCAGCGACAACGCGAGCACCGTCGATGCCGCGCCGAGCGCCGTCTGGGCTTCGCCATCGGATGCGTCGAGATGTCCCGGCCCGCGCCACGCCGCCAGAAAAGCGCGCAGGCCGTATAAGAACAGGAACACCGCGCCCGCCCAGCGAATGACTTCCATCAAGACCGGCGCACGCGCGATCAGCGCGCCCATTCCGCCGACGCCGAGCGCGATCAGCAGGACATCGATGCTCGCGCAGATCGCCACGACGATGCCGACGTGCCGCCGCTTCAAGCCTTGCCGCAACACGAAGGCGTTCTGCGCGCCGATCGCCATGATGAGGCTCGCGCCGAGTCCCGCGCCCGACAGATAGCTCGGGAGCGCCCCTGCCGCCACCGCAGCCGTCATTCGGCGTCGGGCTGCTGCGCGGGGGCCGCGCGTTCGAAGGCGTCGAGCTGATTCGCGTTATCGGCGATGCGCTCGATCGTCGGATACGGCGCGAGGTCGATGCCGAAGCGGCGCGCGTTGAAGACCTGCGGCACGATGCAAAGATCCGCGATGGTCGGCGTGTCGCCGAAGGTCAGCTTGCCGACGCGCTTGTCGCTCGCGAGTCGCTTTTCGAGCGATGCGAAGCCTGTCTCCACCCAGTACCGATACCACGCGTCCTTCGTTTCATCGGGCACTTTCACCTGATGCTTCAGGTACTTGAGCACGCGCAGATTGTCCAGCGGATGAATTTCGCACGCGACCTGCATCGCGACCGAGCGAACGAACGCGCGATCCGACGGACCGCGCGGCAGAAGCGGCGGCTCGGGATGCGTCTCGTCGAGATATTCGATGATCGCGAGCGATTGCGTCAGCACGTCGTCGCCGTCGACGAGCGTCGGCACGATGCCATCGGGATTCAGCGCGCGGTATTCCGGCTTCAGTTGCTGGCCGCCGTCGCGCAGCAGATGAACGGCTTCGTAGTCGTATCCGAGGCCCTTCAGATTCAACGCGATGCGCACGCGATACGCCGCCGAGCTGCGAAAGTAACTGTAGAGCTTCATACGACGCGCACGGAAAATTCGCCGATGCCCTCCACGCCGCCCTTCAAGAGATCGCCCTTGACGACCGCGCCGACGCCTTCGGGCGTGCCGGTGAAAATGAGATCGCCGGGGAACAGTTCGAAGAGCGTCGACAGATACGCCACCGTCTCGCCGACCGACCAGATCAGTTGCGAAATGTCCGAGCGCTGCTTTTCTTCACCGTTGACCGTCAGCCAGATTGCGCTCTTCTCCAGATGCCCGACCTTCGAAACCAGATGGATCGGGCCGAGCGGCGCGGAGTGATCGAAACCTTTCGCGGTATCCCACGGACGGCCGAGCTTCTTCGCTTCGGCTTGCAGGTCGCGGCGCGTCATGTCGAGACCGAGCGCATAGCCATAGACGTAGTCGAGCGCCTCGTCGGCCGCAATGTTCTTGCCCTGTTTGCCGATGGCCGCGACCAGTTCCATCTCGAAGTGCAGGTTCTTCGTCTGCGACGGATACGGGAATTCGCCCGTGCCGCCCGGCGCGACGTAGAGCACCGCATCGGCGGGCTTGCTGAAGAAGAACGGCGGCTCGCGGTCCGGATCGTGGCCCATTTCGCGCGCATGCGCTTCGTAGTTGCGTCCGACGCAGTAGATGCGGCGCACGGGAAACTGCTCGTCCAATCCGGCGACCGGCACCGTCACTGCGGGCGCCGGGGGAAACACGTAGCTCATCCTGTTCTCCTGTCGAGAGCGAAGCGGAAATGCCATGCGCCGCCCCGGTCTCATGCAACTCGGTTGCTGTTATTCGAATGCTGGCCCGGGAACGCGCGGCCTGCGAGAAGAACGAGTGTAACGCGCGCCGGATAATCGTGGCGAGCCTTGACTGGCGTGAGTCCGCGAGCTTTCGCCGGCCCCTCGGCAATCCTTCGGAACGCCGCGCAAGGCCGTTCATCGCGTCCGCTTCGCGCCGCCGGAACGGTCACCAAAGCTTGCCAGCGACGCTCAAATGCGATACGAGTGTCCTTTCCGGACCTTCAACCTAGCGACGGCGACGCTCACGACCCCGGAACTGAACGCCCGTTTGCGCACGCTTCCGATGAACGACACCCAAGCCTCCCCTTTCGCCTGCGCACGCTACATCAAGGAAATCGGCCGCGGGCCGAACGGCGCACGCGCGCTTTCCCGCGACGACACCTACTCGCTCTACGAAGCCATGCTCGATGGCCGCGTCTCCGATCTCGAACTCGGCGCGGTGCTGCTTGCTTATCGCGTGAAGGGCGAGACCGCCGCCGAGCTTGCCGCGATGCTCGCGGCGGCGCACCGGTCGTTCGAGCCGCTGCATGTGCAGGAGGGCCGCGATCACGCACGCCCGGTATCGATTCCGAGCTACAACGGCGCGCGCAAGCAACCGAATCTGACGCCGCTGCTCGCGCTCCTGCTTGCCCGCGAAGGCGTGCCGGTGCTGGTGCACGGCGTCGTCGACGATCCCGGCCGCGTGACGAGCGCCGCGATCTTCGCCGAGTTGGGCATTCCGCACGCGGCATCGCCGGATGAAATCGAGGATAGTCTCGCATCCCGCCGGCTCGCTTTCGCGCCGGTCAGCTCGCTCGCGCCGAAGCTGGCGCGCCTGCTCGCACTCAGGCGCATCATGGGCGTGCGCAACTCGACGCACACGCTCGTCAAGATTCTCCAGCCGTTCGCGGAGCCGGGCTTGCGCCTCGTGAACTACACGCATCCGGAGTACCGCGACAGCCTGACCGACCTTTTCACCGATCATCCCGATGCCGCGCAGGGCGGCGCACTGCTTGCGCGCGGCACCGAGGGCGAAGCGGTGGCGGATACACGCCGGCAAGTGCAAGTCGACTGGTTCCACGACGGCCGCGTCGAGACGCTGCTGTCTCCCGAGCGTTCTCAAGCGGATGCGCCCGCCGTCGAACTGCCGGAATCGCTCGATGCCGCGACCACCGCGCGCTGGATCGAGGACGTGATGCGCGGCGACGTGGCCGTGCCGCCGGCGGTCTTGCGTCAGGTGGAAGTCATCGCGGATATCGTGCGCAGGCCGGTTTAGGCTTCCGCAAAAAGATCAGCAGCCGTTTGACACATTCTTCTACGCTGGTTTAAAGTGAGCCAATGAGCTTCACCCAGCCCTCCTCCCTCCGAATTATTTCGGGCCGCCTAGCGCGGCCCCTATCGCTACGTCTAGCGTAAGTCGCCAGACGTAGCGCCGTGCGTCGCCAGGCGCGCGGTCCTCCCAGCAGTTCCCGCAGTTTCTTTCCTTACCACCTGTAGTCGTCAGCTTTTCGTTCGCACATCCCGCGAAACGAGAACGCGAGGGTCAAATGCACGCTGCTTCGCGCACGTTCACGTTGGTCGCAGGCGTCACCATCGCCGGTGCGCAATGGGACCGTGTGCGCGGCTTCGCAACATGTGCATCGCGCCGCAGCCGGCCAGCCGCCGGCCACGGTTCCTCTCGCAGGCGCTACGCAGACTGTTCCAAGAGAGATCGACGACCATGATGCCGAACCCCGCCGAGAAATACCGCCCGTTCCCGCAAGTCCGTCTGAATGGCCGCCGCTGGCCAAATCGCACGATCGAGAAAGCGCCCATCTGGATGAGCACCGATCTGCGCGACGGCAACCAGTCGCTGATCGAGCCGATGAGCATCGCCGCGAAGCTCGAATTCTTCGACATGCTGGTGGCAACGGGTTTCAAGGAAATCGAGGTGGGATTTCCGTCGGCGTCGCAAACGGACTTCGATTTCGTGCGCAAGCTGATCGACGAAAAGCGCATTCCCGACGACGTGACCATCGAAGTGCTCGTGCAATCGCGCCGCGAACTGATCGAGCGCACGTTCGAGGCGGTCGAAGGCGCGAGCAAGGTCATCGTGCATCTCTATAACGCGATCGCGCCGTCGTTCCGGCGCATCGTGTTCAATCAGTCGAGGGATGAAGTGAAGGCGCTGGCCGTCGAAGGCACGCGCATCATCAAGGAATGCGCGGCGGCGCGGCCCGGCACGGACTGGACCTATCAGTATTCGCCCGAGACTTTCAGCATGACGGAGCTGTCCTTCGCACGCGAAGTCTGCGACGCGGTCGCGCAAATGTGGCGTCCGACGCGCGATCACAAGATGATCGTGAATCTGCCGGCGACGGTCGAATCCGCGACGCCCAACGTCTTCGCCGACCAGGTCGAGTGGATGGACCGCAACATGGGCTATCGCGACTGCATCGTCTTGTCGGTGCATCCGCATAACGATCGCGGCACGGCGGTCGCCGCAGCGGAACTGGCGATACTCGCGGGCGCGGACCGCGTCGAAGGCTGTCTGTTCGGCAACGGCGAGCGCACGGGCAACGTCGACCTCGTCACGCTCGCGCTGAATCTCTATACGCAGGGCATCGATCCGGGCCTCGATTTCTCGGACATCGACGCCGTGCGGCGCGTCGTGGAACGATGCAATCAGTTGCCGGTGCATCCGCGCCATCCTTATGCCGGCGATCTCGTCTTCACCGCGTTCTCGGGCTCGCATCAGGACGCAATCCGCAAGGGCTTCGCGCAGCGCGTGCCGGGCAGCGTATGGGAAGTGCCGTATCTGCCGATCGATCCGGCCGATCTCGGCCGCAGCTACGACGCGATGATTCGCGTCAATAGCCAGTCCGGCAAAGGCGGCGCGACCTATCTGCTTGAACGCGGCCTGGGCTTTACGCCGCCGCGCCGCGTGCAGATCGAGTTCAGCCATGCGGTGCAGGCCGTCGCGGACGAATCGGGCGAGGAAATCAGCGGCGACGCGATCTGCGCCCTTTTCAAGCGCGAATACTTCGATGCGGGCGGCGCGGTATCGCGGATCGATGCGGCGACGGCGTCAGTGTGCGGCGAGCGCATCGCGATGCCGCCCGTGTCCGGCGCGGCGAGCGAGGAGCATTACGCGCAGGCGGTTGCCTCGGCACTGGGCGTCGAGGCGAGCGTGAACTGGTTCGAATCGACGAAGACAACGAGCGGCGATACGGCCGTGTTCGTCGGCTGCCGCGTCGCGGATGAGCCGATGCGCTTCGGCGTCGCGGTGCATGCGAACCCGGCGCTCGCCGTTGTCGATGCCGTCATCAGCGCGGTGAACCGGTCGCGGCGGATCGTGAAGGATGCGCGGCGGGACGAGCCGGTGGAGGCATGACCGGCGCGGCGCGCACGGCTATTCGAGCGCCACGCGCGTCGCCTGAAGCGCGAGCATCAGCCATTGACCGTCGGTCTGAACGTGAATCGCGGTGTAAGCGACGGGAAAAAGCAGCGCGCCGTTCTTCGATTCCATCTCGATCAGCGCCCGGCCCGACACGAGGCAACTGTCGCGGCCCGCTGCGACCACGTCCTGCGACTGAATTTCGATCTGGCGGTAGCGGCGGCGGCCCGCGGTGATTGCGTCGATGAACTGACGCTTGGTCTCGCGCTTGCCGTTCGTGTGCACGTAGCTGGCGTTCTCGGCGAGCAGCGCCTCCAGCGTCGCGCCGTCGCCTTCGACCATCGCGCGAAAGCGGTCGCGCTCCAGGCCGCGGATGACCTCGAAGGTTTTTGCGGGCATCGGTCGATTCCCCTCGCCAAGGAACCGATGCGCCGGCGCCTCGTCAGAAGTTGTATTGCAGATAAAGCTGGCTGAAATTTATACCAGGATTCGGCTCTTTGATACCGGCGTTCGACACATGCTGGAAGCGGAAACCGGCCTGATAGTTCTGCTTCGCACCGAAGATCGCGCCGACGCCGACCATATCGGCGAACTGGAACGCAGACGATACCGTGAAATATGGCGTGATGCGCGTGTGCGAAAGCAGCCTCACGCCGACGCCCGCTTCGATGAATGGACGGATATAGCCGGAGCTTTTCACGAATCGCAGAACGGGCGTCACGCCGAATTCCCAGATGTTCGGATTGACCGCGTAGTCCAGGGTCGAATGCCAGTATCCGACGTGGCCCTCGCCGAGCAGCGTGAAGTGAAAGCCGCCGATCTCCCACCAGGTCAGGCCCGGATCCCAGACCACGCCGAGGTCCGCCTTCCGGATATCGCGGTCGGACACCCCGCCCGTGATCTGCAGGCCGAACCGGTCGGCATGCGCCGCCGCCGAAACGAGACCGAGCGAAAGCGCGAGCGCGCCGTGACAAAACACACTGCGCCAGAGATCTTTGCTTTTCTGCATGAGCGCCCCATATAAGGGTTGAGTTTCATGTCCGCATGACGGGATCGGCAGATTGTATGTGGATTGTCAAAAATTTGCACAAAGCCACGTTGGCGATTCATTTATTTGAACAAAGCCTTTCACAGGCGAATAAATGCGGTAATTAATTAGCCGCTCACGATCGGATCGGTAATTTCTACTTTCCCGCCGGCCCTGCGCCACTATCGAACTCACAAAGTTGATAGCTTTGTGGGAACTCTCACATTGTTCCCCCCTCTAACACTTAGCACTCGTTGGAACGGAGTGCTAATATCGTGGCTGATTTGGCGCCGCCGTCCTGGCTGCGGGCAAATCATTTGAAAAGGAGCTTATGAGCGTGACCAATGCGATGACCCTTCCGAATGTAGTGGGCTCGGCGCCTGCCAAGGCATCTTCGGCAGGCGCGCTGACGTACGCACAGTCGTCGATGCTGACCGGCCAGATCGGCAACATCGATTCATACATACAAGCAGTGAACCGCATTCCGATGCTTTCGCAAGCGGAGGAACGTCAGTACGCAACCGAATTTCGCGAGCACGGCAATCTCGACGCGGCGCGGCAGCTCGTGCTTTCGCACCTGCGTCTCGTGGTGTCCATCGCCCGGAACTATCTGGGCTACGGCTTGCCGCATGCTGATTTGATTCAGGAAGGCAATATCGGTCTGATGAAGGCCGTGAAGCGCTTCGACCCAGAGCAAAACGTGCGCCTCGTGTCGTATGCCATGCACTGGATCAAGGCCGAGATCCACGAATACATCCTGCGCAACTGGCGCATGGTGAAAGTCGCGACGACCAAGGCGCAGCGCAAGCTGTTCTTCAACCTGCGCAGTCACAAGACCGGGCACGCGGCGTTCACGCCGGGCGAGATCGAAGGTCTCGCGAGCGAGCTGAACGTGAAGCGCGAGGAAGTCGCGGAGATGGAAACGCGTCTGTCGGGCGGCGATATCGCGCTCGAAGGCCAGGTCGATGACGGCGAGGAAGCGTTCGCGCCGATCGCCTATCTGGCGGACTCGCATAACGAACCGACGAACGTCATCGCCGCGCGCCAGTTCGACAAGCTGCAAAGCGATGGTCTGTCGACCGCGCTGGAGTCGCTGGACGACCGTAGCCGCCGCATCATCAAGGCGCGCTGGCTGGACGTGCAGGACGACGGATCGGGCGGCAAGACGCTGCACGAACTGGCCGACGAATTCGGCGTGTCGGCGGAGCGCATTCGCCAGATCGAAGCCAGCGCGATGAAGAAAATGCGCTCGGCGCTGCACGATTACGCGTAACGCCGCGTAGAGGCTGTAGCGGAAGATCGAAGCCCGCTGTCGAAAGACAGCGGGCTTTTTTTTGCACGCCCGCTTTGCAGTGCCGCTGATCAAAAAAAAGCGCCCCCGAAGGAGCGCCGTTTTTCGAAACGACCGCTTGCCGAATCAGGCCGGCATCGGTGCAGCGCCGCCGCCGTTACCCGACAGACGCGTGCTCAACTGTGCGGCATATCGCTGCGCCGCCGCGCCGACGACGATGTGGAACGTATCCGTCGACACCCACGCGACATCCAGTTGCGACAGACGCTGACGATCCACCGACGACGGATCGCGCACGACGACACGCAGGCGCGTCTGCGCGACGGCATCGAGCGAAACGACGTTCGTCGCACCGCCGAACACCGCGATCCAGCGCAGCGGGTCCGGATCGAGCGGACCGGCGGTCTGGTCAGCCACGCTTGCAGCGGCGACAGGCTGCGCCGGGGCCGACGAGGCCGGCGTCGCACCGCGCGTCGAGGAATGCTCGAGTTCGCCGCGAATTTCGTCCGCGATCAGATCCGCTTCCGGTCCGATGATGACCTGCACGTTGGTCTTGCCGCGCTTCAGCACGCCGCGCGCGCCGATGGTCTTCAACTGCGGCTCGGACACGGCTTCCGCATCCACCACCGACAGACGCAGCCGCGTCGTGCAGGCATCGACGAGCGTCAGGTTCGACGCGCCGCCCAGTGCCGCGATGTACTTGCCTGCGCGCGTGCTGGCCGCAGCCGGCACGGTTTCACCCGGAACGAAGCCGCCGACCGGGGTGGCATCGGTTTGGGCGTCGGTCGTGGCGGGTTCGCGGCCCGGCGTCGCCATGTTGAACTTGCGGATGAAGAAGCGGAACAGCCCGTAATACACGATGCCGTACACGAGGCCGAGCGGAATCGCCATCCAGCCGCGCTGCGACAGACCGTAGTTCAGCACGTAGTCGATCGCGCCCGCCGAGAACGTGAAGCCGAGGTGAATGCCGAGCGCCGAGCAGATTGCGAGCGACAGACCGGTCAGCACCGCGTGGATGCCGTAGAGCACCGGCGCGAGGAACATGAAGCTGTATTCGATCGGCTCGGTCACGCCCGTGAGGAACGCGGTGAGCGCCATCGAGAACAGCAGGCCGCCGACGACCGCGCGGCGCTCCTTCGGCGCTTCGTGAAACATCGCGAGACACGCGGCGGGCAGGCCGAACATCATGATCGGGAAGAAGCCGGTCATGAAGCCGCCCGCGCTCTTGTCGCCGGCAAAGAAGCGATGCAGGTCACCGTGCACCACCGCGCCGCCATCGGCAGGCGTGTACGAACCGAACACGAACCACGCGAGCGAATTGATGATGTGATGCAGCCCCGTCGCAAGCAGAATGCGGTTCAGCACGCCGAATACGAAGGTGCCGAGCGCGCCGGCCGTCGTGAGCCAGTTACCGGCCGTATCGATGCCGAGCTGCACCGGCTTCCAGACGAAACCTAAGAGAATGCCGAGAAAGAGGCACGCCACCCCCGTGGCGATCGGCACAAAACGCTTGCCGCCGAAGAACGCCAGATACTCGGGGAGCTTAATGTCCTTGAAGCGGTTGTACATATACCCTGCGACCATCCCCGCGATGATCCCCGACAACACGCCCATGTTGAGCTTGGCGTCGATGTCCTTCATTACGGCCGTTTCGATCAGATAACCGATCGCGCCGGCGAGACCCGCCGTGCCGTTGTTGTCCTTCGCAAAGCCGACTGCGACGCCGATGGCGAACAGAAGCGGCAGATTCGAAAAGATGGCGTCGCCGGCGTCGGCGATCATCTTGATGTTGAAGACGTCGGGCTGGCCAAGACGCAGCAGCAGGCCGGCCACCGGTAATACGGCAATCGGCAGCATCAGCGCGCGGCCTAGGCGCTGCATCTTTGCAAACGGGTTAGCGTCCATCGGGTTCTCCAAAAATATAGGTCTTGTCGGTGCTGCTCGGGGTTGTACGACGGTCAGTGCCGGTTAGTCCTGCGGCCAGATTTCGCGGCTGGCCGCTCTTACTGCCTGAGCCGATTCGAGCGCGAGCACGTCTTCCGCGCGCTGACGGCAAAGTTGGTAATCGAGATTGCGCACGCGCGCCTTGATGCCGGGCACGGCGGACGGATCGACGGACAATTCCGTCACGCCGAGGCCGACGAGCAGCGGCACCGCGAGCGGATCGCCGCCGAGCGCGCCGCACACGCCGACCCACTTGCCATGCTTCTCCGCGCCCTGCACCGCCGCCTTGATGAGCCGCAGCACGGCCGGATGCAGGCCGTCGGACTGCGCGGCGAGATCGGGCTGGCAGCGGTCCATCGCGAGCGTGTACTGCGTGAGATCGTTGGTGCCGATCGAGAAGAAATCGGCGTACTTCGCGAGTTGATCGGCGAGCATCGCCGCCGACGGCACTTCGATCATCACGCCCACTTCGATCGCATCCGTGCGGCCCGCTTCGCGCGCCAGTTCGTCGATGCGCGCGCGCAGCCGCTGCAATTCGCCGGCGTCCGTGACCATCGGCAGAAGAATGCGGACCGCGCCCGCCGGCTTGACGGCGAGCAGACCGCGCAACTGGTCGTCGAGCAGATCGGGGCGCACCTGCGCGAGACGGATGCCGCGCAAGCCCAGCGCCGGATTTTCTTCGGGCGGCAGCGTCAGATAGTCCACTTCCTTGTCCGCGCCGACATCGAGCGTGCGGATGATGGCTGAGCGCCCGGCGAGCGCATCGACGATGTCCTGATAGCTCGACGCGTGCTCGGCGACCGTCGGCGCAGCCTGGCGGTGGATAAACAGCAATTCCGTGCGCAGCAGCCCGACCGCGTCCGCGCCGTTCTCGACGGCGGCCTTCGCGTCGTCGAGCGTGGCGATATTCGCGGCGATTTCGATGTGACGCCCATCCCGCGTCGATGCCGCCTCCTGCGACATCTTGCGATTCGCCTCGCGCACGCTGGCGAGCCGTTCGCGCTCGTGGCGCGCGCGTTCGACATCGAGCGCGGTTGGCGCATGTTCGAAGCGTCCCGCCGATGCGTCCACGACCACTTGCGTGTCTTCGGGGATCGCGTGAAGCGCATCGCCAATCGCGACGAGCGCCGGAATGCCCATCTGACGCGCGATGATCGCCGCGTGCGACGTCGCACCGCCGCGCGACATCACGAGCGCGGTGACACGCGTCCGGTCGATCGACGACAGGTCGGACGGCGTGAATTCGGTGGCCGCGAGCACGGCTTCGTCGGGCAGCGCGCGCGCCGCCGTGTTCGTGAGGCCGAGTGCGCGCAGCACGCGCTTTTCGATATCGCGGAGGTCGGCGGCGCGTTCGGCGAGCAGCGCGTCGTTGACGTTGTTCAGCAACGCGATTTGCGCGCGGATCGACTCCCGCCACGCGAAGCCTGCGCTCTTGCCGAGACTGATCAGATCGCGGGCGGCGTCGACGAGCGTCGGGTCTTCCAGCAGCACGCGATGCACCGCGAAAATGCCCGCTTCACCGACCGCGCCGCGTTGCGAGGCGGTCCGCACGGTGTCCTCGAGCTCCGTGTCCACTTGTGCAATCGCGCGGTCGAGCGCCCGGCTTTCGGCCGCCGAGGATCCGCTCGCTTTTTCCTCCGGCACGATCTCCTGATCGTCCCAGCGCACGAGTTTTCCGACCGCGATGCCAGGCGCGGCGCACACGCCGGCCAGCATGTTCGGCGGCAGCGGTTGGGCGGAGAAACGAGCCGCAACCGGCGCGGGCGATTTCTCGCGCGCCGGCGTCTCTTCGACTTCGCCTTGCGCGGCGCGTAACAACTCGGTCGCGACGGCATCGACCGCTTCCTGCGCCTGCGCGCCCATACCGACGAGCTCGATGGTCGTGCCTTCGCCTGCGCCCAGACCGAGCAGGCCGACGACGCTTTCCACCGACGCCTTGCGGCCCTGGTAACGCACTTCGACCTTGGCGTCGAAGCCGCGCGCCGCTTCCCGCGCCCGCGCCGCCGGACGCGCGTGCAAACCGCCCGCGTGCGCCAGCGTGACGCTGCGCCGCGCTTCATTGACGACGTTCGACGACGACAGCGCCGCCTGCGCCGCCGCGCCTTCCTTCGCGCGGAGCACCAGCATGCGCTCGCCCGCCTTCACCACGCCGCGGCCGGCGCGCTGGATGACATCGAACGCATCGCCGTTGGCGATAGCGATGACAGAAACAAGGCTCGGTGCGTGCTGCGCGACGAAATCGGCGTCGAATTCGATCAGCGGCTGACCCGCGCGCACCGACGCGCCCTGCTCGACCTTCGGCGTGAAGCCCTTGCCGCCCAGTTCGACCGTATCGATGCCGATATGCACGAGGATTTCCGCGCCCTGCGCGGTGCGCAGCGTGACCGCGTGATGGGTGCGCGCGAGATGGGTGACCGTGCCATCGCAAGGCGAAACGAGCACGTGATCGAGCGGGTCGATGCCGATGCCGTCGCCAAACATGCCCTCGGCGAATACGGGGTCGGGCACGTCGGCGAGCGGGACGACGGGGCCGGTGAACGGAGCGAGCAGAACGACGTCGCTCGGGTTATCGGCGGTGGAGGAATCCAGCAAAGACTGCTCGGCACGGCGCATCGTCTTTCTCACTCAATGGGTTTCGGTGACTTTGTTCAGGTGGCGCGGCGCGTCGGGATTGCGCCCGCGTGCGGCGGCCAGACCGGCGGCCATCACATAGAACGAAAGGATTGCGGCGATCGGATCGAGCGCCGGGTGATCGGTTGCGACGAGCGGCAGTTCCGCCTCGGCCACGTCGCTCGGCGCGGCGAGCAGCACGCGGGCGCCGCGTGCGCGCATGTCGGCGGCAAGCTGGATCAGGCCAGCCTGCTCCGGTCCGCGCGGCGCGAAAACGAGCAACGGATAATCGCGATCGATGATTTCCATCGGGCCATGACGGACTTCGGCGCTCGAGAACGCTTCGGCCTGAATGCCCGAGGTCTCCTTCAGCTTCAACGCCGCTTCCTGCGCGATGGCAAGGCCAAGCCCGCGCCCGATCACGATCATGCGATCGACGTTCTTCAGTTCGTCGACGGCGCGCGTCCAGTCGAGCTTGCCTGCCGCACGCAGCGCGTCCGGCAGCGACTTCAGCGCGTTGAGCAATTCGGCATCGCGCTGAACGTGCGCGATTACGATTGCCGAGAGCGAGAGCATCGCGATATAGCTTTTGGTCGCCGCGACGGACAACTCCGGTCCGGCGAGCAGCGGCAAGTACCATTCGCACGCGGTTTCGAGCGGCGAGGCCGGCACGTTGACGGCCGCAACGGTGAACGCGCCCGCATCGCGCAGCGCCTGCATGGTGCCGACGAGGTCGGGGCTCTTGCCCGATTGCGAGAAGGCGACGGCAAGCTGACCGGACACGCGCAGCGGCGCTTGCTGGAGCGTGGCGACGGACATCGGCAGCGAGGCGACGGGCACACCGATGCGGCTCATCGTCAGGCTTGCGAAATAACTCGCGGCGTGGTCCGAACTGCCGCGAGCGACGGTCAACGCAACATGACGCGGCTGCTCCGCGAGTTTCACGGCCAGCGCTTCGATGCGCGAGGTATCGGCGAGCTGAGCCGCGACGACATCCGCGGACTCCAGCGCCTCATTGAGCATATTCGACAAGCGATTCTCCTTCGACATACGTGGCGGTCAGCGCAAAGTCCCGGTCGAGCACGACGAGATCGGCCCATGCGCCACGCGCGATGCGGCCACGATCTTCGAGCCCGAGATAATCGGCGGGAAAGCGCGACAAGCGGTTGGAAACGTCCGCGAGCGGAATGCCCAGCGAGACGAGATTACGGAGCGCCTGATCCATCGTCAGGGTGCTGCCTGCGAGCGTGCCGTCCGCGAGGCGCACGCCGCCCATGCATTTGGTCACGTGCTGGCTGCCGAGGCGATATTCGCCGTCCGGCATGCCGGCCGCCGACGTGCTGTCGGTGACGACGTAAAGACGCGGGATCGCGCGCATCGCGGCGCGGATCGCACCGGGATGGACGTGCAGCAGGTCGGGAATCAGTTCGGCATACTCCGCATGCGCGAGCGCCGCGCCGACCATGCCGGGATCGCGATGATGCAGCGGGGACATGGCGTTGAACAGATGCGTGAAGCCGCGCGCGCCGTGTTTGAGCGCGTTGACGGCGTCGTCGTAGGTGCCGAGCGAATGACCGAGTTGCACGCGCACGCCGCGCGCAGCCATCTCGGCGATGACTTCCATATGCCCCGAAATCTCCGGAGCAATGGTCACGACACGGATCGGCGCGAGGTCGAGGAATTTGAGCACTTCGTCGCGCACCGCGACGGCGGCGGCGTCCGGCTGCGCGCCCAGCTTGCCGGGATTGATGTACGGTCCTTCCAGATGCACGCCCAGCACGCGCGCACCGTTCGCGGCGCGGTATTTGGCGCGTTCGCCCAGACCGGCGACGACGTCCATCAGTTCGTCGCGCGGCGCGGTCATCGTCGTGGCCAGCAGGCTCGTCGTGCCGTGCTTCGCGTGCTCGCGGGCGACGGTATCAGCTGCGTCGCCGCCTTCCATAATGTCGCGGCCACCGCCGCCATGCACGTGAAGATCGATGAAGCCGGGCAGTATGAACGGCGCGTCATTGATCGACGGATCGGCGATATGGCCTTCGAGCGCCGTGACACGACCATTTTCGAAACGCACGGAACCGTGGATCCATCCGTCGTTCGTCAGTATGTTTCCTTTCAGCATGAAGTTCTCTGGAAGTGCGCAATGCGTGATGAGGTTCCGGGCCGTTCGCGCCATGCTGCGAGCAGGCTGACTCGCGCGTACTTCAATAAGCGCGAGCATGCGGACGGCGTCATTGGGTCCTCTTGTTGTCTTCGTTACTCTCTTCGGAATCCGTGCGAATCGCGCGATGCAAGGTCTGACCGGCCCGGCGAGGCCGCTGCGACGCACGTTCATTGCCGTCGAGCAGCGGTCAGTGAAAAGGCAGCGCCGTGCGCCTTTTTGCTGCTTGCGTGACGCTTGGATTCAGGGCGTTGCGTGGAATGCGAATGGGAACCGCCGGCGTTTGTGCATCACATTGAACGGTTTCCGCCGCGAACGGTGACAGCCCATATCGCTCAAAGTGGAGCCCATTATATAACCAACATAATACCAGTCAATCTTTGCCAAATAGCCGCACGCACCGCTGGAATCCTGCTCATAATCAATAAGTTACAGATTGATCCGCGTGTGCTTTCGGAGAATAATTGCCATGAGGACTTACCCGCATAAACTTCGCTGGTCTGCTCGATTGTCGATTGCACTAGAATTCGGCAAGCGCCCATTCGCACGATCGTGCTTTCTTTGGCACAATGTGGGCATTAGTTCGGAATCGCAATTAATTAATCAAAACCAGATTTCTGAGAGAGCGAAGGCAGATGGGCTGTTTTGATCCGAGTCGGGGTGTTGAAGCCGTCAGGCGCTTCAACCGGTTTTACGCGCGCCACGCGGGCGCTTTCCATGAACGGCTTCACAAGAGCCATTTTTCGCTCACCGAGGTGCGCATTCTTCACGAGCTTGCGCACGATCGCGCGCACACCGCCGCCGATCTTTCGCGTAATCTCGGGCTGGATACGGGCTACCTCAGCCGCCTCATCTCGAACTTCCAGAAGATGGGGCTCGTGGTGCGGCGCAAGAACGAGTCGGACGGGCGCGCGCACCTCCTGTTCATGACAACGGAGGCCAAAGCCAAAGTCGATGAACTCGACCTTCACGTGTCCACGGAAATGGCCTCGCTTCTGAACCGGCTGGCTCCCGGCGAGATCGAGCAGTTGTCATCGGCGATGGCGGACATCGAGCGGCTGCTGTCGCCCTCTTCCGCCGACGTCGTCACGCGCCTTCGCAGTCCGCGGTGCGGCGATTTCGGCTGGATGATCGAGCGCCACGCGCTGCTCGACGTATCCGAAGGGGCGTGCCTCCTGAACGAGACTCACGCGGCCGACGTCATCGCACGCTTTTTACATGCCATGCAGACGAACAAGCCGGGAATTGCATGCTGGGTGGCCGAGCAGCAAGGCGCCGCTCGCGTCGGTGCGGCGGTGCTGAATGCGGCGTCGGAAAGTCAGGCGCGCATTGAACTGCTGTTCGTCGAGCCGGGCGCACGACGTTGCGGTCTGGGCGAAAGCCTCGTCGCGGCATGCGCGAACTTTGCGCAGGGCGCGGGTTACGAAAGCGTCGTCTGCCAAATCGACGATGCGCGCGAAGACCTGTGCGCCCTCTTCATGCGCAGCGGCTTCAAACTGCGTCAAGATGAAACAGGCGTCGTCTGGGAACGCGAGCTGCGGCGGATCTACGCCGAATGACGGACTGATCCGCGCAATAAAAAACGGCGTCCATCAGGACGCCGTAGAAACAGAAGGATTGCAGTTCGTTAGAACGAAGGCACGACAGAACCTTTGAACTCGTTCTTGAGGAACTGACGCACGTCCTCGGACTGATACGCGGCGACGAGCTTCTTCACCCAGGGCTGGTCCTTGTCCTTCGTGCGGACCGCAATCAGGTTCGCATACGGACTATGCACGTCTTCGAGCGCAATCGCGTCCTTCGTCGGCTGCAGGCCGGCGGCAAGCGCGAAGTTCGTGTTGATCGCGGCGGCGTCGACATCGGCGAGCGTGCGGGGCAGTTGCGCTGCATCGAGTTCGACCAGTTTGATCTTCTTCGGATTCTCGGCAACGTCGAGCGCGGTTGCGCTGTTGCCGTTCGCACCGGCGCCGGCCTTCAGCTTGATGACACCCTGCGACTGCAACAGCAGAAGCGCGCGATTCTCATTCGACGGATCGTTCGGCACCGCGACCTTTGCGCCTTGCGGCAGGTCCTTCAGCGACTTCAGCTTCTTCGAATACACGCCGAGCGGCGAAATGTACGTCAGCCCCGCGTTGACGATCTTGTATCCGCGCTGCTTGACCTGGCTATCGAGATACGGCTGATGCTGGAAGCTGTTGGCGTCGAGATCGCCGGCATCGAGCGCGGCGTTCGGCTGAACATAGTCGTTGAACTCGATCACTTTCACGTTCAGACCTTCGCGCTTGGCGACTTTCTGCACGACTTGCCAGATTTGTGCGTCGGGGCCGCTGATCGTGCCCACCTTGATGACCTTGTCGTCGGCATGGGCCGAGGAGCTGGTGGCGAACGCCGCGGACGCCACGAAGGCGGCCACAGCTTTAAGCAAATTTCTGCGCTGCATGGTGTTCCTGTTTCGAATGCAAAATGACTGCGGGAGTGCTGTACCGGCTGTCGCACAAGGCGGGCCGCCGATGCGCGAATCTTCGCACAGCGTTGGCGCCTGCGGAAATACGGTTTGCTTATGTCCATATCCGCTGGCGGTGCGCCGTACAATCGAATGCACACAAACTTCGCCGAGGCTGCATCAGCATGTACGTGATCAATCTGCGATACACCGGCGCGCTCGCCGAAATCGACGATACGCTCGAAGAACATCGGACGTTTCTCGAACGCTATTTCGCCGCTGGCGTGTTCGTGATGGCGGGGCCGAAGGTGCCGCGCGATGGCGGCGTGATTATCGCGACGGGCGTCGATCGCGAGCGGCTCGACGCGATCATTGCCGAGGACCCGTTTGCCCGTCAGCAACTCGCGCACTACGACATCACCGAGTTCAAGGCGACGCGTCTCGCGCCGGGGCTGAACCTGCCCGAGCCCTCGACGCCATGAAAAAAGCGGCCCACGGGCCGCTTCATGCTTCGCTTGCTGCCTGGTCGATCAGTCGATCAGTCGATCAGCAGCTTGAGATCATGCACCCAGGGATCCACGCCCTGCCCATCGCGTGCGAAAAGACGCAACTTGCCGTCCTTGTCGAACACGTAGCTCGCGGCGGTGTGATCCATCGTGTAATCGGCAGGCGTCTTGCCCGCTGCCTTCCCGTAGTACACGCGAAAATCCTTCGCAATCTTCTGCAATTGCGCGTCATCGGGGCGCAAGCCGATGTACGACGGGTTGAACGCCGACACGTATTGCGCGAGCAAGTCCGGTGTGTCGCGTGCGGGATCGACCGTGACCATCAGCACTTGCACGTCTTTCGATTTGTCGCCGAGTTGCTGCATCGCCTGGGAAAGCTCCGCGAGCGTCGTCGGGCAGACATCGGGGCAATGCGTGTAGCCGAAGAACAGCACGACCGCCTTACCCTTGAAGTCCGCGAGCGTGCGCGTCTTGCCGGCGGTGTCGGGCAATGAGAAGTCGCTGCCGAACTGCTTGTTGCCGGTGATATCGAGATTCTTGAAATCGGGCGCCTTGTCGCACGCGCACAGCAGCGCCGCGCATGCGAACAATGCGAGAAGGCGGCGAACAGCGGACATCATGCGCCGATCACCGTGCGAACGTAGTGGTCGATCAGCAGGGCGGCGAAGAGCAGCGACAGATAGACGATCGAATAACGGAAAGCGCGGCGCGCGAGCGCGTCCGAATAAGCGCGATACAGCTTCCACGCATAGCCGAGGAAGATCGAGCCCAGCACGATCGCGCTCGCCAGATAGACGACGCCGCTCATGCCGGAGACGAAAGGCATCAGCGTGACGGCGAACAGCACGATGGTGTACAGGAAGATGTTCAGCAGGGTGTACTTTTCGCCGTGAGTTACGGGAAGCATCGGCAGGCCGGCGTTCTCGTAGTCCTTGCGGCGATACAGCGCGAGGGCCCAGAAATGCGGCGGCGTCCACACGAAGATGATCAGCACGAGAATCCAGGCATCGCCGGGCACCGCGCCCGTGACGGCGGCCCATCCGAGCGCCGGCGGCATCGCGCCGGACGCGCCGCCGATCACGATGTTCTGCGGCGTGTAAGGCTTGAGCAGCAGCGTATAGATGACCGCGTAGCCGACGAAAGTCGCGACCGTGAGCCACATCGTCAGCGGATTGGTGAACCTGTAAAGCGTCCACATGCCGATGCCGCCGAGTACCGCCGAGAACATCAGAATCTGCGTGCTGGTGATCTGCCCGCGCGCCGACGGACGCCATGCGGTGCGACGCATTTTCGCATCGACTTTCTGCTCGACGAGGCAATTGATGGCGAATGCGCCAGCCGCGAGCAGCCAGATGCCGACCGCGCCGCCGATGAGTTTGGTCCACGGCACCATGCCGGGCGTCGACAGGAACATGCCGATGACCGCGCAGAAGACGGCCAGTTGCGTCACGCGCGGCTTGGTCAGCGCGATGTACTGCGAAACGCGGCTGCCGAGGGGGGAATTGAGTGTGGTGCTATCCATGGACATGGGCCATCACGCTGAAACGACGTCGCGCGCGGGAAGCGCGGCGCGGCCGGGACGGCTGGAAGAGATTCGAAAGTTTAGCATGACGAGCAGCAGCAACAGGACGGCCGCACCGCCGTTATGAGCGACGGCCACCGGCAGCGGCCATTGCAGCACGATGTTCGACATGCCCGTCAGAAACTGAATGACGATCACGGCCAGCACGCCGTTCGCCGGCTTGCGCAGCGACTCGTAGCGGCGCAGCTTCGCAGCCAGCCACAGCAAATACAGCACGACGACGACCGCGAACGTGCGATGCGTCCAGTGAATTGCGACGAGCGCATCCTGCGAGATGACATCGCCTTCGCCGGTCATGCCGAGCGCGCGCCACAGGTGAAAGCCGTGTTCGAAGTTCATCGGCGGAATCCATTGCCCGTTGCAGAGCGGAAAGTCGGTGCAGGCCAGCACAGCATAGTTCGTGCTCACCCAGCCGCCGAGCGCGATCTGCACGACCAGCAGCGCGAGTCCGAACACGGCGGCGGGCATCCAGCGCGCGGCGGTCGAATCGAGCGACGGAACCGGCGTCATGCGCGCCGCCAGCCAGCCGAGCACGCCCAGAAGGGCGAGGCCGAGCAGGAGGTGCGTCGTGACGATCACCGGCTGGAGCTTGAGCGTGACGGTCCACGCGCCAAATGCGCCTTGCAGGCAGATCAGCAGCAGGATGCCGGTCGGCCACCACGGCGACACGTGCAGCGGACGGCGCTTGATGCGCGCGGTCCACGCGATGATCACCTGCGCGATGATCAGCACGCCGATCGCCATCGCGAAATAGCGATGCAACATCTCGATCCACGCCTTGACCATGCTGACGGGTCCGGTCGGCATGGCCTGATACGCGGCGGAAATCTGTGCGTGCGCGATAAACGGCGACGACGTACCGTAACAGCCCGGCCAGTCCGGGCAGCCGAGGCCGGAATCGGTCAGGCGCGTGAAGCCGCCGAACATGATCAGGTCGAGCGTCAGAAAAGTGGTGAGCCAGACGAGCTTTTTGAACTTGTCGTCATCGGCCTTCACCCAGACATAGGACAGCGGCAACAGCGCAATGCACAAGCCGATCAGTCCCAGTTGCAACACGAAACTCATAGTCCACCCTCAACCGATACGCGACCACTTCAACAGCTTCGCCACATCCGCGTTGATCTTCTTCG
The DNA here is from genome assembly GCF_041360715.1 of Caballeronia sp. RCC_10. NCBI lineage: Bacteria > Pseudomonadati > Pseudomonadota > Betaproteobacteria > Burkholderiales > Burkholderiaceae > Caballeronia > Caballeronia sp. RCC_10. Next base: position 117,012 of record NZ_JBFUPT010000003.1, read on the forward strand.
GATCGGGGTCCTTCGGGAAGCGCATCATCAAATTACCGTTCGGATCGACGAGAAAGATGTGATCTGTCAGCTTGGTGCCGTCGGCGACCGGCAGCCACTCGCCGACGGCGCGTGGATCGGCGATCAGCATGCGCGTGTCCGGCTGCGGATACGCTGTCTTGATAACGTCGGCGACGGGCTTCTCATCCGTGCGCAGCCAGACGTTGACCACGCGGTCACGCTCCGCCGATTGCAGCACGCGCACTTGTCGCATGTAGTAGAGGCGCTTGACACACTGTTCGTCGCAATCGCCGCTATTCACGGTGATCATCAGCCACTTGCCTTCGAGCGACTTGAACGGAAGCGTCTGGCCTTTCTCGTCCGTGACGACGAGTTGCGACGGAATCGGGCGCTGCGGATCGATGAGCTTGCCGTAGCTCGACGTGCCGCCTGCCGGCTTGAAGACGTAGTACATCAGGTAAGACGCGATCACCGGCGCCGCGCAAACGAGCGCCAGCAGCACGAGCATCCAGCGGCCGTTGGTCCAGGAGCCCTTGGAGGGCGTGCGTTGCCGCGTGGGCGGCTTGTCTGCGGCGGTCGTGGGGCGTTGGGAAGGCATCGTTCGTATAGGAATGAATTCAGGCGTGATTTGCGGCTTCGTCGTCGTCGCGGGGATTGCCCGGTGCGCCGGTCTTCTTCGCGGCGCGGCGTGCGGCGTACAGGCCGAAGCCCACGGCGGCGACGGCCATGCCCCACCACTGAAGCATGTAGCCGTAGTTGCGTTCGACGCCCAGTGTCGGCGCGGGCCAGTCGCGCACGAGCCGGTCGTGCGTGTCGTTCGTTTGCTGGATCACGAATGGCTGCAGCGCAAACCCCGTCTCGGCGGCGAACGCGGGAATGCTCAGGTTTTGCCGGATCTGCTGATGCGCCGCGGATCCACCCTTGCCCAGCTCGAACGCCTGCGACGGATTGGCGCGCGCAACGCCCTGAATATCGACGACGCCCTGCGGCGTCTCATAGCGTTCGATACCAGTGCGATCGGCCAGATTGCGCGGCAGCCATCCGCGATTGACGAGCACGTAGCCGCCGCCCTCGAGTTTAAGCGGCATCACGACATAAAAGCCGGGCTGGTCGTTATACGGACGATTGTCCAGATACACGACGCGCTCGGGCATGAACTCGCCGCGCGCTTCCACGCGATGGAATTCGACCGATTTCAGCGGCATTAGATCGACGCCCACACGCTGTGCCGGCGCGTTCTCGAACGCGACGATACGCGCGTTGAGCGCCTCCTTCTGAAGCGCGCGATCACGCTGCCAGAAGCCGAGACGCACGGTCACCGCCACGACGACAAGAATCAGGACCGTGGGCCAGAAACGGATTTTCATGCGCGACACGACCGCAGTGAAGCGTTGCGCGCCGCGCGGCGCGATGCGTCGAGTGAGATAATGAGATGACTCGTTTCCATACTGCTCAATGCGTTATCCGGGCAACTTGAGCAACATTGCCGGCTGGTTTCATGCACATTATCGTCGCCATCGCTTTCATACTCATCCTCGGCAGCCTCGGTTCGGCGCTGTATTTCATGATGACCGACCGCGGCAAGACCAAGCGGATGGTGTGGTCGCTCGCCATGCGCGTCGGGCTGTCCATTTCGCTCTTCCTGTTCATCCTGTTCGCGCACTGGATGGGCTGGATTCAATCGACGGGCATTCCCCTCGGACGATAACCCGCCGCAAAGGTTCTCCAACACGGGACGGATTGTCGCGGAGCGCGAATCTTTCGCGCGTGCCGTTTCCGTTTCCTCCCGCGCCTCAAAGCAAAACGCCGCCCCCGAACCTGAGGGCGGCGCGAAATCACGGCTCGACTGCGGTTAGCGGGCGCGCAAAGCCGCCCGCCTGAAACGCGCTTACAGCCAGTACACGACGACGTACAGCCCGAGCCAGACGACGTCCACGAAGTGCCAGTACCACGCGGCGCCTTCGAATGCGAAGTGGTGCTCCGCCGTGAAGTGTCCGCGCATCATACGCACCAGCACGACCGCCAGCATCGTGCCGCCCAGGAACACGTGGAAGCCGTGGAAGCCGGTCAGCAGGAAGAACGTCGAGCCGTACACGCCGGACGCAAGCGTCAGGTTCAGTTCGTTGTACGCGTGGAAGTATTCGTAGCCCTGGCAGAACAGGAAGATCACGCCGAGCAGCACCGTCGCGGCGAGCCAGCCGATCGCCTTCCTGCGATGATCCTCGCGCAGCGCATGGTGCGCCACCGTCAGCGTCGCGCCGGAACTGAGCAGCAGCGCGGTGTTGATGGTCGGCAGCGGCCACGGCACCATCGCGCGGAAGTGCGGGACCAGCGCGGCAGGGCCATTGTTCGGCCAAACGGCGGAGAAGTCCGGCCAGATCAGCTTGTAGTCGAGGCTGCCGAGTTCGTGCAATGCGATGGCTCGCGCGTAAAACAGCGCACCGAAGAACGCACCGAAGAACATCACTTCGGAGAAGATGAACCAGCTCATGCTCCAGCGATACGACACGTCCACGCGCTTGCCGTACATGCCGCCTTCCGATTCGGAGATCGCGTCGCCGAACCAGTGCCACAGCACGAACAGCAGGAACAGCAGGCCGATCAGCGTCGTGAACGGCGCGAACGAATGACCGTTGATCCACGCCGCCAGCGAGGACAGCATCACCAGCAAGCCGCACGCAGCCAGAATCGGATGCCGTGACGGATGCGGCACGAAATAGTACGGGCTCTCGTTTTGACCGCTCATTGTTGATTCTCCACTTCGATCCAGTTGCTTGAATTTTTTGATGCCGCATCGCCGCGCTCACGCGCCGCGCTCGTCCGACTATCCGACCACCGCCCGCACGATCACCAGCAACAGCACGATGAACAGCACAGCACCGATCACGCCGGCCGCGATCAGATGCAACGGATTCAACTGCGCCGCATCGTTTTCCAGGTCGGCCCGGCGCCGCACGCCGAAGAACGACCAGAACACCGCCTTCAGCAGCTTCACGAACCCGCCTTTGCGCGGCGTTGGGGAACTCATGGCGCTCACGTTCCCTTCGCGACCGACTTCGGCGCGTCCAGTTCGAAGAACGTGTAGGACAAGGTGATCGTCTTCACGTCTTTCGGCAGCTTCGGATCGACGACGAACACGACCGGCATGCGCTTCGTCTCGTTCGGTGCGAGCGTCTGCTGAGTGAAGCAGAAACATTCGATCTTCTTGAAATACTCGGTGGCCTGCTTCGGCGCATAACTCGGAATGGCTTGCGCCTTCACCGTGCGACCTTGTTCGTTGGTCACCTGATACATCACCGTCATCACTTCGCCCGGATGGATGTCCAGGTTCGACTGCTCCGGCTTGAACTTGAGCGGGCCGCGTGCGTTGGCATCCAGCTCGATGGAAACCGTGCGGCTCGCATCGACCTGCGTGTTCTTGGCCTCGCGCGCGCCGACGTCCCGCTGCACGAGATTGTTGATGCCGGTGATCTGGCAGATCGCGCGATACATCGGCACCAGCGCAAAGCCGAAGCCGAACATCATCGCGGCGACGACGAAGAGCTTGAAGAGCATCGACCGGTTGAACGAGCGGTCGACGCGCGAATCATCCTGCTGAGTGGACACGTTATCCTCGCGACAACAGGTATTGCCTGACGACGATACCCAGAAAAAAGACGGCGGCGATCAACACCATGACGAGGCCGAGCCGCTTGTTGCCCGCGCGGATTTCCTCGGGCGTGCGTCTTTTTTGTGGATTCGGGGCCATGCTTTCCTGAACTGACTGGCTGCAAGGCTTCGCTTCGAAGCCTTGCAGCACGATAAAACGGCTTACTCGACCGTCGGCGGGTTCTCGAACGTATGGAACGGCGCCGGGCTCGGCACGGTCCATTCGAGGCCTTGCGCGCCGTCCCACGGCTTGTCGCCGGCCTTCTCGTGCTCGCCGCCGCCACGATACGTCGGCAGCGCGACCGCAAACAGGAAGTAGACCTGCGCGAGACCGAAACCGAACGCGCCGATCGTCGCGATCTGGTTGAAGTCCGTGAACTGCGCCGGGTAGTCCGCATAGCGGCGCGGCATGCCCGCGAGACCCAGGAAGTGCATCGGGAAGAACGTGACGTTGAACGTGATCATCGACGCCCAGAAGTGAATCTTCCCGCGCATCTCGTTGTACATCCAGCCCGTCCACTTCGGCGACCAGTAGTACCAGCCCGAGAACAGCGCGAACAGCGAACCCGCCACCAGCACGTAGTGGAAGTGCGCGACCACGTAGTAGGTGCCGTGCATCTGGATATCGAGCGGCGCCATCGACAGGATCAGGCCCGTGAAGCCGCCCATCGTGAACACGAACAGGAAGCCGATCGCGAAGAGCATCGGGGTTTCGAAGGTCAGCGCACCGCGCCACATCGTCGCGACCCAGTTGAAGACCTTCACGCCCGTCGGCACGGCGATCAGCATCGTCGCGTACATGAAGAACAGCTGGCCCGTCACCGGCATGCCGGTGGCGAACATGTGGTGCGCCCACACCATGAACGAGAGAATCGCGATCGATGCGGTTGCGTACACCATCGAGCTATAGCCGAACAGCGGCTTGCGCGAGAACGCCGGGATCACCTGCGACACGATCCCGAACGCCGGCAAGATCATGATGTACACCTCGGGGTGACCGAAGAACCAGAAGATGTGCTGGTACATGACCGGATCGCCGCCGCCCGCCGCGTTGAAGAACGACGTGCCGAAGTGACGGTCGAACAGCACCATCGTGATCGCGCCCGCCAGAACCGGCATCACGGCGATCAGCAGATACGCGGTGATGAGCCACGTCCACGCGAACATCGGCATCTTCATCAGCGTCATGCCCGGCGCGCGCATGTTCAGGATCGTCACGACGATGTTGATGCCGCCCATGATCGACGACGCGCCCATGATGTGCACCGCGAAAATCGCGAAGTCCATGCCGGGGCCCATCTGCGTCGACAGCGGCGCGTAGAGCGTCCAGCCCGCTGCGGTCGCGCCGCCCGGCACGAAGAACGAGCCGACCAGCAGCACGGCGGCAACCGGCAGCAGCCAGAAGCTGAAGTTGTTCATCCGCGCGAACGCCATGTCCGATGCGCCGATCTGCAGCGGCACCATCCAGTTCGCGAAACCGACGAACGCCGGCATGATCGCGCCGAACACCATGATGAGGCCGTGCATGGTGGTCAGCTGGTTGAAGAACTCGGGGCGCATGATCTGCAGGCCCGGCTCGAACAGTTCGGCACGGATGCCGAGCGCCATCACGCCTCCGGAGAGGAACATGATGAACGAGAACAAAAGGTACAGCGTACCGATGTCCTTGTGGTTGGTGGCCCATAGCCACCTGCGCCAACCATGCGGCACCTCGTGCGCATGGTCGTCGTGCGCGTGGTCGTGACCCGCGGCTACATCGTGTCCGATGCTAGACATGACAATCATCTCCTAAAGCGAATACTCGTGGCACTTGGCTTCTCGACGCTTCTCCGTTGCCCAAGGCGAAGGAGAAGCGCGTGCGAGACATGTCAAGCAGCCGGACTGATTTCCACGCGGCGTGCTTCTTTCGCATCCGTGCCGCCCGTGACGGACTCGGGCTTCTTCAACACGATACGTTCTTCGGCCACGCCTGCCGCCTTCAGCGCATCGCGAACGGCTTGCGCGCGCTTCTTTGCGAGATCGGCGTTGAGGTCCGCGCCGCCGCTGGCATCCGTGAAGCCCGACAACGCGATCTTCGCGTCCGGATGGGCCTTCGCGTACGCTGCCGCGGTCTGGACTGCATTGTTTGCGTCAGCGGGCAGCGTGCTCTTGCCCGTTTCGAAGTAGATGCTGGCCGGCAAGCCTGCAGCCTGAGCCGCTGGCGTCGCTTCGGCGCCGGATGCGGCCGGCGCGCTCGCCTCGGCAGCCGCCGGCGCCGCAGCGCTCGCGGCTTCAGGCGCGGATGCCGCTGCCGTCGCGCCGCCTTCGGGCATCTTGCCGTTGCGGGCGTCGGCCACTTGCTTCGGCTGCAGCATGTCGCCTGCGTGGTTGCTCCACGAGTTGCGCTCGTAGGTCACGACCGATGCGATTTCGACGTCGTTCAGCGTGGTTTGCCACGGCGGCATGGCGCCCTTGCCGTGCAGCACGATGTTCACGTGCTCGGCGACCGGACCGTTCGCGATCTTGCTGCCGTCGATGGCCGGGAACTGGCCCGCGCCCTTGCCTGTCGGCTGGTGGCAGACCGCGCAGTTCGAAGCGTAGACCTGCGCGCCGCGCGTCTTCAGCTCGTCCATCGTGTAGGTCTTGTTGGGATCGTCGGTGGAAGAAGCCATTTTCTTCTTCTGCGCATCGACCCACTTCGTGTAGTCGTCGGCGGACAGCACGTTGACGACGACCGGCATGTACGCGTGCTCCTTGCCGCACAGTTCGGTACAGAAACCGCGATACACGCCCACCTTCTCCGCCTTGAACCACGTGTCGCGCACGAAGCCGGGAATCGCGTCCTGCTTCACGCCGAACGCCGGCACGTACCACGAGTGGACGACATCGTTCGCCGTGGTGATGATGCGAATTTTCTTGTCGACCGGGACGACGAGCGGGTTATCGACTTCCTGAAGATAGAGATCGGAGATCGGCTCCTGGCCGTTCACCTGGCTGCGCGGCGTGGACAGCGTCGACAGGAAGCTGATGCCTTCGCCCGGGCCCTTCACGTAGTCGTAGCCCCACTTCCACTGATAGCCGGTGACCTTCACTGTGAGGTCGGCGTTGGTCGTGTCCTTCATCGCGACGACGGCTTTGGTAGCCGGCAGCGCCATCAGAATGACGATGATGAACGGCACGATCGTCCAGATGATTTCGACCGTGGTGCTTTCGTGGAAATGCGCCGGCTTGAAACCCTTCGACTTGCGATGCTTCACGACCGAATAGAACATCACCCCGAACACGCCGAGGAAAATGACGGTACAGATGATGAGCATGAAGATATGGAGGCCGTAGAGCTCCTCGGCGATCTTCGTCACAGGCTGCTGGAAGTTGATTTCGTTCACAGCGGGACCGCCAGGACTGTCGTTGACCGCCAGGGCCACGCCGGCGTTCAGCAGTGCGCCTGCCGCCAGCACGCCCGCGAGGGCTCGCTTGATTGTTTTCATAGCATCCTTACCCAAAATTTCCATTCAAACCCTCGACCCCGTGGGCATCGCGCCTGGTTGCCCGTTCCTCTTCAGGCAAGGCGTCTCAGTGACGCCTGCAACTCGGCAGCAAACTGCCTGCGACGATGCTGTGCAAGGTGCAGTCCGATCTTCACCGACTGACCGCGCGACACGATCGTAAGCGGCTCTCTCGGCGTCGCACCCGCTTCAACCCGCACCCAGCGCGGGTTGAACTCGAACTGCGTCAGTACTTCGGCGTTCATCTGCTCGATCAACAACCGGTTTCGATACAGCCGGATTCTTTCGTAATCGACGGCGTGCCGCGCGTAAATTACGAACGCGACGGCCACGACCATCAACTCGACTCCGGTGAACGGCAGCACCAGCCAGGCGCCATTCAGAAAAAGCGGTGTCGCGATTGCCAGCGAAAACAGCGCAAGCGACAAATAGAAGCACACGAACTGACGCGGCGACACCGAGCAGTTGCGTTTCATCAGCCAGTCTTTCACGACCGGCTCGGACTCCGTCAGCGTTTGACTCGCCTGCATCGCCGCCTCCATCCATCCGCACGCAATGCCATACATTTGCTCGGATTTCGCCCAAATTTGTGTCAGTCCGGGCGACAAACTGACGCATTATAGGCGGGTTGGGTGGCATCCACAAGCAAGGGTCGTAGCGTCGCAAAGCCAAGCGGCACAAGCCTCTGCGCCCAATTGACGCAGTTTTTCACATGTCTTTTGCACGCTAATCCTTGACATAACAAGCGCCCTATTTACGGCAATCGTCATGCCGTTCACCGGGCGCCCAACGGCTCCCTAGCGGCCGCGTTTCGGCCCCCGCCCTATATCTTCCAGCCGAACGATGCCATGTCCGTCCGCCGTCGTTCGCGGCACCGCTTTCCACGCGTGACCATAGATGACTTCGATGGTCAGCGGAATCGTGCCGTCATCGCGGCGCAACGCCTCGAGCGCCCGGTGAACCGCGCCACGCAAGGCTGCACCGGCAGCGCCGCCGGACTGTTCAACGTCCGCGCGCTCGAACGGATACGCGCCCCAGCGCGTCACATCCGCGAGCAGCGACTCGGGCGAACGATAGGTGATCGTCAGCACTTCCTGATCCATGACCGGAATTTCGAAGCCGCTTTCGACGAGCATGTCGCCGAGATCGTGCATGTCGACGAAATCGATCGTGTGCGGCATCGGCGCGAGGCCCAGCGTGCGCTCGGCTTCGCGATACGCGGCGGCGAGCTCACGCAAGGTATCGGGGCCGAAGGTGCTAAACATCAGCAGGCCGTTGACTTTCAGCACACGCTGCCATTCGGGCAACACGGCGTCCGGGCGGGAATGCCAGTGCAGCGCGAGGTTGGACCACAGCAATTCGAATGCGCCGCCCGCGAACGGCAGCGCGGAGAAATCGGCCTGCGCCAGTTGCGGGCCACGCGCGCCGAAGGCCCGGGCGAGCGTCGATGGCAAGAAACGTCGCCAGCCTGCGCCGTTCTCCGCTTCCGCGGCTTCAGCGGCGCGGGCGCGCGCGAGCATCGCGGAAGAGATATCGACTCCGAGCACCGACGCCTCGGGAAACCGCTCCCTCAGACGCCCCAAATCCGAACCGGCGCCGCAGGCCGCATCGAGGACGCGCATCGGCGTAACCTTGATGTACTCCAGACGCTCGCGCATGCGATCCGCGATCTCACGCGGCAGGAACGCGACTTCGTCGAACGCGGCGGCGCGACGGTCGAAAATCGCGCGCAAACGGCGCGGATCATAGGCCGGTCGGCTAGTTTTGGGGGACGTGGGGGACATGACGATCAGTTCGCGAAGAGTGCGAAGTATACTCGGTCGTCTCGAAATAGGCCCATGCGATGGCGGCTTCGGCCCCGTCGCGCGGCTTCCGACGCGCACGCCACCATGAAACTCGTCAGCCATTTTTCGCCGTTTTCCGCGTTCGCCGCAGCGCGTGCACGCGCGCTGGCGACGATTGCGCGCAAGGCGCTCGACATCGCGCTGCCGAGTCAGTGCGCGTTATGCGGCAATGTGTCGCAGCAGCTTCTGTGTGCCGGATGCGACGAGCAGAACTGGAACGAGCGGCGCATCCGGTGCGCGACCTGTGCGATGCCGCTCGCGCCGTCGTACGTCAGGCGGGATCGGGAAGACGTGCGGCTGCACTGCGCCGCATGTCTCAACAATCCGCCCGCGTTCAACGACACCCTCGCGCTTGCCGACTACCGCGCGCCGCTCGACCAGCTCGCCGTCGAACTGAAGTTTCGCGCACGTCTTGCTGCCGGCGCGGAGTTCGCGCGTCATCTGCACGCGATGTTCGAAGACAGCGGCCTGCCGCCGCCCGATGTCATCGCGCCGGTGCCGTTGTCGCGCAAGCGGCTCGTCTCGCGCGGCTACAACCAGGCGTGGGCGATCGCGCGCCCGCTGGCGGGACGCCTCGCCGTTCGTGCCGATGCCGCGCTCATCGCCCGCGTCATTCATACTGCGGCCCAATCGAAACTGGATGTCGATACGCGCAGGCGCAATGTCGCGCGCGCGTTCGTCGTCCGAAGCGATGTGCGCGGCAAGCATGTCGGCGTCGTCGACGATGTGATGACGTCCGGCGCCACGCTCGACGCCCTCGCCCGCACGCTCAAGCTCGCGGGCGCGCGCCGCGTCACGAACTTCGTCGCGCTGCGCACGCCGAAAGATTGATCAACTCAGCCGGAATCCTGCAATCCATGTTCAACGTCGTACTCGTCGAGCCCGAAATCCCGCCGAACACCGGCAACGTCATCCGTCTCTGCGCCAACACGGGCGCGCGGCTGCATCTGATCGAGCCGCTCGGCTTTCCGCTCGATGACGCGAAGTTGCGCCGCGCGGGACTCGATTACCACGAGTACGCCGAAATGAACGTGCACGCCAACTGGGATGCGTTCATCGCGAAGGAATCGCCCGATGCGGCGCGCATGTTCGCGTTCACGACACGCGGCTCGACGCCCTTTTTCGACCACGCGTTCAAGCCGGGCGACTGGTTCGTGTTCGGCGCGGAAACGCGCGGCCTCGCGCCCGAATTGCTCGACCGCTTTCCGAATCAGCAGCGCGTGCGTCTGCCGATGCGTCCGGGCAACCGGAGCCTGAATCTGTCGAACACGGTGGCGATCGTGACGTTCGAAGCCTGGCGTCAGGCGGGCTTCGAAGGCGGCGCTTGAGCCGCCAGTTCGGCGAGATAGAGTGCGAGCATGGCGTCCTGAAAACAGGCGAAGACGACGCGCTCGACCGAGGGCGTGTGCGGCAGCGCGTCGATGACGGTCGATACCGCGATCCGCACCGCCTGCTCCACCGGAAAGCGATAGATGCCGCAACTGATCGCCGGAAACGCGATCGACTTGCAGTGCGCTTCGTTCGCGAGTTCGAGCGAGCGCCGATAGCAACGCGCGAGCAGTTCAGCCTCGTTGCGCTTGCCGCCGTTCCACCGCGGCCCGACCGCGTGAATGACGTGCCGGGCCGGCAGGTCGTACCCGCCGGTGATCTTCGCGTCGCCGGTTTCGCAGCCGCCTAGCGTTTCGCACTCGCGCAGCAGGCCGCGCCCCGCTCTGCGATGAATCGCGCCATCGACACCGCCGCCGCCCAGCAGCGACCTGTTCGCCGCATTGACGATGGCGTCGACTTCGAGCGTGGTGATATCCGCGACTACGGCTTCGAGTTGAACCATGACGCGCTCCGGAGAAACGTGGCGCTATTCGGCCTTCGCGTCGCGGTTCAGCAGGGCCTGGACGGCGTCGCGCGGCGCGACGTTATCGAAGAGCACGCGGCATACCGCGTGCGTGATCGGCATCTCGATGCCACGCGACTGCGCCAGCGACAGCACCGCGCGCGCGCAGCGCACGCCCTCGGCCACATGACCGAGCGCGGCAAGAATTTCGTCGAGCGTGCGGCCGCTCGCCAGTTGCATGCCGACCGTGCGGTTGCGCGACAGGTCGCCGGTGGCGGTCAGGATCAGATCGCCGAGGCCCGTGAGTCCGGTGAACGTCTCGGCGCGGCCGCCCAGCGCCACGCCCAGGCGCGACATCTCCGCGAGCCCGCGCGTGATGAGCGCCGCGCGGGCGTTGAGGCCGAGGCCGAGGCCATCGGAGATGCCGGTCGCAATCGCGAGCACGTTCTTCACCGCGCCGCCCACTTCGACGCCGGTGACGTCGTCGCCGGTGTAGATGCGCATCGCGCCATGATGAAACGCGGCGACCGTGCGTGCGCACAAATCCGCCGACGGGCTCGCCACGGTCAGCGCGACCGGCAAGCCTTGCCCCACTTCGCGCGCGAAGCTCGGCCCCGACAGCGTGCCGTTGCTCGCGTGGCCGGGAAGCTCCGCGGCGACGACTTCGTTCGGCAGGCATTGCGTGTCCGCTTCGAAGCCTTTGCAAAGCCAGACGATATGCGCCGGAACGACGTTCGCCTGACGCATCGCGCGGCACAGCGCGCGCAAGCCGGCAACCGGCGTCGCAACGACGCACAGCGCATCCGGCGCGGCGGCGTGTTTCAGCGCAATGCCGAAGTCCGCTTCAAACGCGAGCGACTCAGGCAAGCGCACGCCCGCGAGATAGCGCGTGTTTTCGTGACGTTGGGAAAGAGAATCGATGAGCGCGCGATCGCGCGCCCACAGCATCGTGTCGTGCCGTGCCGCAAGGTGGCCCGCCAGTGCGGTGCCCCATGCGCCGGCGCCGAGAACGGCTACTTTCATGCTCGGCTCCGGTCGGCAGAGTCAGGACAAGGCGATGACGCTTAGTGCGTCGCGCCGTTCGCCGCGCCTTCCTGCGCGCTCGCGAGTTGCGCGAGACGTTGCTCGTACAGCGCCTGGAAGTTGATTTCCGCGAGGTGGATCGGCGGGAAACCGGCGCGAGTGATCGCGTCGGCGATGTTCGAGCGCAAGTACGGGAAGAGGATGGTCGGGCATGCGATGCCGACGAGCGGGTCGACCTGCTCGGCAGGAATGTTACGGATATCGAAGATACCGGCCTGCTTCGCTTCGATCAGGAAGGCCACCTTGTCGGCGACCTTCGCCGTGACCGTGCCCGTCACCAGCACTTCGAAGACGCTTTCCGCCAGGCGGTCGGCCTTCACGTCGACTTCGACGTCAACCGACGGCATTTCCTGTTCGAGGAAGATGGCGGGCGAGTTCGGCTGCTCGAGCGACATGTCCTTCAGGTAAATGCGCTGAATGTTGAAAAACGGCTGGTTGTTCTCGTCGGACATAGTAATTCCCTAGGTAATTCGGTTGCCCGGCGTGACCGGGCAGCGTGTGGTGTGTCAGGCCGACTCGAGCAGCGGCACGAGACCGCCCTTGCGGTCGAGCGCCGAAAGATCGTCATAGCCGCCGACATGCGTGTCGCCGATATAAACCTGCGGCACGGTGCGGCGTCCGGTGCGCTGCATCATTTCCTCGCGGCGGCCCGGTTCACGATCGATCAGCACTTTCTCGATGCTTTCGACCCCGCGGGACTTTAAAAGACGTTCGGCCATCTGGCAATACGGGCACACTTGGGTGCTGTACATGATGACTTTCTTCACTTGACGGCTCCTTGTTTTACGACCGGCATTCCTGCCTTTTGCCAGGCATCTACCCCGCCTTGCAAGACATGGACCTCAGCGTAGCCCGCTTCCGACACCGTGCGGCTGGCGCGCTGCGATTGCTGTCCGGTCTGACAAACGAGCACGACCGGATTGCTCTTATTCTTCGCGATCTGGCCGATCTTTGCTTGGAGCTCCGCCGCGTCGATATTGCGGGCCGACGGCAGATGGCCTTTCGCGAATTCCGCGGGAGGGCGGATATCGACGACGACGGCGTTGCGGCGGTTGATCAGCGTCGTGGCTTCGGCTGCGGAAATCCCGCCGCGTCCGCGACGCGTGATGGCGGGCCACAGGAGCAGCGCGCCGGAGATGAGCGCAATGACGATGAGTGCGATATTCGTGTAATCAGTGAAAAACTTCACGTCTAGGGCCGCCGAAAGATAGTGGAGAAGGGAGAAAGGAAAATGAGGGCAATCCCGGCATTATAAAATAACCGTTTCCCGCGATGGCCCAGGCCATCCGGCCGATGGCGGCACTCCACGCGCGATGGCAGGATGACGGAGTGCGAATCGGCGCAAGCGCTTTCTCAACTGACCGACCTATCAAACATGTACAAGCTAGTGCTCATCCGCCACGGCGAATCGACGTGGAACAAGGAAAACCGGTTCACCGGCTGGGTCGATGTCGACCTGACCGAGCAGGGCAATCGCGAAGCGCGTCAGGCCGGCGTGCTGCTGCGGGAAGCCGGCTTCACGTTCGACATCGCGTACACGTCGGTGCTCAAGCGGGCGATCCGCACGCTGTGGCACGTTCAGGACGAAATGGACCTGATGTATATCCCGGTCGTCCATTCGTGGCGCCTGAACGAGCGCCACTACGGCGCGCTCGCCGGGCTGAACAAGGCGGAAACGGCGAAGAAGTATGGCGACGAGCAGGTTCTCGTCTGGCGCCGCAGTTACGACACGCCGCCGCCCGCGCTCGATCCTTCCGACGAACGCGCGTCCTTCAATGATCCGCGCTACGCGAAGGTTCCGCGCGAGCAGTTGCCGCTCACCGAATGCCTGAAAGACACGGTGGCACGCGTGCTGCCGGTGTGGAACGAGTCCATCGCGCCGGCCATCAAGGCGGGCAAGCAGGTGCTGATCGCCGCGCACGGCAATTCCATGCGCGCGCTCGTGAAGTATCTGGACGAGATTTCGGACGCGGACATCGTCGGGCTGAACATTCCGAACGGCGTGCCGCTCGTCTATGAACTCGACGAAAACCTGAAGCCGATCAAGCACTACTATCTCGGCGACGCCGACGCCATCGCCGCCGCGCAGGCAGCGGTCGCCAAGCAGGGCAAGGCGGGCTGACACTCTCGGCTTCGCAAGATCTGTCCATCCACGGGCGCTTCGTCGGAAGCGCCCGTGGCGCATTGCTGTCGCCCGGCTGCACCCCGGGCATTTAAGTTGCGTTTAAGTCGTCTTTGGAGGGGAGCGGGTATACTGGCCCGTCACCCACGATGCTGCTCATTCGATTCCGAACGCACTCTCTATGCGAAAGAACCTGAAAAACTTCGGCCTGATCGCCGTAGGCGTTGCCGCCGGCGCGCTCGCCACCTTGCAGATCTCCGCGTCTGCTCAGCAAGCCGCATCGTCACCGCTGCCGCTCGATCAATTGCGGCTCTTCGCCGAAGTGTTCGGGCAAATCAAGCACGAGTACGTCGAACCCGTCGATGACAAGAAGCTCCTCACCGCCGCCATCAAGGGCATGGTGTCGAGCCTCGACCCGCACTCGTCCTACCTCGACAAGACCGATTACGAAGAGCTCCAGGAGCAGACGAAGGGCCGCTTCGCGGGCCTGGGTATCGAAATTTCGTCCGAAGACGGGCTGATCAAGGTAATTTCGCCGATCGAAGACACGCCTGCATTCCGCGCGGGCATTCGTCCGGGCGACCTCATCACGCGTATCAACGACAAGCCGGTGCGCGGCATGACGCTCGACAAGGCCGTCAAGCAGATGCGCGGCGAGCCGGGCACCAAGGTCACGCTGACCATTTTCCGCAAGAGCGACGACCGCACCTTCCCGCTGACCGTCACGCGCGCCGTCATTCGCGTGCAGTCGGTGAAGATGAAGGTGCCGGAGCCCGGCTACGGGTATATCCGCATCACGAGTTTCCAGGAACGCACGGTGCCGGATCTGGCGGCGAGGCTGCAAGACCTCGCGCGCCAGCAGCCGAACCTGAAGGGCCTCGTGCTCGACCTGCGCAATAACGGCGGCGGCCTGCTGCAGAGCGCGGTCGGCGTCGCGGGCGCGTTCCTGCCGGATAACGCCATCGTCGTGTCGACAAACGGGCAAATCGCGGACGCCAAGCAGACGTTCCGGGATAGTTACGACAACTATCGTCTGCCGTCCTTCGATCAGGACCCGTTGAAGACCGTGCCGGAAGTCTTCAAGAAGGTGCCGATGGTCGTGCTGACGAACGCCTATTCGGCGTCGGCTTCGGAGATCGTCGCGGGTGCGCTGCAGGATCATCATCGCGCGCTGATCGTCGGCAAGACGACGTTCGGCAAGGGCTCGGTGCAGACCGTTCGCCCGATGACCGCCGACACCGCGCTGCGCCTGACCACGGCGTACTACTACACGCCGAGCGGCAAATCGATCCAGAACCAGGGCGTGCGCCCGGACGTGCCGGTGGACCAGTACGCGGACGGCGATCCCGACGACGCGCTCGTGACGCGCGAAGTGGACTATTCCAACCACCTCGCGAACACGCAGGACCCGAACGAGAAGAAGGAGCAGGACCAGCGCGAGCAGGATCGTCTGGAGCAACTGCGTCTGCTCGAAGAGCAGAACGACAAGAAGACGCCGGAGCAGCGCCGCAAGGATCGCGAACGCAAGCCGGTCGAATTCGGCAGCAATGACGACTTCATGCTCCAGCAGGCGCTGAACAAGCTCGAAGGCAAGCAGGTCGTCGAATCGAAGTCGTTCGCCGAGCGCAAGCTCGCGCAGAACAAGCCGCCGCGCTCGGCGTCCGCGCCGGTCGTTGCGCAACCGGCAGCGCCCGCCGCGCCGGGCTCGTCGCCGGCTTCGGGCACCGTGCCGGCTTCGTCGCCGACCGCGCAGCAGTCGAAGTAAGCATGCAGCAAGGCTTCGCGGCATCGCGCCGCGAAGCCGCTTCCCCTCCCCGCGCGCTTAGAATGTTACGTTCAAGCGCGCCGTCTTTTTCGGCGTTCCCTTCGCAGCAATATCGGCGTATCCACGCGCTCGCTCGATGAACGACGACCAACTCCTCCGCTATTCCCGCCACATTCTCGTCGATGAAATCGGCATCGAAGCGCAGCAGCGTTTTCTCGATGCGCGGGCGATCATCGTCGGTGCGGGCGGCTTGGGCGCGCCCGCCGCAATGTATCTCGCGGCTGCGGGTGTCGGAACGCTGACGCTCGTCGACGCCGATACCGTCGATCTCACGAACCTGCAGCGGCAGATCGTGCATGCGACGCGCTCGGTCGGACAAGCGAAGGTCGAATCCGCGCGGCAGACGCTGAACGCGCTGAACCCGGACGTGCGAATCGACGCGATCAACGCCCGCGCCGACGCCGCCTGGCTCGATGCGAACGTGCCCGGCGCGAGCGTCGTGCTCGATTGCAGCGACAACTTCGCAACGCGCCACGCGATCAACGCGGCGTGCGTCGCGCATGGCGTGCCGCTCGTCTCCGGCGCGGCGCTGCGCTTCGACGGGCAGATCAGCACCTTCGATTTCCGCTCGCCTGAATCGCCCTGTTATGCCTGCGTTTTCCCGCCGGATCAGGCATTCGAGGAAGTCGCGTGCTCGACGATGGGCGTGTTCTCGCCGACGGTCGGCATCATCGGCGCGATGCAGGCAGCAGAAGCGTTGCGCGTGATCGGCGGTTTCGGGGAGACGCTCGCGGGCCGGCTCATGATGCTCGACTCGCTGCACATGGAATGGAACACGATGAAGATCGCGCGGCAGCCGGATTGCCCGGTCTGCGGCGCGCGTCACGCAGGGTAGCTCAGGCTTTTTGCAGCCGGGCCAGCGCGGCCTGCAACTCGTTCGGCTCGAAGGACGCGAGCACGTCCGCGACGGGCTTTTCCAGCGCCTTGAGGTTCGAGCGCAGAATTTCCTGCTTCACGACGAGCAACTGGCTCGGATGCATCGAGAATTCCGTCAGCCCGAGCCCGAGCAACAGGCGCGTGACCGACGGATCGCCCGCCATTTCCCCGCACACCGAAACCGGCACGCCCGCGCGCTTCGCCTCGCGCAGCGTCAACGCGATCAGATGCAGCACCGCCGGATGCAGCGGATCGTAGAGATGCGCGACGGAGTTGTCCGCGCGGTCGATTGCGAGCGTGTACTGGATCAGGTCGTTGGTCCCGATCGACAGGAAATCCAGCCGGCTCAGGAATAACTGCACCGCGATGGCCGCCGCGGGAATCTCGATCATCGCGCCGATCTGCACCTGCCGGTCATACGCGATGCCCGCGTCGTCCAGCTGGCGCTTCGCCTCGCGGATCAGATCGAGCGTCTGATCGATTTCCTGCGCGTGCGCGAGCATCGGAATCAGAATCTTGGTCGGACCGAACGCGGACGCGCGCAGAATCGCGCGCAGTTGCGTCATGAACATCTGCGGTTCAGAGAGGCTCCAGCGGATCGCGCGCAAGCCGAGCGCCGGATTCGGCGCGGTCTCGTAGGCGTCACCGGCGCTCATCGAATCGAGCGGCTTGTCGGCGCCGACGTCGATCGTGCGGATCGTCACCGGCTTGCCGTTCATCAGTTCGACCGCGCGCTTGTACGCCTCGAACTGCTCTTCTTCTTCCGGCAGCCGGTCCTTGTGATTCATGAACAGGAATTCGGTGCGGAACAGGCCGACGCCCATCGCGCCGGCTTCGACGGCCACTTGCGCATCGTCGGGCAGCTCGATGTTCGCGCACAGCTCGATCTTCGTGCCGCACAGCGTCTGCGTCGGCGAGAACTTCAGGCGCTGCAGCTTGCGCTGTTCGAGCAGCTTCTCGCTTTGCCGATACGAATATTCTTCGAGGACGATCGGCGCGGGATCGACGATGACGATGCCATGATCGCCATCGACGATGATGAGATCGTTCTGACGAATCAGCACGCTCGCCTGCTGCACGCCGACGGACGCCGGAATGCCGAGACTGCGCGCGACGATCGCCGTATGCGACGTGCGGCCGCCGAGGTCGGTGACGAAGCCCTTGAACGCCTGTGTCTTGAACTGGAGCATGTCAGCGGGCGCGATGTCGTGCGCGACGACGATCATCTCGTTGTGGCCGTTGCTCGCGGCCGTATGCACGACGAGCGACGCGGCGGTCGGCGCACCCGCGAGCGCCTTCAGCAGACGTTCGACGACCTGCTCGACGTCGGCCTTGCGTTCGCGCAGGTATTCGTCCTCGATTTCATCGAAAAAACTGCCGAGGATGTCGAGCTGTTCGGTCAGCGCCCACTCGACGTTGTAGCGGCGCGTGCGAATGAGGTCGATGGTTTCCTGCACGAGCATGGCGTCGTTCAGGATCATCATGTGGACGTTGATGAACGCGCCCATCTCGCTGGGCGCATCGGCGGCGAGGTCTTCGCGCAGCGCATCGAGTTCGGCGGCGACAGCGGCTTGCGCTGTCAGGAATCGTTCGATTTCAGCGTCGATCTGATCGGCTTCGATCAGGTAATGCGCAACATCCAGCGCGGCGGGCGCAATCAGATACGCTCGCCCGATGGCGATGCCTCGTGAGACGGGAATTCCATGCAGCGTGAAAGACACGCGCACCTCCTCTATTTGTGATGTATCCGCGGTCTCTCAAAATCCGCGGGGGCGCTGGCCGCCGAAGCCATTATAAGTTCGAAGTATTCCAAAGTCCCTGCACGGACTGCCGCGTGGAAGCCGTGCTGGTTGCAGACTGCTTCGTCCTTGGCAAAGCGCCGAGGCGCAAAAAAGCCGCGTCGATGCGCGGCTCTTGATGGTCGATGCAGAAATGATGGACTTATTGCCCTTCGCCGAACTTGTCCGCGATCAAGGCGAGGATCGCTTGCATCGCTTCGGCTTCATCCGGGCCTTCGGTTTCGATCGTCACCGTGCTGCCGATGCCTGCGGCCAGCATCATCACGCCCATGATGCTCTTTGCGTTGATCCGGCGGCCATTGCGGCTCATCCAGATTTCGCACTGAAAACTCCCCGCGAGTTGCGTGAGCTTGGCCGAAGCGCGCGCATGGAGCCCCAGCTTGTTCACGATCGTTGTTTCTTGTTGCAGCATGATGCTCCGGAACGCTAGTGGATGAATGAAGCGGCGTCAGTGACTGGCGGCTTTGGCGGCGGCCAGATCGGCGCTTGCCGAGCAGGCAGGATCGGGCGAACCGGCGACTTTCGTCGCGATTGCGCAGGGGTTGAGCGGCGTGGACGCGTCCAGTTCCTGAATGCCCTTCGAACCGCCTTGGAGGATCTTTTCCGACAGCGTGTCGAGCGGCGTCGCGCGGTAACAGACGGCGCGTACGAGCATCGGCAGATTAACGCCGGAAAGGATGCGCACGTCGGCATCCGCCAGGCTCGCCGCGATGTTGGCCGGCGTCGCGCCGAAAACGTCCGTCAGCACGATCGCGCCGTTGCCTTCCCTTAGACGATCTATCTCGGAGCGCGCGAACGCGCGGACTTCGACGGGATCGCAGTCGGGCATCACGTCGATGACGCCGATGCGCGCGGGCAAGCCGCCGTAAATGTGCGCGACGCACTCGCGAAGCGCGGTAGCGAGCGGTGCATGCGCGATGATCAGAATGCCAGCCATATCGGGATTGCTGCCTCTGTGAACGAAACGTCAGAGTTCGCTCGAAAGCGCGCGAGCGTCGCGTGGTGCAAGTGGCATATGCGTCCGGGCGGTCGGGAATCAACTGTCGACCGCGCTGCTGAAATGTGATCCAGCCCCAGATGCAAGCCGCCGGGAAGTTGATTGTAACAGTGCCGGCGGCGCACGTTTTGCACTGCGCCAGACGCGCAGCAGCGCCCCTCGTCAGCCGACCGCGCGCTCCAGCGCGTCGATGAACATGCCCGCCACGTCGAAGCCGGTCTGATCCATGATTTCGCGGAAGCAGGTCGGGCTCGTGACGTTGACTTCGGTGAGATAGTCGCCGATCGCATCCAGCCCGACGAGCAGCAGCCCGCGCGCCTGTAGCACCGGCCCGAGCGCCTCCGCGATTTCGCGATCGCGCGCCGAAAGCGGTTGCGCGCGGCCAAGTCCGCCCGCCGCGAGATTGCCGCGCACTTCGCCGCCTTGCGGAATGCGCGCGAGGGAATACGGCACCGGCTCGCCGCCGATCAGCAAGATGCGCTTGTCGCCGTCCGAAATCTGCGGGATGAACTTCTGCGCCATGACCATGCGCGCGCCGTCCTCGCTCAGCATCTCGATTATCGAACCGAGGTTCATGCCGTCCGCCTTCACGCGGAACACGCCCATGCCGCCCATGCCGTCGAGCGGCTTCAGAATGACGTCGCCGTGTTCGGCGTGGAATGCGCGCAGGCGTGCGGAATCGCGCGTGACGAGCGTCGGCGCCACGTATTGCGGCCATTCCGCGATCGCGAGCTTTTCCGAATGATCGCGAATTGCCTGCGGCTTGTTGAATACGCGCGCGCCTTGCCGTTCCGCCATCTCCAGCAGCCACGTCGCGTTCACGTATTCGAGGTCGAACGGCGGGTCCTTGCGCATCAGCACCGCGTCGAACTTCGCGAGCGATACGTTCTCCGGCTCTTGCGCCGAGTACCACGGAGAGCGGCCGCTATCGGCTTCATCGCCGACGATCGCAATGCGGCGCACGCTCGCCTCCACCGCGCCGCCCGTCCACGCAAGCTGATGCGGCTCGCAGGCGTAGAGCACGTGGCCGCGGCGCGCGGCTTCGGCCATCATCGCGTAGGTCGAATCCTTGTAGATCCTGAAGCGATCGAGCGGGTCGGCGATAAAGAGGATGTCCATGAGTATTCGCTTGATTGACGCGGCCTGCGAGCTTACCGCAAGCCGCGCAATTAGACCTGAATGGCTTCCGGATCGGTCTTTTCCAGTTCCACCGATGCCGCGAGCAGCCCGAGCCGCGCGACCACGCCATACATGTAGAAGCGGTTCGGCGGCGCCGCGCCGGGCTTCGCGTGCGTGTCGGGCAGCGCGGTGTGCTCGAAGCCGAGCGGCACGAAGTGCATGCCCGGCGCGTTGAGGTTCTGATCGCGCTCGCGCGATTCATGCACGCGATAGAAGCCGCCGACCACGTACCGGTCGATCATGTAAACCACCGGCTCCGCGACCGCATTGCCGACGCGCTCGAACGTATGCACGCCTTCCTGCACGATCACGTCGTGGACTTGCAGCCCTTCCTTCGCGTCGTTCATCTTGACGCGCTCGCGCTTGGTGAGCGCGGCGACTTCGCTCGCATCGTGCACGGTCATCACGCCCTTGCCGTAGGTGCCGGCATCCGCCTTGATGACGACATACGGCTTCTCACTGATGCCGTACTCACGATACTTCTTCGCGATCTTCTTGATGACGCCGTCGATGGCGTCCGCGAGCGCTTCCTCGCCCGTGCGCGCTTCGTAGTCCACGCCTTCGACGTGCGCGAAGTACGGATTCACCATCCACGGGTCGATCTCGACCATCTTCGCGAACTTCTTCGCGACATCGTCGTAGCAGGAAAAGTGCGTCGACTTGCGGCGCACGGCCCAGCCGGCATGCAGCGGCGGAAGCAGATACTGCTCGTGCAGATTCTCCAGCACCGGCGGAATGCCCGCCGAGAGATCGTTGTTGAGCAGAATGGAACACGGATCGAAATTCTTGAGGCCCAGACGCCGCGGCGTGCGCTCGAGCGGTTCCAGCACGATCTTCTGGCCATCGGCGAGCGGAATCGTCACCGGGCCGTGAATGTTTTCATCGAGCGTGCCGAAGCGGACGTTCAGGCCCGCCTGCCGCATGATGGTTGCAAGCCGGGCGACGTTCTCGAGATAGAACGCATTGCGCGTATGCCGCTCGGGAATCACGAGCAGATTTTTCGCGTCGGGGCAGATTTTTTCGATGGACGCCATGGCCGCCTGCACGGCCAGCGGCAGCACTTCTTGAGGCAAGTTGTTGAAGCCGCCCGGGAACAGATTCGTATCGACGGGCGCGAGCTTGAACCCCGCGTTACGCAGATCGACGGAACAATAAAACGGCGGCGTGTGCTCCTGCCATTCAAGACGAAACCACCGCTCGATGGCAGGCGTGGCCTCCAGGATTTTCCGCTCGAGATCGAGCAGAGGACCATTCAACGCCGTAACTAAATGCGGAACCATTGATTTCTCGCGGACAGCTTTGCATGGGACCGGCATCGCGCGTCAACACGAAAGCGCCGGCCGACAGAGACGAAAGAGACGAAAGAGACGAAAGATTGTAGAGCAATTGCTTTGCCTAATTGGGGATGGGCCGCCAATTACCAAGGTTTCCCGGCCTTCGGCAAGCATTTCGCAGTCAGGCGCCGCTGGACGAAGAATGCGGCCGGTCGCATGGCAAAAAAAACCCGCCATCGAAGGCGGGCCAAGTCGCTGCGCTCGTTCTTTTCATCGCGCCGGCGCGTGCCGGTCGCGATGATGTCTTCGGTGCGTCATTCGACGTGCTCGCCATGCAAGGTGACGTCGAGGCCTTCGCGTTCCTGTTCCTCGGTGACGCGCAAGCCCATGACCATGTCGATGACCTTGAGCAGGATGAAGCTGACGACGCCCGAGTAGATCAGCGTGACGATCACGCCTTTCGCCTGCACGAGCAGGCTGCCGTCGAAACCGCCGATGTCCTTCACTGCGAACACGCCGGTCAGAAGCGCACCGATGATCCCGCCGACGCCGTGCACGCCAAACGCGTCGAGCGAGTCGTCGTAGTTGAACTTGTGCTTGAGCCAGGTGGCCGACCAGAAGCAGACGACGCCCGCGACGATGCCGATCACGATCGCGCCCGTCACGCCGACGAAGCCCGAAGCCGGCGTCACCGCGACCAGACCCGCGACCGCGCCCGAAATGATGCCGAGCACCGACGGCTTGCCCTTCGTGATCCACTCCGCGAACATCCAGCCGAACGCGGCAAACGCGGTGGCGATCTGCGTCGTCAGCATCGCGAAGCCGGCACGGCCGTCAGCAGCCACCGCCGAACCCGCGTTGAAGCCGAACCAGCCCACCCACAGCATCGACGCGCCGATCAGCGACAGCACCAGGTTGTGCGGCGCCATCACTTCGCGGCCATAGCCGACGCGCTTGCCGAGGACGATACAGCACATCAGGCCCGCGATACCCGCGTTGATGTGAACCACCGTGCCGCCCGCGAAGTCCAGCACGCCCGCCGATGCCAGCCAGCCGGTCGGTTCCCAGACCATGTGGGCGATCGGCGAGTAGACGAGCAGCGACCACAGCGCCATGAAGACGAGCATTGCGGAGAACTTCATGCGGTCGGCGAATGCACCGGTGATGAGCGCCGGCGTGATGATCGCGAACGTCAGCTGGAACGCGAAGTAGACCGACTCCGGAATGGTCGAGGCGAGATGGCTGACGGTGAGCGTCGTCGCCTTGTCGCCCTTGACGTAGGCCAGGCCGTGCAGGAACACGCGCGAGAAGCCGCCGAGGAACGAGCCGCCCGGCGTGAACGCGATGCTGTAGCCGACGACCGTCCAGAGAATCGTAACCAGGCAGCAGATGGCGAAGCTCTGCATCACGGTGGCGAGGACGTTCTTCTTGCGGACCATGCCGGCGTAGAAGAGCGCGAGGCCCGGAATCGTCATGAACAGCACGAGTGCGACGGAGGTCAGCATCCACGCGGTGTCGCCGGAACTGATCTTCGATGAATCGACCATGAACGGTTCGGTCGGCGCGGCGGGTGCTGCCTCGGATGCGGCCTGTGCAGCCGATGCCGCTTCCGCCGACGAAGCCATCGCCGTATTGGCGCTGGCCGGCGCGCTCGCGGCCGACGCGGCCTCCGTTGCGGGCGCCGACGCGGCGGCCGGAGCCGACGCGTCCTGAGCGAGAGCGGTGCCGGCAGTCGCGCCGGCAAGCGCGGTCGCCACCAACAATGACATCAAAAAGTTACGCATTCTTCTGGTTCCTCTTATCGCCGATTTTTCTTAGAGCGCGTCCGCGCCGGTCTCGCCGGTACGAATGCGAATGACCTGCTCGATCGCGGTCACGAAGATCTTCCCGTCGCCGATCTTGCCCGTGCGCGCGGCACGCTCGACGGCTTCGATCGCCTGATCGACGATGTCGTCCGACACGGCCGCCTCGATCTTCACCTTCGGCAGAAAGTCGACGACGTATTCCGCGCCGCGATACAGCTCCGTATGCCCCTTCTGGCGGCCGAAGCCTTTCACTTCGGTCACGGTGATCCCCGACACGCCGATCGCCGATAACGCTTCACGCGCTTCGTCCAGCTTGAACGGCTTGATGATTGCGGTAATGAGCTTCATGTATCCCTCGCTGTGGTTTCCTGATCTTTCCGCGTGCCGTTCGGTGAAAAAGCGTGCAGAAAAGGTCGCGCCGTTTATGCAACTCCGATGCCATGCTAATAACGACGCGGGTTTGCGCGATTTCGACAGGAAACGGGCGTTGCCTCTGCCGAATGGCTAAAGCGGCAGTTACGCGCTGGCGGAGGGGCAGGTTCATTGCTAGAGTGGTCCCGAAGTCCCCGTAATAAGGGCAGGGACGGCGAAGAAGGCCGGGCGCCGGCGCTAAAATCGCGTCGCCTTCGGGACTGCCCCGCCGCGCGTCGCCGCATTGCATCGACGCACCAATATCGACCATTCGAAACTGCGGGGCACTGACCTAACGATGAATGCACATTATTTGTGCACAAGGGAGAAAACGATGAAGCAGCCCAACGACGTATTCAACGACCTTCAGCAGAAAATGAGCGAACTGTTTCGCAATTCGCCGGCGAAGGACGTCGAAAAAAACATGAAGGCGATGCTCCAGCAGGGCTTCTCCAGACTCGACCTCGTCACGCGCGAGGAATTCGACACGCAGACGCAAGTGCTCGTGCGCACCCGCGCGCGTCTTGAAGAGCTGGAAAAGCGCGTCGCGCAACTGGAACAGCGGGCCGTGAGTGGCGGCACGTCGCAGGACTGACACGCCCGCCCTTTTTCTCGTATCCGGCCGGCGAGCCGTGAAGTTCTAGTCTCATTGCCGGCGCGGCTTTTCGGTCGCGCCGTATCGGGTGAAATCATGTCGCTTGCCGTGGTACGCAGCCGCGCGCCCGCGCCTGGGCGCGCGCCGGAAGTCGTCGTCGAAGTCCATTTATCCAACGGGTTGCCGTCGTTCTCGATCGTCGGCCTTCCCGATCTCGAAGTCCGCGAAAGCCGCGAGCGCGTGCGCGCCGCGCTTCAGAACTGCGGCTTCGACTTTCCCGTCAGCCGCATCACCGTCAATCTCGCGCCCGCCGATCTTCCGAAAGAATCGGGCCGCTTCGATTTGCCGATCGCGCTCGGCATTCTCGCCGCGAGCGGGCAGATTCCGGCTGAATCGCTGGCGCATCGGGAGTTCGCGGGAGAGTTATCGCTGACGGGCGCGCTGCGGCCGATGCGCGGCGCCTTCGCGATGGTTTGCGGCGCGGCCCGCCAATATGCGAGTTCCGATTCGCGCGTCCCCGACATCTACCTTCCGCTCGCGAGTGCTGCCGAAGCCGCGCTGGTGCCCGGCATCGGCGTGTACGGTGCGGACGACCTCCGCGCGCTGTGCGCTCATCTCAACGGCGTGCCCGATGCGCGCCTTGGTCCGGTGCAGGCCACGACGCTATCCGATGCGACCGCCGTTCCATCGCCCGATCTCGCGGACGTGATCGGCCATCCCGGTGCGCGGCGGGCGCTCGAAGTCGCGGCGGCGGGCGGGCATCATCTGCTGATGGTCGGACCGCCCGGCGCAGGAAAGTCGATGCTCGCCACGCGTCTTCCCGGCCTCCTCCCGCCGATGACCGACGACGAAGCCCTGACTTCCGCCGCGATCCTCTCGGCGAGTTCGATCGGCTTCACGCCCGCGCAGTGGCGTCAGCGGCCATTCCGCGCGCCGCATCATTCGTCGAGTTCCGTCGCACTCGTCGGCGGACGCAATCCGCCACAGCCGGGCGAAATCACGCTGGCGCACCTGGGCGTCCTGTTCCTCGACGAACTGCCCGAATTCGACCGCAAAGTCCTCGAAACCCTTCGCGAGCCACTGGAGGCGGGGCGCATCACCATTTCGCGCGCCGCTCAACAGGCGGATTTCCCGGCAGCATGTCAGCTCGTCGCGGCGATGAACCCCTGCCCATGCGGCTGGCGCGGCGATCCGGGCGGGCGTTGCCGGTGCTCGCCGGAAATCGCCGCCCGGTATCTGCGCAAGCTTTCCGGTCCGCTGATGGATCGCATCGATATTCAGATCGAGTTGCCCGCGTTGTCGCCGGCAGAGTTGTCGGCGCGGACGGCAAAGCGCGGCGAGTCGAGCGCGGAAGTCGCGGCGCGCGTCGCCGTGGCGCGCGACATTCAGTTGCGGCGGCAGGGCAAGACGAACCGCGAACTCGACGGACGCGAGGCCGACGATGTCTGCCGCCCCGATGCAACGGGCGAATCGCTGTTGCGATCGGCGGGCGAGCGATTCGGCTGGTCGGCGCGCGCCTACTATCGCGTGCTCAAGGTCGTCCGCACGATCGCCGACCTCGCGGGGGCCGACACGCCGGATGCGTCGCATGTCGCGGAGGCGGTGCAGTATCGGCGTGCGGTGTCGATCGCCTGACCGGGGACCGCGAAAGAATGGTTGTCAAGACTTGACTTATGCACACGAAGGCGATCCGCACCCGCGCGTGACCGACTCCCACCGCCTCGGCATGCGCATTTCACAGACCATTGATTTTATTGAATTAATTAACTTGCCGAGAACAAGGGCAAAGTAAGCGCAACCGCGCGACTCGGGCTTTTGATGCCTGCCGCACACTCTTTTCCACAAAGTTATCCACAGATATTGTGGATAGTGAAAAAAGCCCTGACAAATCCGTGGATTACGCGTCGTTGCTTCGAAGGAACTTTCACTGCGCGAAGTTGCCAACACTCCCTTTTAACTCGGCGTTAACTTAATTCGAGGCATTCCTCTAAAAAAGCTTGAAGGACGTGAAGAACTGATCGGCCTGCTCGGCTGGCGGTGTCTTGTCCGCGACGATGGCCAGTTGATAGACATGCGCGCCGCGCGCGACGAAGCGAGCCTGAATCGTCCGCGCCTCGCGCTGATCACCGCTTTGGCCCGTTACCCGCATCTCGCTGCCCAGCACACGGCCACCGGCGGCAAGCTCTATCTGCGTCGCGCGAGCGTCCGGCCGCGCGTTTACGTTCCGCGCGAGTCCCTGTACGAGATAGTCGAGCGCCGCGCGCTGGAGTTGCGGATCGGCGCTCGGCAGGACGACCGTGCCGACGGCGAACACCGCGTCGTTGGCTTCGGCGGTTTGCATGCGCATCGTCATCGGCTGGCCCGCGATTTCGACTTTGCGTTCCGCCGCACGCGGCTTGGCGGGCAGCGTCACTTCGTAGCCGTCGTCGTTGTTCTGAATCGTTCGCCAGTCGTACGAAGGCGTGCAGGCGACGAGCGCAGCGCAAGCCAGCGACGCGCACACCGCCGCAACCGGCGATGCAAGACCTGCGGCAAAAAGGCGCACATTCGCCGTGATGGAAGTTGAAACTCGCTTCATATCGATCGATGCCAGGAAAAGCATCATTATCGCGCCGCGGCGTCGCCCCTCGCGGCTGCTGGCGCGAGCCGTCGACTGTGACGCCGCATTGGGCGATTGGCGTAGAATGCTTGACACGTTTCTTTGCGATTGCGCCCATCGCGGCGCTCGAGTCCGCAATTCGAGGTTCCACATGTCCCAAACCACCGAAGCCACTTCCGCACGCGCGAAGAGTCCGTTGCGTTACATCGTGATGGCGCTGATCGCCGGCGTTATCGCATGCACCGGCTATTTCGCGTTCGGCGGCCAGCAGCGCGTTCCCGACGCCACGTTCACGCTGCTGTCGGGTCAAAAAATCTCGACCTCGGGCGACCTGAAAGGGAAGGTCTATCTCGTCAATTTCTGGGCGACGAGCTGCGAGACCTGCATGAAGGAAATGCCCGACATGATCAACACGTACAACAAGTTCAAGGGGCGCGGCCTGGAATTCGTCGCCGTGGCGATGAGCTACGACGCCCCGATGTACGTCAGCAACTACGCGCAAACGCGCAACCTGCCGTTCAAGGTCGCCATGGACGACGGCAGCGCCGCCAAGCAGTTCGGCAACGTGCAGCTCACGCCGACGACCTTCGTCATCGACAAGAACGGCAAGATCCTGAAGCGCTATGTCGGCGAACCGACGTTCGCGGAACTCGACGCGCTGCTGGACAAGGCGCTCGGCTCGGCAGCCTGAGCCTGATTGCGCGATGAACAACGCCCGCTTCGGCGGGCGTTGTCGTTTGTATCGCGTCTAGCGGTCGGAATCGCCCTTTGCCGCGAGCCCGTACCGCTTGATCTTCTCGTAAAGCGTCGCCTTGCCGACCTGCAAGCGATCCGCCGCCACCGCCACCGCGCCGCCGCACTGTTCCAGCGTTTCCCCGATGACCGCGCGTTCGAACTGCTCGGTGCGCTCCTTGAGCGACTGCGTCGTCATATCGGCCGATGCGCCGATATCGTCGATCACGCCGAGCACCATCCGGTCCGCCGCGTTGCGCAGTTCGCGTACGTTGCCGGGCCAGTCGCGCTGCATCAGTTCGGCGCGCTGGCGGTCTGTGATGAGCGGCGCGGGCCGCTCGTAGCGCACGGCGGCATCGAGCAGAAAGTGTTCGAAGAGCGGCACGATGTCTTCGCGGCGCTCGTTGAGCGGCGGCAGCGTGATCGTCACGACATTGAGCCGATACAGCAGATCGCGCCGGAACGTGCCCTGGGCGACGTGTTCGTTCATGTCGCCCTTCGCCGCCGCCACGACGCGCAGATTCGCCCGCACCGGCTGATTGGAGCCGAGCCGTTCGAGCACGCCATCCTGCAGCACGCGCAGCAATTTCACCTGTAGCGAGAGCGGCATGCTTTCGATTTCATCGAGAAACAGCGTGCCGCCCGACGCGTGCTCCAGCTTGCCGATGCGCCGCTTCTGCGCGCCGGTGAAAGCGCCCGCTTCGAAGCCGAACATCTCGGATTCGAACATCGGCTCCGGCAGCGCGCCGCAATTCACTGCGATAAACGGCTTGTCGCGACGCGGCGACAAATCGTGCAGGCTGCGCGCAATCAGTTCCTTGCCCGCGCCGGTATCGCCGTTGATGAGCACGGACGCATCCGTCGGTGCGACGTTCGCGATTAGCCGGCGCACCTGCTCGATCGCCGGGCTGCGTCCGATGATGCGCGGCGCCACGCTGCTCTGCTCCGCCAGTTCGCGCCGCAGCGCCTGATTTTCGAGCACGAGCTTGCGGCGCTCCAGCGCGCGCCGCACCGCTTCCACGAGCCGCTCGGACGCGAACGGCTTCTCGATGAAGTCGTACGCGCCGTCGCGCATCGCCTGGACGGCCATCGAAATATCGCCGTGACCGGTGACGAGCAGCACGGGCACCTCCGGCGCGCGCTCGCGGCACTGCGCGAGCAGATCGAGACCGCTTGCGCCGGGCAGCCGGATATCGCTGACGATGACGCCGGGAAAATTCGCGTCGATGGCGCGTGCGGCCGATTCGACGCTCCCGTGGCCCGTCACGTCGAAGCCCGCGAGTTGCAGGCTCTGGACGCTCGCGCGCCGCACGAGTTCGTCGTCTTCGATGAAGATCACCTGCAAGCCGGTGGTCATGGTCTGGCCTCGATTCAGTTTTCTATGCACGACGCAGCGTCAACACGAATTCTGCGCCGTGCGAGCGATCGGCGTCGGCCTGCGTGCCGCCTTCCGGGCCATCCGCGACGATCGGCGCGACGACGTTGCGCGCGACGAGCGTGCCGCCGTAATCCCGCGCGATCGCCGATGAAATCGCGAGCCCGAGGCCGAGTCCGTGACCCGTCTCCTTCGTCGTGAAGAACGGTTCGAACAGATGCGGCAACGCATCGGCGGGAATGCCGGGACCGTTGTCGCGCACGATGATCTCGACCGCGTCCGGCCGCGCGTCCAGTTCGATGACGATGCGCGGGGCATCGCAGGAAGCGACGGCGTCGAGCGCATTGCCAATCAGGTTGATGAGCACCTGCTCCAGCCGCAAATCCTCGCACCGCACATGAATGGCCGCGCCATCGCCTTCGAGTTCGGGCGCGACCTGCAGCGCGACGTTCTTCAGACGCGGCCCGAGCATCGCGAAGACATTGCGCAGCGCGCGGGCCACGTCCGTGCGCGCGTTCTTCGGGCGCGCCTTCGCGACGAAGAGCTTCAACTGATTCGTGATCTTGCCCATGCGCTCGGTCAGCGAGGCAATCGCTTCGAGATTTTCGCGCGCCGCCGCCTGATCGCCGCGATCGATCAGCACGCGCGTGTTGTCCGAAAAACTGCGCAGCGCCGCGAGCGGCTGATTGAGTTCATGCGTGATGCCGGCGGCCATCTGTCCGAGCGCGGCGAGCTTGCTGGCCTGAATCAGTTCGTCGTGAGCGGCGCGCAGGTCCTGTTCGGCGCGCGTGCGCTCGTTCACTTCCTTCGTCAGTTGCGCGTTCGCCTGCGACAGATCCGCGGTGCGCTCCGCGACGCGCTGATTCAATTCCGCATACGCCGTCTGCAGCATCTCGCGGCTGCGGATCATTTCGCGCACGCGCGCGCGGCGCATCCGCCAGTAGAACGCCAGCAAGCACAGCGACAGAAACACGAGCGCGGTCACGACGACCGCCGTCTGCGCGGCGCTTTCGATGGGATCGAGCGGCGCCATCGTGATCAATTGCCAGTCCGGTTCGCCGATGGAGCGTCGCGTCGCAAGGAAGCTCGGCGCGTTCAGCCCACCGCCGACGCGCACGATCTGCGCGCCGCCTTCGAGCGTCTCGACGACGGACATCGGCAGCGGCGTGATCGGCTGCTGTGCGTACTGGCGCGTCGAATAGACCGACGCCTCGACGCTCTGCGGCAGCGGCCGCACCGTGTGATATTTCCAAGACGGCACCGACGACAGAAAGATCACGCCGTGATCGTCGGTGACGAGCAGCGGTTCCGACGCATCCGCGCCCTGCAGCCATTCGAGGTTCAGCTTGACGACAGCCACGCCGATCAGTTCGTGCGAGCCTTCCTGATACACCGGCTGCGAGATGTAATAGCCCGGCTCCAGCGAAATCGTGCCGAGTCCGAAGAAACGTCCGACGCCGCCTTTCATGGCATCGACGAAATACGGCCGGAAGTGATACTCCACGCCAACGAAGCTGTCGGGCCCGCGCCAGTTGCTCGCCGCGACGCAAAAGCCATCGGCGCGGATCAGGTAGGTCGCGGTCGCGTGCGAGCGGCGATTGAGGTCTTCGAGATAGCGGTTCGCGCGATCGACGTTGCGCGCATCGGGCGCGGCCAGCACGTCCTGCACGAACGGGTGGCGTGAAAGAAGGTACGGAAGGTATTCGTAGCGGTCGAGCGTGCTCTTGAGCGTGCTCGTCGTGCGGTCGACGCG
Organism: Caballeronia sp. RCC_10; assembly: GCF_041360715.1. Lineage (NCBI taxonomy): Bacteria > Pseudomonadati > Pseudomonadota > Betaproteobacteria > Burkholderiales > Burkholderiaceae > Caballeronia > Caballeronia sp. RCC_10. Next base: position 148,245 of record NZ_JBFUPT010000003.1, read on the forward strand.
GGCGGCCGCATTGCGCCGCAACTCGTCGATACCGCGCTGCCATGCGATATGCCACGTGAGCGCGCAGCACGCCGTGAGCAGCGCAAGCAGCGCGAAGAACACGAGGATGCGGCGCGTCACTTGAACAGATTCCCGCGAATGAGAATCCGTCATTGTGGCATACGCGTTTTCCGGGTACGCCGGGCCTGACGCGTGCGGCAATGCATTCGCCGATCGATGCTTCGCCGCGCGTTGCATGGCTTTGCCGGCGCGGACCGCTTAGACGGTTTCCGCTTCGGTGTCGTCGCCGCCGCGACTCAGAGCGGCGCGCAACTTGTTGCGGTCGAGCTCACGCTCCCACGCCGACACCACCACCGTCGCCACGCCATTGCCGACGATATTCGTCAGCGCGCGGCATTCGCTCATGAAGCGGTCGATGCCGAGAATCAGCACCATGCCGGACAGCGGAATGGTCGGCACCACGGCCAGCGTCGCCGCCAGCGTGATGAAGCCCGCGCCGGTCACGCCGCTCGCGCCCTTCGAGGTCAGCATCGTGACCGCGAGAAGCGTCAACTGCTGGCCCCAGGTCAGATCCGTATTCGTCGCCTGCGCGATGAACAGCACGGCCATCGTCATGTAGATGTTGGTGCCGTCGAGGTTGAACGAATAGCCGGTCGGCACGACGAGACCCACGACCGAACGCGAGCAGCCGAGCTTTTCGAGCTTGAGCATCAGTTGCGGCAGCGCGGCTTCGGACGAACTCGTGCCGAGCACGATAAGCATCTCTTCCTTGATGTACGCGATGAAGCGCAGCACCGAGAACCCGACCATCCGCGCGATGGTGCCCAGCACCACGACGACAAACACGATCGACGTCAGATAGAACGTGCCGATGAGCTTGAGCATCGGCACGAGCGAGCCGATGCCGTACTTGCCGATGGTGAACGCCATCGCGCCGAACGCACCGATCGGCGCGAGCTTCGTGATGATGCCGACCATGCCGAACAGCACGCCCGACAGACCTTCGATGAACGTCGTCACCACCTTGCCGCGCTCGCCGAGATGCGCGAGCACCGAGCCGAACAGCAGCGCGATCAGCAGGATCTGCAGGATTTCGCCTTGCGAGAACGCCGACACGAGCGTGTCCGGAATGATGTGCATGAAGAAGTCGACCGTGCTCTGGCCGTGCGCCTTCGCGGCGTAGGTATCGATCGCCTTGTGGTCGAGCGTGGCCGGATCGACGTTGAAGCCGGCGCCCGGCTTCAGCACGTGCGTGGCGATCAGGCCGAGAACCAGCGCGAACGTTGACACGACCTCGAAGTACAGCAGCGCCTTGCCGCCCACGCGCCCGACTTTCTTCATGTCCTCCATCCCGGCGATGCCGGTGACGACGGTGCAGAAGATGATCGGTCCGATGACCATCTTGATGAGCTTGATGAAGGCGTCACCGAGCGGTTTCATGTCGGTGGCGAACGAGGGATAGAAATGCCCGAGCAAGATGCCGATGGCGATGGCAGCGAGCACCTGCACGTACAAGACTTTATAGAAAGGTTTCTTCACGATGGTTCCAGACAAGATCAGGCAGTTGGCAAAAGAGCGCCAGCGGCGAGCCGCGAAGAGCGGGCAAAGCGTCGTTGCGCGGGAAAGCCGCGCACGCCGGATCGCGTCGCGTAAGCGAGAGCCGCTACGTCGACGGATTTATGGACGGCGGGATGCGAAAGGGGTCATCGGCGTGTCTCCTTGACTTTTATGAGCGGCTTCGCGGGCCGTGTCTTTCTCATTGCAAGGGCGATGCCAGCTTCCTTTTTCGCCTAAGTGCTTGTCGCGACGAGATTTTTTGCAGGACGGATGCGGGAGCCGTCCCGCTTTCCGGAAATCCGGAACGCGGGCGTCCGAGGGTCTGGACAATTCGAACGCCCGAAAAAAAACCCACGTCACCGTGGGTTTCCTTGCTGCCCAAAGCGCACGCCCTTTAAACGACTCCAGCGCCGTGCGCCTGAACGTCCGCGTGATAGCTCGAGCGCACCATCGCGCCGACCGCCGCGTGCGTGAAGCCCATCTTGTACGCTTCTTCCTCGTACATCTTGAACGTGTCCGGATGCACGTAAGCCCGCACCGGCAGATGGTGCTCGGACGGCTGCAAGTACTGGCCGATCGTCAGCATATCGACGTCGTGCGCCCGCAGATCGCGCATCACCTGAAGAATCTCTTCCTCGGTTTCGCCGAGGCCGACCATCAAGCCCGACTTCGTCGCGACTTCGGGATGCAGCGCCTTGAAGTCCTTCAGCAGCTTCAGCGAGTGGTGATAGTCCGAGCCCGGACGCGCTTCCTTATAGAGACGCGGCACCGTTTCGAGGTTGTGATTCATCACGTCGGGCGGCGCGGCGGTCAGGATGTTGATCGCGCGATCCAGACGGCCGCGGAAATCCGGCGTCAGAATTTCGATGCGCGTTTCCGGCGAATGCTCGCGCACCTGCCGGATGCACTCGACGAAATGCGCCGCGCCGCCATCGCGCAGATCGTCACGGTCGACGCTCGTAATCACCACGTACTTCAGCTTCAGCGCGCCGATGGTGCGTGCGAGATTGATCGGCTCTTCGGCGTCGAGCGGATCGGGGCGGCCGTGACCGACGTCGCAGAACGGGCAGCGGCGCGTGCACTTGTCGCCCATGATCATGAACGTGGCCGTGCCCTTGCCGAAACATTCGCCGATGTTCGGGCAGCTCGCCTCTTCGCACACCGTATGCAGGTTGTGCTCGCGCAGAATCTGCTTGATCTCGTAGAACCGCGAATTGCCCGTCGCCGTACGCACGCGAATCCAGTCCGGCTTCTTGAGCTTCTCGATCGGCACGACCTTGATCGGAATGCGCGATGTCTTCGCCTGCGCCTTCTGCTTCGCGGTTGCGTCGTAGGCAGCGGTGTTGGGAACAGGCGCCGATGAAGCGGTGTCGCCGGCCAGGTTTGCGGTTGCGTCAGTCATTCGGTTGATCCGGTAGATGCAGCGAAACGGCTCGCGCCGTCTTGCGGTTGAGCGGCGGCGCCCTGTGAGCCGTCTATCTGAAGCGCCAGTCTTTCGGCAAGCGTGAGCGCCACGTCGTGCCAGTCGGCGGTGACGCCGAGCGTCGCCATGTCGACCGTTTCGAGTCCCGCGTAGCCGCACGGGTTGATCGCGAGGAACGGCCGCAGATCCATCTTCACGTTCAGGCTGACGCCGTGATAGCTGCAGCCATTGCGGATCTTGAGCCCGAGCGCGGCGATCTTCGCGCCCTCATGCGCCTGATGCAGACGAACGTTCGCGCCTTGCTGCGCCTGCTCCGGCGACGGCGTCGCGACATAAATGCCGGGCGCGCCAGCCTTGCGGTCGGTCGCGAGATTATACGTCGCGAGCGTTTCGATGACGGCCTCTTCGATGCGCCGCACCAGCTCGCGCACCATCAGCTTGCGGCGGCGCAAGTCGAACAGCAGGTAAGCGACGATCTGCCCCGGCCCGTGATACGTGATCTGCCCGCCGCGATCCACCTTGACGAGCGGAATGCCGCTGTCGGCCAGCAAGAGGTGCGCGGGATCGCCCGCGAGACCGAGCGTGAACACCCGGGGATGTTCGACGAGCCAGATTTCATCGGGCGTGTCCGGCGTGCGGGCGTCGGTGAACGCGCGCATCGCGTCGAAACTTTCGCCGTACGGCTCGACGCCGCGCCAGCGCAGCCTGACGTCGTGCAGGACGCCGACGGTATCGGGGGAAGGCTCGGGGGAGAAGGCAAGCGGCGTGGCGGACATGGTTCCGGTAGTTTACCGAAATCGCTCCATGCCCGCCCGTGGTGGAAGGAAACGCGCGCTCAGACGGTGCGCCAGCCGGCGCGCGCACGCTGCGTAAGGCGCTCGATCGCGCTCGACAGCCAACGGATCGCGCGTTCGTCGCGGCGCGGCATCATCGTGAAGACGATGCAAGCCGGCTTGTCGCCCTCCACCGATAGCCACAACCGTTCGCGGCTGCGCAGCTTGAGGCGATCGCCGGGCGCGAGCCAGTAATCCTCGATGTCGTCGCTGCGCGTCGCCCAGACCGGGCCGCCATGAACGGTGAGCCGCGTGCTGCGCGCGATGCGCATCGGCACCGTTTCGCCCGGCTTGATTTCAAAGGTGATGCTTGTCGATATTTCTCGCATGATCCACTCCGCCAAGGGAACGTTTCGATGACTACAATCCTAGGCGTAGCAAGGCATCCGACAAAACGATCAATTTTCACCGCTATGTGAGCCGAATTGACAAACGCCTCGACATCGATCCACATGGACCTGCGCCAGTTGCCCGCGTTGAACGCGCTGCGCGCCTTCGAAGCCGCCGCGCGTCACGAGAGTTTCTCGCGCGCCGCCGACGAACTCTTCGTCACGCACGGCGCGGTCAGCCATCAGATTCGCGCGCTGGAAGCGGAGTTGGCCGTCACGCTGTTCGCCCGCGACGGCAAGCGCGTGCGGCTGACCGACCGTGGCCGCCAGTACGCGGCGGATGTGCGCGCGGCGCTCGTCGCGATGGCCGAATCGACGCGACGCATCCGCGCGGGCGATCGCGACCGCCGGCTGGTCGTATCGACGATTCCGTCGTTCTCGGCGCGCTGGCTCACGTCGCGCGTGGGCGGGTTCATCGAGAGGCATCCGGAATTCGATCTCGAATTGCTGTCGACCAGTTCGCTCACCGATTTCAGCCGCGACGATGTCGATCTGGCCATCCGCTTCGGTTTCGGCAAATACGCCGGCGTGCACGCCGAACCCTTGCTCGACGAAGTGTTCTTCCCGGCCTGCTCGCCGCGTTTGAACGGCGGCCAGTTGCCTCGCGCACCGGCCGATCTGCCGAATTTTCAGCTCCTTCGTTCGAGCGACGAACTCTGGCGCCCGTGGTTCGACGCAGCCGGTCTCCCCGACGTGCCGGAGCCGAAGCGCGGCGTCTTATACGAGGATTCGTCGAATTTGCTGCAGGCGGCCATCGATGGCCAGGGAATTGCGCTCGTGCGGCGCTCGCTCGCGATGCAGGAAATCATCGCGGGAAGGCTGGTGCGGCTTTTCAACGTCGATGGTCCGAGCCCGTGGACCTATTTCTTCGTCTGTCTGCCTGAGTTGCTGGGTACGGCCCGCGTTCAGGCGTTTCGTGAATGGATTTTCGCGGAAGCGGAACAGTTCCGCCTGCTCTACGAGCGCACCCCCGCCGTGTGCGATGCGCCCGCAGGCAATCTCAGAGCACTACCTTGACCATCGGATGACCGGTGAGCGCGCGATAGATGTCGTCCAGATGCGCGCGATTCTGCGCGCGCACGGTGCACGTGAGCCCGGTGTAATTGCCGCCCGACGACGGCCGCGTTTCGACGCGTGTCACGTCGAACTCGCCGTCGAACTCGCGGATGACCGTGACGATGGTGTCCTGAAACTCGGGGTGCGACTTGCCCATCACCTTGATCGGGAAATCGCACGGAAAATTGAAGAGGTCGTCGGTGCTGGAAGGTTGTTTGGTGGAATCGGACATGGCTTTCTCCTTAACCTGCGCGGCTCGCCTGATTCGCGAATTCCCGCGCCTTCGCCCGCTGGTAGGCATCGTATAGCGCAGCATAGACCGGGCCGGGACGGCCGCCGCCGACGCGCTTTCCATCGAGCGTCGTAATCGGCATGACTTCCTTCGTCGCCGAACTAATCATGACTTCGTCGGCGGCGCGCAGCTCGGCCTCGGTGATGTCGCGTTCCTCGAACGGAATGCCCGCCTCGGCCGCCAGTTCCTCGATCAGCCCGTAGCGGATGCCTTCGAGAATGCGCGGTCCGCGCGGCGCGCCCAGCAGCGTGCCGCCTGCAACAATCCACACATTTGAGGACGAACCTTCGGTAAGCAAGCCGTCGCGCAACTGGATGGTTTCGAGCGCGTCGTGCTCCGCCGCGTGTTGCGCCATCAGCACGTTGCCGAGCAGCGATATCGATTTGATGTCGCAATGCAGCCAGCGTTTGTCCTCGGCGGTCACGGCCACCGCGCCTTGCGCGCGGCTCGCGTCGCTCGGATAGGCAATCGGACTCAACATCACGAACACGGTCGGCGTGATGCCCGCCGGAAAGGCGTGCCCGCGCTTCGCCGCGACGCCGCGCGTGACCTGAATATAGACGAGCGCATCGCCCGGGCCGGCGTTCGCCTCGATCGCGCGATGAGTCAGCGCGCGCCAGCCGGCATCGTCGAAAGGATTGTCGATGCGAATCTTGCCGAGACTGCGATCCAAGCGCGCAAGATGCTGCGCGAGCCGGAACGGCAGACGCGCACCGCCGGCCTGCGCGTAGAGCGGCACGACTTCATAGACGCCGTCGCCGAAGATGAACCCGCGATCCAGCACCGGAATGCGCGCTTCGGAAAGCGGCCCCCATTCGCCGTTCAGGTAGACCGTCGGGTCGAATACATCGGCGTGGTTCGGATTCATCGTTACCGCTCCGTTCGGAAACAAACGCGTATTACTTCCGCTTCTGCCACATCAGCAGCGCGGAATCCCACAGGCGGCCAAAGAGGCCCGCTTCCGGCACTTCCTGCAGCGCGACGAGCGGGAACTGCGCGACTTCCTTGCCATCGGCCATCATCCGGACGGTGCCGACCTGCTGGCCCTTCTTCACCGGCGCGATGATCAGATCGTTGCGCGTGATCGTCGGCTTCACCTTGTCGCCGAGACCCTTCGGCACGGTGATGTACTGATCCGTCGATACGCCCGCCTGCACGTTGTCCGCCGCGCCCTTGTACACGCGCGGCGATTCGATCACCTGATTCGCCTTGTAGAGACGCAGTGCGTCATACGCGGTGTAGCCGTAGCTCAGCATCTTCAGGCTGTCCTGCACGCGCGCCGATTCCTTCGGCTCGCCCATCATCACCGCGACGAGGCGGCGGCTCGCGTCCGGCGTGCCGACGAGCGGGCGCTTGGCCGTCGCGATCAGGCAGTAGCCAGCGGCTTTCGTGTGGCCGGTCTTCAGGCCATCGACGCTGGAGTCGAGCCACAACAGGCGGTTGCGGTTGGGCTGCTTGATCTTGTTATACGTGAACTCCCGCTCCGAGAAGATGCTGTAGTACTCGGGGAAGTCGCGGATCAGGCGCGTCGACAGCACGGCGAGATCGCCTGCCGTGGTGTAGTGCTGCGGATCGGGCATGCCGTTCACGTCGGCATAGTGCGTGTGCTTCATGCCGATGCGCTGCGCGGCGCCGTTCATCAGATTGACGAAGTTGGCCTCGCTGCCGCCGACCAGTTCCGCCAGCGCGATGGCCGCGTCATTGCCCGACTGGATGATCATGCCGTACACGAGGTCATGCACCGTGACGGGCTTGTTCGCCTCGATGAACATGCGCGACTCGTCCGTCCGCACGCGGCGCACGGCCTCGCTCGGCATCACGGTCTGATCCATGTTGATCTTCTTCGCTTTCAGCGCGTCGAAGACGAGATAAGCGGTCATCAGCTTGGTCAGCGATGCCGGCTCGACGCGCTCGTCAGGGTTGCCCGATGCAAGTACCTGATTGCTGGTGGCGTCGACGAGCACCCACGAGCGTGCCGTCACCGCGGGCGGCGGCACTTGCGCAAATGCGCTCGCGGCGGCGAACACCGCCGGCAACACGATGGCGGCCTTCAGTGCACGAAGCTTTACAGAAGCAGCAGGAGCGGAAACAGAAACGGACGGGACAGAAAAGCCGGAAGGGAAAAAGCGCATAGGATCGGTCGGCAGAAAGTGCGTCGGCGCTTCGCCTGGAATGATCCAGGGCGGCGAAGCGCGGGTTGAACAGGCAGACCGTCGATGCCGGTCGGCGCTTCGCCTGATTGTCCGGGGGCCGGACAATCGGCACTTGCGGTGCCGCAGCGAAGAGCGCTCATTCGACAGACAGCCGCGCCATCGGTTCTCAAACGTTTGTTTTCGAAACGTCGCGTTGGCCGGCATGGGAGCCGGCGCTCAGGCGTCGGGCTTTTCGCGTGAACCCATTCGCTCTCGCTTTGCGGCAAGCAGAACGCAAGCTGAACGCGAACGGGCGGCGAAAAAAATTCTGCGCCATTATACGCGCGGCTCAGAGCGCCTTTACGGCCAATCTGCCAGTGATTCGCCCGAATTTGCGCTTTTCAGGCGATGCCTATGCGCGTTTCCAGGTTCGATTCACGCGAAGGCGTTACCGCCATGCGTCGACGATCACGCGCTTCAGGATATGCAGCTTGCGGTGAAAGAAGTGTTCGCCGCCGGGAATCACGACGACCGGCAGTTCCTGCGGACGCGCCCAGTCGTAGACGGATGCGATCGGCACCGTGTCGTCCACTTCGCCGTGAATCACGAGCGTGTTCTCGGGCGCCGGAGCCACCTCCCAGCGGCTCGCCGCCGTGCCGACGAACACCATGCGCTCGATCGCCTGCCCTTCGTCCATCATGCGTTTGGCAACGTGCGACAGCACGAAGGTGCCGAACGAAAAGCCCGCGAGCACGATGGGCACATCGCTTTGCCCGGGCTGCGCGCGCATGTGAGCGATGACCGCCAGCAGGTCTTCGCGCTCGCCGATGCCGTTGTCGTGCTCGCCTTCCGTCTGCCCGACGCCACGGAAATTGGAGCGATAGGTCGTGTACCCAAGCTGCACGAAGGTCCGCGCGAGCGTCTGCGCCACCTTGTTGTCCATCGTGCCGCCGAAGAGCGGATGCGGATGCGCGACGAGCGCAATGCCTCGCGGCGCGGCGTCGGTCCGGTCGCGCGCGACCTCGATCTTGCCGGCCGGCCCGTCGATCAGGAATTTTTCTGTTTGCGCGTTCATGCGGCGAGGCGTTCGTTAAACCGGTTGGTCGATGAGAAGACGCTCGACGATCTTCCCGTTGGCGAGATGCGAATCGACGATTTCGTCGATGTCCGTTTCATCGACATACGTGTACCACGTGCCCTCCGGATACACGACCACGACCGGTCCCAGCTCGCAGCGGTCGAGGCAACCCGCCTTGTTGATCCGCACCTTGCCCTCGCCCGCGAGCCCGAGCTTCTTCACGCGCTTTTTCGCGTGCTCCTGCATCTCCTGCGCGTTGCAATTCGCGCAGCTCGGCCGCGTGGCGTCGGCGTCGCGCTGATTGAGGCAGAAGAACACGTGGTACTTGTAGAAAGAGTCCATGAGTATCGGGCGCGCCGGGCGAATGAGTGTCGGTCGATTATAGCGAGCGATGTTCCGGCCTGCCGTCAGCGCTCGTTGCCCGCGCCGCCCGCGTTGGCCACGCGCCGCCGCGTGAACCACGCCCGTTCCGCCGCCGACGCGAGCCAGCCGAGCGCCGCATACGGCCACACCCACGCGAGCCAGTGCAGCAGCCCGTTGAAGTGCAGATACCGCCCCTGCCGCCAGTCGGCGAGCACGATGTCGAAGTACGGATTCACCGGCAGCACGTTGACGAGCGCAAGTCCGACGACGAGCGCCCCGCCTGCCAGCGCCGCCCGCAGCGCACGCGGCAGCGCGACCGACAGGATGCCCGCCGCCGCGCCGATGCCGATGCCTTCGAGCGCGCCATCGGTGGCCCAGTCGAATGTCAGGCCCGCGTGCGATTGCAGGAACGACGCGCTCGCTTTCGCGAACAGCGTCGCGACGATCAGGCCGAGCATCAGCCGGATGCGCGGCGCGCGTTCGCGCGTGAGCAGCGTCACGAGCACGAGCGCCGCAAAAAGATTCGACGACGTGATGAGCGCTTCCCATGAATCGTCGGGCAGCAGCGCGCCGAGCCGGTCCGGCCAGCTTTCCATGTCCCATGACGCGGGCGTCCAGACGAGGATCGCATCCTGCATCGCCGGATCGAGGTTCTCCCACAGCACGCGCGGCAGGTCGCCGCCGCCGAAGAGATACGGCGCGGGGAACATCGCCGCGAACGGCCACAACGCCGACAGCCCGATGACATACGCGCCGTGCCGCTCGAACCACGTGAAGCGGATCCGCCGCAGCAAGCCCCGATCGAGCAGCGCGCTGGTCGCGGGCGCAACGAGCACGCCGCCCACGAGCGCGCCGAGCGCATTTGCGGCGAGATCGAGATTCGACGACACGCGCGTCGGCAGATAGGTCTGGATGGACTCCATCACGCCCGACAGCAAGCCGCCGCCGAGAAACGCCGCGCCCACCGCCGCCGCCCCCCGCCAGCGCGGATACAGCGCGAGCACGATCAACGCGCCGAGCGGCATGTAACCCAGCACGTTCGTGACGACGTCGAACGCGGTCACATATTGCGGAAGCGGATCGGTGAGAAACGCGAGCGGCCCGATGCCGAGCGATCGCCAGCCGGAAAACGGATAGAGCGAGCCGTACACGACGAGCGCCGCATACGCGATGAGCGCCTGCCGCGAAAACGCCGACGGGCGGCGCTGCCATTGCTTGATCGTCATGAGCCGCCCGAGCGCCTCCGTTCGAGCGACGTTGCGTCTGAACGTGCGGGCGAAGTTGCGCGATGTGTCGATGTCATCGTGACGCGGCGAGCGGCTGCGCATCGAGCCACGCGCTCAGTTGTGCGATCAGATCGTCCGATGCCGCCGCGAGCGCCCGCGCCCCGCCGGGTGCATCGGCAGTCGGCGCGGGCGCGCTCGCGGCGAACGCCCGCTGCGCGACCACGCGGCCCTGCTGCGTGAGCGTCGCGCGCACGGACACCGCGCCGTGGCTCCGCTCGGGCGCATCGAAGACCTGCTCGAAGGCGGTCAGTTCGACTTCCAGCAACGCCGCGCGCACCGTATCGGCGCCCGTCAGCACCGGGCCGCGCGCCGCCAGCGCCGCGCGCACGCGCTGCGTCAGGAGTTGCGCGGGCGGCATCGTCCAGTGGCTGTTGGCATAGGTGCCGGTGCGTTGCGCGTCGGCGTAGCTCATCCGGTAGACGAACGCATCGGTTTCCAGGCTGCGCGGCGCGCCAACGGCGAGCACCTTGACGGGCGGCAGCGCTTTCGTTTCCGTCGATGTTGGCGGTGCGCCGAGGTCGTAGCGCGCGTCGGGCGCGACCGTCGCGTTCGACGCGCAGCCCGCCAGCATCGCCATGAACACGAGCGCGAGCGCCGTTCGGTTCAACTCTGTATGTCCCATGAGATTCCTTTTCAACGCGCCGGATTCGCCGGCCAGACGAAGCCCGGCTCGCCCGGCCCCGGCGGCATCGACGGCGCACCGAACAATACGCTGCGCGGGCTCGCGCTGAACGTATCGGCGGCGCGGTCGACGGAACGCGCGGCGCTGCCCAGATCCTCGGTGAACGAATAGAGCCGCGGCAGCGCCTCGAAGCCCACGCGCGCCGTCATCTCGCGCAGCGATTCGTTCATGTCCGCGAGCGACGTGGCCGCCTGTTGCGCCGCGTTGCCCGCCTTGTTCAGATTCGTCACGAACGGGCCGTTCTCGCGGTTCAGATTCTGGACGAACGCATTCGTCGATGCCAGCGTGCGGTCGAGCTGTTGCAGCGTCTGCGGCAGGCGCGCCGTGGCGGGTCCGGCCTGACTCGCCAGCGAGGCAATGCCATCCGCCGCGCCCTGCAGACTCTTCGCGGTGTCCATGAGCTGATTGCGCACGTCGTCGGAGAGAAATTTATCCGCATCGTCGGACAGGCGCTCGAAGCGGCGCAGAATCACTTCGCCGCGCTCCTGCAACTGCTCGAAGAGGCCGGGGCGCATCGGCACCTCGGCGACGTGCTGCGGCGACGAAGCGAGCGCCCTCGTATCCTTGCCGGTGTCGTCGAGCTGCACGAACGCGATGCCCGTCACGCCCTGAAAGCCGAGCGTCGCGAAGGTGGAATGCGTCATCGGCGCGTTCTGGTCGACGAGAATGCGGATGCGAATTTGCCCCGGATGCGACTTGTCGAAGCGGATCGACTCTACCTTGCCGACGCCGAGACCGCGATAACGCACGGAGGCATCGGTGAAAAGACCCGTCACGTTGGTGCGCGCGATCAGGTCGTACGGCACGCGCACGGTGCGATCGACGTTGAAAAAGAACGCCGCGAACGCGATCGCCAGCACGAGCACGATGGTGAACAGCCCGGTCCAGAACGCGTGTGATTTGTTTTCCATCGGCGGGTTCCTTCCTTCTGTGGGCGTGGCGTCGGCTATCTGACGATGGTCGAGGCGTCGTCGAGCGCGACGGCGGGCAGCTTCGCGCGGCGCTCGGGCGGCAGTGCGGCAAGCGCGCGGCGTCCGCGCCGCCCCAGAAAATACTCGCGGATGAACGGATGATCCACCGCCACCGCCTCTTCGACGGGCGCCGCGACGAGCACGCGCCGGTCGGCCAGCACGGCGACGCGTGTGGACAGCGCGACCATCGTATCGAGATCGTGCGTGACCATCACGACCGTGAGACCGAGCGCGCGATGCAGCGTCGCGATGAGATCGACGAATTCGTCCGATGCCTTCGGGTCGAGGCCAGCGGTCGGCTCGTCGAGGAACAGCAGTTCGGGTTCCAGCGCAATCGCCCGCGCGATGCCGACGCGCTTCACCATGCCGCCCGACAGCGCCGACGGCATCTTGCTCGCGTGCTTGCACGACAGCCCGACCATTTCGAGCTTGAGCATCACGAACTCGCGGATCAGATCTTCGGGAATCTTGCCGAGTTCGCGAAATGGCTGCGCGATGTTGTCGTACACCGTCAGCGACGAGAACAGGGCGCCTTGCTGGAACAGCATGCCGGAGCGCGTGCGCAGCATCTTGGCGGTTTCCTCGTCCATGCGCGCCCATTCTTCGCCGAGCACGCGAATGGTGCCCGATGTCGGCGATTCGAGTCCCAGAATCTGCCGGACGAGCGTGGTCTTGCCGGAACCCGAGCCGCCGAGCAGCGCCACGATCTCGCCGCGCCGCACGTCGAGGCTCAGGTGCTCGTGAATCACGGTCCTGCCGTAGCGTTTCGTGACATCGCGCACTTCGATGACCGGCTCCGCGATGACGGGCGGCGGCTGATGGCGCACAGCGGTGGCGAGCGTCGTCGACATGTGCGTTTATAGCCCCACGTTCTGAAAGAGGATCGCGAACACGGCGTCCGCGAGAATGACCACGGTGATCGACGTGACCACGGAGGTCGTCGTGCCTTCGCCGAGACTTTGCGAATTCGCCTTGATGCGAAAGCCGAAGTGGCACGCGGCAAGCGCGATCAGCATGCCGAACACGACGCCCTTGCCGAGCCCGATCCACAGATTCGCGATCGGCACGACGGACGGCAGCGAGCGGACGAAGAACGAGATGTCGATGGACAGCACGAGCTTGGCCGCGAGCGCGCCGCCCACGAGCGCGATGATGTTCGTCCACACGACGAGCAGCGGCATGGCGATGCCGAGCGCGAGCACGCGCGGCAGGACGAGCCGCAGGCCGTGCGGGATGCCCATGACCTGCATCGCGTCGAGTTCCTCGGTAACGCGCATCACGCCGATCTGCGCGGTGATCGCGGAGCCGGAGCGCCCGGCGACGAGAATCGCGGAGAGGACCGGCCCGAGTTCGCGTATCACCGACAGGCCGAGGATGTTCACGATGTACTGATTCGCGCCGAACACGCGCAACTGCTGCGCCGACAGATAACTGAGCACGATGCCGATCAGGAACGCGACGAGCGCCGTGATGGCGAGCGCCTGCGCGCCGGCGCTATAGATGTTGGCGGAGATTTCCGTCCACGGCGTGCGATTCGGACGCCGCACGATGGAGACGAGATCGATGAGAAACGTGCCGAACATCGCCAGGCCGCCGTACACGTGATCGAGGAAGCCGAAGATCAGTTGTCCGAGCCGTGTCACGGGGCCGGTGCGGTCGACGGGTTCGGGTTCTTCGCGTTCGGCGTCGAGCAGTGCGACGCGCTCGAAGATTTCGCGCTGGGTGTCCGACAGCGCGATGGTGGCGGGCATTTTGCGGCCCCAGATGCGCCATAGCGCCTGACCGCCGACGTGATCGAGGCGCTCGACGGAGAGCAGGTCCCACTGGCCGATGGCTTCCCGCCCGATGGCGCGCAGCCGCCGCGTGACGCCGCTTTTGGCTCGATCACGCGCGAGCGCAAGCGCGGTCCATTGGCCCGAGAGCCGGACCACCTTGCCTTGCTGACCGGCTTCCACTCGAAGGCGGGGCGGCGTGTCGAAGTTCAAGGGTGTTGGGGCGGGATGGGAGGGAGAGGACATTGTAACGAAGGTTGTCCTGGGGCGGTCCGCCGCGGCACGCCTCGGCGCATCGCTGACGAGCGAAGGCGTTCGCCGTCGGCCGGACGCTGCGCAAAAGACGCTTCGCCTTGCGTTCGCGCGACCCCGGCGAGGAAGGGCAACGGCATACCGCCCCGCTACAATACCCTGCATGAACCCCTCCGCTTCCTTCGCCCCCGACGCCCCGTGGCGCATCGATCGCAGCCGGCTCGCGACGCTCGCCCCGCGTCCCGCGCATGACTGGGACATCGAAATCGTCGATGAAACCGGCTCCACGAACGCCGATCTCATCGAACGCCTGCGCGCCCAGCCCCGTGACAACGCGCCGGCCGATCCGCCCGCGCCCATCGTCCGCGTCGCCTATTCGCAGACGTCCGGCCGTGGCCGGCGGGGCCGCGCCTGGCTCGCGGAGCCGGGCAACGCGCTGCTGATGTCGGTCGGCTATGTGCTGCGGCGGCCTATCGAAGGGCTATCGGGGCTGAGTCTGGCGATCGGCGTCGCCGTGCTCGATGCGCTCGCGCGCCTGCCGCTCTCGCCGTCCGCGCGGCCCGCCCTCAAGTGGCCGAACGACGTGCTGCTCGACGATGGCAAGCTCGCCGGCATCCTCATCGAAACCGCATGGACGGCGCCGGGCGCGACGGCCGTGGTGATCGGCATCGGCATCAATCTGCATGGCGCGGAGCACCTCGCCGCTCAGGTCGATGACGCGAATCGCCAGGCCGCGTCCGCCGTTCCTGGCACGACGCCCGCCTCGCTCGCCCGCGCGTGGCCCGGCGCCAACCTAACCGACACGCTCGCCGCGCTGCTCAACGCGCTCGATGCCGCCCTGCCGCGCTTCGAAGCCGAAGGCTTCAAGCCGTTCCGCCAGCGCTGGACGGACGCGCACGCCTACGCCGGCCGCGAAGTCGTACTGCTCGATCAAGGACAGGAAATCACGCGCGGCGTGGCATCGGGCGTGGACGACAGCGGCCACTTGCTGATCGACGCGCCAGAAGGACCGCGCGCCGTCGCCACGGGCGAACTGAGCTTGCGCCTCGCGAAGGAACGTCCGTGAGCGACGCGCGGATACTGCTGATCGACGCGGGCAACAGCCGCATCAAGTGGTCGCTCGCCGATGAAACCGGCGCGGCCATCGCGAGCGGCGCGTTCGAGCATGAGCGTGAAGCATCGCAACACGACGACCCGGCGCTCGGCGCGTGGTCATCGCTGCCCGATCCCGCCAGCGCGTGGATTTCGAACGTGGCGGGCGCATCGGTGCAGGACCGGATCGAACGTCTCATCGACGCGCGCTGGCCCGCGTTGCCGAGCACCGTCGTCCGGGCGAAGCCGCGTCAATGCGGCGTGACCAACGGCTATGCAGAGCCCGAAAAGCTGGGCAGCGATCGCTGGGCCGGCCTGATCGGCGCGCGTGCGGCCTATCCGGGCGAGAACGTACTGATTGCCACGTTCGGCACCGCGACGACGCTCGAAGCCTTGCGCGCCGACGGCGTCTTCACGGGCGGACTGATCGCGCCGGGCTGGTCGCTGATGATGCAATCGCTCGGCAGCCGCACCGCGCAATTGCCGACGCTCGACGCGGCGGGCGCAAAACGCGCGCTGAACGCCGCCGTCGGAAAGCCGCACGCCCTCTTCGCGATCGATACCGCCGCCGCGTTATCGTCCGGTTGCCTGCTGGCGCAAGCGAGTTTGATCGAGCGAGCACGGCGCGATCTGCGCAACGACTGGCAGGCGGACGTCCGTCTCGTGCTGAGCGGCGGCGCCGCCGATGAAATCGCGGGCGCGCTCGACGCGCCCTACACTCGCCATGATTCCCTGGTGCTGTCGGGACTCGCGCTCATCGCGCGGGAAGCGGCGGCGCTTCACTCATCCTGATTCTGCTCGACTGACGGAGCCCAAGAATGCTGCGCTGGCTCATCGCCATCCTGACCCTGGCCAACCTTGTAATGTTTGCGCTCGTACACGGCACGTTCGGCCCGCTGCCGGCAGCCGGCGCGCGCGAGCCGCAACACCTGATGCAGCAGGTCCGGCCTGAAACGCTGACCATGCGTCCGATCCATCCCGAAGAAGCTGCCGATCAGCCGCAAGTCGGCGGTCCCGCGCCCGCCGCCAAAGTGCAAACTGCGCCGCTCAGCCAGTAGACCGGCAGGGCGGCAACGCGTCAGGACTGCGCGCGCACTTTTTTGAGCAGCGCGGTCGTCGAGCGGTCATGCTCGAACGCGATCGCCAGCGCCTTGCCGCCCCACCCGCGCACCAGCGCGGATTCCGCCAGCTTGTCCATCTCGTAATCGCCGCCTTTCACGAGCACATCGGGATGCACGGCGCCGATCAGTTGCAGCGGCGTCGGCTCTTCGAATTTCACCACCCAGTCCACGCTTTCGAGCGCCGCCAGCAGCGCCATGCGATCCTCTTCACGATTGATCGGGCGATCGTCGCCCTTGCCGAGCATGCGCACGGAGGCGTCGCTGTTGACACCGACGATCAGCGTCGCGCCGAGCGCCTTTGCATCGGCGAGATAGGTCACGTGTCCGCGATGCAGGATATCGAACACGCCATTGGTGAATACGACCGGCTCGGCGAGCGTCGGACGGAGCGCGGCGAGCGCGTCGCGTGTGGTGATCTTGCGTTCGAAAATGGCGGGCATGGCGATGCTCGGTGCAGTGGTTCAAGAGCGCGCATTGTGCCACGGCGGCTCGAGGCTTCCGGGCGCTGCGCTGAACCTTCGGGATGCAAAAAAAGCGGCCCGTCAGTTGGAGCCTGACGGGCCGCTTGCTCAATAACTTGTTCTGGCGATCAGGCCGGCTGCTGCCCGGCCGCGCCGCCTGACGCCGCTTGCAGACGCTGCACCACTTCCTTGCGATAGCGGTTTAACTCCTGCGCGGTGACGAACGAGCGCTCGAACAGGATCGACAGGTTGTGCAGAATGCGTTCGACGACCTTCTTCTCCCAGCTATCGTCGAAGCGGATCTGGTCGTCGAGCCAGCGCTCGAGCCACTCCGGATCGGGCAGGCGCGATTGCACGGTATCGCGCGGGAAAAGCGCCTGATTCACGTGCAGGTTCGTCGGATGCAGCGGCTTTTCGGTGCGGCGCGCGGACGCCATCAGCACGCCGATCTTCGCGAACGCGGCGCGCGCCGAATCGCCCGCATTGGCGAGCGCCTTCTTCATGTAGCGCAGATACGCGCCGCCATGACGGGCTTCGTCGCGCGAGATGGTTTCGTAAATGTGCTTGATGACCGGCTCGGTATGCCATTCCGCCGCCCGGCGATACCAGTGGTTCAGGCGAATCTCGCCGCAGAAATGCAGCATCAGGGTTTCGAGCGGCGGCGCCGGATCGAATTCGAAACGCACCGCGTGCAGTTCTTCTTCCGTCGGCACCATTTCGGGCTTGAAGCGGCGCAGGTATTCCATCAACACCAGCGAATGCTTCTGCTCTTCGAAAAACCACACGCTCATGAAAGCGGAAAAGTCGCTGTCGTGATGGTTGTCACGCAAGAACATTTCCGTTGCAGGAAGCGCGGACCATTCGGTGATCGCGTTCATCTTGATGGTCTTGGCCTGCTCGTCGGAGAGCAGCGACGCATCGAATTTGTCCCATGGAATGTCCTTCTCCATATCCCAACGGACGGATTCGAGCGACTTATAAAGTTCCGGATAAAGCATGGTGTTCATAGTCACCCCTGATGCCACTTATGCGACGTTATATCTATATGACTCTCGGCCCGGGCGCGCACCTAAACATTGCGCGCGAGCAACCAAGCTTTCAATTTTACGCGGGATTCGAGCGCTCACAGACGAAAAACGACAACAAAGCGCCATATTTAGCGCGGCGGCAACGCAATAAGCCGCGCATAAGCTTCACGCGTCATGTGCTGATGCGCGCTGTATGCGTCTTTGTCTACCGTGGGTGATGAGCGAAACCTGTGCCTGAGGTAGGACCGGCTTTCGTCGCGCCGCCGCGCCGCCGCGCCGCGCAGTTTCCAGCGTGGCCTACGCTTGTGACAGCGGCATGTTGCGCCGGTTCGCGGCTAACGCGCCGCCGATGCCGTTCTCGCCGATGCCGTTCTGTTTGCAAGCCCGTGTCAGTTCGCCGTCTGCGGCTGCTCCGGCAAGCCGGTCGATGATAGCACGGCCGTCGAGCGCCAGGCCGCGACGGATTCGGCGATCGCGGTCAGGCCGGGAAGCTGATCGATGCCCTCGTGAATCTTGCGGCGCAGCGCCGGACTGCTGCCTCCGACCCAGATCCGCACGTGCGACGGCAGCATGCTGCGCAGCTCCGTCAGCACATTGCCGATGACCTGCGCCGGCAGCACCGACGTGAACGACAGCGCGACGATATCGATATCGTGCGCAGTCACCGCGCTGGCGATATCGTGCAGCGGCGTCTGGAGCCCAAGCTGGATGCACGTGCATTCCGACAGCGTCAGCATCGCCTCGGCCATCAGGATGCCGAGACCGTGACCTTCTCCGGAGAGCGTCGTCAGCAGCACGCGCGGACGGCCTCCGCGTGCGCGCATCGCGTCGGAAAGCGGGCGCATGAGGCTGCGCAGCGTAACCTGCAGCGCCTCGCTGAAAAGATGCTCGTGATAGACCTGCAACGTCCCCGCGGCCCACGCATTGCCGACGCGCGCCGAAAGCGGCGCGGCCACGTCGAGAACGAAGCGCTCGAGGCCGTCGCGCGTCGCGCGCTTGAGCAGTCCGAAGCGAAAGTCCTCGTAAGCACCGTTGCGCAGCAATGCGACCATCTGGTCCAGCTCCACATCCGGCGCGTCCTGGCCGATACCGGATGCTTGCGCGAGTTGCTGCAGTTGCTCGACCGGCTGCGCGAGCACCTTGCTCGGCCGGTGCCCCGCGTCGAGCAGGCGCTTCACGAGCCGCAGCTTCGACACCTGTTCCTGCGGGTACAGCCGTTCGCCGCCCGGCGAGCGCAGCGGTTGCGGGAATCCGTACCGGCGTTCCCACACGCGCAGCGTGTCCTTGGTCAGCCCGATTTCCTGCGCGATGGCGCCAATGCCGATACCCGTCAGCCCGCTTTCGAAACCGTGCGATTGCAGCGATCCCGACAGAGCGTCGTTATGGGCGGTGTCGCCGGCATCCTCGCCGGAAACGGGGTCTTCGTTCGATGGGTTTGTCATGGACAGAGTGAACATAGATCACACACATCCGCTATGCACGCAGCGTGCCTGATCTGCGGGGTGGACAAAGCGCGAGTAAGCGGCCGCTTAATGATGGACAGAAAGTGACCGTTCGCACTGCGCTCGATGGCGGCTCTGCCTGACCCACGCAAAGAAAACGCCCGGCGACCTTTCAGCCGCCGGGCGTCACGCCGATTCGTTTCCCGACCGGCCCGGTCAGGCGGACAGCCGCAGCTCACTCACCTTTCTTTCGCGGCGGCGCTTTTTTTGCAGCCGCCTTTTTGGCTGCGGCGGCATCGGACCTGGGTTCGCCGTCATCGGCCGCATCGCCGGAAGCGGGACTCTGCGCCGTCGTTTCCGCCGACGCGTCCTGCTGGCCCGCCGCGCCTGTCATGCCGGGCTGAAGCATCGCGAGATGGGCGAGCTGGTTGAACTGCGATTGCAGCACGTTCCACCAGCCGCTCGGATCGAAGCCCGGCGGCACGCTGCCAGCCGGCTGCGCCGCGTCGTCCGTGGCGGACGGTTGCGGACTGCTTTCCTGCTTCGGCTCCTCGGGTTTCGCCGCGCCGCCCATCGGCCAGCGGCCCGCCGCTTTCTGCGTATCCGCCGCCGCGTTCTTCGCGCTTTCCATCGACGTCTGCGCGAACGCGCCGAACGAGCGCAGCGTGGCGAGCGTGGCGCGCTGCACTTCGAGCGCCTGAATCGCCGATTGCAGCATGTTCAGATTGAGCTTGAGCCATTGCTCGACCGCGCGCATGTCGGTCACGCGCTTGTCGAGTTCCTCGATGTTGGTGAGCGGCGCGAGCATGTCGGACATCATCGACAGCGACGGTCCTACGCCCTGGCCGCCGCCCGGCATCGCGGCGGCGAACGGGTTCAGCCGCATCATTTCCCACATCTTGCCCATCATGTCGGCCTGGCCGAATCCGGGGAAACCGGGAATCGAAAACGGCGGGGTGCCGCCAGTGTTATCGGTCATTCGACTCTCTCCATGATTGTTGATCCACGCGATGGCGCGAGGTCATTAAAACGGCGCGCCGCCGGGAAAATCCGGCGCGCGGCGCTCGCGCAGCGAACGCATGCCTTCGTGCACGTCCGGCCCGGCGAAACCCATGAATTCGAGCGCGAGCGATGTATCGAAGGTCGGCCCCGCCATGCGCAGCCAGTTGTTCAATGCGTACTTGGTCCAGCGTATCGCGGTCTGCGATCCTTGCGCGAGCCGGTTCGCGACTTCGATTGCCTTCGGCATCAGTTCGCTTTCTTCGACCGCGAGCGATACCAGCCCGATGCGCTCCGCCTCCTCGCCGCTCACCGGCTCGCATAGAAGCAGATAGTACTTGGCCTTCGCCATCCCGCACAGCAGCGGCCACACGATCGCCGCATGATCGCCGGCGGCGACGCCGAGCCGCGTGTGTCCGTCGATGATGCGCGCCGACTTCGACGCAATCGAGATATCCGCGAGCAGCCCCGCGACGAGCCCCGCGCCGACCGCCGGGCCGTGCATCGCGGAGACGATCGGCTTGTTGCAGTTGATGACGTTGTAGACGAGATCGCGCGCCTCGCGCCAGACACGCGCGCGCACCTCGAAGTCGTTCGCCATCTCCTCGACGAGCGCGAGATCGCCGCCCGCCGAAAAGCCCTTGCCCTCGCCGCGAATCAGCGCGACGCGCGTCTCGGGATCGCGATCGATGTCGCGCCAGATATCCGCGAGTTCGCGGTGCATGTTGGCGTCGGCGGTGGAGAGGCCGCTCTTGTTCGCGCCCGCGCCGGGCATCACCACTTCGAGCACGCCGTGCGCGTGACGGCGCAATTGCAGCGACGTGTAGGCGGAGTACAGGGAAAGATCGCTCATGTCGATGGGCTTCAAGTGCAGGTGGCGTTAGCGCGGCTGATACACCCACTTGCTGTCGCGTATCTCGACCATCACGCGGGCGCGCTGGTCGAGGCCGATGTGATCGTTGGGCGTCATGTTGACGACGCCATTGGTATCCGCGAAGTTCTTCGTGCCTTCGAGCGCATCGCGCAGTGCGTTGCGGAACGCCGGCGTGCCGGGTGCGCCCGCTTTCAGCGCGATGGGCGCGGCGCGTTCCAGCAGCATCCCCGCATCCCACGTGTAGGAGCCGAACGCCGACACCGTTCCCGCGCCCTGCTTCGCTTCGTACAGTTTGATGTAGCTCAGCGCGAGCCGTTTGGCCGGATGATCGTCGGGCAACTGCGCGGCGACGAGCACCGGGCTCGTCGGCAGGAAGGTGCCGTTACAATCTGCGCCGCACACGCGCAGGAAGTCGCGGTTGCCTACGCCGTGATTGTGATAGACGAGGCCCTTGTAGCCGCGTTGCGCGAGCGTCTTCGGCGGCAGCGCGGCAGGCGTGCCGGCCGCGCCGACCACCACGGCATCCGGCTTCGCGGCAAGAATCTTGAGGATTTGCCCGGTCACGCTCGGGTCCGTGCGGTTGAAGCGCTCGTTCGCCACCACGTTGATCTTGTGAAGCTGTGCGAACTTCGCGACTTCCGCGTAGAAGGTTTCGCCGAGGGCGTCGGCCTGGCCGATGTACGCCAGCGTCTTCACGCCGTGATTGCTCGCGTGCTCGGCGATCGCGGACGCCATCATCGCGTCGGTCTGGGGCGTCTTGAAGACCCAGCGGCGCTTGTCGTCCACCGGTTCGATGATCTTCGATGACGACGCCAGCGAGATCATCGGCGTCTGTCCTTGCGCGACGACATCGATCATCGCGAGGGAATTCGGCGTGATCGACGAGCCGATGATCGCATCGACCTGATCTTCGGTGATGAGCTTCTTCGTGGTCTGGACGGCTTGCGTGGTGTCGGATGCGTCGTCGAGCACGATATAGTCGACGGGCCTGCCGCCCATTTCCTTCGGCAGGAGCGCCACCGTATCGCGGGCGGGAATGCCGAGCGACGCGGCCGGCCCCGTCAGCGACAGCACGAGGCCGATCTTCACATGCGGCGTCTGCGCGAACGATGCTGTCGCCAGAACCAACGATACGGCCGCCGCCATCCACTTTCCACCGCGCATCGACATCTCCTTTGTACGTGTTGTTGTCGTCGTGCGGCATGGGCGCCGCAACGCCCGGCAAGTGTACGGTGACGCGCGCCGTCGACGCATCGGGCGAAACCCGTTGCGCCCTCGTGCTCACTCGGTGCGCGCTCAGTGCTCCAGCTGCACGACGGCCTGATCGATCGCGCCGAAGACCGACTTGCCGGCCTCGTCGAAGATTTCGATACGCACGCTGTCGCCGAACTGCATGAAGCCGGTCTGCGCCGCGCCGTGCTCGATGGTCTCGAGACACCTCTTCTCGGCGATGCAGCAGTAACCGCGCGTCGCGTCCTTGTTGGAGATGGTGCCCGAGCCGACGATCGACCCCGCGCGCAGATTGCGCGTCTTTGCTGCATGCGCGATCAACTGGCCGAAGTGGAACACCATGTCGACGCCGCATTCCGGCTGGCCGACCTTCTTGCCGTTCCAGTGCACGATCATCGGGCGATGCACGCGGCCTTCGCGCCATGCGTCGCCGAGTTCGTCGGGCGTCACGGCCACCGGCGAAAACGCGGTCGCGGGCTTGCTCTGGAAGAAGCCGAAGCCCTTCGCCAGTTCGGCAGGGATGAGATTGCGCAGCGATACATCGTTGACGAGCATCAGCAGACGCACGCTTCGCAACGCTTCGTCGGGCGTGGGCGCCATCCCGACATCCGAGGTGATCACGGCCACTTCCGCCTCGAAGTCGATCCCATAGGACTCGGACGCGCACACGATATCGTCGGTCGGGCCGAGAAAATCGTCGCTGCCGCCTTGATACATCAACGGATCTGTCCAGAACTCGGGCGGCATCTCCGCGCCCCGCGCGCGCCGCACCAGCTCGACGTGGTTCACGTACGACGAGCCATCGGCCCACTGGAAGGCGCGCGGCAACGGCGCCATGCACGACTTCGGATCGAACGAAAAGGAATGACGGGCGCGGCCCTGGTTCAGCGTGTCGTATAGCTCGATCAGTTGCGGCGCGTAAAAGGTCCAGTCGTCGAGTGCGCGTTGCAGCGTCGTGACGATCCCGTCGGGGATGACTGCCGTGCGCAAATCGCGCGAAACGACGACGAGCTGGCCGTCGCGCGTGCCGTCCTTCAGCGTGGCGAGTTTCATAAAGCGGAGTCGGTGCGTGAGATGACGTTAAGGGAAATCTATTTTACGATGGTGAATCGCCAGCCATCCGGCCGATTTCGACGCTTTCCATGCCTTCGACCCTTTCCGCCACCACCGACGACGACATCGACGCTTCCGAAGAGAAAGCGCGTTCGGGCATTCAGTCGATCGAAGTCGGCTTCCGCCTGCTCGACGTGCTGACCCGCGAGCCAGGCGCGATGATGTTGCGCGACCTCGCACAGCGCGCGGGCATGAGCCCAGCGAAGGCGCATCGCTATCTCGTGAGCTTCGTGCGGCTCGGCGTCGTATCGCAGGATCCGGTTTCGGGACGTTACGAACTCGGCGGCTTCGCGCTGCAGATGGGACTGGCGCGCCTTGCTCGCGTGGATGGCGTGAGGCTCGCGCGCATCGCACTGGCCGAGCTTCGCGACCGGCTGGATCAGACCGTGGGCATCGCCGTGTGGGGCAATCAGGGGCCGACCGTCGTGCACTGGATGGAATCGAGCTATCCGGCGAAGGCATCGCTGAAACTGGGCGATGTCATGCCGCTGCTCTCATCCGCGACCGGCCTGCTGTTCGCCGCCTATCTGCCGCGCAGCAAGACGCAGGCGATGCTCGACCGCGAACTCGCTGCCAGCAAGCAGACCATCGCCGAAATCGAACCGCTGCTCGCCGATGTCCGCGAGCAGGGCGCGGCGCGTGTCGAAGGCATGCTGCTGCCGACCATCCACGCGTTCTGCACGCCCGTCTTCGATTCGACCGGCGATCTCGCGCTCGGGCTGATCGCGCTCGGTCACGAAGGCGCGTTCGATACGCGCTGGGGCGGCGAAATCGATGCCGCGCTCCGCGAATGCGCGCGGGGCCTGTCGTATGAACTGGGGTATCGCGCCAGCGACGCCCCGGCGCACTGAGGAACATCGAATCAGCGGCGCTTGTCATAACCCATTCTCCCGTCCTGCCACGCGCGCTCGCCTTTTCTCTCCCCCGTTTCGATGCCCTTGCCTGACTTTCGCCGTCCTCGTCCCGCGCCGGGCGGGCAGTCTTCTGCCGCCCCTCCGACCGCCGCGCCCCGCCGCTGGCCGCGATGGGTGCTGGCCGCGCTCGTCGTCGCCGGCTTGCATGCCGGCGGGTTACGCTGGCTGGAGCGCGCGAAGCAGCCGGCCAATCCGCCGCCGACGGAGAAGCCGCCCATGCAAGTGGAATTGCTGACGCCGAAGCCTGTCGCGCCGCCTGCGCCAGCCACGCCAGCCACGCCCGCGAAGCCGGTTGCCGCGCCGCCTAAGCCCGCACGTCCTGCGCCGCGACCGCATCCGGTGCCTGCGCCCGCGCCTGCTGTGAGCGCCGCGACGCCTGAGCCTGACGCGCTGGCCGCCGCATCGCCGGAAGTCACGGCTTCGAGCGCCGATGCGGCAAGCGCGCCGTCGTCGGCATCGGCGTCGGCGGCGGCGGCGCAAGCGCCCGCAGCCGCATCGGGCGACAGGATCAACGTCCCGCCAACCGGCGAGTTGCGCTACGACACGCTCGTCAATGGCGTGATGAATCAGACCGGCACGATCCACTGGACCAACGACGACCAGCGCTACGAGATGGTCGTCTCGATTCCGCTGCCGTTCGTCGGGCCGTTCGTGTATTCGAGCAAGGGCCATATCGATGCGTTCGGCATCGCCCCGGAACAGTATTCGGAGAAACGCGGCCGCCGCGCCGCCGATATCGCCGTCTTCAACCGCGATACGAAGCAGATCGTCTACACGCGCACGCCGAACAGCCAGCCGCTCGCCGACGGCGCGCAGGACCGCTTCAGCGTCGTCATGCAATTGACGAGTCTCGTGCGCGGCGCACCCGACGTGTACAAGCCCGGCGTCACGCGCCAGTTCAGCGTCGCGGATAACGACAGCAGCGAAATATGGCCGATGGAAACCGTCGGCGACGAAACGGTGCAAGCGCGCGGCGGATACGTCACCGCGCGGCATTTCATGCGCCTGCCGCGCCGCGAAGGCGACCGCCGCAAGCTCGATGTATGGCTCGCTCCCGCCCTTGGCTGGCTGCCCGTGCGGATTCTGCAAACCGAGCCGAACGGCATGGAGGTCGAAATGCTGTGGGCCGGCAGGCTCCAGACGCCGACCGCTGCCGTCGAGCCGGCTCCGGGCACGCGGGATGCATCTGAGGAAACCGCGCCCGCCCCGAATCCCGAAATCCGGCCCTGAGGCGGCGCGTCGAAGCACGCATCCACACGCGGACAAGCACTTTCACCGGAGCCGATATGCAGTTGAACATCAATGGCATCGACACGCGGTACGTACTCGACAACGAAGGCGGCGGCCCCTGGCTGACGTTCATCCATCAGCTTGCGGGCGATTTGTCGGTCTGGGACCAGATGGCCGGTTATTTTCGCAACAGTTACACCGTGTTGCGTTACGACCTGCGCGGCCACGGGCACACGGCGGTGTCGCCGGATGCCTCCACCATCGACGATCTCGCCGACGATCTATCCGAACTGCTCGACCGGCTCGGCGCGCCGTCGACGCATGTCGTCGGCTTGTCCATTGGCGGAATGGTCGCGCAGAAGTTCGCGATCAACCATGCGGACAAAGTGGATTCGCTGACGGTCGTAGGCGCGCCTGCCTTCATTCGTGAGGAAGCGCGCCCGACCTTCCTGCAACGCGCGGCGTCCGTGCGCGAAAGTGGAATAGCCGGTATCGTGGAACCGACGCTCGAGCGCTGGTTCACTGCGGAGTTCCGCAAGGCGCATCCGGAAGTCATCGAGCAGATTGCGGAGACGATAGCCCACACGCCCGCTGAGGGTTTCGCGCGTGCAGCCGAGGCGCTGAGCCGTTTCGATGCGCGCGCCGAGCTTGCGTCCATAGCGAAACGCACGCTCGTCGTGGCCGGTGAACAGGACAATGGCACGCCGCATGCTGAATCCAAACTGATCGCCGACACTGTGCCGGGCGCGCAATTCGAGTTACTGAATGCGGCACATCTGTCTCCGGTCGAGGTGTCACAACGTTTTTGCGCATTGCTGGATGCGTTCTTGCGCGGACCCGCCTGAGCTTGTATCACAAGAAATAGCCTCGATAAAACCGGCATCACGTCGAGGCCACCCCTTGAATTCCCACCCCGTCGCTCCACTTAGGATGCAGGTTTGCCAGGAGCAAAAGGAATAAGGAGTGTCGCCATGCAAATGATCTACAACAGCCCTAACTATTGCGTCGTCGAATTTCCGCCGCAGGACAACCATCTTGCGATGATGTCGGGCGGTTACGAAATCGTCGACAAGAACACGCAACGGGAGATCTTCATCGACGGTGCGCTCGCCGAAAAGTTTCGCGAGCATGTGCAGAAGCTGATCGAGGAAGAACCATCGCTCGAGGATGTCGATGAATTCCTCGGCCAGTTCGACATCTTGATGACGCAACCAGTCGTGCTCCACTGATCCGCCGCCCAGGCGCTTCGTGCGCCGGGGCGCCGCCACTGCTTGCCGGCGATCGGGCAAGCCATGAAGCAAGGCAAACAAGCGACACGCCAGAAAGACCCCGTCCCTCATCGGCGGGGTTCTTTTTTTGTGCGTCGTGCACGCGCCGCACGGTGTCCCGCGCAGAGCGACCGCCCTTCGCTGCGGCTACAATGACGGACTATTTCATCATCCGGTACAGGGCCTGTCCGTCATGAACCAGAACGCCAATCCGAGTCCGTCGGGCGTGAAATCGCCCAAGCGCGAACACACGCGCGGCGCCGCGCTGCCCGCGCTTTTGCAACGGCGCATCCTCATTCTCGATGGCGCGATGGGCACCATGATCCAGCGCTACAAGCTCGATGAAGCCGCTTATCGCGGCGAGCGCTTCAAGGATTACGACCGCGATATCAAAGGCAACAACGAGTTGCTGTCGATCACGCAGCCGCAGATCATCCGTGAGATTCACGACAAGTATCTGGCTGCGGGCGCGGACATCATCGAGACGAACACCTTCGGCGCGACGCGTGTGGCGCAGGCCGATTACGGCATGGAAGAGCTCGCGGCCGAAATGAACCTCGCATCGGCGAAGCTCGCGCGCGAAGCCTGCGATGCTTTCTCGACGCCCGACAAGCCGCGCTTCGTCGCCGGCGCGATCGGACCGACGCCGAAGACCGCGAGCATTTCTCCGGACGTCAACGATCCGGGCGCACGCAACGTCACGTTCGACGAGCTGCGCAATACCTATTACGAGCAGGCCAAGGCGCTGCTCGATGCGGGCTGCGATCTGTTCCTCGTGGAAACCATCTTCGACACGCTGAACGCCAAGGCCGCGCTTTTCGCGCTCGATGAACTGTTCGAGGACACTGGCGAACTCGTGCCGATCATGATTTCAGGCACCGTCACGGATGCATCGGGGCGCATTCTTTCGGGGCAAACGGTCGAGGCGTTCTGGAACTCGCTGCGTCATGCGAAGCCGCTCACGTTCGGGCTGAACTGCGCATTGGGCGCGGCGCTGATGCGTCCGTACATCGCGGAACTGGCGAAGCTGTGCGACACCTTCGTGTCGTGCTATCCGAACGCGGGCCTGCCGAACCCGATGAGCGATACCGGCTTCGACGAGACGCCGGACGTGACGTCGGGCTTGCTGAAGGAATTTGCCGAAGCCGGTCTGGTGAATCTCGCGGGCGGGTGCTGCGGAACGACGCCGGAGCATATCGCGGAGATTGCGAAGGCGCTGGCGGACGTGAAGCCGCGCGCCTTTCCCGCTCAGTACCGCGACGCCGCCTGACATCAAAGAGACAAGACAATGACCGATCACACGATGCGTCTTTCCGGCCTCGAGCCGTTCAACGTCACCGATGGTTCGCTTTTCATCAACGTCGGCGAGCGGACGAACGTGACAGGCTCGAAGGCGTTCGCGCGCATGATCCTGAACGGCCAGTTCGACGAAGCCCTTGCCGTCGCGCGCCAGCAGGTCGAAAACGGCGCGCAGGTCATCGACGTCAACATGGACGAGGCCATGCTCGATTCGAAAGCCGCCATGGTGCGCTTTCTGAATCTGATCGCCTCCGAGCCCGACATCGCCCGCGTGCCGATCATGATCGACTCGTCGAAGTTCGAGGTGATCGAAGCGGGCCTCAAGTGCGTGCAAGGCAAGGCCATCGTCAATTCCATCTCGCTGAAGGAAGGCGAAGATGCGTTCCGCCATCACGCGAACCTGATCCGCCGCTACGGCGCAGCCGCCGTCGTAATGGCCTTCGACGAGCAAGGCCAGGCCGACACCTTCGAGCGCAAGACGCAAATCTGCAAGCGCTGCTACGAGATTCTCGTGAAAGAAGTGGGCTTCGCGCCCGAAGACATCATCTTCGATCCGAACATCTTCGCCATCGCGACGGGCATCGAAGAGCACAACAACTACGCGGTCGATTTCATCAACGCGACGCGCTGGATCAAGCAGAACCTGCCGTACGCGAAGGTCAGCGGCGGCGTATCGAATGTGTCGTTCTCGTTTCGCGGCAACGATCCGGTGCGCGAAGCCATCCATACGGTGTTCCTGTATCACGCGATCCAGGCCGGCATGGACATGGGCATCGTCAACGCGGGTCAGCTCGGCGTGTATGCCGACCTCGACGCCGAACTGCGCGAGCGGGTCGAAGACGTCGTGCTCAATCGCCGCGAAGACGCGACCGATCGTCTGCTCGAGATCGCCGACAAGTTCAAGACCGGCGCGGCGAAGAAGGAAGAGAACCTCGAATGGCGCAATCAGCCGGTCGAGCAGCGTCTTTCGCATGCGCTCGTGCACGGCATCACGAATTTCATCGTCGTAGATACCGAGGAAGTGCGCGCGAAGATCGAGCAGGCTGGCGGCCGCCCGATCAACGTGATCGAAGGTCCGCTGATGGACGGCATGAACATCGTCGGCGACCTGTTCGGCGCGGGCAAGATGTTCCTGCCGCAAGTCGTCAAGTCGGCGCGCGTGATGAAGCAGGCGGTGGCGCACCTGATCCCGTTCATCGAAGAAGAGAAGAAGCGCATGGCCGATGCCGGCGCGGACGTGCGCTCGAAGGGCAAGATCGTCATCGCGACCGTCAAGGGCGATGTGCACGACATCGGCAAGAACATCGTGTCGGTGGTGCTCCAGTGCAATAACTTCGAAGTGGTCAACATGGGCGTGATGGTTCCTTGCGCGACCATCCTGCAGAAGGCGAAGGAAGAAGGCGCGGACATCATCGGCCTGTCGGGGCTCATCACGCCGAGCCTCGAAGAGATGGCCTACGTCGCGTCCGAAATGCAGCGCGACGAATACTTCCGCGGCAAGCAGACGCCGCTTCTGATCGGCGGCGCGACGACCTCGCGCGTGCATACCGCCGTGAAGATAGCGCCGCACTACGAGGGGCCGGTGGTCTATGTGCCGGATGCGTCGCGTTCGGTGTCGGTCGCGTCGAGCCTGTTGTCGGACGAGGGTGCGGCGCGTTATCTCGACGAACTCAAGAGCGACTACGAACGCATCCGCTATCAGCACGCGAACAAGAAAGCGCAGCCGATGGTCACCTACGCCGAGGCGCGCGCGAACAAGACGAAGATCGACTGGAACGCGTACACGCCGAAGAAGCCGAGCTTCATCGGGCGGCGCGTGTTTCGCAATTACGACCTCGCCGAACTGGCGAAGTACATCGACTGGGCGCCGTTCTTCCAGACGTGGGACCTCGCCGGCCCGTATCCCGCGATTCTCAACGACGAGATCGTCGGCGAATCGGCGCGGCGCGTGTTTTCGGACGGCAAGTCGATGCTCTCGCGCATCATCCAGGGCCGCTGGCTGACGGCGAACGGCGTCGTCATGCTGCTGCCGGCCAACACGGTCAACGACGACGACATCGAAATCTACACGGACGAATCGCGCTCGCAAGTGGCGATGACCTGGCGCAATCTGCGGCAGCAAAGCGTGCGTCCGGTCGTCGATGGCGTGATGCGTCCGAATCGCTCGCTGGCCGACTTCGTCGCGCCGAAGGAATCGGGCGTGAAGGACTACATCGGCCTGTTCGCGGTCACGGCCGGGCTCGGCGTCGACAAGAAGGAGCAGCAGTTCGAAGCCGATCACGACGACTACAGCGCGATCATGCTGAAGGCCCTCGCCGACCGTTTCGCGGAAGCATTCGCCGAAGCGCTGCATGCGCGCGTGCGTCGCGAACTGTGGGGCTATGCCGCGGACGAAACGCTCGACAACGAAGCGCTGATCGCGGAAAAGTACGTCGGCATCCGGCCCGCGCCGGGTTATCCGGCGTGCCCGGATCACCTCGTCAAGCGCGATATGTTCGAAGTGCTTCAGGCGGATGAACTCGGCATGAGCGTCACCGAATCGCTGGCCATGTTGCCGGCCGCCAGCGTGTCGGGCTTTTACCTCGCGCATCCGGACAGCACGTACTTCTCGGTCGGCAAGATCGGTGACGATCAGGTGCAGAGTTTCGCCGAGCGCATGGCGATATCGTCGTCGGATGCGGAACGGGCGCTCGCTCCGCTTCGTTGATTGCGCCCACGCAACATATTCCCCGCCTGATAGCCGGAAACAGGCAGGCTTTCGGCGGGAACATTTTGATTTCCGTAGACTGGTAGCCGCGATAGGCCGTCACGACGACGGCCACGCATTCTTTCGTCACGGAGAAAGTCGCATGAAGAAGATGACGTCCGCCGTAGCCGTTTCGATCGCCGCGGCTGTGTTCGCTGCGTCGGGTTCGGCTGCCTTTGCACAGGCCAGCAGCACCGAGGCTTCGTCCTACTCGCCGCCGCAAACGGAACACAAGAAGAAGCCCAAAAAGCCGAAGAAGCCCACGACGGCCAAGCCGGCGCCGGCTGAAGGCGGCCAGTCGCAGTAAGCGCACGCTTCACAGCAGAAGAAAAAAACCCGCATCGTCCGTTGCCGATGCGGGTTTTTTTCGCGCTGCTGAATGTGCAGGCCAGGCGTCACACGCCCCAGAGAATGTCCTTGTTCTCTTTCTGCGCAAGCCGAAGCATGTCCAGAAACGGATAGGCGCGCTGCGCGAGTCCGATGGGAATCTCATGCGGATCGTGGCCCGCCTCGCCTTCATGGAAATGCCCGTCGTGTTCCGCGCGCTCTCTCTTGTCGGTCACGATGGCCACTTCGAGCTTCTGAATGGCGACGGGCAGTTCGGCCGGCGTAATGACGCCCCGCTCCGACAGAGGCTTGCCGATGATGCCAAGCAAATACTCCGCGAGGTTATCGAGCATCATGACATCGGGTGCAGCCATGGTCTTGAATGTAATCAGCATGGGAAGGTCCTTTTCCTTTTGTTGGATGACAGCCGGCTTTCTATACAAATCCTGTTGCAAGCGCCGACGAGCCTGTTCTTCGCTGACAGCCACCCTCTTTAGACAGTTTAGCATTTGCTAAACTCCCGGTTTAGCAATGTCTCACGCCCGAATCGCGCGTGGTTTCACGTCGTTTCGCGTGGCTCTTCACCAGGCGGTTGGCTCCGAAGCCGCGTCGCACGGCGCCTCGCTTCGCCTTCATCCTTCGCATCCGCACCCGCTTCACCGGATCACATTCAGCATGCTGCCCGCACACAAAGAAATCCTGGAAACGCTCATCTCCGACGCGGTCAAGCAGGTCGCGCAATCCACGCAAGGCGCGACTGAAGCCGCCTTCATCGCACCTGCGATCGTCCTCGAAAGGCCAAAGGTTGCCGCGCATGGCGACGTGGCGTCGAATGTCGCGATGCAACTCGCGAAACCGCTGCGCGCGAATCCGCGTCAACTTGCGCAGCAGATCGTCGATGCCCTGCTCGCGCATCCGGACGCGAAGGGGCTGGTCGAGAGCGCCGAAGTCGCCGGTCCGGGCTTCATCAATCTGCGTCTCGCCGCGAAGGCGAAGCAAGACGTGATCCCGGCGGTGCTCAACGATGCCGCCGCCTTCGGCCGCTCGACGCGCGACGCGGGCAGGCACGTGCTCGTCGAATTCGTGTCGGCGAATCCGACCGGGCCACTGCACGTCGGCCACGGCCGCCAGGCCGCGCTTGGCGACGCGCTGTCGAACCTGCTCGCGACGCAAGGCTACGACGTGCATCGCGAGTTCTACTACAACGACGCCGGCGTGCAGATCGGCAACCTCGCGATTTCGACGCAGGCACGCGCGCGCGGCTTCAAGCCCGGCGACGCCGAGTGGCCCGAAGCAGCGTACAACGGCGAATACATCGCCGACATCGCGCGTGACTACATGGCGGGCGCGACCGTCGCGGCGAAGGACGGCGAGCCGGTCAAGGGCCGTGGCGACGTCGACGATCTCGAAGCAATCCGCACGTTCGCGGTCGCCTATCTTCGTCACGAACAGGACATGGACCTCACCGCGTTCGGCGTGAAGTTCGATCAGTTCTATCTGGAGTCGTCGCTGTACAAGGAAGGCCGCGTCGAAGAGACGGTGCAGGCGCTGATCGATGCCGGCAAGACCTACGAGCAGGACGGCGCGCTGTGGCTGCGCACCACCGACGACGGCGACGACAAGGACCGCGTCATGCGCAAGTCCGACGGCACGTACACCTACTTCGTGCCGGACGTCGCCTATCACGTCACGAAGTGGCGGCGCGGCTTCACCAAGGTCATCAACATTCAGGGCTCGGACCATCACGGTACGATCGCTCGCGTGCGCGCCGGCTTGCAGGGACTCGGCATCGGCATCCCGAAGGGTTATCCCGATTACGTGCTGCACAAGATGGTGACCGTCATGCGCGACGGTCAGGAAGTGAAGATCTCGAAGCGCGCGGGCAGCTACGTCACCGTGCGCGATCTGATCGAATGGTCGGGCGGCATGACGCCGGGCAGCGAAGCCGCGCCCGATCAACTCGACGAAGACACGATCCGCCGCGGCCGCGACGCCGTGCGCTTCTTCCTGATCTCGCGCAAGGCGGACACCGAATTCGTGTTCGACATCGATCTCGCGCTGAAGCAGAACGACGAGAACCCGGTGTACTACGTGCAATACGCGCACGCGCGCATCTGCACGATTCTGAGCGACTGGAAGGACCGCTACGCCGGCGACATCGCGCAAGCGGCGAAGGCCGACCTGTCGCCGCTCGCGAGCGATCGCGCGATGGCGCTGCTCAACAAGCTCGCCGAGTATCCCGAGATGCTCGCGCACGCCGCCGACGAACTCGCGCCACACGCCGTCGCGTTCTATCTGCGCGACCTCGCTGGCGAATTTCACTCGTTCTACAATGCCGAGCGCGTGCTGGTCGACGAAGAGAAAGAGCGCACGGCCCGCATCGCGCTGCTCGCGGCCACGCGCCAGGTGCTCGAAAACGGTCTCGCGACCATCGGCGTGTCCGCGCCACAGAAAATGTAAGCGCATCTCCGCTCCTGTCGCGCGCCCTGTAACTTTGTGACTACAGGGCGTGCGCGGACGCGAGCATGGCGCGGGCGCGCGTGACGCGACCGCTATAATCGTCGGCCAACTCGAAGACTTTTTTGCAGGTTATTCATACGATGGCAACACCACGCCGCACGTCGAAGCAGTCGCAATCGAAGCAAACGGGGGGAACCTTTCTCGGCATCGTGCTGGGTCTGATCGTCGGACTCGCGATCGCCGTGATCGTCGCGCTGTACATCACTCGCGCGCCGACGCCGTTCGTGGCGAAGGTCGCGCCGCCGGCATCGGAAACCTCGTCCGCGCCCGCTGCGCAGCCGTACGACCCGAACCGTCCGCTGCAAGGCAAGACGCCCGGCCAGCCGGTGCCGCAGGCCGCGCAACCGACGCCGCCGAACACCGCGCCCGGCCAGAGCAACAATCAGACGCAGTCGTCGGGCATGCTCGACGAACCGCAGATCGTCGAAGTCCCACCGACCATCGGCTCGACGGCTTCCGCGCCGAAGAGCGGCAGCGCGGCCATCGCGAGAAAGCCTGAAGCGGCGCCGGGCACGAACGGCTCGACGAGTTCGCCGACGGCCGCCACCACGCCGCCGAAGGCTGGCAGCGCCCCGCCCGCCACCGCGAAGACCACGCCGCCCGCTCCCGGCGATGTGAACACCGGCTACTTCCTGCAAGTCGGCGCATACAAGACGCAATCCGATGCCGAACAGCAGCGTGCGCGTCTCGGCTTCCAGGGCTTCGAATCGAAGGTGACGCAGCGTGATGCGGGCGGCGTGACGTACTATCGCGTGCGTATTGGTCCGTTCGCGAAGTTCGAGGACATGAACACGGCGCGTCAGCGCCTGTCCGATGCAGGCGTCGATACCGCCGTGATCCGCTTCTCGAAGCAATAAGGTCGTACATGCATGACCTCGCCCGCGCCGCCGCACGAAAGCTGCGCGGGCGAGACCAAGAGCGGCGTGCAGCCTTAAGCCTGGTTTAAGCGTCGTATGTCCCACTTATGGGCCTTTTACGCGGCTGCTACGTTGCCATCACCTGCTCCTTCGCTCTCTTTCCGATCATGAAAAAACTGTTCAGCGCCTTCGCCCTTTTCCTCGGCATCGCCGCCGCATCGTTGAGCGTCGCGGACGTGGCATCCGCCGCTCCTGCCGCAGGCAAGGACTACACGGTGTTGCAGGCGCCGCAGCCGGCTGGCGCCGAAGCGGGCAAGATCGAAGTCATCGAGTTCTTCTGGTACGGCTGCCCGCACTGCAACGAGTTCGAGCCGTATCTCGAAGCGTGGGAAAAGAAGCAGGGTCCGGATGTCGTGTTCAAGCGCGTGCCGGTGGCGTTCCGTGACGACTTCATTCCGCATTCGAAGATGTATCACGCGCTCGTGGCGCTCGGCGTCGCGGAGAAGGTCACGCCGGCCGTCTTCAATGAAATCCACGTGAAGAAGAACTACCTGCTGACGCCGCAGGCGCAGGCCGACTTCCTCGCGACGCAAGGCGTCGACAAGAAGAAGTACATGGATGCGTACAATTCGTTCTCCACGCAGAGCGACATCAAGCGCGACGCCAAGCTGCAGCAGGACTACAAGATCGACGGCGTGCCGACGGTCATCGTGCAGGGCAAGTACGTCACGGGCCCGGCGCAGACGAACAGCCTGGAAGGCACGACGCAGGTGATGGACTTCCTCGTACAGCAAGTCCGCGCCAAGAAAATGTAACTACGCAAAAGCCGGTATGAACGCAGGTTCTTTGAAGGTTTTCATTACCGGCGCGTCGAGTGGAATCGGCCAGGCGCTGGCCGAAGAATACGTGAAGCGCGGGGCCGTGATCGGCCTCGTCGCCCGGCGCGCAGACGCTCTCGCGGCATTCGCCGCGCGCCATCCCGCAGCATCCCTCTCCCTCTACCCCGCCGATGTCCGCGATCCGGAAGCGATCGCCGATGCCGCGCGCCGCTTCATCGCGGAGCACGGCACGCCGGATATCCTGATTGCGAACGCGGGCATCAGCGAGGGCGCGCTGACTGGACACGGCGAACTGGAGACGTTTCGCGCGGTAATGGACGTGAACTACTTCGGCATGGTCGCGACGTTCGAGCCGTTCGTCGCGTCGATGACGGCGGCGCGGCGCGGCACGCTCGTCGGCATTGCGAGCGTCGCCGGTGTGCGCGGGCTGCCGGGCTCGGGCGCTTATAGCGCGTCGAAATCGGCGGCGGCGAAGTATCTGGAATCGTTGCGCGTGGAACTGAGGCCGCACGGCGTTGCGGTCGTCACCATCGCGCCGGGCTACGTGCGCACGGAGATGACGGCGCGCAACCCGTATCCGATGCCGTTTCTGATGGACGCCGACCGCTTCGCCGCCAAAACCGCCGATGCGATCGCCCGCAAGGTGCGTTACGCGACGTTTCCGTGGCAAATGCGCATCGTCGGCATGCTGCTGCATGTGCTGCCGCGCTGGCTTTACGACGCGGTTTTCGAGCGCGCGCCCCGCAAACCGCGCGGGAATCAGTCGGCCCAGTAACCGGCTGAATGCTCGACCGGACGAAAAAAATCCGGCCTGACGGCCGGATTTTTTTCGTCCGCCGCACGGGGCGGCTCATTCAACGCCGCCCGCGCGGAGCCTCAGAACGCCACGTACGGCGGACTGTTCGGCAGGTCGTATCCGACGTAGACGTGTCGCCCGAAGAAGAACGGCAAGCCGAAGTCGAAGTATCCGGTCATTCCGAGACGACCCGCAAGGCTGTTGAACGCATACTTGCCGCCGCCCGAAGTCAGCGTGCGCGCGCTCACGACGCTGAACGGCACCGTCGCCGTGTTGCCTTCGCTTCCCTTCACCGTCGCGGAAAGCGACTGCTCCGAACTCGGGCAATAAAACACGCTCGAACTGGAACATAGTGTGAAGTTGTCCTGGAAGAACAGGCCGTTCGATCCCGAATCGAAGAACATCTGCAGCGTCGCGCCCTTGTACGTGCCGGTGAGGTCGCCGAACGTGTCGGTGCCGAGCTTCGTCACGCCGGTCAGCGCGTTGTTGCTCTGCGTGCCGATGCCGAAGACCAGCGTGCCGGTCGCGCTCGCCGCACCGGTATCCGGCACCGGCGGCAACTGGAGAATCACGCCGTTGTTGTCGACGGGAAACTTCGTGACCGGATTCGTGACTTGCTGCACCACCGGAACCGTCGTCCCCGTGCAGTTCGTGCCGTTCGCGCACGAGAAATACATGCTGTTCTGGGCGGTGGTTGCGCAGTTCCTGCCGCAATCGTAAGTTGCCGGCCCGATGCCCAGAATGCCGTTCGCGCCGATATCGGCAGTGGAGTTTTCGTCGTTGCCGGACGGACAGCCGTTCAAGCCCGTCGGCGCCGCCGATGCATCGAGATCGCCGATGATCTGCACCGGCACTGCGCTCGCCAACTCCGTGCCCATGCGCACGTCGGCCTGACGCACCGTGCCCCACGTAAAGCCGTCGGCGAAACCGGCGCATTCGGCCAGTTGCCCGCCGTTCGCCGCGCTGATCGTCGGCAGGCTGCCGATGACCGACTGCGCCGCCGAGTTCAGGATGCGCAGGCCGAACGACGCCGTATCGAGCTGGATATGGTCAATGGTCTGGCAAACATTGGTGCCGGGCGCGCACACCGTCACGGAGACGTTCGGGATGTTGACGAACTTGGCGACGCCCGCGTCGACCGTGATCGGCACTGCGTTCGTGCCGTTCGCGGCGGTGGGCTGTGCGTTCGCCGTGCTGGACGAGCCGCCGCCCGAACCGCCCGACGAGCCGCCGCTCGAGCTGGAATGATCGTCGCCGCCGCCGCCGCATGCGGCAAGCGTCAGCGCGAGAAACAGCGCGCTGAACCAGCGGACTGCATTGCCGGTGCGCGAGGAGGAAGCCGCGCCGGGGCCGAGTGTCGTTCTACGCATGTCGGATTCTCCGGTCGCTTACTGAATGTCGCTGGCGGATACGCCGGCGGGCAAAGACTGCGGGAGGTACGCGCTTCCCACGAACGCACCCATATGGCCGCCGGAATTCACGACGAGACCGGAGTCCTGGACGCTCACCGGGCCACGTCCGCCGCGTGCGGTGCGCTGCGCGAGCAGGCCCTGCTGATACTGCGGAAAGTAGCTGCCGAGCAGCGTCGCGAGGTCCGGCATCCGCGGCCCGCGCCAGGCGATGCCGAACACCGCGCCCGCCGACGACACGTATTCGTTGACGACCGTTCCGCTCGCGAGCGTGGTCGTGCGGACGGTGTAATCGGATGCGGCCGATGCGCCCGATGCGGCGGCATGCACGACCGCCTTCGCGGTGGTCGCGCCTTGCGGCGCGTTCAGCGGGTCGCCGCCGAGTCCCGCGTGCGCGGGCACGACGGCGCATACGCCGACCACCCCCGCGATCAAGGCCAACGACGCCTTGAGATGCCCATGACGAGCCTGCTTCAGTGCCTTCACTGGGCCTCCTGTCTGTTCCTGTGAATGTGTGCCTCGCGCGGCCCCTCGGGGCGGCGCGGCCATGACGTTTCGGCGACGTTTCCGCCGCTTTTCTGCGCACCGGTGATGGACGCTGTAGCCATCAGTATGCCAAACCCGCGAGATTGGCTTCCGGGCGGGTGTCGAGCGGTGGCTGAGAATGGAATCGTAAGACCAGGAAAAGTTCCGAGTATATCGATCGTTTGCGAAAAGCAACCATCGACGGAACGAGCAGACGCGACAAAGCGGAACGCATCGAACGATGCGCTCCGCTTGGCTCCGGCTACAGCCGGCAGGAAGCCTCAGAAGCCGAGGCTGGCGAGCAGATCGTCGACTTGCGACTGATCCTGCACGACGTCGCTGCGTCCCTGCGGATTGATTTGCGGGCCGTTCAGCAGCGATTCCGGGTTGCCGGCGCTCGCCGACACCAGCGCCGCCGCCGATGCCGCGAACTGCTCCCGGCGCTCCGGCGCGATGTTTTCCAGCAGAACGCCGAGCAATTGCTGCTCGATCAGATGCACGACATCCGTGATCTTCTTGATGACCTGTCCCGTCAAGTCCTGGAAATCCTGCGCGAGCATGATCTCCAGCAGTTGCGCGTTGGTCGCCTGCGTCTTTTCCGGCACGCCTTGCAGAAAACTGCGCGTCTGCGCGAGCAGCTCGGCTGCCTCGCCCTGCGCGAGCGGCGCGCCGTACCATTGCGCCCAGCGCGCATCGAGCGCCTGCGCTTCGGCCTGCATCGCTTCCTGCATCGGCTTGGCGAGTTCGATCGCATTCAGCGCGCGGTCCGCCGCCTGCTCGGTCATCGTCGCGACGTACTTCAGGCGATCGCGGGCGTCCGGCACGGCTTCCGCCGCCGCTTCGAGCTGCTTGTCGAGCCCAAGCTCGCGCATCGAGTCGCGCAGCGTGCGCGTCAGCTGGCCGATGCGCGCGAGAATGCGGTCGCTCGACTGATCGCCGTCACTCTCGACACTCGCCGCAGCGAATTCAGTGGTCAGATCGTTCACGATCAGCTCCCCGTTTTGGCCATCTTCTCGAGAATCTTGCTGAGCTTCTCGTCGAGCGTGGCCGCCGTGAACGGCTTCACCACATAACCATTCGCGCCCGCCTGCGCCGCCGCGATGATGTTCTCCTTCTTCGATTCCGCCGTGACCATCAGCACCGGCAGATGCGACAGCGCCGCGTCGGCGCGAATCTGCTGCAGCATCGAGAGGCCGTCGAGGTTCGGCATGTTCCAGTCGGAGATCACGAAGTCGAAACCGCCGCCGCGCAGACGCGCGAGGCCCGCTGCGCCGTCTTCGGCTTCGTCGACGTTCGAATAGCCGAGTTCTTTCAGCAGATTGCGCACGATACGGCGCATCGTCGGAAAGTCATCGACGACGAGGATCTTCATGTTCTTGTCCATCACTACTCCCTTGTGTTCTTCAACGCGGCGACGCCGCACATTCAATCGAAAAATCAGACGCGCTGTACGCGGTCGCCCATCGATGCCAGCCGCGCCATCACGCGGCGGCTCATTTCAGAAAGCGGCGCGATATCACTCGCGCCGCCCATTGCAATCGCTTCGCGCGGCATGCCGAACACCACGCAACTTGCTTCGTCCTGTGCAAGCGTGTACGCGCCCGCCTGCTGCATCTCCAGCAAGCCCGCCGCGCCGTCCCGGCCCATGCCGGTCAGGATCACGCCGATCGCGTTCTTGCCCGCGTGCTGCGCCGCCGAGCGGAACAGCACGTCCACCGACGGCCGATGGCGGTTCACCGGCGCCGCATCCGAAAGATGCGCGACGTAGTTCGCCCCGCTTCGCGCGAGCACCAGATGCGCGTGGCCCGGCGCGATATACGCATGGCCCGGCAACACCCGCTCGCCGTGCTCCGCTTCCTTCACCGTGATGCGGCACAGCCCGTTCAGGCGCTGCGCGAACGACTTCGTGAATCCCGGCGGCATGTGCTGCGCGATCATCACGGCGGGCGCATCGGGCGGCAACGGCACGAGCACTTCGCGAATCGCCTCCGTGCCGCCCGTCGATGCGCCGACGATCACGAGCTTTTCCGTCGAAACGAGCGGATTGTTCAGATGCGGCGTTACCTTCGGCGCCGCATGCGCCGATGCGGCGGCCACGTGCGTCATCTGCCGCACGCGCGCCCGGGACGCCGCGCGCACCTTGTCGGCGAGCTTTTCGGCGTAGTCGAGCATGCCGTCGCGGATGCCGACCTTCGGCTTGGTCACAAAGTCGACCGCGCCGAGTTCCAGCGCGCGCAGCGTGATTTCATTGCCGCGCTCCGTCAGCGACGACACCATCACGACCGGCATCGGCCGCAGGCGCATCAGCTTTTCGAGGAAGTCGAGGCCGTCCATGCGCGGCATTTCGACGTCGAGCGTCAGCACATCGGGGTTGTGCAGCTTGATCAGTTCACGCGCGACGAGCGGATCGGGTGCGGTCGCGCAGACGTGCATGTCCGGCTGCGCGTTGATGATCTCGGTCATCAGGCTGCGCACGAGCGCCGAATCGTCGACGCACAGCACCTTGATTTTTGGGGTGTTCGGCGTGCTGCTCATGCTTCCTCCGTCGTCTTGATGCCGCGCAGCGCGCCCGGCGCGCCGAACAGTTCCACGCGCGGCTTGCGCAGCGTGGCGCTGGACGCACCCGCCGTGCCGGCGCCGAACAATTCGACACGCGGCTTCCCGTTCGCCGGGGCCGGGGCCGCCGCCTTCGCGCGATCGACATTGAACAGCTCGACACGCGCCCGTGCCCGCGCGAGCCGGTCGGCGCGCTCTTCCGGCGTGCGCGTGACGAGCGCCTGCTCGCGTTCGACGACGACCGGATCGTGCTGCGTCTTCAGCTTCTTGACCATCACCTGTCCGGTGCGCGGCATGAACGCGACCTTGCGCGGGTACATGC
Organism: Caballeronia sp. RCC_10; assembly: GCF_041360715.1. Lineage (NCBI taxonomy): Bacteria > Pseudomonadati > Pseudomonadota > Betaproteobacteria > Burkholderiales > Burkholderiaceae > Caballeronia > Caballeronia sp. RCC_10. The sequence goes on from NZ_JBFUPT010000003.1 coordinate 189,299, forward strand.
CCTGCAAGTCTTCCGCGACGATGCGGATCTTCTCCAGCGCGAGATAGCGGCGCACGAATTCCGAATTGCGATCGCCGATGTTGATCGTCGTCATGCCCGCGAGCACCGCGCCGCCGCCGAACACTTTCGCTTCGAAACGCTCACGGCGTCCGCCGCGCTTGATGAGCTCGTTGATGAGCACTTCCATCGCGTACGCGCCGTAGCGCATCGAATCCGAAGAGGCATGCGACGGGTCCGAGCCGTCGTCGGGCAGCATGAAGTGGTTCATCCCGCCGATACCCGCCGTGCGATCGTTGATGCACGCCGCCACGCACGAGCCGAGCACGGTCACGAGCACCATGTCTTCGCTCGTCATGTAGAACTCGTTCGGCAGCAGCTTCACGCCCGGCTTCTTGAAATGATTGTCGAAATAGAGATTCGACGCGATCGGCAGTCCGCTCATGCCGGCTCTCCCGCGAGCGTGCGAGCGGGCTTCGCCGCGCCGGCCGGCTTCATGTCGCGCGTCAGTTCGTAGACGGTCTGTCCGCGCAGCCTGAACGCCTGCGACACATACGTGAAGTTCTCCGAATGTCCGGCGAACAGCAGCCCGCCCGGTTTCATCAGCGGCTCGAAGCGCGAGAGCACCTGGCCCTGCGTCGGCTTGTCGAAATAGATCATCACGTTGCGGCAGAAGATCGCGTCGAACGGGCCTTTCACGTCGTAGCGCGCGTCGGTCAGGTTGACGCGGCCGAACTGCACCATTGCGCGCAATTCAGGGCGCACCTTGACGAGGCCCGCTTGCGCGCCCTTGCCCTTCAGGAAGAAACGCTTGAGGCGCTCCACCGGCATCCCCTTGACCTGATCGAGCGAGTACACGCCCGCGTCGGCCTTGGCGAGCACCTGGCTGTCGATATCGCTTGCGAACACCGTGCAGTGGCGCGCGGCCTGTTCGCCGAGCGCTTCGACGAGCGTCATCGCGATCGAATACGGCTCCTCGCCCGTCGATGCCGCCGAGCACCATACCGACACCGGCTGCTGACGGCGCTTGACGAAGTCCGCGAGAATCGGAAAGTGATGCGACTCGCGGAAAAACGCGGTCAGATTGGTCGTCAGCGCGTTGACGAAGGCTTCCCACTCGGCGCTGTCGTCGTTCGATTCGAGGCGGTCCAGATATTCCTTGAAGGTATCCAGGCCGCATGCGCGCAGGCGTCGCGCGAGCCGGCTGTAGGCCATGTCGCGCTTGTGATCCGACAGGGAGATGCCCGCGCGGCGGTGAATCAGCTCGCGGATGCGAGCGAAGTCCGTTACGGTGAATTCGAAGTCGCGCTCGACTTCCGGACCGCGTATGCCCCCGGCGAGTTCGACGCGTGCCTTGTGTGCGTTCGGCGTTGCCATGATGATGTCTCGTGCTTTACTGGCGTCGTCATTGACGCTTGCTTGAGGCTTGCTCGACGCTCGCCTCTTTACCGCGCGCCGGGGTCATTCGCTTGCTGGCTGTCCAGCGGTGATATGCCTAGAAGGTTTCCCAGTCGCCGTCATCGGCGGTGGTGGCCTTCGCGCGCGGCGCGATTGCAGCCGGTGCGCTTGCTCGCGGCGCGGCTTTCGCGACGCTCGCGGGCTTGCTTGCTTCGCGGCTCTTATCCTTGATAACGGCCGTATCCGGCGCGACGTTAGGCTCTTCTGAAACTTTTGCGGCGACCGGCGCTTTCACCGGCTTTGCGGCCACGACGGGCGCGGACGCCGCCGACACCGGCTCCACGCGCGCTTCCTTCGTACCCTTGATGGCAGCCGATGCCAGCCGCGACGCCGCCACCGATGCGCTCGGACGCGCCGGTGCCGCCACCGCCGCGCCGTCGATGCGCCATTGCCCGACGACGCCCTTCAGCTGCCGCGTCTGCTCTTCGAGCGATGCCGCCGCAGCCGCCGCCTCTTCGACGAGCGCCGCGTTCTGCTGCGTCACGCTGTCCATCTGCGTGACCGCGCGATTGACCTGCTCGATGCCGTCGGACTGCTCCTCCGACGCCGCGCTGATCTCGCCCATGATGTCGGTCACGCGGCGCACGGCCTGCACGATCTCGCCCATCGTCTCGCCGGCGCGCGTGACCAGTTCCGATCCGCTTTGCACCTTGTCGGCCGAATCGCCGATGAGCGCCTTGATTTCCTTCGCTGCCGCCGCGCTACGTTGTGCGAGCGAACGCACTTCTCCCGCGACGACCGCGAATCCGCGTCCTTCCTCACCGGCCCGCGCCGCCTCCACCGCCGCGTTCAACGCGAGGATGTTGGTCTGGAACGCGATGCCCTCGATCACGCCGATGATGTCCACCACCTTGTTCGAACTGGAGGCGATCGCGTTCATCGTATCGACGACCTGCTCGACGACCTGGCCGCCGCGCGACGCGATATCCGATGCGTTCACCGCAAGCTGGCTCGCCTGACGCGCGTTGTCCGCGTTCTGCTTCACCGTGCTCGTGAGTTCTTCCATGCTCGACGCGGTTTCCTGCAGCGACGCGGCCTGCTCTTCCGTACGCTGCGACAAATCCGTGTTGCCGCTGGCGATTTCATGCGCGCCCACGTCGATGGATTCCGCGCCGCGATGCACCGCGCCGACCATGGTCGTCAGGCTCGCGCGCATGTGCTCGATGCCCGCGAACAGACGGCCGATTTCGTTCTGGCTGTCCGAATGTGCGGGCTTCGTCAGATCGCCGCGCGACATGCGCTCGAAATGCTCGACGGCTTCGTTGATCGGCCGCACGATGAGTCCGCCCAGCGCGTAGCGCGTGCCGAACAGGATCAGCACCGACAGGCCGAGCAGCCCGCCGATGACGCCGATCAGCGTCGAGTTCTGCGCCGACGCGCTCGACTGCGACTGCTCCGCATGCTTCTGCTGGAACAGGACCGCGGCGGTCACGGCCTGATCGAACGCGACGAACATCGGGCTGATCTTCGTGTCGGCGATCGCGTGATACGCGGCCATGTCGTTCGCGCGGATCGCGGCAAACTCCGGTTCGACGCCGCTCTTCACCAGCGTGTCGTGCTGCGCGACGAGCGCATCGAGCGTCTCTTTCGGCAGCATCGGCTTGTTCGTGTTCAGGTAGAGCTTCCAGTTCTCATCGCTCTTGTCGAGCAGATACTGGCCGCGGTCCAGCGCCTTCTTCGCTTCGGCTTCGTTACCCGCTTCGGCGAGCGAACGCACGCGGTCCAGCGTGATGCGCGCGCGCAGCAGATACGACGACGTTTCCGACAACGCGCGCATCGCAACCATGTCTTCATGCGCGAGCGACGCGAGCGAGGCGCTCGCGGAACTCAGGCCGACGAGCGACAGCGCGCCGATGACGGCCGCGCAACCGACGAACAACAGACCGACGAGCGTGAGCGTCGTGCGGATCGACAACTTCTTGAGCATGGCTTCCTTCCTTGGCCGGCGACGCGTGCGAGCGCTTTCTTAGGCGGCGACGGAGTCGATCAACTCCATCTCGCGGCTGGTCATCAGCTTTTCGATATCCATCAGGATCAGCATGCGGCCGTCCACCGTGCCGAGGCCGGTGAGATATTCCGAAGTGAGCGTCGCGCCGAATTCCGGGGCCGGCATCACTTGCTCCTGCGTGAGCGTGAGCACGTCGGACACGCCATCGACGACCATGCCGACCACGCGATGCGCGACGTTCAGGATGATGACGACGGTCTGGTTGTCGTACTCGACGCGGCCCAGGTTGAACTTGATGCGCATGTCCACGATCGGCACGATGATGCCGCGCAGATTGATGACGCCCTTGATGAACGCCGGCGCATTCGCGATGCGCGTGACGCTGTCGTAGCCGCGAATCTCCTGCACCTTCAGGATGTCGATGCCGTATTCCTCCGCGCCCAGCGTGAAGACGAGGAATTCCTGCCCTGCTGCTTCGGCGTGCTGTGCATCGCGGCGCGAAAGCGCGGCTTGAGTCGATTGGATGTCTGCCATGGGAATCCCCAAAGTCGGTCGTTGGTTTAGTGGGTATGCGAGTGCTGCGCCCGCGATTCGCGGTTGAGCGCGGCTACGTCGACGATCAGCGCGACGCTGCCATCGCCCAGAATGGTTGCGGCGGAAATGCCGTGCACCTTGCGGTAATTCGTTTCGAGGTTCTTCACGACCACTTGCTGCTGGCCGACGAGTTCGTCGATCAGCATGGCCATGCGCCGCCCTTCGGTTTGCAGGATCGTGACGATGCCCTGCGTCGGCTCGGTGCGCGCGCCTTCGACGTCGAACACGGAATGCAGCGCGACGAGCGGCAGGTATTCACCGCGCACGCGCACCACGCGTTCACCGTTGGCGACCGTGTAGATGTCCTCGGCGACGGGTTGCAGCGACTCCATCACGAAGTTCAGCGGCAGAATGAAGATCTCGTTGCCGACCTTCACCGACATGCCGTCGAGAATCGCGAGCGTGAGCGGCAGCACGATCTTCGTGGTGGTGCCCGCACCCTGCCGCGACATGATTTCGACGTGACCGCCCATCGACTGGATGTTGCGCTTCACCACGTCCATGCCGACGCCACGGCCGGAAATATCGGTGACTTGCTCCGCCGTCGAAAAACCCGGCATGAAGATGAGCTGCCACACTTCTTCGTCGCTCATCGATTCGCTGACCTGCATGCCCTGCTTCTGCGCCTTCGCGAGAATCTTGTCGCGGCGCAGGCCGGCGCCGTCGTCGCTGACTTCGATGACGATGTTGCCGCCGTGATGCGCCGCCGACAGCACGAGCTGCCCGGTCGCGGGCTTGCCGGCCGCGCGGCGCGCTTCCACGGTCTCGATGCCGTGATCGAGCGAATTGCGCACGAGGTGCGTGAGCGGATCGATGATGCGCTCGATCAGGCTCTTGTCCAGTTCGGTCGCCTGACCGAACGTGACGAGTTCCACTTCCTTGCCGAGCTTGCCCGCGATATCGCGCACGAGGCGCGGGAAGCGGCTGAATACGTAGTCCATCGGCATCATGCGGATGGACATGACGGCCTCTTGCAGATCGCGCGCGTTGCGCTCGAGCTGCGCCATGCCGTTGAAAAGACGGTCGTGCAAGGCGGGATCGAATGCGCTCGTGGTTTCCGCGAGCATTGCCTGCGTGATGACGAGCTCGCCCACCAGATTGATGAGCTGATCGACCTTCTCCACGCCGACGCGAATCGAGCTGCCTTCCGCCGATGCCGCCGCGGCCGGGCGCGCCTTCTTCTCGGCGTCGCCCGTTGCGGTCTTCTGTTTTTCATTCGATGACGGGATGGCGGCGGCCACGTTCACCGCCGCCTTCGCCGTGTCCTCGTCCTTCTGCTGAGCCGCGGATGCGGGCGCGTCCTGCGCCTGCGATACGACCGGCCGAGCCTGCGGCGTCTGTTGCTCCGGCGCCGGAGCCGCGCCTCGTTGCGCGTCGCCCCGGCCGATCGTGATCTGCGATTCATCGATCACGAAGCAGCAAACAGCCACGATGTCGTCGGCGGAGACGTCCGAATCGAGCCAAAGCACGAGTTCGGCGTCCGTCTTTTTCTCTCCGACGATGCTGCCCAGGTTCCCCAGCTCCTCGGTTAAGGTCGCCAGGTCCTTCTCGCCCACCCCCCGTAGCGTAATTTTCAGGTGGGGTCCTGCTTCCGCAGCCGACGCATCGGTTGCGGTTCCTTCGTTCTTTGCTTCAGTCGCGCCGTCGGCGATTTCGAATGCGCCATCCCAGTTGCCGTCGTCTTCGATGGCTTCGGCGGCCTGCGAGAGCACGTGCGCCGGCGGCGCGTTCGGGCCTTCGTAGGCCGGCGCCGGTGCGGCTGCGGCTGGCTTGATCACCGCCGGCGTCGCCGGCTCAGCGACCGCGACGGCCTGCTGCGCCGCGTCTTCGTTCTTGAGCCGTTCGAGCTTCGCGCAGATCGCGGCGGCGGCGGCTGCATCCGGTTCCTCGCTCGCGCGATACGCGGCGAGCTGATCGGAGAGGACGTCCTTCGTCGCGAGAAACGTGTCGATCATGTCGGGGCGCAGGACCAGCTCGTTGTTGCGTGCGCGATCCAGCAGCGATTCGAGGATGTGCGTCGTTTCGGTCAGCGCCGTGAAGCCGAAGGTCGCCGCGCCGCCCTTGATCGAATGCGCCGCGCGGAAGATCGCCGCGAGGTCTTCGGGATCGGGATTCGCGATATCCAGAACGAGCAGCAGTTGCTCCATCTGCGCGAGCAGTTCATCGGCTTCGTCGAAGAAGGTTTGATAGAACTGGGTAATGTCGAGTGTCATGCTTGTATCACCGCGAGAATGCTGTTGTGTTCCGTAATGCGTCGCCGCGTCCGTGCTTCAGTGCTGCGCCTGCTCTTGCGAGTCCGCGATCGCCGCGACCACTTCGGTCAGCAGGTCCGGATCGAGCGGCTTTTCGATCCAGCCGGTCGCGCCCGCCGCCCGCGCCGCGTCCTTGAACGGCTCGCCGTCTTCGGTCGTGAGGACGAGGATCGGCGTGGCCTTGTAGGCCGGATTCGCCCGCAATTCGACGATCAGGTCGAGCCCGCTCTTGCTGGGCATGTGATGGTCCGTGAGCACCAGATCGAAGCGCTCGGCGAGCGCCCATTCGAGTCCTTCGTTACCGTCCGACGCCACGGTCACCTCGTAGCCCGCTGTCGTCAGCGTGGCGGAGAGGATTTGCCGCATGGCGGCGGAATCGTCGATTGCCAGAATGTTCTTGATCATGTGTGTGTCTCGCGGTCTTGCCCTGATGACGGCCAAAACGTGTGCAGTCTTGAGCGTTTTTTTGACGCGATGCCGCTTAATTTGCGAGCTTGTTGAAAAGCGGCGCGGCGTCAGCCTTCACGGGCGCGTTGTCGAACACCGCGCCGCGCGTGCCGTCCTCGCGCAGCATCGCTGCTTCGGATCGCTGATTGAGCACGATCACGCTGATGCGGCGGTTCTCGGGATCGAGCGGATTCTGTTTGTTGAGGTTCTGCGTCGACGCGAGGCCGAGCACGCGCAGCACTTTCGCTTCGTCCATGCCGCCCGCGATCAGCTCGCGCCGCGACGCGTTCGCGCGGTCCGCCGACAGCTCCCAGTTGCTATAGCCCTTCTCGCCGCCGGCGTACTTCACGGCGTCGGTGTGTCCCTGCACGACGATGCGGTTCGGCACGTCGTTGAGCGTGCGGCCTATCTCGCGCAGGATGTCGCGCATGTAGGGCTGCACCGTATCGCTGGAGAGCGCGAACATCGGGCGCTTCTGCGTATCGACGATTTCGATGCGCAAGCCCTGTTGTGTCGACTCGATGCGAATCTGCTGCTTGAACTGCTGCAGCGTCGGGTTCGCTTCGATCGCCGCCATCAGCTTCACTTGCAGGTCGTGCAGGCGCACCTGCTCGCGGCGCTCTAGTTCGGTTGTCGCTTGCCTGAGCGCTTCGTCGTCGACTTCGTTGCGCGGGGTGCGCGCGTCGGTCATGCGGGTGGTGCCGGGGTCGGGGCTCGAAATGTCGCGCCCGCCGCCGGTGATGATGCTCGAATCCATGCCGACCGTTTTCCCGCCGACCATCGCGGCTTTCAGCGGCATGTTGAAGTATTCGGCGATGCCGCGGCGCTGCACCGGCGAGGTGGACGACAGCAGCCACATCAGCAGGAAGAACGCCATCATCGCGGTCATGAAGTCGGCATAGGCGAGCTTCCACGCGCCGCCGTGATGCCCCTTCGCGCCCCTGCCGACGACACGCTTGATGAAGATCGGCCGATCCTTTTCGCTGCTCATGTCGTCACTTCGCCTTCACGCGGCGCACGTGTTCTTCGAGTTCCGAGAACGACGGACGCTCGGTCGAGAACAGCACCTTGCGGCCGAACTCGACCGCGATCGCGGGCGCATAGCCGTTGAGGCTCGCGAGGATCGTCACCTTGATGCACTGGAACATCTTCGTCTGCTCGGCGACACGCTGCTCCGCGATGTTCGCGAGCGGCGCGATGAAGCCGTACGAAAGCAGGATGCCGAGGAACGTGCCGACGAGCGCCTGCGCGATCATCTCGCCGAGCACCGCGGGCGGCTGGTCGGCGGACGCCATCGTGTGCACGACGCCCATCACTGCGGCGACGATGCCGAACGCGGGCATCGCATCGCCCACTTTCGAAAGCGCCTGCGCGGGCGCTTCGCCTTCGGCGTGATGCGTTTCGATCTCCTCGTCCATGAGGCTTTCGATCTCGAACGCGTTCATGTTGCCGCCGACCATCAGGCGCAGATAGTCCGTCAGAAATTCGACGATGTGATGGTCCGCGAGAATCTTCGGGTACTGGCTGAAAATCGGGCTCTTGTTGGGATCTTCGATGTCGGCTTCGAGCGTCAGCGTGCCTTCCTTGCGCGCCTTGGCGAGCAGCACGTAGAGCAGCCCCATCAGTTCCATGTACACGTCCTTGTTGTACTTGGAGCCTTTGAAAAGCGTGGGGATGACGAGCAGCGTCGCCTTGATCGTCTTGATTCCGTTGCCGAGGATGAATGCGCCGATGCCCGCGCCCGCGATCATCAATATTTCGACCGGCTGCACGAGCGCGCCAAGGTGGCCGCCTTCGAGCGCGTAACCGCCGAAAACGGACAGCAAGGTCACGAGCGTTCCAACAAAGATCAGCACGGGCAAGTCCTCGGGTTTTGTTGCGGATGACCGGCCTGAGCGCGCGGTTAAGGATGTTTACGGCATGCGGGGAGAAAACTTTTAGGCGGGCGCCGTGGGGGGCTTGCGGCGTAATGGCGCAATGGCGTAATACCGCGCGCCGTCTTGCGGTCGACGCGGCAAAGCGTTCAGACGATCTGCGCGACCGGCACGTCGGCGGTTTGCGTGATTGCCGCCGCCTTGCCCTTGTCCGCGAGCGAGGAAAGAATCGCGTGATCGTCGAACCGGAAGCGGCACAGCAGATGGCTCGATGAAGCCACCCTCAGCGCCTGCGTCGGCGTCAGCGTAGACACGACTTCCGCGACGCGCTCGGACAGTCCGAGGCGGAACATCGCCGCAACGCGGTCTTCCTGCAACAAGCGCTGCGCGAGAAGCAAGTACGACAGATTCACCTCGCGGATTTCCGCGAGCACGCCTGTAATCGTGGCCGTCATCTTTCCCCCGAGTCGATTCTTGGCTGGTCAGGCCGTGCGGGAAACGTTTGCTCGAATGCGCCAAAAAAAGCCGCATTCGGCCCCGCATATGTCGGCTGATTGTCGCCCAGTGCGGTATGCGCGCCTATCGGATGAACACACCGACTCGCCGACGGAAATCCGCCCGCGGTCGTGTAGGAAAAAGTCGTACACGCGCCCGATGCCTGCTGCTCGGCAGAGGCTTTATCGGCGAAAAGTGGCGTGACTTTAGGAGCGACGCCGAAGGAACGATTTTTGCTGTGAAACGATTTACCGCGCTGATTGCGTGTCGGACGGTTCCGACCGTTTTCGCCCCGGTGCAATTTCTCACTTCGTAACAGCCGTTGTTTCGCGCTGTAACAACGTTAAGCGATTGAAAATTGACGTGTAATGCGGCTCTCGATCCCGATAATGAACGTAAGGGATAACCCGGTCGAGGGCCGGAACCGACCTTGGGCGGCCTGAGCGACGAACTCGCTGCACGCGCGCTGCCCGTCCGAATGGCATGCGTCGATCGTTCAACCGGCTTCACCGCATGTTCACACGAATGCTTTGCACAGGGCCGGAGTCACGTCAGAAACGCCGCTCCGCCGCTGAATTGCAAGGACCGCAAAGGCGTCGAACCGCCACTCGCGGACCACACTGGAGAACCACGTTATGCGAATCGCACAAATTGCACCGTTGCACGAAGCAGTCCCTCCGAAGTTTTACGGCGGCACTGAGCGCGTGGTGTCTTATCTGACGGATGCACTCGTCGATCTCGGCCACGACGTAACCTTGTTTGCAAGCGGCGATTCGCAAACCCGTGCGACTCTCGAAGCGGCCTGGCCACGCGCGCTGCGGCTCGACCCGACCATCCGCGATCCGCTCGCCCCGCACATGCTGCTGCTAGAAACGGTTCGCCGCCGCGCGCATGAGTTCGACGTGCTGCACTTCCACCTCGACTACATGCCGTTCCCGCTGTTCTCGCAAATGGATACGCCTTTCGTCACGACGCTGCACGGCCGTCTCGATCTGCCCGAACTGCAACCGATGTTCAACACGTTCACCGACGCGAACGTCATCTCGATTTCGAATAACCAGCGTGGCCCGCTGCCGCAGGCGAACTGGCTGAACACGGTCTACCACGGGCTGCCGGACGATCTGCTCACGCCGCAACCGGAGAAGAAGCCGGAATATCTCGCGTTTCTCGGCCGCATCTGTCCTGAAAAGCGCGCGGATCTCGCCATCAAGATTGCGGCGCAAAGCGGTCTTCCGCTGAAAATCGCGGCGAAGGTCGACAAGGCCGACCAGGACTACTTCAAGTCGACGATCGAGCCGCTGCTGTCGCAGGCGCACGTCGAATTCGTCGGCGAAATCAACGAGGCGCAGAAGCCGGAATTCCTGTCGGGCGCAAAGGCGCTGCTGTTCCCGATCGACTGGAACGAGCCTTTCGGTCTCGTGATGATCGAAGCGATGGCGTGCGGCACCCCGGTCATCGCGTTCAATCGCGGATCGGTGCCGGAAGTCATCGATCATGGCGTGACCGGGTTCATCTGCGAGGACGTGCAGGGCGCGGTGGGCGCACTGCATCGGATCGACGAACTGTCGCGCACCGAAATCCGCGCGCAATTCGAACGCCGCTTCAGCGCAAAGACGATGGCGCAAAACTATGTCGACACCTACACGTCGATGCTCCAGGCCGCGAAGCGCCCGGTGCTGCGTCAGGTTGCAGTGGGCTAATACCTTCCCTTCTCGCTGCCACTTTGGAATGCCGCCCAATCGGGCGGCATTTCTTTTTGTGCCGCCGAAGCTGCGCGCCCCGTGAAACGCGCAACGATCGACCATTTTTGACAGTTCAGGAAATGAGCCGCGCTTAAACTGCGCTCCGCAGAAGCAAACGGCTTTCTCGCGTCAAATCAACGATCTTCATCTTTTCTCGGGGCTGGATCATGCAATTGTCGAAGCGTCTCGGCGCTGAAATTTTCGGTACCTTCTGGCTCGTGCTGGGCGGTTGTGGCAGCGCGGTTCTGGCCGCTGGATATCCCGGACTGGGCATCGGGTTCGTCGGCGTTTCACTCGCCTTCGGCCTCACCGTGCTGACGATGGCCTATGCCATCGGCCACGTGTCCGGCTGTCACCTGAACCCGGCCGTGAGCATCGGGCTCACGGTCGCGGGACGCTTTCCGGTGCGCGATCTCGCACCGTACATCATCGCGCAGGTGGTCGGCGCGACGCTCGGCGCGTTCGCGCTCAAGCTGATCGCGACCGGCGCGCCGGGCTTCGACCTCTTCGCAAGCGGCTTTGCGGCGAACGGTTTCGGCGATCACTCGCCGGGCCACTACACGATGATCGCGGTGCTCGTCTGCGAAGTCGTGATGACGTTCTTCTTCCTGTTCGTCATCCTCGGCGCCACCGACGACCGTGCGCCGAAAGGCTTTGCACCGATCGCCATCGGCCTGTGCCTGACGCTCATCCACCTGATCTCGATTCCGGTCACGAACACGTCGGTAAACCCGGCGCGCTCGACGGGTCAGGCGTTTTTCGTCGGCGGCTGGGCGCTGGATCAGCTTTGGCTGTTCTGGATCGCGCCGATCGTTGGCGCGGCCATCGCGGGCATCGTTTATCCGCTGCTGACTTCCGAACCGCAAGCGCGCAAGGTCGCTGCCGTCACACAGTAAGCGGCTCTACGCAGTCAAAGAAACGGGCGCCTGATGCGCCCGTTTTGTTTTTCCGCGCCGCGTGCGCGCGCCCCGCATTAAAAACGCGCGACAGATGTAATGGCGCATTACGCAATCCGCTTAATAACGTCACTGCACCGATGGCGCTTCTCCGCTAAACCCTCGCCATATAAGGCTTTCCCGGTTTCACCACCGAGAGCATCGCCCTTACTGGCGGCTTGCACCCCGTAACAAGTCGTCGAAGCGTGTAAGACAGCGGGCGCTTACATTGGACTCATGCGACACACGTCGCCTTCCAGGAGAAACAGCATGAAGCGCATCGTCATTCAAACGCTTGTCGCGACCGGCCTTGTGGCAGGCGCTATCGGAGCGGCTCAGGCTCATACCGATCTGCACGTCGGCGTTTCGCTCGGCTCGCCGGTTTATGCGGCCCCGGCCCCGGTGTATGTGCGTCCTGCTTCGCCGGTGTACCGCTCGCCGGCGTGGCGGCATGAGGCGCCGCGCTGGCGCGGTGACTACGGCCCCTATGGCCACGACAACGGGCGCTGGAACCGCGCGCGCTGGGATCATGACCGCTCGGACAACTGGGGGCGTCGCGGCTAATCGCGCGAGGTCGGAAGCGGGCGGCGCGATGCCGCCCGCTTCCCGCAACATCAGCGCGGCGAAGCGATTTCGTCGCGAATATCGAACAGCTTGCGCAGTTGATGCGCGACGCCCGCCTCGAAGTTGTTGCCGATGAGCGGCACGTTCGGCAAGCGCGTGATGAGGTCCGGATTGGCGTTGTTCATCATGAACGGATGCCCGGCCGTTTCCAGCAGGTCGATGTCGTTCATGTTGTCGCCAAACGCGACGCAATGCGCGGGATCGATGTCCAGCCGCTCGAGCACGTAACGCAGCGCGCGGCCTTTCGATACATCCGACGTCATCACTTCCAGGCAGTCCGGCAGCGAGTACGTGACGTACAGCGAATCACCGAATTCCCGCTTCAGATTTTCGGCGGTGTACGCGAGATCCGCCGGCTCGCCGATATAGAGCACTTTCGCGATGTTCTCGCCATCGTGCTCGCACAGATCCATCACTTCGTACTTGAAGCCGGAGTCCTGATGGAAGACGAGCAGTTCCGGCGCGTGGCGGTCGATGAGCCAGGCGTCGTCGGCGAACAGGTTGACGATCACGCGTCCGTGCTCGCCCACGACGTCCGGCTGCACCAGACGGCGCACGAACGCGGGCGCGAGGTCGCGCGAGTAGATATGTTCGTCGCCGGGGGCGTGCACGCGCGCGCCGTTCGACGTGATCAGGTACGCGTCGACGCCGAGCAGGTCGCGAATGCCGGCGACATCGCGATAATGCCGCCCCGTCGCGATAATGATCGGTACGCCGCGCGACGCGAGCGTGCGCAGCGTGTGGGCGGTGAAGGGATCGAGCTGGTGGTCGCTGTTGAGGAGCGTACCGTCGAGATCAGTTGCGATGACCGAATACATGGCTGCCCTGTTTGAGCGCGAAGCTGCCTATTTTATCCCGGCGCGGTCGCCTGTCCGCGCAACCGCGCCCGGCGACGCCGACGCGCGCCGCGCCAGTTCCAGCGCTCCGGCGGCGGAATCGGCGCGTGGCTTGCGCAGACATTCGCGCACGGACATCGGCACGAAGGGTTCGTACGGCGCGGCCAGTCCGCCGCATAGCGCAACCGGTAGCACGCCCGCCGGATCGAGCGCGGCGACGAGCAGTTCGATCTCGCGCCCCGCCTGTTCCAGCAATGCAGCGGCAGCCGGATGACCGCTGTACTCGAATACGCTCGGCGCGAGCGTCGCATACGCCGTCTGATTCGACGCGCACAGCCAGACGACGAGACTGTCGCGGTCCGTTGCGCCGGTCAGCGCGAGCAGCGCGCGAGACCAGTCGTCGGCGGGCGCGCGGCCGTCCAGGACGCGCTGCAAGTGGACGACCGCACGCAGGCCGAGCCATGCGCCGCTGGCTTCGTCGCCACTCGGAAAGCCATAGCCCCCGGCGATCCGGCACACACCGTCCGCGTCCAGCGACGCCGCGATGCTGCCCGTCCCCAGCGCGACGACGACACCCGGCTCCCCCGCGTGCGCTCCGATGACGGTCGTGTACGCGTCGCTTTCGACGCTCAGCGCCTGAACCGGCGGCGCCATGTCGAGGAACGCCGATAGCCATTCCGCGTTGTTGACGCCCGCGAGCCCGCAGCCGAGCGCGCACGCCCGCCAGTCGAAGGGCAGCGCGGCGGCCTGAAACGCGCGCTCGCACGCATCGCCGATGGTTTGCCACGCCCGCTCGACACCGAGCCCCAGACCCGACGGGCCGCCGCTCGCGCGGGCCAGTTCGACGCCGTTCGCATCGGCGAGAATCACGCGCGTGCCGCTTCCGCCGCCGTCGATGCCGAGCAGAAAGCCGTTGAAATTCGAAGTCGTGAATGTGTTCATGGCCGCAAGGATAACGGTGCAAACGCGGCACGCCAATTAGCCGAATGGCAGAGGGTGGACGACGACGGCGTTCCGCTATGCTGGCGCATTCGAAATCGAGGATTCCCAATGACCGACACCGAACCGATCCGCTGCGCCTGGGCCACGACGCCGGCGATGGCGCACTACCACGACACCGAATGGGGCGTCCCGTCGCGCGACGACCGTCACCTCTTCGAAATGCTCGTGCTGGAGGGCGCGCAGGCCGGGCTTTCCTGGTCGACCATTCTCAACAAACGGGACGGCTACCGCACGCTTTTCGCGGGCTTCGACATCGAAAAGGTCGCGCACTTCACCGAGTCTGATGTCGAGCGGATCGTCGGCGACGCGCGGATCGTTCGCAATCGCGCGAAGATCCAGTCCGCCGTTCTCAATGCGCGCGCCGTGCAGCGCATTCAGGCCGACCACGGATCGTTTGCGGCGTTCGTCTGGTCGTTCGTCAACGGCCAAACGATCGACACCCCGCGCGATGCGAACAATCCGACGCCGGCATCCACGCCCCAGTCCGACGCCCTGAGCCGCGCGCTCAAGGCATACGGCTGCAAGTTCGTCGGCACCACCATTTGCTATGCCTTCATGCAGGCGACCGGCATGGTCAACGACCACGCCGCCAACTGCGTATCCCGCGCCACTCCCAAGACGAAACGCAAAGCGGCAGCGAAGGCGGGACTTTAAGCAGCCTCCGATGCCACAGATTTTTGCTTTTTGGCAACATGCAAGCCGCGTAACCGTGCTGATGCGGGAAAGTCCCGATACCAGGGAATTTATTGCAGTGAAGCACGGCGCAAGCCGCGTGCGATCAAGCGGTCTGCCTTCTTCTGCGGCGCTGCACGATCGTGCGTGCCGTGTAAAAATGGCGTCCTCGCGTGCGCTGCCGCACCTTTTTACCGAGCCGAACCGTTATAACTGACGGTGTGCGGATCGTTCACTGAGTGGAGAGATCCGCCGCGAGTACAGGACGCTGCCAGTCGTCAGTGTCCATAGGCCGGGAAAACCATCGTGCTCGAAGCAGTAGCCGGACGGCGAATTACGCCGCCGAACACCGCAAGTGCAGGTTGCTCGTAACTCAACGCATGGCCGCTGCGCAGGGGCGCAGGGGAGAAAGATCATGAGAAGCTTGAACTTCCTGACGCATCAGGAGATCTTCAACAACGCGGTAGCGCATCTTTTCGCGCAGGGGCAGGCCGCTTTGCTGCCCCACGGCGGCGGCGCTTACCGCGGATACTGCGGCGGCTGCCCGGTCGGCACCTACATCAAGCCGCGCGACTACGTCACGGCAATGGAAGGCGTTCCCATCCGCTACCTCGCCAAGCCGCCCGAAGCGGTGCCGGCCTACATGGACGTCGGCATCGTGGCGCTCAAGCGTGCGCTGCTGCGCGCGCGCATCAACGTCTTCGATCCCAATACCGTCGAACTTCTTTCCTGCCTGCAGAACGTGCACGACGTGTTCGGCAAATGGGAATGGCGCGAGCGCCTCGCGTCGATCGCGCGGCAATTCGGTCTGTCGGCCGAGCTTCTGAAAACCGCTGCCTAAGCGTACGGGTGCCGTATGTTGAGCCCAATCAGAATGCTGAGCCCGCAAGACATCTACGAACGCGTCGCCGCGCATTTGCTCGCGCAGCGGGCGGTATCGGAAGATGACAACGGCTCTTGCCGCCTGCGCAGCCCGCAAGGTCACAAGTGCGCGATCGGCTCGCTCGTCCGCGACGAAGTCTACGAGGCCGGCCTCGAAGGCGTCGGCATCTCGTACTATCGGCACGCGCAGGACGGCAAGCTGCTGCGCGCGCTGTATGCATCGAATGTGAATGCGTACGATCCCAACGTCATCGATCTGCTGATCGAACTGGAGCAGATTCACGACGACGCGAGCGTCGAAGAATGGCCGCATCTGCTCGCCACGCTGCGCAAGCGGCACGCGTTCGTCTAACGCGCTGAATCAAGCGCAAGACGCCGCAAAAACGAAACGGCGGTGCGCCCTCTCGGGTCGCACCGCCGTTTTGCCTTCCGGGGCCAGGCTACTCGCTCCGGCCCAGGCGATGACGCTTTAGTGCATCTTCTTCGGCAGCATCTGGCTACGCAGACGCTTGCGCAGACGCGAAACAGCTGCAGCCTTCTTGCGCTTGCGCGCGGTGGTCGGCTTTTCGTAGGACTGGCGCTCACGCAGTTCTGCGATCAGGCCGTTCTTTTCGATCGTGCGGCGGAAGCGACGAATCGCGACATCGAACGGCTCGTTTTCTTTGAGGACGATAGTGGTCATGTAAATCCTGTTTGCTAAACGTATTTTCAAGTGCGCAACGGAAATCCGCCGCGCGCCGGCACTCCGATCGTCCGCCGGACATGACGCACCTTGAAGGCGCGACGGGCGGACACGAGCAAAGCGGCCACGGAGGCCGGAAAAGAGAGAGTTGAGATTCGACCGCGAGAGCGGCATGCGTGTTCGCGAGAGACACCTGAACGCGCAATTCTGAGCCATTCGCCGCCAGCTTTTGACGTTGTCATATTTAGCGGCGAAGGCAAGAAACCGGGCACATTTCTCGATTCGGGCGCGATGTTACCAGAACATCGCGCCCCTGCCAACTCTTCGAGACACGCCAAGCCTTTGATGCAACAGATTTATTTCTGCCAGGCGCTGGCTTCGTCGAGGATTTTCAGGTCTTCGGCGGAAAGCTGGAGTTGCGTCGCGGCGGCAAGGCTTTCGAGTTGCTTCACCGATGTCGCGCTGGCGATCGGCGCGGTCACGCTCGGCCGCGCGATGATCCACGCCAGCGCGACGGTCGCGGGCGTCGTGCTGTTGCGCGTAGCCACTTCGACGAGCGCATCGACGATATTCAGCCCGCGATCGTTCAGATACTTCTCGACGCGCGAGCCGCGCGCCGCCTGCGTCGTGTCGTCTTTCGAGCGGTACTTGCCCGACAGAAAGCCGCTCGCCAGGCTGAAATAAGTGACGACCGCAATCTTGTGCTTCTCCACGACGGGCTCGAGATCGGTCTCATAGCCTTCGCGGTCATAGAGGTTGTACTCCGGCTGAAGAACCTGATACGCCGGCAATCCCGATTCCTTTGAGACCCGCAATGCTTCTTCCAGCCGCTCGCCCTTGTAGTTCGACGCGCCGATCACGCGCACCTTCCCCGCCGCGATGAGCTTCTGATATGCGTCGAGCGTCTCGTCGAGCGGCGTCTTGTCGTCGTCGAGATGGGAGAAGTAGACGTCGATGTAATCGGTTTTCAGGCGGCGCAGCGAATCGTCGACTGCAGCCGCGATGTTAGCCGCCGATAGCCCCGCGCGCGTACTGAGCATGCCGACCTTGGTCGCGAGCACGATCTTGTGACGCTTGCCGCTTTCCTTGAACCACTTGCCGATGATCGCTTCGGACTCGCCGCCCTGATGCCCGTCCACCCAGGCGGAGTACACATCTGCCGTGTCGACGAAGTTGAGGCCGTGATCGACGAAGGCGTCGAGGATGGAGAACGACGTGCGCTCGTCGGCCGTCCAGCCGAACACGTTGCCGCCGAACACGAGCGGCGCGATTTTAAGATCTGATGTGCCGATAGTGCTTTTTTGCATGGTCCTAGGTCCATTCGAGGGTGCAACTTGTAGCATACGCCGAGCCGGCACTATCGCCTTGAGCCCCTTGCGCGCCGCGCCGCATCATCGCCGGACATATTCGTCACATTCAAGTTCCGCGTGCGTCTGGCTCCGCTACATTCAAAGGAAATCAGTCAGCCCAGGATAAAGTTTCTCCGCGCGCTGCCGAAAACTTAGGAACCGGCAAACGCACGCTGGAACAGGCGAGCAACGCCCCTCGAACGAACCTAAAGTTTCGGGGCCGACCGCCGAAAACCAGGAAAGGCGGTCAGTGCTCCTCTAAAGCGCGACGCTTTGTCCGAACCGGCGCCAATCGGCGCACTAATTGAACAAGGTAAATCATGCTGAATATCAATACAAATATCCTGTCGATGGCCACTCAAAAGAACTTGAGCGGCTCGCAAAGCGTACTTTCGTCGGCCATTAACCGACTCTCTTCGGGTAAGCGCATCAATAGCGCAGCAGACGACGCTGCCGGCCTGGCTATCTCGACGTCGATGAAGTCGTACACCAACGCTTTGAACCAGAGCGTTTCGAACGCGAACAACGCTGTCTCGATGCTGCAGACCGCATCGAGCGGCCTGTCCTCGATCACAGATAACCTCCAACGCATTCGCCAACTCGCGGTGCAGGCGTCCGACGGTTCCTTGAGCACCAACGACCGCGCCAAGATCGATGCTGAAGTACAACAGCGGATCGGAGAAATTACGCGCGTCGGAACCGATACGACGTTCAACGGCGTCAAGGTTCTCGACGGGACGGCAGGTGCGGCCGTCGATTTCCAGGTCGGTGCAACGGCAGGCCAGAAGCTCACGCTCGACCTCAGCAATGACTATTCGACAGTCCTGACAGCGGGCACGGACACGGTTGCAGGCGCGAACGCAACCGCTGCACAAGCCTTGATGACCAAGGTCGACACCACCCTGGACAGCATCAACACGCAACAAGCCACGTTCGGCGCCCAGTTGAACCGCTTCCAATCGGCCATTTCGGACCTCCAATCGCAATCGACCAACCTGAGCGCCGCTTCCGCGCAGATCACCGACGCAGACTTCGCCCAGGAAACGGCGAACCTGTCGAAGGGTCAGGTTCTGCAGCAAGCAGGCATTTCAGTGCTCGCACAAGCGAACTCGATGCCGCAGCAGGTTCTGAAGCTTCTCGGCTAACTGTTTTAGGGCACTGCGCAGCTTTCAGAATCAAGCGCGTAACGCCGTTGAATCAGCGGCAGGCGGGTAAGCGCATCATGGGAGACTAGTCTCCCATGATGCGTCTCTGGATTTTTCCGTCACCTGACGCTTAACACGCGGTTGTCGCGTTGGAAAGTCCACAGACGAACATCCTCATGACGACATCTTCGAGCACCTCCGTAAGCAGCACCCTTTCGCAGGCGGCGCAGTCCATCATTAGCGGGGTGACGAATTCGACGACCGATACGTCGACGGTCGTGGCGGCGCTCGTCTCAGCGAAAACAGCCGCACAGTCCTCGACGCTTGCTTATCGCCAGAGCCTCGACAATACAAAGCTGTCCGCGATCGGACAGCTCAAATCGTCGCTGTCCGCACTTCAGACCGCACTGGCGGGTCTTGCGGATGCATCAGCTATCTCCACATTGACCGCAAGATCGAATGGCAACGGCGTGACTGCCACCGCGACAACCGGAACGGTCCCCGGCAGCTACGCACTTGACATCACGAACGTCGCGACTGCGCAGAAGATCGTGTTGCAGACTGGCATCGGCGCGAGCGCGTCGGTCGGCACCGGTGATCTGTCGATCGCAGTCGGAGGCAGCGCGGCAATGACGATCGCGGTCGGATCCGGAAACAACACCCTCGCCGGTATCGCTTCGGCGATCAACTCTGCAAAGGACAACCCCGGCGTGACGGCGACGGTTATTGCTGGCGTAGACGGCTCGCACCTCGTCCTCAGTTCCAATTCGACGGGCGCTGCCAATACGCTCAGCGTGACGACCAATTCTACGGACGGGCTCGGCGCACTCGCCTTCGACGGGTCGATCCCCAACACCAACTACACGCAACAATCCGCGGCTCAGGACGCCAAGCTCAAGATCGATGGAATGGCCGTCACAAGTCCGAGCAATACTATCGCGGACGCTATCAACGGCGTAACGCTCTCCCTTTCTGCGG
Organism: Caballeronia sp. RCC_10; assembly: GCF_041360715.1. Taxonomy (NCBI): domain Bacteria; kingdom Pseudomonadati; phylum Pseudomonadota; class Betaproteobacteria; order Burkholderiales; family Burkholderiaceae; genus Caballeronia; species Caballeronia sp. RCC_10. The sequence continues at coordinate 209,211 of NZ_JBFUPT010000003.1, forward strand.
CGGCGAGCAACACGAGTCAGACACTGTCCGTGGCCGTCGACGACGACGCCGCGACAAAAGCCATCAATGGTTTTGTCGCGGCCTATAACGCCTTCGTCAGCACCGCCAGTTCGCTGTCGAGTTTCGACTCGACAGCGAGCGCCGGCAGCCAGGGAGGCCCGCTTCTCGGCGACCCAATGCTGGATTCGATCAAGAGCGCGCTGGCAACGACGCTTGCAAAGGGCGTACCGAGCGGCAGCACGACGCTTTCTCTCAACGCGATTGGCATCGATCTGCAGACGGACGGCACCCTGAAGCTGGACAGCGATAAGCTTTCGAGCGCGTTAAGTTCGAATCGTAGCGCGGTTACCGCATTGTTCAACTCGACGGATGGCGTGGGCGCCACCCTGAACACTACCGCGACGAGTTTTCTGCAAACCGGCGGCGTTCTTGACACGCGAGCCACTGAGCTGACCAAGGACTTGGCCGACATCACCAAGCAAAGCACGGCATTGCAGGCGTATGCGGACAAGCTTACGGACCAGTACAACACGCAGTTCACCGCGCTCAACAAGCTAATGGCACAGATGCAAAGCAACTCGCAATACCTGACCCAGTTGTTCGGCGGCGAGAAGACCGCGGGTGCACTTGCCACCAACAAGTGAACTGCAGAGCGTATCGACCTATGACTGACATAAACCAGGACGAAGTGGCCTTCCGCGTGTGGGAACTGTCTCAAGCGATCGAAGTTGCTGCGGTGGAGGGCAACTGGGCCCTGGCGGCCAGCCTCGCGGAGACGCGCTCGCCGCTATTGATGACGTTCGCGCCCGAGCAATCTGCCGAAGCGCTCGCGGCGATCCGCAAGATCCACTCGAGCATCGCTGCGGTGACGCAGGCGGCCGGAATCGCGCGCGACGCGCTCGTCGCAAGCCATCGCCAGTCGATGGAACGAGCCAACGCGGCGAGCCGTTATCAAAAGGCCGCGCGCCTCTAAAGTTTCCCCGCTCAACGCCGTTAAACAAACAACAACAAGAACAACGCGCCGATGTCCGACGCGCTGCATGAACATCAATGCCCGCCTCGCGCGGGCATTTTTCTTTGGCCGGGCGTCAGCGTCCGAGCTTTAGCGTCCGAGCGTCAGCGTCAGATAGGCGGCATACAGCACGCCATTGCCCAGCAGCGCCCAGAGCGCAACGCCATTGCCGCGCGCATGAAAGCGCAGCCACGCCGCCGCCGCGAGCGTGATCAGCACGCCTGTCAACACTTCGACTCGCGGCTCCCACGGCGTCAGCATGATGCCGATACCCGGCAGCAACGTCCCCTGAAACACCATCGCGCCGGTGATGTTGCCGAACGCGAGCGTGTCCTTCCCGCGTCGCGCCCACAGAATGCTGTTCACCTTTTCGGGCAACTCCGTCGCGATCGGAATGATGATGAGCGACAGCAGCAGCGCCGATATCCCCAGCGCCTGCGACACGCCCTCGACGCCGTGAATGAAGCCCTTCGCGCCGCCGACGAGCAGCACGATGCCGGCGAGAAACTGCAGCATGATCGAGCCGATGTTCGTCTTGAGGCCCAGTCGCGAGATGAAGAGCGTCTCGGGCGCTTCGGTGCCGTGCCCGCTCTCGACGAGATTGGCAGATGCCCGGAACGTCGCGATCACGTAGATGATGTACAGCACGACGAGTCCGCCCGCGAACAGCGCGCGCACTTGCCACGCATGATGCGGCACGAACATCGCGCCTGCCGCGATCAAGAACGCCACGAGAAAGAAATTGAGGTCACGCGTGAAGCCGCTGCGCTCCGGCATGATGACCCCGCGCAAGCCGCGCGACTTCAGGATGGCGAGGGTCATCAGGCAGGTGGAGAGCGTCGCGAGCATCAGCGGCGCACCGAGGATCGCGCCGACGCCGATCTCTTCATTGACCGTGCGGCTGGCGGTGCCGCCGAGAAGCGCGATGATCGGCACGGTCGTCTCCGGCAATGCGGTGCCGACCGCCGCGAACAGCGATCCGGTGACGCCTTCGGAAATGCCGAGCCGCTCGCCGAGATGTTCGAGCGCGTTGGTGAAAAGCTCCGATGCGATCAGGATGATCGCGAGCATGAACGCGAGTTCGATGAAGAGCATCGTCATGCGGCACCCCGCATCGAACGATAAACAGCGAACGCCGCGCCAACGCGAATGGCAGCGCGAGAGGGAGACGAATATTGTGATTGTGGGGACACGACGATGATTCCACGGCCGGACGTCAGCGAACCATGATGCGCCACGCCCGTCCGACCAGGAACGACATAGCGCATCAATGGTCTCGCCAAACCGGACCGGTCGAACGCGCCACGGCAGCAGAGCCGAGGATGTTGACGCGTTCTCCTTCGAAGGACGAAGGAAGGCTACTCCCCAAAGACGGGGGCAGTGTAGCGTGATGCACACCGTTCGGCAAGCCGACCCGCTTCACGCGAGGCATACCGGTATGCGCAATGCTTCGTTGTAGCCGGTCGCGCCGTTGGATAAGCTGTCGCGCGGGCGCGCCGCTTGCACGCGTCGACGGCCCGGCATGATCCGAGCAACAAGAAAACCGATGTGTGACCGAGAGTCACGGGAGAATCCATGCCCCTCAACCGCTTCAAAGTCCGCTCCACCGCCGCGTTCGCCGCCGTCCTCATGGCCGCGCCGATGCTCGCGATGTCGAAGCCGCTCACCGTCTGCACGGAATCGAGCCCCGATGGCTTCGATGTCGTCCAGTTCAATTCGCTCGTGACGACGAACGCATCGGCGGACGTCATCTTCAATACGCTGGTCTCGTACGACGAGGCCGCGAAGAAAGTCGCGCCATCGCTTGCGCAGAAGTGGGACGTATCGAGCGACGGCCTCACGTACACGTTCCATCTGCGGCCGAACGTCCACTTCCAGACGACCGACTACTTCAAGCCGACGCGCCCGCTCAACGCGGATGACGTCGTCTTCACGTTCGAGCGCATGCTGTCGGACAGCAACCCGTGGCACAAGGTGGCGGGCGCAAGCGGCTTTCCGCACGCGCAGTCGATGGGCCTCGTGAAGCTCATCAAGGCCGTGACCAAGGTGGACGATCAGACCGTGAAGTTCGAGCTGAACGAGCCGAATGCGACCTTCGTGCCGATCCTCACGATGGGCTTCGCTTCGATCTATTCGGCCGAGTACGCCGGCCAGTTGCTGAAGGCGGACAAGCAGCTGGACATCAACAGCAAGCCCATCGGCACCGGCCCGTTCGTGCTCAAGAGCTATACGAAGGACGCGGTGATCCGCTACGACGTGAACCCTTCGTACTGGGGACCGAAGCCGAAGGTCGATCGGCTGATCTATGCAATCACGCCCGATGCCTCGGTGCGTGCGCAGAAGATCAAGGCGGGCGAATGCCAGATCGCGCTATCGCCGAAGCCGCAGGACGTGCTCGATGCGAAGAAGGACAAGGCGCTCAAGGTCAGCGAGACGCCCGCGTTCATGACCGCTTTCGTCGCGTTGAACACGCAGAAGAAGCCGCTCGACAACCCGAAGGTGCGTCAGGCGCTGAACATGGCGTTCGATCGCACGACGTACATGAAGACCGTGTTCGACAACACCGCATCGCCGGCGGTGAATCCGTATCCGCCGAATACGTGGAGCTATGACAAGAGCGTGCAGGCGTATCCGTACTCGGCGGATCGCGCGAAGAAGCTGCTCGCCGATGCGGGCTTGCCGAACGGCTTCGAGACGACGATCTGGGTGCGTCCGAATGGCAGCGTGCTGAATCCGAATCCGAAGGCGGGCGCGGAGTTGCTGCAGGCAGACCTCGCGAAGATCGGCGTGAAGGCGCAGGTGAAGGTGATCGAGTGGGGAGAGCTGATCAAGGAAGCGAAGCAGGGCCAGCACGACATGCTCTTCATGGGCTGGGCCGGCGACAACGGCGATCCGGATAACTACCTGTCGCCGCTCTTCAGTTGCAATGCGGTGAAGTCGGGCATCAACTTCGCGCGCTTCTGCGATGCCCAACTCGACAAGCTGATCGCGGACGGCAAGGCGACGCCCGATGTCGCGAAACGCACGAAGTCGTATATCGACGCGCAGAAGATCATCCACGATCAGGCGTTGTGGATTCCGCTCGTTTATCCGACGGCGGCGGCGCTTACCCGCGCGAATGTCAGCGGGTATAACGTGAGCCCGTTCGGACGACAGAACTTCGGGGCAGTTGCCGTGCAGTAACCGGTCTCAGGCCGGCGCGAACCGCAGCACGCCATCCTCGCCGGCCTGACGCTTCAACGCGCCTTCGAGCCAGAGCAGATTCAGGTGCGCGAGCGCTTCACCGAGCGCGAACGTCATCTGGTGAATATCGAGCGGGCGCTTGAACATGACCGGCACGATGTCGGCGGCGCTGCAGGGTTTCGCGGCGCACGCCTCGCGCACTTCCGCCAGCCGCGCACGATGATGCTCCCTCAGTTGCCCGATGCGCGTCTGCACGCCGCGAAACGGTTTGCCGTGCGAGGGCAGCGCGAGGACATCGGCGGGCATGGATTCATAGCGTCCGAGCGACTCCAGATACAGTGCGAGCGGATTGCTTTCCGGCTCGATCGCGAACACGGACACGTTTGTCGAGATGCGCGGCAACACCATGTCGCCGGAAATGAGCAGCTTGTCTGACGCGCAATACAACGCGCTATGTTCGGGCGAATGACCATAGCCCGTCACCACTTCCCATTCACGCGCGCCAATGCGCAGGCGATCGCCATCGCGGATACGGCGAAACTCGCCCGGCATCGAAGGCACGAGCGTCGGGTAATAGCTGTCGCGCTTTCTCAACGCATCGAGCGATGCTTCATCGGTCAGGCCATGCGTCGCGAAATGCCGCGCCGCGCGTTCTCCGCCCGCGTTGGAGCCATCGCCCGCGGCCATCACGCGGCCCATCGCGTATTCGCCGAGTGACATCCACAGCCGCACGTTCCAGCGTTGCCTGTCGCCGCCATTGCAGACCCAGTCGGCGAGGCCGAGGTGATCGGGATGGCAATGCGTGACGATCACGCGCAACACGGGCAGGCCATCCAGCACGGTATCGAATACACGCTCCCAGTTCGCGCGGATGCCGTCGTTCGCAATGCCGCAATCCACCACCGTCCAGCCTTGCACGCCGTCGATCTCATCGCGCAGCAGCCACAGATTGATGTGATCGAGCGCGAACGGCAATGGCATGCGCAGCCAGTAGACGCCGGGGGCCACTTCCTTCACGCCGCCCGGCTCCGGCAATTCTTCGGCGAATACATAATCGAGCTGATGTTCGAGTGCGTTCATCGGTAATGCCTTTGGGGTTTGCGCCGCATTGCAATCCGGCGAAGTTGACGATAACGTAAACGTCATTCTATCGTCGGACGCCCGTTCGCGCGTCGCGCTTTCCAGATGACTCAGCCCACGCATTACACGATCACTGAACTGGCGCGCGAGTTCGACGTCACGCCGCGCGCCATTCGCTTCTACGAAGATCAGGGCCTGCTCGCGCCGCGACGCGAAGGCGCGAACTTCCTGCGCCGCGTGTATTCGCCGCGCGACCGCACGCGCCTCAAACTCACGCTGCGCGGCAAGCGGCTCGGCTTCACGCTGTCGGAGATTCGCACGCTGCTCGATCTCTACGATTCGCCGACCGGCACGACCGCGCAACTGCGCGCGTTCATCGACACCATCGCGGCGCATCGTGAAATGCTGCAGCGTCAGCTAGAAGACCTGAACACCACGCTCTCCGAACTCACCGCTTATGAAGAGCAAGGCCGCGCGCTGCTCGCGGCCGGCATCGACAAGCGGGCGCGGCGGTCGAAAGCCGCCTGATGCGAGCCGACATGAACCACTTTCCCAAGCTGCTCTCGTCGCAAATCGGCTTCCATGTCGCGCAGACGCTGCTCGAAGGTTTCGACCGGCATTACCGCGTCTTTCGCGAAGCCGCCGTCAAGGCCAAGACGCTGTTCGAGCAAGGCGACTGGCATGCGCTCTCGCAGCTTGCGCGCGAGCGCATCACGTCGTATGACGAGCGTGTCGACGAATGCGTGATGCGTCTCGAAGACGAATACGATGCCGAGAACATCGACGACGAGGTATGGCAGCAAATCAAGCTGCATTACATCGGCTTGTTGACGACGCATCGTCAGCCGGAGTGCGCCGAGACTTTCTTCAACTCGGTGTGCTGCAAGATCCTGCATCGCTCGTACTTCAACAACGATTTCATTTTCGTGCGGCCAGCGATCTCGACCGAATACATCGAGAACGACGAGCCCGCCGCCAAGCCGACGTATCGCGCGTACTACCCGGACAAGGACGGACTCGCGGCCACGCTCGAGCGCATCGTCACGAACTTTCAGTTGCAGCCGCCATTCGAAGACCTGACGCGCGACGTGCAATGCGTGATGCAATCGCTGAAAGACGCTTTCGGCGACTTCGCGCCCGCGCCGAATTTCCAGATTCACGTGCTGTCGTCGCTATTCTTTCGCAACAAGGCGGCGTATATCATCGGCCGCATCATTCATGGCGATTCGCTGCTGCCGTTCGCCATCGCCGTCCGCCACACGAAGCCCGGCCTGCTCGCGCTCGATACCGTCCTGCTCGAGCGCCAGCAATTGCTCATCATCTTCAGCTTCTCGCATTCGTATTTTCTCGTCGACATGGAAGTGCCGTCGGCGTACGTGCAGTTTCTGGGCAGCATCATGCCGGCGAAGCCGAACGCGGAAATCTACACGTCGCTCGGCTTGCAGAAGCAGGGCAAGAACCTGTTCTATCGCGACCTGCTGCATCACCTGAAACATTCGAGCGATCAGTTCATCATCGCGCCGGGCATCAAGGGGCTCGTGATGATCGTGTTCACGCTGCCGTCGTTTCCTTATGTGTTCAAGCTCATCAAGGATGCGTTCCCGCCGCCGAAGGACACCACGCGCGCGAAGATCGAGGACAAGTACCTGCTCGTGAAGCGCCACGACCGGCTGGGCCGCATGGCCGATACGCTCGAGTATTCGAGCGTCGCGCTGCCGCTCGCGCGGCTCGATCATTCGCTGATCCGCGAACTGGAGAAGGAAGCGCCATCGATGATCGAATACGAAGGCGACAAGCTGGTCATTCGCCACGTCTATATCGAGCGTCGCATGGTGCCGTTGAATCTCTTCCTGCAGAAGGGCAATGCGGATGACATCGATCACGGCATCAAGGAATTCGGCGATGCGATCAAGCAGTTGATCCAGGCGAACATTTTCCCCGGCGATATGCTGTACAAGAACTTCGGCGTGACGCGGCACGGTCGCGTCGTGTTTTACGATTACGACGAGATCGAGTATCTGACCGATTGCAACGTGCGCCGCGTGCCGCCGCCGCGCAACGAGGAAGAGGAACTGTCGGGCGAGCCGTGGTATACCGTCGGGCCGCATGACATCTTCCCCGAAACGTACGGCACGTTCCTGCTCGGCGATCCGCGCGTGCGCGAAGCCTTCATGCGTCATCACGCGGATTTCTTCGACCCGGCGCTCTGGCAGCGTCACAAGGAGCAATTGCTGCAAGGCGAACTCGCCGATTTTTTCCCCTACGACGGAGCCATCCGCTTCTGCGTCCGGTATCCGGAGCGGTTCGAGAAGGCCTCCGCGCGCGCCGCCTGAACTGCAAAGTGCGGCGCATTCTTGAAACATGCAACACAGCAAACGAACATGACTGACCGAAACAACGAAGCCGCTCATCCCCTCGCCCATCTCTTCGACAACAACCAGAGTTGGGTCACGCGCAAGCTCGCCGAGGACGCGGATTTCTTCGAGCGGCTCGCGCATCAGCAGGCGCCGGAATATCTGTGGATCGGCTGCTCCGATTCCCGCGTGCCGGCGAACCAGATCATCGGCTTGCCGCCGGGCGAAGTGTTCGTGCATCGGAATATCGCGAACGTCGTCGTGCACTCGGACCTCAACGCGCTGTCGGTGATTCAGTTCGCCGTCGATCTGCTGAAGGTGAAGCACATCATGGTCGTCGGCCATTACGGCTGCTCGGGCGTGGGCGCGGCGCTCGTCGGACGGCGCGTCGGTCTCGCGGACAACTGGCTGCGTCACGTCGAGGACGTGCGCGAAAAGCACGCCGCGCTGCTCGACGAATGGCCGATGGGCGAAGCGCGGCATCGCCGGCTCGTGGAACTGAACACGATCGAGCAGACGCTGAACGTGTGCCGCACGACCGTCGTCAACGATGCCTGGGCGCGCGGTCAGGAACTGACGATTCACGGCTGGACCTACGGCGTCCACGATGGCCGTCTGCGCAACATGGGCATGATGATCAGTTCGCAGGAAGCCGTGGACGAGACGTATCAATCGTGCCTCGCCGCGTTGACGCGCGACGGCGCATACGCAGCGGAGAACGACGTGATCGCGTCCGATGCGGCGCGGCTCGGCGATGTTCCCGCCGTCATTCAGGGCGTCATCAAGGAGCTAAAACATGAGTGAGACACAACGCGATGCGGTCGTCATCGTCTCGGCTGCACGCACGCCGATGGCCGCGTTTCAGGGCGATTTCGCCGCATTGACCGCGCCGCAACTCGGCGCGGCGGCGATCCGCGCGGCGGTCGAACGCGCGGGCCTGACACCGGAGCGGATCGACGAAGCGATCATGGGCTGCGTGCTGCCTGCAGGCCAGGGCCAGGCGCCCGCGCGTCAGGCGGCGCTCGGCGCGGGCTTGCCGCTGTCCACCGGCTGCACGACGATCAACAAGATGTGCGGCTCCGGCATGCGCGCCGCGATGTTCGCCCACGACATGCTGCTCGCCGGCTCGGCGGAAGTCATCGTCGCGGGCGGCATGGAAAGCATGACGAACGCGCCCTATCTGCTGCCGAAGGCGCGCGGCGGCATGCGCATGGGGCACGGCCAGGTGATGGATCACATGTTCCTCGACGGCCTCGAAGACGCCTACGAGAAAGGCCGTCTGATGGGCGCGTTCGCGGAACAGTGCGCGTCGTCGTATGCGTTCTCGCGTGAATCGCAGGATGCGTTCGCGGTCGAATCGCTGCGCCGCGCGCAACGCGCGAACGAGAATGGATCGTTCGAATGGGAAATCGCGCCGGTCACCGTGCAGGGCAGAAAAGGCGAGTCGCGAATTGCGCGCGACGAGCAGCCGTTCAAGGCGAACATCGAGAAGATTCCGTCGCTCAAGCCGGCGTTCGCGAAGGACGGCACCGTGACGGCGGCGAATTCCTCGTCGATATCGGATGGCGCGGCGGCGCTCGTGATGATGCGCGAATCGACCGCGAAACGCCTCGGCGTGACGCCGATTGCGCGCGTCGCCGGGCATAGCACGTTCGCGCAGCAGCCGGCGCTGTTCACCACCGCGCCCGTCGGCGCGATCGCCCGACTCTTCGACAAGAACGGCTGGCGCGCGGGCGATGTCGACCTGTACGAAATCAACGAGGCATTCGCCGTCGTGACGATGGCCGCCATGCGCGAACACGACCTGCCTCACGACAAGGTGAACGTGAACGGCGGCGCTTGCGCGCTGGGGCATCCGATCGGCGCTTCCGGCGCGCGGATTCTCGTCACGCTGATCGGCGCGTTGCGCTCGCGCGGGTTGAAGCGCGGCGTCGCCTCGTTGTGCATCGGCGGCGGGGAAGCGACGGCAATGGGCGTCGAACTCATCTGAAGCCAACAGGAACGACGACATGAAAACCGCTCTGATCATCGGCGCATCGCGCGGCATCGGCCACGAGTTCGCGCGTGAGTACTGCCGCGACGGCTGGCGCGTGCTCGCCACCGCCCGCGACAAAGCCGCGCTTTCGTCACTCGACGCGCTCGGCGCGCAGACCTTCTCGCTCGACGTCACGCAGCCGGAGCAGATCGCCGCGCTCGGGTGGCAACTCGAAGAGGAGCGGCTCGACGTCGCGATCATCGTGTCGGGCGTGTACGGCCCGCGCACGGAAGGCGTCGAAGCGCCGAGCAACGACGACTTCGACGATGTGATGCACACCAACGTGCGCGGACCGATGCAGCTCATCCCGCTGTTGCTGCCGCTCACCGATGCCGCGCAAGGCGTGCTCGCGGTCGTGTCGAGCAAGATGGGCAGCATCAGCGAGACGAACGGCGCGACCGGCTGGCTGTATCGCGCGAGCAAGGCGGCGCTCAATTCCGCGATCAAGGTGGCGTCGATCGAATCGCGGCATTCGGCGTGCATCGCGCTGCATCCGGGCTGGGTGCGCACCGAGATGGGCGGACCGTCGGCGGCAATCGACGTGGCGCGCAGCGTCACCGGCATGCGCGCCGTGATCGCGGCAGCGCGTGCGTTGCGCGACGACTTCAACGGCCGCTTCATTCAGTACGACGGCACGCAACTCGACTGGTAATCCGACTCGAAAAGGAACGCAAAGAATGACCTATCACGTGCATGGCGTCTCGGCATCCGGCAACTGCTACAAGGTGCGTCTCGCGCTCGAACAACTGAAGCTGCCGTACGTCTGGCATGAAGTCGACATGATGCACGGCGCGACGCGCACGGATGCGTTCCGCAAGCTGAATCCGAACGGCAAGGTGCCAGTGCTGTGCATCGACGAGACGACGACGCTCTCCGAATCCGACGCCATTCTCTGCTATCTCGCGGACGGCACATCGCTGATGCCGGACGATCGCCTGCAACGCGCGCAAGTGCTGCAATGGATGTTCTTCGAGCAGTACGGCCACGAGCCGTATGTGGCAGTCGCGCGCTTCATCCGCCAGTTCCTGAAGCAGCCCGACGATCCGCGTCTGCCCGAGAAGACCGCGGGTTCGTATCGCGCGCTCGACGTGATGGAGCAGCATCTCGCGACGCGCAGCTTTCTCGTCGGCGAGCGCTACACCGTCGCGGATATCGCGCTTTTCGCGTACACGCACGTCGCCGATGAAGCCGGTCTCGACCTGTCTCGCTATCCGGGCATCCGCGCGTGGCTCGACGGCGTGCGCGCCCAGCCGGGGCACGTCGAGATGCCGGGAGTCGACGCTTGAAGCCGGTGGAGTGTCCTTGCGGCGGGGCATCGCCGGCGGCGAAGCCGAATGCGCGCGCGCCGCGTTATGCCGAGTGCTGCGGGCGTTTCATCGACGGTCACGCTGCGCCCGCCAACGCGATGGAACTGATGCGCTCGCGCTACACCGCCTACGTGCTCGGCGACACGTCCTATCTGCGCGCCACATGGGACGACGCGACCTGCCCGCCCGATCTCGATGCCTCCGGCACCAGCACGCGCTGGCTCGGCTTGCAGATCAAACGCCATACCGCGATCGACGCGGATCACGAGGAAGTCGAGTTCGTGGCGCGTTACAAGGTCGACGGTCGCGCGCATCGGCTGCACGAGGCGAGCCGATTCAGGCGAAATGCAAACGGCCGCTGGATTTATATCGACGGTGAACAAAAAGAAAAGTAAATGCTTTCTTAATACAACCGCCGATAAAGACGGTATTAATTTCCTTAAAAATCCCTTCCAGATTAAGCTGTTACGGGGTTTCCTTTATTGTGCAGTGCAATTTTGAACGGGTAATCTCTCTTTACGCCAGCGCATTGTCATTTACGCGCCTGGCAAAGAGCGGCGCTCCGTTTCAACGCCTGTTCGAAGCCATTCGTCGTGCCTCGCCGGGGCAGGACTCCCGAAACCAGTAATCGATACTGCTCCTCGCGAGCAGCGCGACAGGTTTGTGACTTCGATCAGCGCAGTGTCCGGGCCACGCCGCATCAACATCGATGGGATGCAGTCGGAGTTCACGGATGGCGATCACAAACTGGTTGGTCGGATGCAGCATGGTGTGCTCGCTGGCGACGGCGTTCGTCACGTCCGCCGCCCGCGCCGAACCGATCGGCGGCGTGCGTCAGTCCGAGGGGCTGTCGGCCCCGGTCTTCGGCAAGATTCCCGATGCGCTCGATCCCAGCCTGCCTGTCGTCGCCAACGGTCTGAACGAGACCGTCATCGGCGTGCCGGAAGACGACATCGTGCTCGAAACCACTGTCTTCAAACCGGACGGCGCGGGCCCGTTCCCGATGGTCGTCTTCAATCACGGCAAGCTCCCCGGCAACGCGCACGCGCAGCCGCGCAATCGCCCCATCGCGCTCGCGCGTGAGTTCGTGCGTCACGGCTATGTCGTTGTCGTGCCGAATCGTCGCGGCTTCGCGGGTTCGGGCGGCGACTACACGGGCCACGGCTGCAACGTCGAGGCAAACGGCTTCGGGCAGGCGCGCGACGTCGCTGCAACCGTCGCCTACATGAGCCAGCAGCCGTACGTGGACAAGACGCATATCGTCGTGGCCGGCACGTCGCACGGCGGCCTGACCACGATGGCCTACGGCGCACGCGATGCCATCGCCGCGCCGGGCGTGCGCGGCCTCATCAACTTCTCGGGCGGGCTGCGTCAGGACGAATGCGCGGGCTGGCAGAAAAATCTCGTCAGTGCCTTCGGCGCCTACGGCGAACACGTGCGCCTGCCGTCGCTGTGGCTCTATGGCGACAACGACTCGGTCTGGCAAGGCGACCTCTCCGCGCAGATGTACAGCGCATTCGTCGCGCACGGCGCGCATGCCGACATGCTGGACTTCGGTTCCTATAAGAGCGACGCCCACCGGCTCGTCGGCGATCGCGACGGCGTGCAGGTCTGGTGGCCGCGCGTGAAGGCGTTCCTCGCGCAGATCGGCATGCCGACGTCGGTGCAGTATCAGGTCGCCGAGCCGCGTGCGCCGCAGGCTTCCGGCTATGCGACTCTCGATGCGGTGCAGTCGGTGCCGTTCGTGGACGAGAACGGGCGCGCCGGGTATCGCAATTTCCTGAACCAGTATTCGAGCCGCGCGTTCGCCGTATCCGATTCGGGCGCGTGGTCGTGGGCCGAAGGCGGCGACGATCCGATGTCCGTCGCCATCGCGGGATGCCAGAAGCAAAGCGCCGATCCGTGCAGGCTCTACGCGGTCGATGACGCCGTTGTTTGGAAGGGCGCCGGCGCGGAAACGCAGACAGCATCGCGCTGAACGTCCCGCACGCACGCATTGAACAGACGCCGGCCCGCGCGCCGGCGTTTTCGCATCTTGCGCCGCGATCTTTCGTGTACGCATCAGGATCGACGAAGATGCGCGCGATAACGCGTTGCCGCCCATTTGATGGGCACGTCCGCTCGCCGCAAATGTCCGTCGAAAAGGGAAGCGCGCGCTCATTTTCGGGATAATTGGAGCGCGCGATGTCTCGCGCGTTTTCCTGAGAATGCGCAGGCCCCACGGCCTGACCGATGTACCGGCTCGCGTCACGCGCGGGCCTGGGAGCCGTTTTTGAACACAGAAGCGAATCAAGACTGGGTCGCGCGCTCGCTCGCCGCGGTGTGGCATCCGTGCACCCAGATGAAGCACCACGAGCGCGTGCCGCTCGTGCCGATCGCGCGCGGCAAGGGCGCGTGGCTCTACGACCACGAAGGCCATCGCTACCTCGACGCCATCAGTTCGTGGTGGGTCAACCTCTTTGGCCACGCGAACGGCGATATCAACCGCGCGCTGAAGGATCAGCTCGACACGCTCGAACACGCGATGCTCGCGGGCTGCACGCATGCTCCCGCCGTCGAACTGTCCGAACGTCTTTCCGCGCTCACGCAGCACACGCTCGGCCACGCGTTCTTCGCGTCCGACGGTGCGTCGGCGGTCGAAATCGCGCTGAAGATGAGCTTTCACTATTGGCGCAATCGCGGGCAAAGCGAGAAGCGCGAGTTCGCGTGTCTTGCGAACAGCTATCACGGCGAAACCATCGGCGCGCTCGGCGTGACGGATGTCGCGCTCTTCAAGGACGCTTACGATCCGCTGATCCGTCACGCGCATGTGGTCGCATCGCCGGCTGCGGCGGGCGTCGACGAAGCCATCGCTGCGATGCGCGCGCTCTTCGAAGCACGCGCGGCGCAGCTTGCCGCCGTGATCGTCGAGCCGCTCGTGCAGTGCGCGGCGGGCATGGCGATGTACGACGCGTCGTATCTCACCCGCCTGCGCGCGCTCTGCGACGAATTCCGCGTGCACCTGATCGCCGATGAAATCGCGGTCGGCTGCGGGCGCACGGGCACGTTCTTCGCGTGCGAGCAGGCGGCCGTGTGGCCGGACTTCGTGTGCCTGTCGAAGGGCATCAGCGGCGGTTACTTGCCGCTTTCGATCGTCCTCACGCGCGACGACATCTACGCCGCCTTTTACGACGACGACGTGACGCGCGGCTTCCTGCATTCACATTCGTACACGGGCAACCCGCTCGCATGCCGCGCGGCGCTGGCGACGCTCGATCTGTTCGACAGCGCGAACGTGCTTGCGGAGAACCGGCGCAAATCCGCGTTGCTGCGTGACGCCTTGCAGCCGCTTGCGAAGCATGATCGCGTGCGCAATCTGCGCGAGCGCGGGACGATTTTCGCGTTCGATGTCGATATCGACGACAAGACGTTCTCGCGCCGCTTCTTCGCCAACGCCTTGCAGCGCGAACTGCTGATGCGCCCGATCGGCAAGACCGTGTACATGATGCCGCCGTACATCCTGACGGACGACGAGCTTGCGCTGCTCGCGGCACGCACGCGCGAAACGCTCGATGCGACGCTCGCGGAGGCCGCATGACGCCCTCGTCCGACGCCCTCTTCGACGCGCTGAAACAAGGTCTCGCCGATATCGATGCACGCGGCCTGCGCCGTCGCCGCCGCACCATCGACGGGGCGAATTCCGCGCACATGACGGTCGATGGCCGCGCGATGATCGGCTTCGCAAGCAACGACTATCTCGGCCTCGCCGCCCACGAAGCGATTCGCGCGGCGCTGGCGGAAGGCGCGTCGCGGTATGGCGCGGGCAGCGGCGGATCGCATCTGCTCGGCGGCCATTCCCGCGCGCACGCGCAGCTCGAAGACGATCTGGCCGCGTTCTCGGGCGGCTTCGTCGACGATCCGCGCGCGCTCTACTTCAGCACCGGCTACATGGCGAACCTTGCCGTGCTGACGACGCTTGCCGGTCGCGGCACGCTCGTGTTCTCGGATGCGCTGAACCACGCGTCGCTGATCGACGGCGTGCGGCTTTCCCGCGCGCAGACGCAGATTTATCCGCATGCGGACATCGACGCGCTCGACGCCATGCTCGACGCGTCGCGCGATGAGACCGCGACCAAGCTGATCGTCACCGATTCGGTGTTCAGCATGGACGGCGATATCGCGCCGCTCGCGCGCCTCGTCGACGTGGCGGAGAAGTACGGCGCGTGGCTCGTCGTCGACGACGCGCACGGCTTCGGCGTGCTCGGACCGCAAGGACGCGGCGCGCTTAGCGCTTATGCGTTGCGCTCGCCGCACCTCGTTTATGTCGGCACGCTCGGCAAGGCGGCGGGCGTCGCGGGCGCGTTCGTGTGCGCGGACGCGACCGTGATCGAATGGCTCGTGCAGCGCGCGCGGCCCTATATTTTCACGACGGCGTCGCCGCCGGCGGTCGCGCATGCGGTATCCGCGAGCGTCAGGATCATTGCAAGCGACGAAGGCGATCAGCGGCGCGCGCATCTGGCTTCGCTGATAGAAACAACGCGCGCGATGCTGAAACGTACGCGCTGGCTGCCGGTCGAATCGCGGACTGCGGTGCAACCGCTCGTCATCGGCGGCAACGATGAAACCGTCGCGCTCGCCGCCGCGCTCGATGCGCAAGGGCTGTGGGTGCCGGCGATCCGTCCGCCGACGGTGCCTTCGGGCACGTCGCGTCTACGCATTTCGCTTTCGGCCGCG
The DNA here is from genome assembly GCF_041360715.1 of Caballeronia sp. RCC_10. Lineage (NCBI taxonomy): Bacteria > Pseudomonadati > Pseudomonadota > Betaproteobacteria > Burkholderiales > Burkholderiaceae > Caballeronia > Caballeronia sp. RCC_10. The sequence goes on from NZ_JBFUPT010000003.1 coordinate 224,895, forward strand.
CATAGCGATGACGACCTCGCACGCCTCGATCACGCTCTGACTACGCTATGACCGCTTTATCCTTATTCGTTGCCGGAACCGATACGGAGATCGGCAAGACCTTCGCTTCTTCCGCGCTGTTGCACGGCTTTGCTCGCGCCGGCCTGCGCGCCGCCGCGATGAAGCCGATCGCCTCGGGCGCGGCCGAACGCGACGGCGTGCTGCATAACGACGACGCCGATCAGCTCGACGCCGCCGCCAACGTCGCGCTGCCGCCCGGGATTCGCACGCCGTTCATGATGCGCGAGCCGATTGCGCCGCACATCGCGGCGGCGCGCGAAGGCATCGCGCTGGAAATCGGGCGCATCGTGGAGGCGCATCGCTTCGCGGTGACGCAGGCGGATATCGTCGTGGTGGAAGGCGTCGGCGGCTTTCGCGTGCCGCTCGACGATACGCACGACACCGCCGATCTCGCCGTCGCGCTGAACGTGCCGGTGGTGCTCGTCGTCGGCATGCGGCTCGGCTGCATCAGCCATGCGCTGCTGACCGTGGAAGCGATTGCATCGCGCGGACTGACGCTCGCGGGCTGGGTCGCGAACCGCGTCGATCCAAACATGCTGTATCCCGACGAAAACATTCGAACGCTTGAACAACTCATCGATGCGCCGCTCATCGGCGTCATTCCTCATCTCGCACCGGCCGATGCGTCGCGCGCCGCCGATCATCTCGACGCGCGCCTTCTGCTCGACCGGCTCCAACTCAAGGACTGAACTCATATGACGCAGACCATTACTGCCGAAGCCGCAACGCCTGTCAACGTGCCGACGCCCGCGCGCTGGCGCGTCGCGGATGTCGTCGCGCTCTACGACTTGCCGTTCAACGATTTGCTGTATCGCGCGCAGACGGTGCATCGCGAGCATTTCGATCCGAACGCGGTGCAGTTGTCCACCTTGTTGTCGATCAAGACGGGCGGCTGCGAGGAGGATTGCGCGTACTGTCCGCAGTCGGTGCATCACGAAACGGGCGTGAAGGCCGACAAGCTGATGGAAGTCGATGCGGTGCTGAAGGCCGCCGAGACCGCGAAGGCCAACGGCGCGACGCGCTTTTGCATGGGCGCGGCATGGCGCAATCCGAAGGATCGGCATCTCGAGCCGATCAAGGAAATGATTCGCGGCGTCAAGGCGATGGGCATGGAAACGTGCGTGACGCTCGGCATGCTGGAAGCGCATCAGGCGCACAGCCTGCGCGATGCGGGGCTGGACTACTACAACCATAACCTCGATACGTCGCCGGAGTTCTACGGCCAGATCATCTCCACGCGCACGTATCAGGACCGGCTCGATACGCTCGAGCATGTGCGCGACGCGGGCATCAACGTGTGTTGCGGGGGGATCGTCGGGATGGGCGAATCGCGTCGCGAGCGCGCGGGGCTGATTTCGCAACTGGCGAACATGGAGCCGTATCCGGAGTCGGTGCCGATCAACAATCTCGTGCAGGTGGCGGGCACGCCGCTGACCGGCACGGAGGCGCTCGATCCGTTCGAATTCGTGCGGACGATCGCGGTCGCGCGCATCACGATGCCGAAGGCGATGGTGCGGCTGTCCGCAGGGCGCGAGCAGATGGATGAGGCGTTGCAGGCGCTTTGTTTTGCGGCGGGCGCGAATTCGATTTTCTATGGCGATCAGTTGCTCACGACGAGCAATCCGCAAGCTGAGGCGGACAGGAAGCTGATCGAGCGGCTCGGGATGCGCGCAGAGGCGGCGGGGAATGTGAACGCCGGATAAGACGTGTGCGGGGCTTGCATATCGGATGCGGGCCCCGCAAGGATCACTTCCGGTCCACCACCGCCTGATCGAACGTCCCACCATCGGCGAAATGCGTCTGCTGCGCCTTCTGCCAGCTCCCGAACATCTCATCGACGGTAAAGGTTTTCAGCGGCTTGAACTCGCTCGCATGCTTCGCGAGCACTTCCGCATTACGCGGACGCAAGTGATGCCGCGCGATGATCTCCTGAGCCTGCGGCGTATAGAGGAAGTCGAGATAAGCCTGCGCCTCCTTGCGCGTGCCGCGCTTGTCCACCACCTTGTCGACGATGGAGACCGGCGGCTCCGCCAGCAAGCTCGCCGACGGATACACCGCATCGAAATCCTTCGCGCCCGCGCCGCTTCCAATCAGGCCGACTTCGTTCTCGAACGTCACCAGCACGTCGCCGATGCCGCGCTGCGTGAACGTCGTCGTCGCGCCGCGTCCGCCGGTATCGAGCACGGGCACGTTCCTGAAAACGGCCTTCTCGAAGTCCTGCGCCTGTGCATCGGTCGCGCCCTGCCGCTTCTTGTATCCCCACGCGGCGAGATAGGTATAGCGGCCATTGCCCGATGTCTTCGGATTCGCGATGATCGCCTGCACGCCGGGCCGCGCCAGATCGCTCCAGTCCTTGATGTTCTTCGGGTTGCCCTTGCGCACGAGAAAGACCATCGTCGTCGTGTAGGGCGAACTGCCGTTCGGCAGGCGCGTGCGCCAGTTCGCGGGCACGAGCTGGCCGCGCTCGGCGAGCAGATCGATATCGTTCGGCTGGTTCATCGTGACGACATCGGCCTGAAGACCCTGCATCACCGACAACGCCTGCGCGCTCGATGCCCCGTGCGACTGCCGCACCGACACCGTCTCGCCCGTGCGCTTCCTGTAATCGGCGACGAAGGCCGCGTCGATATCCTTGTACAGCTCGCGCGTCACGTCGTAGGACACGTTGAGCAAGGTGGTCTCCGCGTGCGCGATGCCCGCCGCCATGCACCACGCCGCGCCCGCCGCGAGCGCGAGCTTCCTGAATGCCGCCATGTGACTCCCCGAAAGAACGGTTGCAATAAAGACGCGAAAGGCCGCGCGAAGGCGGCCATCGAGTGTATCGGACGGTGGGCGGCGCACGTCATCCATACGCGTGTTCGCGCAGGAACAGGTCTTCCGCGCCAAACTCCGCAGGCGGCGCCCAGTGCGCGAGCGTATCGACGAGATACTTCGCGTGCGGCCACGGCCCATAGCCCGCCGACGTGTTGATATGCCCGGCATCGCCCAGATTGACGAACGCGCTGCCCAACTGACGGGCGAGATCGCGTGCGTCGTCGAGCGGCATCCACGGATCGGTTTCGCTGCCGACGAGGATCGACGGCACCGCAAGCCGCATCGGCTCGAAGCGCCCGGCGAGGCGAAACTTCGCCGGACTCGCGGGCGCGACGAACAGCACGCCGACGACCTTTGTCCCCAGGCTTCCACGCAACAGCGCATGCGCCGTCGCGAGACAGCCGAAGCTGTGCGCCGCCAGCACGACGGGGCGGCGCATTTCATCGAGCCGCGCTTCGACCGCGCTCGCCCACGTGTCGAGATGCGGCGCGTCCCAATCCGCCTGCTCGACGCGCGCCGCCTCCACGTACTGCCGCTCCAGCCAGCTCTGCCAGTGCGCGCCCTCGCTGCCATGCAGCCCCGGCACGGTGACGAGCATCGGCCGCCTGAAGGGTTCGTCGATCGTGTTCATGCGTGTTCCGCCCGCAGCGTTCTGTCCATGCGCCATTGTCCCGTGATGCATCGCATGCGCGAACGATTCAATCGTCATTTCCATATGCGCGATGCGAACGCCGCCTGTATCCGCACGTAGAATGTCCCAAAACATCACACGGAGGCCGTATGTCCGATCTGCCCGACGAATCCGCCGACCGCTTCGAGCACGCGGATCATTCGCGAACACAGCGCACGCTGCAACCGTTCCATCTCGCCTTTCCCGTCACGAGCCTCGATAACGCGCGCGCGTTCTATGGCGAACTGCTCGGCTGCCCGGAAGGCCGCAGCTCGCCCGACTGGGTCGACTTCGATTTCTTCGGTCATCAACTGGTCGCGCATCTTTCGCCGGACGAGGCGCGGCCAGCCGCCCGGAACGCCGTCGATGGCGACGACGTTCCCGTGCGCCATTTCGGCGTCGTGCTCTCGATGAGCGACTGGCACGCGCTCGCCGAGCGTCTGAAGGGCGTCGGGACGAAGTTCATCATCGAGCCGCATGTCCGCTTCAAGGGCCAACCCGGCGAGCAGGCGACCATGTTTTTCCTCGACCCGTGCGGCAACGCGCTGGAGTTCAAGGCATTCAACGACATCGGCCAGCTCTTCGCCAAATGAGCCGCATGAAAATCATCTTCTACGAACAGAACACCGACATCGAAGCATGGCTGCGCGGCTTCGCCCGCGAGTTGCCGGACGCCGACCTTCGCGCATGGGAACCGGGCGATACCGCGCCCGCCGATTACGCGATCGTCTGGCGCGCGCCGCGCGAGTTGTTCGCGAACCGGCCGGATCTCAAGGCCGTGTTCAACCTCGGCGCGGGCGTCGACGCGATCCTCGATGTCGAGCGCAAGGAACCCGGCACGCTGCCGCCCAACGCGATGCTCGTGCGTCTCGAAGACACGGGAATGGCGCAACAGATGGTCGAATACGCGACCTATGCGGTGCTGCGCTACATGCGCCGCTTCGACGAGTACGAAGCGCTGCAACGCGAAGGCCGCTGGGAAAAGCTCACGCAACACGCGCGCAAGGATTTCACGGTCGGCGTGCTGGGCCTCGGCGTGCTCGGCGCGGAAGTGGCGCAGGGTCTTCGGCGGCTCGGCGTGCCCGTGCGAGGCTATAGCCGCACGCCGAAGGACATCGAAGGCGTCTCGGTATACGCGGGCCGCGATCAGCTCGACGCGTTTCTCGACGGCACGCGCGTCATCATCAATCTGCTGCCGCATACGCCGGACACCGAAGGCATCCTGAACGCGCGCGCGTTCGGCAAGCTGGCGCGCGGCGCCTATCTGGTGAACGTGGCGCGCGGTCCGCATCTCGTCGATGCCGATCTCATCGATGCACTCGACAGCGGCCAGCTCGCCGGCGCGATGCTCGATGTGTTCCATGTCGAACCGCTGCCGAAGGAGCATCCGTTCTGGCGGCATCCGCGCATCGGCGTGACGCCGCACATAGCGGCGGAAACGCTGCGCGAAGAGAGCATCGTGCAGATTGCCGCGAAGATTCGAGCACTCGCACGCGGCGAGACGATAAGCGGCGTGGTGGATTACAAGCGCGGCTATTGAGCGCGAGCCAGAACATTCGAAGGAGACAAGCATGATCCCATCCAGAGTAAAGATCGTCGAAGTCGGGCCGCGCGATGGCCTGCAAAACGAAAAGACGTTCGTGCCCACGGAAACGAAAATCGAGCTGGTGAACCGCCTCGCGCGCGCGGGCATCGTCAACGTGGAGTCGACCTCGTTCGTATCGCCGAAATGGGTGCCGCAAATGGCCGACGCCGCCGCGCTTCTCGCCGGCATCGAGCGCAGGCCGGGCACGATCTACTCCGTGCTCACGCCGAACATGCGCGGCTTCGAAGGCGCGCTCGAAGCGAAGGCCGACGAGATCGTGATCTTCGGCGCGGCCAGCGAAGCGTTCTCGCAGAAGAACATCAATTGCAGCATCGCCGAAAGCATCGCGCGGTTCGAGCCGGTCGCCAAAGCGGCGAAAGACGCGGGCATGCGCCTGCGCGCCAGCATTTCGTGCGCGCTCGGCTGCCCATATCAGGGTGAAGTGAGCGTCGAATCCGTGGTCGATGTCGTCGAGCGCATGAAGGCGCTCGGCTGCGATGAAATCGACATCGCCGATACCATCGGCGTCGCCACGCCCACGCGCACGCGCGAAGTGATCGCGGCGGCGTCGAAGGTGTTTCCGCGCGAACGGCTCTCCGGGCACTTTCACGATACCTACGGCCAGGCCATCGGCAACATCTATGCGGCGCTGCTGGAAGGCATCGAGATTTTTCATGCGTCGGTCGCGGGGCTCGGCGGCTGTCCGTATGCAAAAGGCGCGACCGGCAATGTCGCGACCGAGGACGTCGTGTATCTGATGAACGGACTCGGGATCGAAACCGGCGTGAATCTGGACGAACTCGTGGACATCGGCGACTTCATTTCGCGAGCGATCGGCAAGCCGAGCGCATCGCGTGCGGGCAAGGCGCTGCTCGCGAAGAAGGGCGGCGTGGAAGCATGTGCATGAAAGGACAACAACGATGATCGAACCGACAGAACTCGACGCCCTGCCCGATTCCGCGCGCCGCGTGGCGCTGCTGCTGAAAGAACGCGGCCATCCGCATCCGGTCGTGATGCTGCCGGAGACCGGGAAGACATCGGCGGAAGCGGCGGCCGGCCTCGGCTGCGCCATCGCGCAGATCGCCAAGTCCATTCTCTTCCGACGCCGCGAGGACGACGCGCCCCTGCTGGTGATCGCGAGCGGCGCGAATCGCGTGGACGAGAAGAAGGTCGCCGCGCGCGTGGGCGCACTGGCTCGCGCGGACGCGAAGTTCGTGCGCGAGAAAACGGGCTATGCGATCGGCGGCGTTTGCCCGATCGGTCACGCGGTCGAGCCGGTCACGCTGATCGACGAAGACCTTCTCGCGCTCGACAGTCTGTGGGCTGCGGCCGGCCATCCGCATGCGGTGTTCAATCTGTCGCCGCGCGAACTGGTCGAACTGACGGGCGCGCCGGTCGTCGATGTCGCATTGCGCGAGACGGCGTCGTCATGAACGGCGTGGCGTCGCCTTGCGTCGATGTCTGCCGCATGAACGCGGAGACCGGCTTTTGCGATGGCTGCTTTCGCACCCTCGACGAAATCGCCGCGTGGTCAGCGTATGACGACGACGCAAAGCGCGCCGTGCTCGATCGCGTCGAAAGCCGCCGGCAGGGCGCGCGTGTCGTGATGATCGGCGAATCGTTCGAAGCGACGCTTTCGCTGCCGCCCGACTCGATCCGCCATTTCGCGACGCTCGTCGACGATCGCAATCCGCTGCATCACGACGAAGCCTACGCGCGGGCGAGTCGCTTCGGCACGCTGATCGCATCGGGCACGCAGCCGACCGCGCATCTGATGGCGATGATCGCCACGCATTTCTCCCGATACGCGCAGCCGCTGGGGCTGGAATTCGGCATCAGGCTGACGCGCGCGGTGAAAGCGAACGATGTCATCACGATGCGCTGGCAGGTCATCGAAGCGCAGTGGAAAGCGAGCTTGCGCGGCGATCTCGTGAAGCTCGCGGGCGGTGCGATGAATCAGGCGGGCGACACGGTAATGAAGGCGACGGCGACCATCGTCGTGATGCCGGCATGAAGACGCTGCCCGACTCGATGACCGTTTTCGAGCGCGGCTGGCTCTCGTCGAACAACGTGCTGTTCACGAGCGACGACAACACCGCGCTCGTCGATACCGGCTACGGCTCGCACGCGCCGCAAACGCTCGCGCTGGTGCAACGTAAGCTGGGCGCGCGCAAGCTCGACCTGATCGTGAACACGCATCTGCATTCGGACCACTGCGGCGGCAACGCGCTGCTTCAGGCGGCCTACGGCTGCGGCACGCTGATCCCATCGGGCGAAGCCGAAGCGGTTCGCGACTGGAACCGCGACGCGCTGACTTTCGACGCGACGGGGCAGAACTGCGAGCGCTTTGGCTTCACAGGCGTCATCGAAAACGGCGCGACGCTCGTGCTCGGCGGCCTGCCGTGGTCCGTGCTCGGCGCGCCCGGCCACGACCCGCATTCGCTGATGCTCTACTGCGCCGACGCGCGCGTGCTCATCAGCGCCGACGCATTGTGGGAAAACGGCTTCGGCGTGATCTTTCCGGAACTGGAAGGCGAAAGCGGCTTTGCGGAAGAACGCGCGGTGCTCGGTCTGATCGCGCGGCTCGATATCGATATCGTGATTCCCGGCCACGGCGCGCCGTTCAGCGATGTCGCGCGTGCGCTCGATGTCGCGTCGTCGCGGCTCGACTACCTGCAGGCCGATCCCGCGCGCAACGCAAAGAACGCGCTGAAGGTGCTGATCGTCTTCAAGCTGATGGAAGTGCGCGCGATGAGCTTCGACGCGCTTCTCGCGATGACGTCGAACGCCCGCGCCATGCGCGCCGCCGCGGATGCGCTCGCCGCGCCCAGCGAGCGGCGCGCGTTGATCGAGAAAGTCGTCGGGGAACTGGCGAAGGCGGGCGCGGTGACGGTCAGCGCCGGTGTCGTATCCGCGAGTTGAAGCACAAAAAAAGAAAGCCGCTTGTCAGCTACGGCAAGCGGCGAACATAGACGTGATCAACGTCGAGACCATGCTAACCCGACGCTATTACGCGTGCATCGGTGCTTTCCCTACAGAAGTTTAACGGTCAGCTAAAGACCGGATGACTGCCCGTCTTCTTTACCGGTTTCACCTCACGACGCGTCCGCTTTGAAGAACGCGAGCATCTCGTCGATCAGCATGTTGGGCTGTTCCTCGGGGATGTAATGGCCGCACGGCAACGCCTGGCCGCTCACATCGCGGGCGACGCGCCTCCATTCTTCCAGCGCGTCGAAGCATCGCTCGATCACGCCTTCCTTGCCCCACAAGACGCGCAGCGGACACGCGACCCTCGCGCCGCGTTCGAGGTCGGCGCGATCGTGCTCCAGGTCGATGCTCGCCGACGCACGATAGTCCTCGCACATCGCGTAGATGGCGCCGGGCTGCGCCAGGGCATCGCGATACGCCTGCAACGCATGCGGCGCGAACGGGGCGAGGCCGGCGTGACGATTGCCCATCACGCGATCGATATACGCGTTCGGATTGCCGCCGATCAGCAATTCCGGCAGCGGCGACGGCTGGATCAGCAAGAACCAGTGAAAGTAGGCGGTTGCGAATTCACGGTCGGTCGCTTCGTACATGGCGAGCGTCGGCGCGATGTCGAGCAGCATCAGGCGATCGACGGCATCGGGAAAGTCCATCGCCATGCGATGCGCGACTCTTGCGCCGCGATCGTGCGCGCAGACGAGGAATCGCTCGAAGCCGAAGTGACGCATCACCGCGATCTGATCGGCGGCCATTGCGCGCTTCGAATACGGCGTGTGATGCTCGTCGCTCTCAGGCTTGCCCGATGCGCCATAACCGCGCAGATCCGTTGCGATGACGGTGAAGTGGCGCGCGAGAACATCGGCGCACTTGTGCCAGATCTCGTGCGTTTGCGGGTGGCCGTGCAGCAGCAGAAGCGGCGGGCCGTCGCCGCCCTTCACGCCGGCAATGGCGACGCCCGCATCGGCGCCTTCGATCCGGAACGGCTCGTAATCGGCGAATGACATGGTGTGTTCTTGTTGTGAGGTTCGACTCATTGTAGGCGTGGCGTCAGAACTGCTTCACGTCGATGGCCGCCTTTGCCCCGAAACCGAAGAAGTCCTCGGAATTTGCGGATCGCTCGGAGACGCGTCGTGCCTATAATCGAACGATCGTTCTCAGACGGCGTCCCGGTGCATGCTTATAAGCGCCGCTTCGAGGGCCGCAAGAACATCAATCTGGAGACTCGCGCATGGCACTTCCAGCCGTCCTGCAAAACCTCGCGTTGCCGGTCATCGGCTCGCCGATGTTCATCGTCAGTTATCCCGAACTCGTGCTCGCGCAATGCAAGGCGGGCATCGTCGGATCGTTTCCCGCGTTGAATGCGCGGCCGGCCGAATTGCTCGACGAATGGCTCACGCAGATTCAGGCGTCGCTCGCGGAATACCGGGCGGCGAATCCCGATGCCGTCATCGGGCCGGTAGCGGTAAATCAGATCGTGCATCAGTCGAACGCGCGGCTCGAACACGACATGCGCGTGTGCGTCGAGCATAAGGTGCCGATCTTCATCACGAGCCTGCGTGCGCCCGTCAAGGAGATGATCGACGCGGTGCATTCCTACGGCGGCATCGTGCTGCACGACGTCATCAATCTGCGTCACGCGCAAAAGGCGCTGGAAGCCGGCGTCGATGGACTGATTCTCGTCGCGGCGGGCGCGGGCGGGCACGCGGGCACGACTTCGCCGTTTGCGCTCGTCGGCGAAGTGCGGCGCATGTTCGACGGGCCGATCGTGCTGTCGGGTTCCATCGCCAATGGCGGATCGATTCTCGCGGCTCAGGCGATGGGCGCGGACCTCGCCTACATGGGCACGCGCTTCATCGCGACCCGCGAGGCGCACGCACTCGAAAGCTACAAGCAGGCGATCGTCGATTCGAACGCGTCCGATATCGTCTATACGAACCTGTTCACGGGCGTGCACGGCAATTACATCCGCCAGAGCATCGTGAATGCGGGGCTGGACCCGGACGCGCTCCCTGAATCCGATAAAACCGCGATGAACTTCGGCGACGGTTCGAGCAAGGCAAAAGCGTGGAAGGACATCTGGGGCGCGGGCCAGGGCGTCGGCCTGATGAACGACGTGCCGAGCGTGGCCGAACTGGTCGCGCGGCTCAGGCGCGAATACGACGACACGAAAGCGCGCCTCGCGATTCGCTGACGCGTTCGTCGTCCGGACAAAAAAACACCGCGTACTCGACGCGGTGTTTTCGTTTGTGCCCGGCGTGCTTCAGAACTTCGCGCGGACGCCGACGCCGAAGGTATCGCCCGACGAGATGCCCGAGTATTTGTCGTTCAGGTAGGCCGCATAGACATCGGTGCGCTTCGAGAGCGGATAGTCGTAACCGACGGCCCAGCTCTTGTGCGTCTGGTCGAGGCCGCCGTTGCTGCGCGAGTACGCGTACGACGCCATCACCGTGCCCGGGCCGACCGGCACCGTCACACCGCCCTGCCCCGTGTTGACGTGGAACGAAGTCGGCTCGATGTCGTTCTTCGTGTACATGTACTGGGCGAAGAACTTGACGTACTTCATGTCGTACGACGCGCCCAGTTGCGCGACGCTCTGGCTCTTGAAGCCCGGCGTGACGAACGCATTCGACGTGGGCAGGTCGCCCGGCGTCGCATTGAAGTTGACGTACTGGTACACGCCGGTCGCCGCAAACGGGCCGTGGAAGTACAGGAACTGTGCGCTCCCCTTCTTCGAGCGGCCATCGCCCGCGTTGTTGCCGAACGCGTACATCGCGCTGCCCGACAGGCCGTTGAAGTCCGGCGTCGTGTACTGGACGGCGTTATTCCAGCCGGAGTCGCCCGTCACGCCCTGATCCGTCGTGTAGGTCGGAAACGTGCCCTGGCCGAGGAACACGTGCGACACCATCGGCGAGAAGACGTACGAGTCGACGAACGGGTTGAAGAGAATCGTCGAGACGAAGAGCTGCGTAGTCAGGCGGCCCGCGGTGAACGTGCCGATCGGACCTTGAATGCCGACGTACGAGTTGCGGGCGAAGAACGTGTCGCCGTCGAAGCGGCCATAACGGCCGTTCTGCGCGCGGAAGAAGCTCTCGAGGGTGAAGATCGCCTTGTAGCCGCCGCCCAGGTCTTCCGCACCCTTCATGCCCCAGTACGACGTCGACATGCCGCCGCCGCTCACGTTCCAGGCGCGGTCGCTGCCGGGAAATTTCGTTGCGCCGACCCATTCGTCGACCTGGCCGTAGAGCGATACGCTCGATTGCGCGTGAGCGGCGCCTGCCGCGAAAAAGCCGATCATCGCTGCGACGACGGTCGCCTTGACCGTTGCTTTTACCGTTTTCTGCGTCGCACGGTTGACGGTTGGCTTCATGAACTCTCCTGTCTTTGTCAAAAATTAAAAGCGTGGCGAGCGAGGGACGTTAATCGCCATCGTCTGACCGGCGTGATGGGCTTCTGAGCGAGGGCGTCGCGTGGGGAGCGGCACCATCTTTACGGACCATTTATCCGGTCAAAAATGTTTCTGGTTATCGCGGGTATAGCGGTTTCGTTACTCCGTGGCGCATCTGTCGATGACGCCGCCTGCTCTCATTCACAGTCACGCGTTACAGCGACGTGTTTTGCCGCACCGGAGCATTGAACCGGCGGGCCTGAGAACGCGATGAAAGGAGTTTGGAAACTACTGGATGCACGCAATCAGCCGAAGGCCGCATTGTCCGTGCGCGCAAAAAGGAGGGGAATGTCTGGGAGGAATTGTGACGCGTCACTGTGGCGAGATTACGTCACCGTGACACGCGTGCTGGACGCGCCAATTATTTTTAGATAACTGCGCTTGAGCCGTGATCGACGCATGGCGGCCATCGCCGCCTATGCCGCCGCGATCAGTTACGGAAGTTGGAAGTGGCCGGCGCACGGCCATCGTCGGATGGGCGGCCCTGTGAGCGCGGCACGCTGCGCTCCTGGTTGTAGCGCGTGATGTCCGCGCGTATCGACCCTGCGGCACGGAACGGCGCGGCCTGCTCGGCTTGAGGAACCGGGCGCACTTCGGCGCTGACCGGCGTGAGCCCGTCCTTCGCGGACACCGGCATGTAGCGAAGCGACTGACGGTTGGCGGGCGAATCCGCATAGGTCGCCGGCGACACCCACTCGCCGCGCGGACCGGCGAGCGCGAACGAACCCGCAACCGCCAGCGCAGCGAGCGCGGAGGAAGCCAGAAGCCGAGTGGTTTTGCGAATGCCAGTGAGCGCCATGTCGAAACTGCCTGCATCCAACACGAGTCTTCGACCGCGCATCGGCTAAAAAGCACAATCCGATTACGCGGGACGCCGGCCGCCGTTGGAGCACGCGAGACACGCATCGAGCGATGCACGGTCTCGTCGACCGGAGTATCAACAATTTATTTCGCCCGGCCGTGGCCGTCGAGCCAAAAAGTGTTATGCCGTCTCGATGGTTGTAACACCATGTTACGTCAGAGTTTTTTCACTTCGCCGTACTGAACGCTTTAGCGCTTTCTTAGGACGATACGACGGCACACCCGCGCATCCCGACGGCCCAAATGTTGCTGGCCACCGTTCGCGCTGAAACTACGTCCAAGCGGCCTATGCAAAAACAGAATCAATCGATCGATGAAATGAATTTGCCAATTCAATCGACTGCGGGCCAAAATCATGGTTTTCCCGGACGCGATGCGGGTTACGGCTGCATGCGCCGCCCGGCGATCGCCCGAGTGTGAGATTTCTGATGGCACGGCCAAAATATCTTCCCGACAATTTCACGCTGGCGCTGATCGGCACCGTCACGATCGCAAGCCTGCTGCCGTGCCGCGGCAGCGCCGCCGTCGCGTTCAACTGGATCACGAACGTCGCCATCGGGCTGCTGTTCTTCCTGCATGGCGCGAAGCTCTCGCGTGAAGCCATCGTCGCCGGCGCGATGCATTGGCGGCTTCACCTGATCGTGCTGCTCAGCACCTTCGTCATGTTCCCGCTGCTCGGTCTTGCGCTGCGGCCCGTGCTAAGTCCGCTCGTCACGCCCGCGCTGTATGGCGGCATCCTGTTCCTGTGCACCTTGCCGTCGACGGTGCAGTCGTCGATCGCTTTCACGTCGATGGCCAAGGGCAACGTCCCTGCCGCCGTGTGCAGCGCATCGGCGTCGAGCCTCCTTGGGATTTTCATCACGCCCGCGCTGGTCGGTCTGCTAGTGACCGATCACGGCGGGGCGACCGGCTCCCCGTGGCACACCGTCGGCAATATTGTGCTGCAACTGCTGGTGCCGTTCGTTGCCGGTCAATTGCTGCGCCCGGCCATCGGAAAATGGGTGGACCGCAACAAGGCCATGCTCAAGTTCGTCGATCAGGGATCGATTCTGCTCGTCGTCTATGTGGCGTTCAGCGAAGCGGTCAACGAAGGCATCTGGCATTCGATCCCGTTGTCGGCGCTGGGCGGTCTCGTCGTGGTGAACATCGTGCTGCTCGCGGTGGCGCTGCTTATCACCGCGTTCGCCGCGAAGCGCCTGGGGTTCAGCCGCGCCGATCAGATCACCATCATCTTCTGCGGCTCGAAAAAGAGCCTTGCGTCCGGCATTCCGATGGCGAAAGTCATCTTCGCCACGCACGCGGTCGGCGCCGTGGTCCTGCCGCTGATGCTGTTCCATCAGATTCAGTTGATGGTCTGCGCGGTGCTCGCGCAACGCTGGGGTTCGCGTAAGACGATGGTCGAACCGGGGCGCAACAGCAAGCAAGTCGGCGCACCCGCGCGCCGCTGAACCAGGCAGCATTTCCCTTTCCTCCGCTCCAACGAGGCCGCCGTGTGCGGCCTTTTCTCATTTGAGCGCTTCGGCATCGCGCCGTCGATTCGGCCAAATGGCATAGGCAAAAAAACCTGCTCATCGGCAGCGTTCCGCGCGATCGCCTGACGCCGTCCGACGCTTTGGCTTATGTCTTCCGGCCGAATGTCGCTCGGGAACAACCCTTGCCACACTTGACTTCATCCACGCGGACGACCGCGCTCAATCGAACATAGCTCTGGAGGATGCCTCGCATCATGCCGATTGCCTCGTCGACCGAACATCGCGCGACATCATTCGCGCGGCGCGCTTTTGCCTGCGATCGCCCCGACCGGCGTCATCCCGGCAGGAACGCGGGCGATCGATCGTACTCGACGCTCATTGCGGCATCCCGCCTGGATCTGCCCGCCGCCGCGCGATCCGCCACCGCAGTCGGGAGCGTGCCATGCCACGCGTAACGACACGCGATTCGATCACGCGCCGCGCGGACGGCAGCGCGGCGGAGCGCGTCCTGTCCGGCAGCGGCACGCCCGAAGCGACGTGGCAAGGCTGGCCGCGTCTTGCCGCGCTGCCCGAAGTCGCGCCTGCGGAACTGGTGCCTTCCGGAGGACGAGCCGTGGTCATCGCACCGCATCCGGACTACGAAGTGCTCGGTATCGGCGGACTGCTCGCACTGCTGTCGAAACTCAGCCGAAGCGTGCTGATCGTCGCGGTCACGGACGGCACCGCGAGTCATCCGCATTCCACTCAATGGTCGCCTGAAAGGCTCGCCGCCGCGCGTCCACTTGAAACCCGCGAGGCGCTGCAGCGGCTCAAGCTGCAGCAGGTTCAGGTCGCGCGGCTCGGCCTGCAAGACGGCGCCGCGGAACAGATCGAGCCGGGCTTGCTAGGCGGTCTCTCGAAGTGCCTTCAGTCCGATGACATCGTGTTCGCGCCCTGGCGCTGCGACGGCCATCCCGACCACGAAGCGGTAGGGCGCGCGGCCTGTCTCGCGGCGGATGCGCTCGGGCTGCCGTTCGTCGAAGTGCCGTTGTGCGCTTGGCACTGGGCGTCGCCCGACGACGCGCGCGTGCCGTGGAGCCGCGCCCGCCGTATCGTGCTGGACGATGCGACGCACGCCCGCAAGCTGCTGGCGGTGCAGGCGTTCAGGAGCCAGCTGGAACCCGACGCGACGGCGGGGCGCGCGCCGGTACTCGAAGCACATACATTGGCGCGCCTGACGCGACCGTTTGAAGTCGTGCTTATCTAGACCACACGCCGCTGTTTCCCCGGTTTTACTAAACAATACAAATTCTTTCAAAGCCATTTAGGACGTGGGTTTACTGGTTTTCTCTAGTCCACGGATAGCGCGTTTTCGCGATCTTTTACTATACAATCCGGCGAATCGAGCGAATCCTTTGCGTGCGATAAACAGCGCGCTTCGGCTCCAGGACAGAGAACACCACGATGGCCACTACCATCCGCGACGTCGCCCGCGCGGCAAGCGTTTCGATCGGGACGGTTTCACGCGCGCTCAAAAATCAGCCGGGCTTGTCGGAGGCCACGCGCGTGCGCGTCGTCGAAGTGGCGCAGCGGCTCGGTTACGACTCCGCGCAACTGCGCACCCGCATTCGGCGCGTCATGTTTCTGCTGCATCGTCAGCACAATAATTTCGCGGTCAGCCCGTTCTTCTCGCAAGTGCTGCACGGCTTCGAGGAGGCGTGCCGCGAGCGTCGCCTCGTGCCGTCCGTCCTTACGGCCGGGCCGACGCAGGATCTCGGGCAGCAAATGCGGCTGCACGCGCCCGACGCCATCGCGGTGGCGGGCTTCGTCGAGCCTGAACTGCTCGCGCATTTGCAGACGCTTGCGCGGCCCATCGTGCTGATTGACCTGCACGCGCCTGGCTTCCGCTCGGTGAACATCGACAACGCGAAAGGCGCGTCGATGGCGATGGCGCATCTCTTCGCGACGGGCCGCAGGCGCATCGCGTTCATCGGCGGATCGCTCGCCCATCACAGCATCGCGCAGCGGGCGCTCGGCTATCGGAAGGCGTATTTCGATGCCGGCCTGCTATTCGACCCGACGCTCGAAATCAACGCGCAAGCCGGCTTGCCCGCCGATCTCGCCGCCGCCGACGCGATGGAGCGCCTCCTCGCCGACGCGCGCGCGCGATCAAATCCGTTGCCCGACGCCGTTTTCGCCTATAACGATGCAGCGGCCCTCGCCGCGATGCGCGTCTGTCTCGCGCACGGTCTGCGCGTGCCGGAGGACATCGCGTTCGTCGGTTTCGACGACATTCCCGCCGCCGCGCACAGCACGCCGCCGCTCTCGACGGTCGCCGTCGACAAGGAAGCGCTCGGGCGACGGGGCGTGGAGTTGCTGCTCGAAGATCATCCGAACCCGCTGGCCCAGACCGATTCGCTGATGAGCGTCGAATTCATCGCTCGCGCCAGTTCGCGCCAGAAAGAGGACATCCGCACGCCATGAACCTGACCGCCTCCCCCGCCATCGCCGCTGCAAGCGAGCCGGCAGCCGATCAGCGCATCGACTTCCGCAGCCGCGACTTCCTGCTTTCGCACGTGCGCGACACGCTCGCGTTCTACGCGCCCGTCGCCCGCGATCCGTCCGGCGGCTTCTTCCACTTCTTCAAGGACGACGGCACGGTCTACGACCGCACGACGCGCCACCTCGTCAGCAGCACGCGCTTCGTCTTCAACTACGCGATGGCGTACCGGCATTTCGGCGACGCCGGTTATCTGGACGACGCGCGCCACGCCTTGCGCTTCCTGCGCGACGCGCACTGGGACGCCGAACACGAAGGCTACGACTGGGAGATCGAGTGGCGCGAAGGCCAGAAGCGCACGCTCGACGGCACACGCCATTGCTACGGCCTGGCCTTCGTGCTGCTCGCGTGCGCGCATGCCGCGATGGCCGGCATCGAAGAAGCCAGGCCGATGATCGACGAGACTTTCGCGCTGATGGAGCACCGCTTCTGGGACGCCGGCGCGGGCCTCTACGCGGACGAAGCCACGCCCGACTGGCGGCTCTCGGACTATCGCGGCCAGAACGCGAACATGCACGCGACCGAAGCGCTGCTCGCCGCTTTCGAAGCGACCGGTCACGTGCTGTATCTGGATCGCGCGGAGAAGATCGCGGGCAACATCACGCTGCGGCAGGCGCGGCTGTCGAACGGGCTGGTGTGGGAGCACTTTCATCGCGACTGGACCGTGGACTGGCATTACAACGAATCGGACAGTTCGAACATCTTTCGTCCGTGGGGTTTTCAGCCGGGGCACCAGACCGAGTGGGCGAAGCTGCTGCTGATTCTCGAGCGGCATCGCGCGCTGCCGTGGCTCGCGCCGCGCGCCATCGAACTGTTCGATGGCGGCTTTTCGCGTGCGTGGGACGACCGTCACGGCGGCCTCTACTACGGCTTCGGCCCCGACGACAGCATCTGCGATCACGACAAGTACTTCTGGGTGCAGGCCGAAAGTTTCGCGGCTGCCGCGCTGCTCGGCGCGCGCACCGGCAGCGAACGCTTCTGGGACTGTTACGACGAACTGTGGCGCTATAGCTGGGCGCACTTCGTCGATCACCGGTACGGCGCGTGGTATCGCATCCTCACGTGCGACAACCGCAAGTACAGCGACGAGAAAAGTCCAGCCGGCAAGACCGACTACCACACGATGGGCGCGTGCTACGAAGTGCTGAACGCGCTCGGCTCCCCGAAGAACAACGCACGGTGACAACGATGGCGACCGATCAAACCACTTTCCCGCAATTCGTCTCCGCCGGCGACATCCTCACGGACATGATCCGCACCGGCGAATCGAGCTGGCTGTCGCGTCCGGGCGGCGCGGGCTGGAACGTTGCGCGCGCGGTCGCGCGGCTCGGCCTGCCGACCGCCTGCGCCGGATCGCTGGGCGTCGATAACTTCTCCGACGATCTGTGGCAAGCGAGCGCCGCCGCCGGGCTCGACATGCGCTTCATGCAGCGCGTGGAACGGCCGCCGCTCCTCGCCATCGTCCACAAGACGCAGCCGCCGACCTATTACTTCATGGGCGAGAACGGCGCGGACCTCGCCTTCGATCCTTCGAAGCTGCCGCAAGGCTGGATGGAGCGCGTGAAGTGGGCGCATTTCGGCTGCATCAGCCTGGTGCGCCAGCCGCTCGGCCGCACGCTCGCGAGGCTCGCCGCGCAACTGCGCGAGCACGGCGTGAAGATCAGTTTCGATCCGAACTACCGCAACCTGATGGAGCACGGCTACGAGCCGATCCTGCGCGAGATGGCGGCGCTGGCCGATCTCATCAAGGTATCCGACGAAGATTTGCACATGCTTTTTCGCGGTCTGTCCGAAGACGACGCGCTCGCCCGCATCCGCGCGATGAATCCGCAGGCGACCGTGCTCGTCACGCGCGGCTCGTCGGAAGCGACGCTCTACGCGGGCGATCAAAGCTACAGCGCCCGGCCGCCCGCCGTGGAAGTTGCCGACACGGTCGGCGCGGGCGACGCGTCCATCGGCGGTCTGCTTTACAGCTTGATGTCGCGCCACGGCGGCTGGCCGGATCACCTGAAGTTCGCGCTGGCCGCAGGCGCGGCGGCGTGCCGTCACTCGGGCGCGCATTCGCCGACGCTTCCGGAAGTCGAGGAACTGCTGCAACGCTAGCGCAACGCGGCCGTCATACGCTTCGCATAACTGCGTGCTAGCATGAATTCGATAGTGACGTTCCGGCCTCAAGGCGAATCGATCATGGAAGACACCACGTACACGAAAGGCATCTACACGGCGACGATCGGCGTGCGCGCCATCGATGGCGGCAAGTTCCAGGGCCTCGTTTCGCTCACCCGCGACGACGGCGAAGCGGCCGACGCGACGCTCTACGAAGTCGAAGCCGCATCGGAGAACGAACACGAGGCGCTCGACGAAGCGCGGGCGCTGGCGCATCGCATCCTCGGGGAAATCGAACTGTAGAACTGCACGGTCAGTGCTGCAGGCGGAAGGCATCGGAGGGGCATCATGGCGGAGCAGGTCTTCCTTTACGGCGTCTATTCGATTCACGTGAGACCCATCGAGCTACAGGGCCCGAAATGGGACGCCGAGTACGAGATTCGCCATCTGGACCACGCCGTGAAGGCGTGGACGACCGTCGGCGGCGACGATGGCCTCTTCAATCCCGCCGATGCCGTCAAGCTGGCGCACGAGCGCGCAGTCGCCGACATCGAAGCCGGCGCGGGCATCCCGAAGCCGCGTGCGTTTCCCTAATCCGCCGCTTTCACGTGCGGCTTGAGGCCTAGCCGCTCCGCCTCCAGCCGATCGATTTTTGCGGCGCGCTCGTAGCCGTCGCGGGCGATCGCCCGTTCGACGTAATCGAAGAGCACGCCCTGCGGCTCGATGATCCGCGCGAGAAAGCCGATTTGCAGCGTGCTCGCGAGAAGCAGGTCCGCCGCCGTGAACTGCTCGCCGAGCAGCCATTCCCCTTCTTCGAGCGCGCTTTCGATCGCATGCTCGACGCGCGCCAGATCGCCCCATCCGAAGCTCACCGTATTGCCCTGTGCGCCGGTCATGCGCTCGGCCATGGCGGGTTCGAGACATGAGCCGGTGAAGAACATCCATTGCAGAAAACGGCCGCGCGCCGGATCGGCGAGCGGCACGCCTAGCTGCGATTGCGGATAACGGTCCGCGAGATACAGCAGCACCGCGCCGGATTCCGCCACGCGCACGGCGCCGTCTTCGAGCGCGGGCAGCTTCGCCATCGGGTTGACGCGGCAGAACGCGCTGTCGTTCTGCGCGCCCGCGCGGATATTCACGCGCACGAGTTCATACGGCACGCGCATTTCTTCGAGCATCCACAGCGCGCGAAAGGCGCGGGTCTTCGGCCAGTAGAAGAGCTTCATCGCCGTCCTTTTCCGTCATCGGTCGAGCCAATCAGGTTAGTCCCAAACGGTGCGGCCACGCATACGAACCGGCTCCGGGTTTACGCGAAGCGCCGCCGTTTCGAGAAGAATTTTCTCGCTTATCCCGAAAATCATCTCGTTACGTTTCCATGCGTGCGAGATTGAAGCGAGTGCGCAAAAACATTTCGATATCGTCGGCCAAGAATGGCGTATCGCCTCTATCCCAAAAAAGAGACACGCCCATGAACGCACGCGTCCCCGCCGATGCTCTCTCCACCCCGCACGTTCCCGCGCTTTCCGACTACCAGCTGAGCAACAACCTGAGCGCCACGAGCGGGCGCATCTTTCTGACGGGAACGCAGGCGCTCGTGCGCCTCGTGCTGATGCAGCGCGCCCTCGACCGGGCCGCGAATCTCAACACGGCGGGCTTCGTCAGCGGCTATCGCGGCTCGCCGCTCGGCATGGTCGATCAGCAATTGTGGAAAGCGAAGAAACTGCTCGCGTCGCATGACGTGCGCTTCCTTCCCGCGATCAACGAGGAACTCGGCGGCACCGCCGTGCTCGGCACGCAGCGCGTGGAAAGCGATCCGGAACGCACGGTCGATGGCGTCTTCGCGATGTGGTACGGCAAGGGGCCGGGCGTCGACCGCGCCGGCGATGCGCTGAAGCACGGCAACGCCTACGGCTCGTCGCCGCATGGCGGCGTGCTCGTCGTCGCGGGCGATGACCACGGCTGCGTGTCGTCGTCGATGCCGCATCAGAGCGATCAGGCGATGATCGCGTGGCACATGCCGGTGGTGAATCCGTCGAACATCGCGGACATGCTTGAATTCGGGCTTTACGGCTGGGCGCTGTCGCGCTTCTCCGGCGCGTGGGTCGGCTTCAAGGCGATTTCGGAGACGGTCGAATCCGGCTCGACGGTCGATCTCGACGCAGTACAGACCGTCTGGAAAGCGCCGGACGATTTCGCCGCGCCCGCCGGCGGCCTGCACAACCGCTGGCCCGACTTGCCGAGCCTGACGATCGAAGCGCGGCTGCACGCCAAGCTCGACGCGGTGCGCCATTTCGCGCGAACGAACAGCATCGACAAATGGATCGCGCCGAGTCCGCAGGCGAACGTCGGCATCGTGACGTGCGGCAAGGCGCATCTGGATCTGATGGAAGCGCTGCGCCGCCTCGAACTCACCGTCGATGATCTCGAGGCCGCCGGCGTGCGCATCTACAAGGTCGGGCTGTCGTTTCCGCTCGAAACGACGCGGCTCGACGCGTTCGTCGACGGGCTTTCGGAAGTGCTCGTGATCGAAGAGAAAGGCCCGGTCATCGAGCAGCAGATCAAGGATCACCTCTACAACCGCGCGTCGGGCGCGCGGCCTGCCGTCATCGGCAAGGCGACGCAGGACGGCGCGCCGCTGCTTTCCGCGCTCGGCGAGTTGCGGCCGTCGCGCGTGCTGCCCGTGTTCGCGCAAT
This sequence comes from Caballeronia sp. RCC_10, assembly GCF_041360715.1. Classification (NCBI taxonomy): domain Bacteria; kingdom Pseudomonadati; phylum Pseudomonadota; class Betaproteobacteria; order Burkholderiales; family Burkholderiaceae; genus Caballeronia; species Caballeronia sp. RCC_10. The sequence goes on from NZ_JBFUPT010000003.1 coordinate 246,128, forward strand.
GGCTCGCGCGCCACAAGCCCGCGCTCGATCGCCGCGAAAAAGTGGTCGATCTCGTCGCGCCGCAAATCCTCTCCAATATCGCCGATGCCGTGAAGCGCACGCCCTATTTCTGCTCGGGCTGCCCGCACAACACGTCGACGAAAGTGCCGGAAGGGTCGGTCGCGCAGGCGGGCATCGGCTGTCACTTCATGGCGTCGTGGATGGAGCGCGACACCACCGGCCTCATTCAGATGGGCGGCGAAGGCGTCGACTGGGCGTCGCACGCGATGTTCACGAAGACCCCGCACGTCTTCCAGAACCTCGGCGACGGCACCTATTTCCATTCGGGCATTCTCGCGATCCGTCAGGCCGTGGCCGCAAAAGCGAACATCACGTACAAGATTCTCTATAACGATGCCGTCGCGATGACGGGCGGCCAGCCGGTCGACGGCAGCATCTCCGTGCCGCAGATCGCGCGGCAAGTGGAAGCGGAAGGCATTGCGCTGCTCGTCGTGGTCAGCGACGAACCCGAGAAGTACGACGGTCATCACGATCAGTTTCCGAACGGCACGACGTTCCATCACCGCAGCGAACTGGATGCCGTCCAGCGCCGTCTGCGCGACACGCCCGGCGTGACCGTGCTCATCTACGATCAAACCTGCGCCGCCGAAAAGCGCCGCCGCCGCAAGAAAGGCGAGTTCCCCGATCCGGACAAGCGGCTGTTTATCAACGAAGCCGTCTGCGAAGGCTGCGGCGATTGCGGCGTGCAATCGAACTGTCTTTCCGTCGAACCGGTGGAAACGGAACTGGGCAGAAAGCGGCGCATCGATCAGTCGTCCTGCAACAAGGACTATTCCTGCGTGAACGGCTTTTGCCCGAGCTTCGTCACGCTCGAAGGCGCCAGGCTGAAGAAGGCCGAAGGCCACGCGTTCGATCCCGCCGAACTGGCTCGCCGCGTCGATGCGCTGCCGATGCCGCGCGCCCATCTCGATCACGCGCCCTACGACATTCTGGTGACGGGCGTCGGCGGCACGGGCGTCGTGACAGTCGGCGCGCTGATCAGCATGGCGGCGCATCTGGAGGGCAAGAGCGCGTCCGTGCTCGATTTCATGGGCTTCGCGCAGAAAGGCGGATCGGTGCTGTCGTTCGTGCGCTTCGCCGCGACCGATGCGCTGCTGAATCAGGTTCGCATCGACACGCAGCAGGCCGACCTGCTGCTCGCCTGCGATATGGTCGTCGGCGCGAGCCCCGAAGCGTTGCAGACGGTGCGGCACGATCGCACGAAGATCGTCGTGAACACGCACGCGATCCCGAACGCGACCTTCGTGCAGAACCCCGACGCGAATCTCCACGCCGACGCGCTCATCGACAAGATGCGCCACGCCGCAGGACCGAACGCCGCCGACGCGCTGCGCACCTGCGATGCGCAATCGCTCGCGGCGCGCTTTCTCGGCGATACCATCGGCGCGAACATTCTGATGCTCGGCTTCGCGTGGCAACTCGGGCTCGTGCCGGTGTCGCACGGCGCGTTGATGCGCGCGCTGGAGTTGAACAACGTCGCGGTATCGGCGAACAAGCTGGCGTTCGCGATCGGCCGGCTCGCAGCAGTGGACATGAGCGCGCTCGATTCGCTGGCGGCATCCGCGCAGCCGAAGCGCGTCGCGATGGACCGGATGCCGCTCGCGGACCTCATCCGCGATCGCGAGGAACGGCTGCTGGCGTATGGCGGTGCGAAATACGTGAAGCGGTATCGTTCGTTGGTCGACAAGGCATCCGCGAATGCAGACGTGCAGCCCGCCGTCGCGATCACGTTCTACAAGCTGCTCGCGGTGAAGGACGAGTACGAAGTCGCGCGCCTGCACGCGGACCCGGCGTTCCGCGCCGCGCTCGCTGCGCAATTCGAAGGCACGGCCGGCGACGACTACACGGTGAAGTTCAACCTCGCGCCGCCGGTTCTGGCACGGGGCGGCGTGCCGAAGAAGAAGACCTTCGGCCAGTGGATGTGGCCCGTGTTCGGCGGATTGTCGAAGGTGCGGGCGCTGCGCGGCACGGCGCTCGATCCGTTCGGCAAGACGCTGGAACGCCGCATGGAACGGCAGTTGGCGAACGACTACGAAATCACGATGCAACGCGCGCTCGCGACACTCGACGCCCACGACGCGAAAGACGTGCAGGCACTTGCTGCGCTGTTCGAGCGCGTGCGCGGCTACGGTCACGTGAAGCTCGCGAATCTCGCGATGGTCAAGCGCAGCGAGCGCGATATCGTCGCGCGCCTCGGCATCGAAGCGGCGACGGGCGATGCGGTGCGCGCCGCCATCGACACGATGAAGGGCGCATCGTCGCTGAAGGGGATTCCCGTCGTCGTCGCGAAGTGATCAGTCGTCCTCGGGCAGCCAGTCGATGTCGCCGCACAGGACGCAGCGCTTGCCGCCCGAGCGCGTTTCGACGGAAAGCGTGACGCACGGCATCGCTTCGTTGATCGACAAATAAGGCTTCGTCACGTGTACGCGCTCGGGATCGCCGAGCGCCGCGCGAAAGTAAGGACGACGCAGCCAGTTCGCGCCCTGCGCATCGACGAGCGGCAGAAAGCGCGCCTCGTGGGCCGCGCGATCCGCGCGCAACACGACGTTGCGGCCCGACTGCCGGCCGTTTTGATCGAGCAGGAAGCAGCGTGCGGCGTTATCGAGCGCCAGAAAATTCCAGCAGACTTCATCGAGTGGCTCGCCTGCTGCAAGCCGCTCCGCCGCCCGTTCGAATGCCCGGACGTAGGGCTGAAGCCGCGTCGCGTCGCGCCGCTCGCGCGCTTCGGTTTGCAGGCGATACCGCTCGGTGAGATCGCTGATGATGGTCTGCGCGTGCGCGCCATCCGTGAGACCGGGATGCGGCCGCGCGAAGAAGAAGCCCTGAACGAAGTCCGCGCCGCTCGCGAGCGCAAGCTGCGCTTCGTGCTCGGTTTCGACGCCTTCGATCAGCACGAGCTTGCCCGCTTCGTGCAGCAGCGAGACGATGCCCGACAGCACCGCCTCCATGTTGCGCCGCTGCTTGACCGTGCGTTTGGAAAGCGGCGCGTGGACGTTGTGTCCGGCGTGCGAGAGCATCACGCGATCGAGCTTGACGATATCCGGATCGAGCTGCCAGATGCGTTCGATGTTCGTATGACCCGCGCCGAAATCATCGAGTGCGATGAGAAAGCCGTGATCGCGGAACTGCTGCACCGCCTGCGCGAGACGCTCGATATCCTCGGCGCTCTGCTCCAGCACTTCGAGCACGACGCGCCGCGGCTCGATATGCAGGCGCTTCAGGTTCGCGAGCAGCGCGGCCGCGTGATAGGGCTCGGTCAGCGCGCCGGGATGCACGTTGAGGAAGAGCCATTCGGTTTCCGCGCCGAGCATCTTGAAGTTCTCGAGATGCAGCGCCTGCGCGAGCCGGTCGATCTGCAGCGCTTCGCCGACGCGCGCCGCCTGTCCGAAAACATCGACGGGCGATACCGGTCGATCCAGCGCATCGTGCGCGCGCAGCAGCCCTTCATAGCCGACCGCGCGCATGTGCGACAGGCTCAAGACCGGCTGGAACACGCTCGACAGTGTCCACTCGCCGTGCTCGACGGAATAGCGGTCGAGTCCCGACATCACGCCCAGCTCGAAGCTGCGCGGGGAGATCGTCGTCTTTTCGGGATTGGCGATCACCATGTCGATGCCCCTGCCATAACCCGCGCAACCGCGATCCATCGCACTGGCCCCGCGCCAGTCCCGCTCGATGTGTCTTTCATGAACAGCCCTCGGTAATGAAGCCCGGAGTCTTGGGTAGCCCGGAGTCTTGGGGTCTGTCGATAAAGCAATGTCCATGCGCGCGACGCCATCGTATTTGTCGGCGTTTTTCGCTTCCTGTGCACCTTCAGCAGGCGAATCCCGCACTTCGACGCACCGCACCGGTGCGCCTCGCAAAATGCCGTCGCCGGCGCGAACGGCTACACTTTTGCGTCACCCTGTCCTTAGAAAGGAAACCGGACGCCGCGCGCGTCCGGCATTTCCCATTGCCTGCATGGAAATCGTCTTTACCGTCCTCATCCTGCTGATGATCGTCGCGCTGTCGGGCGTCGGCCTGTCGCTGCTGCCCGTCAAGCTGCCGCTTCCGCTGATTCAGATCGCCATCGGCGCGATGCTCGCGTGGCCCGGCTTCGGGCTGCATGTCACGTTCGATCCCGAGCTGTTCATGCTGCTGTTCATTCCGCCGCTGCTGTTCGCGGACGGCTGGCGCATTCCGAAGCGTGAGCTGTACATGCAGCGCCGCGCGATCCTGATGCTCGCGCTCGGACTCGTGTTCATCACCGTGGGCGCGCTCGGCTATTTTCTCCACTGGATGATTCCGGAGATGCCGCTGCCCGTCGCGTTCGCGCTCGCGGCCGTGCTCTCGCCAACCGATGCGGTTGCGCTGACGGGCATCGCCGGGCGCAATCGCATTCCGGCGAACCTGATGCATATCCTCGAAGGCGAAGCATTGATGAACGACGCATCCGGTCTCGTCGCGCTGAAGTTCGCCATCGCCGCCGCGCTCACCGGCATGTTCTCGCTGCGCGAGGCGGCGGTGAGCTTCGTGATGATCGCGGCGGGCGGACTCGTGATCGGCGCGGCGATCAGCTATGCCGTCACCGAAATCCCGGCGCGCATCCTCAAGTTCTCCGACGACGACGACCCCGCCGCCGGCGTCATCCTCACCGTGCTGATCCCGTTCGCCGCCTATGTGATCGCCGAGCGCGCGGGCTGCTCGGGGATTCTCGCGGCGGTATCGGCGGGCATGATGATGAACATCCAGAGTCTGCGCGCCAGCATTCCGAGCGCGGTGCGCGTGCGCATGACGAGCACGTGGACGATGATCGAGTTCGTCTTCAACGGCATGGTGTTCCTGCTGCTCGGGCTGCAGTTGCCGCACATCATCGGACAGGCGCTGGTCGAGGCGCATCACGACGGCAACGCACGCGTGGGCCTGCTGATCGGCTACGTGCTCGCGACCGTCATCGCGCTCTATGCGCTGCGCTTCCTGTGGGTGTATTGCCTGCGCTGGTTCGCGAGCCGCAGCGCGGCGAAGTCGGGACTCGAAAGCGCCGCGCCCGGCATCCGCACGCTTGGGATGACGACCATCGGCGGCGTGCGCGGCGCGGTGACGCTCGCGGGCGTGCTGTCCCTGCCCGTCACGCTCGATAACGGCGCACCGCTCGCCGGGCGCGATCTTGCGATTTTCATCGCGTCGTCGGTGATTCTGGTGTCGTTGCTGGTGGCGGTCGTCGGCTTGCCGGTCATGCTGCGCGGGACGAAGCGAGAGCGCAATCCGCACGCCGCCGAGGAACGCATGGCGCGCCTGCGCGCGGCGCAAGCGGCGATCCGCGCCATCGACAATACGCACGACGTGCTCATCGAAGAGATGGACGAAGCGGCGTCCGCCCGTTGCGCCGATACGACCGCACGCGTGATGAGCATATACCGGCGCCGGCTGGCATCGCTCGGCGACGACGAAGCGCCGCGCGCGGCGGCGAAACGAAGCGAAATGGTGGAAACGCGGCTGAAGATGGCGGCGCTGCGGGCCGAGCGCGCGGAGCTGCTGCGTTTGCGCTCGGAACAGACGATCAACGACGAAACGCTGAACAAGCTGATGCGGGAGCTCGACTTGTCGGAGACGGCGATCGTGAACCGCAAGCGCGGAATGGCGGGGTGATTCGCCGGAAGCCCGAGCGGTTCGGGCTTCCTTGTCGTCATCGGCTCAAACGACGCCCGAGCCGCGACGGCGCAGCAGCGCGTAGAAGATGATCGCGCCGAACGTCGCCGTCCCGATGCCGCCGAGCGCGAAGCCGCCCAGCTTGAGCGTGAAGTCGCCCGCGCCGAGCACGAGCGTGACAGCCGCGACGATCAGATTGCGGTTATCCGAGAAGTCCACCTTGTTGACGACCCAGATGCGCGCGCCCGTCACCGCGATCAGACCGAACACGACGATCGACACGCCGCCGAGCACCGGCCCCGGGATGGTCTGAATGACCGCGCCGAACTTCGGCGAGAAGCCGAGCACGATGGCGAACAGCGCCGCGATCACGAAAACGAGCGTCGAATAGATCTTCGTGACCGCCATCACGCCGATGTTCTCCGCGTAAGTCGTCACGCCCGTGCCGCCCGCGAAGCCCGACACGATGGTCGCGAGGCCATCGCCGATGAAGGCGCGGCCGATGTACTTGTCGAGGCTGCGTCCGGTCATCGCGCCGACGGCCTTGATGTGGCCCAGATTCTCCGCAACCAGAATGATCGCGATGGGCGCGAGCAGGGTCATCGCTTGCGCATCGAAAACCGGCGCCGTGAAATGCGGCAGGCCGAACCAGGCGGCGTTGGAAACGATCGAGAAGTCGATCGGCTTGCCCATGCCCATGCCGTTCGTCAGCACCGCATAGACGATGTACGCGATCGCGAGGCCGATCAGGATGAGCAGCCGCTGCGCCATGCCCCGCGCGAACACCGCGACGCCGCCCACGCACAGCACGGTGACGAGCGCCATCCAGGAATCGAAGTTGCTGCCGCTCACGCCCTTGACCGCGATCGGCGCGAGATTCAGTCCGATCACGCAGACGATCGATCCGGTGACGACCGGCGGCATCAGCGTTTCGATCCATTTCGTGCCGACCGCCGCAACGATCAGCCCGATGATCGCGTAAGCCACGCCGCACGCGATGATCCCGCCGAGCGCGACCGCGATGTTCATGTTCGGCCCGTGTCCGCCGTAGCCGGTAATCGCGATCACCAGACCGATGAACGCAAAGCTCGAACCGAGATAACTCGGCACGCGCCCGCCGACGAGCACGAAAAACAGCAGCGTGCCGATGCCCGACATGAAAATGCACAGATTCGGATCGAAGCCCATGAGCAGCGGCGCGAGAACGGTCGAGCCGAACATCGCGACGACGTGCTGCACGCCCATCGCGATCATTTGCGGCCAGGGCAGCCGTTCGTCGGGCGCGACGACGCGGCCGCCTTGCGCATCCGGCTGGACCGGCCAGCGCGGGAAATATGAATCGGACATGGCAACGCTCCTTCTCGGCGATCTTGGACAGGCGCGAGTGTACGGAGTGGGTCGGGCAGTGGCAAGCGAAGCGAAATTACGCGTCGCTTACGGGACGATGCGAGATTTTGAGGTGGGTTCGGCGGGGAGCGCGTGCTCTCGTTTCCAGCCAATGCGCCATCTAGCTGACTGGAAGCAAGCAGTTAGGAACCTTCTTAGTTTTAGGAAAAGTCGTATGTAACGGTTCGAGCGCGCCGCGTATGCTGACCGTGTGCGTATCCCCGTGTATATGCACGAAGTCGTTGCAACTCTCCGATTACCGCCCTCGTTCCCCGGCTTGGGCGGTTTTTTTTGCGCCGAGCTTTTCTCGCGCGGCGCGCGTCGGCAAAGGCGCTTACTGACGCACTGGCTTCTTGGCCAGCTTGCGCTGCAACGTCCGCCGATGCATGTTGAGCGCGCGCGCCGTCGCCGAAATATTGCCGTTGTTCTCCGCGAGCGCGCGCTGAATGTGCTCCCATTCCAGCCGCGCGACCGACAGCAGCGTCGGATTCTCGATCGCTTCCTCGGCCGTCAGCTCGCTCGCTTCTTCATGCAGCGCCGCCAGAATCGATTCGACGTTCGCCGGCTTCGCGAGGTAATTGTCCGCGCCGTCCTTCACCGCCTGAACCGCTGTCGCAATGCTCGCATATCCCGTCAGCACGAGAATGCGGGCGTCCGGTTGCAAATCGCGCAGCGGCGCGACGAGCCGCAAGCCGGAATCGTTGCCGAGATGAAGATCGACGGTGATCTGCCCGAACTTGTGCTGATTGGCGAGCTTCACCGCTTCGTCGGCGTTGTGCGCCTGATGCGGGGTGTAGCCGCGCCGTGTCAGACCGCGCGCCAGGATGCCCGCGAAAACCTCGTCGTCGTCGATGATCAGGAAGTTGGTGTCGCTCATTTTGGTTTCTCCTTGTTGACCGCAACCGGCGCTTCAGCGCTTGTGCGGTCCCTTGCAATGTTTCAATTTCCGCAAGCGGTTCACGTCGCGCCGCTCGATTCCGTCCGCGCGGCCTGACCCGATCCCGCGACCGCCCCGCGATCCGGCAGCCGCAGCACGGCGCGCGTGCCAGGTGGCTCGTCCGCGACCAGTTCGATCGATCCGTCGAGCCGCGCCGCCGCCGCAAACGCCAGATAGAGCCCGACGCCATGACCGCCCTGCGTACTGTCGACGGGGCCCGCGCCCAGCGAAGCGCGCAGCGCGGGCGGAATGCCGGGACCGCGATCGCACACCTCGAAGCGCACGACGCGCGCGCCGTCGACCTTCTCGGCCACCGCTTGCAGCGACACGAACTCGTTGCTCGCACGCGCGGCGTTGTCGAGAAGAATGGTGAGAATCTGGCCGACGGCGACGGCATCGTCGATCGACGTGCCCGCCGGTGTCTCGCCGACCTGTCTGAACTTCACGTGCGGATGACGCAGCCGCCATTGCTCGATGAAGCTCGCGAGCCATTCGTCGAGCGCCTGCCGGCTCGATGGCCCGCTCGCGCGGCTGCGCAGACGCGCGAGCGCCGACGTGCACAGCCCCATCTGCTGCTCGAGCAGTTCGAAATCGGCGGCATACGGAGCGAGGTTGCGGTCGTGCGCGGCGGCGTCGCGAAGCTCTTCGGAAAGCATCGCGATAGTGGAAAGCGGCGTGCCCATCTCATGCGCGACGGTCGCCGCCTGCACACCGAGCGCGACCGCGCGTTCGTCACGCAAATGGCGCTGCTGGGCATCGGCGAGCGCGGAGTCGCGCAGGCGCAGTCCGCGTGACATGCGGGCCACGAACCAGCCGATCAGCCCGACGCTCACCATGAAGTTGACCCACAGGCCGGTGCGGAAATAATCGAAGAGATTGGCCGGATTCTCGATGTTGAGCGGCACGTAGTTGTAGCTCAGCAGCGCGTAACACGCGACGGCGAAAAGCGCGAGGCAGGTCATCATCGTCCACGGCAGGATGGCCGCGGCGATCGCGAGCGACGGCAAGTACAGCGTCACGAACGGATTCGTTGCGCCGCCGGAGAGAAAGAGCAGCGCGGAGAGCGCGCCGAGATCCACGCACATCTGGCCGAACAGCTCGAGATTCGTCTCGGGCCGCGCCCGCGTCACGCGCAGCCACGTCAGCCCGTTGAAAAGCATTTCGAGCATGATGACGAGCAGCATTGCGGGCAACGGGAGCTTCGCGCCGTAAAAAATCTGCACGACGGCGATGGTCGACAACTGGCCGATGATCGCGAGCGAGCGAAGCCAGAAAAGATGGCCCAGGTTGACGCGTCCGGTATTGGTTATGCGGTGCATGTTCCGTCGATTGCGTGCCGCGCAGCGCAAGCGCCTGCCGGCGTTTCGTGTTCCATGCGGCATTATCCCGCTTGCGCGCACCCCGAAACCGCCGATGGCGCGATTTGTCGCACTTTGCGCGGCGCAGGCGCGGCTAATCGGAGCCAGCGGCGCGCGTCTCGTCGATCAGCGCAAGGAGGCACGCGCGGCACAGGCACGGCTCGCCGGGCCGCAGGCGATCGAGCGGCAGCGCGGGGAGCGCTGCGCACCAGCAGGCGGCGTCGCCCGCGAGCGAACCGCATCGGAACGGCGCGCCGCATCGTGCGCAGACGAGCGCGCCGTCGACAGCCGGTTCGCGTGTGGATTCGATGTTCGTCATGATGACGTGTTGATGACAGCCAGAAACATCACCGATGATTGCACGCCGGACGCCGTGCCGGAAAGCATGGTGGCGTCGCGGGAAAACCATCCTGTTGCGCTGCGTCAGTCCTGTACAATTCGGCGTGTTTAAACGCTCTTCGCCTCGACTGCCGCCATGTCCGACCTTCCCGACCTCACGCAGATCGCGCCTACCCTGAAGGCTGAAATTCTGGCCGAGGCGCTGCCTTATATCCGTCAGTATCACGGCAAGACGGTCGTGATCAAATACGGCGGCAATGCAATGACCGAGGAGCGCCTGAAGCAAGGCTTCGCGCGCGACGTGATTCTGCTGAAACTGGTCGGCATCAATCCGGTCATCGTCCACGGCGGCGGCCCGCAGATCGACCAGGCGCTCAAGAAGATCGGCAAGCAAGGCACGTTCATCCAGGGCATGCGCGTCACCGACGAAGAGACGATGGAAGTTGTCGAATGGGTGCTCGGCGGCGAAGTGCAGCAGGACATCGTCACGCTCATCAATCATTTCGGCGGCCAGGCGGTCGGGCTGACCGGCAAGGACGGCGGCCTGATCCACGCGCGCAAGCTGATGATGCCGGACCGCGACAACCCCGGCCAGTTCATCGACATCGGGCAAGTGGGCGAAGTGGAATCGATCAATCCGGCTGTCGTGAAGGCGCTGCAGGACGACGCGTTCATTCCCGTCATTTCGCCGATCGGCTTCGGTGAAGACGGCCTGTCGTACAACATCAACGCGGATCTGGTCGCGGGCAAGCTGGCCGTCGTGCTGAACGCGGAAAAGCTCGTCATGATGACGAACATTCCCGGCGTAATGGACAAGGAAGGCAACCTGCTGACCGACCTCTCCGCGCGCGAAATCGACGCCCTCTTCGCCGACGGCACCATCTCCGGCGGCATGTTGCCGAAGATTTCCTCGGCGCTCGATGCCGCAAAGAGCGGCGTGCGCTCGGTGCACATCATCGACGGGCGCATCGAGCATTCGGTGCTGCTCGAGATTCTGACCGAGCAGCCGTTCGGCACGATGATCCGCTCGCACTGAGCCTCGCGCTTATTTATCGACGCTACCGACGCCCGCTGCCACGCGGGCGTTTCTTTTGATGCCACCGACAATGCGCCCCCATTCGCGCCGCCCGTCCCGCCGCCGTCCCGCCAAAACGCGCGGCCCCGTCTGGCTCTTCGACCTCGACAACACGCTGCATCACGCGTCGCATCAGGTCTTCCCGGCGATCAATCGCGCGATGACGCAGTACATCATCGATCGCGTCGGCGTGGATATCGACGAGGCAAACCGGCTGCGCGTCGGCTATACGGTGCGTTACGGCGCGGCGCTGCTCGGGCTCGTGAAGCATCACGGCGTCGATCCCGCCGACTTCCTGCACGTCGTCCATACGTTCTCCGATCTTCCGTCGATGCTGCGCGCCGAACGCGGCATCAAGCGCATGCTGCACGCATTGCCGGGCCGCAAGATCGTGCTGACCAACGGGCCGTCCGTGTATGCGCGGGCGGTGCTCGCGGAACTGGGCATCGAGAAGCTGTTCGAGCGCGTGATCGCCATCGAGGACATGCGTGAAGGCGACCGCTGGCGCGCCAAGCCGGATGCGCCGATGCTTCGCCAGGCGATGCGCCGCGCGCACGTGCGCCTGGCCGACGCCATTCTCGTCGAGGATACGCGCGGACATCTCAAGAGCTATCGGCGGCTCGGCATTCGGACGGTCTGGATCGTCGGGCACCTGCCGGCGGCGCGAACGTCGAGCGGCGCGGTGTCCGTTCGCATGCCGGGCGCGGGGCGGCCGCATTACGTGGATCGCACGGTGCAGTCGGTTCGCGCGCTGGCGCTCGGCCTGCGCGGGCGGGCGCTCGGGCGGCCTGCTGCGAAGCCGTAAAGCGGGTGCCGGGGCCGCTTCGTTCGAGGTCCGAACGGGCATCGCGCGCGCCGCCGCCATTGACGGCTTTATGACATTTTCCGCTATACTCACCGCTCATCTGAATTGAACAACGCGCCGATTTGCTGACTCGATTGCGGGCGCGCGAACCCAGGGCCAAAGCCCGGCGGTTCACTACAAATGCGGCTAAAGAGGTCGTCAGCCGCGCCCATGTTCCGCGCACAGCCGACACCGTTTAGCCGCTTCGTCAAAGGCGGAATGAATGGAATCGATCGGCATCGTCAGTCCCCAATCCTTGCACTTCACCGAGCCGCTCGTCTTGCAGAGCGGCAGTTCGCTCGGCGACTACGAACTCGTCGTGGAAACGTATGGCGAGCTCAACGCCGCCCGCTCGAACGCGGTGCTCGTGTGCCACGCGCTCAACGCATCGCATCATGTTGCGGGCGTTTATGCGGACGATCCGAAGAACGTCGGCTGGTGGGACAACATGGTCGGCCCCGGCAAACCGCTCGATACGAATCGCTTCTTCGTGATCGGCGTGAACAACTTCGGCTCATGCTTCGGCTCGACCGGTCCGATGAGCATCGACCGCACAACCGGCAAGCCCTACGGCAAGAGCTTTCCCGTCGTGACCGTCGAAGACTGGGTGCATGCGCAGGCGCGCGTGGCCGACCGCTTCGGCATCGAACGATTCGCCGCCGTCATGGGCGGCAGTCTCGGCGGCATGCAGGCGCTCGCGTGGAGCATCATGTATCCCGAGCGGCTCGGGCACTGCATCGTCATTGCATCTACGCCGAAGCTGTCGGCGCAGAACATCGCGTTCAACGAAACGGCGCGCTCGGCGATTCTCTCCGATCCCGACTTCCACGGCGGCGACTATTACGCGCATGGCGTGAAGCCGCGTCGCGGCCTGCGCGTCGCGCGGATGATCGGCCACATCACGTATCTCTCCGACGACGACATGGCCGTCAAATTCGGCCGCGCGCTGCGCCGTGCCGAAGGCGCGCTCGATGCGTACAACTTCAACTTCGACGTGGAGTTCGAAGTGGAGTCGTATCTGCGCTATCAGGCCGACAAGTTCGCCGAATACTTCGATGCCAACACCTACTTGCTCATCACCCGCGCGCTGGATTACTTCGATCCCGCCAAGTCCCACGACGGCGATCTGACCCGAACGCTCGCCAGCACGAAGGCGAAGTATCTGATCGCGAGCTTCACGACCGACTGGCGTTTCGCGCCCGCGCGCTCGCGCGAGATCGTTAAGGCGCTGCTCGACAACAAGCGCACGGTGAGCTACGCGGAAATCGACGCGCCGCACGGCCACGACGCCTTCCTGCTCGACGACGCGCGCTATCACAACCTGATGCGCGCCTACTACGAACGCATCGCCACGGAGGTCGGCGCATGAACCAGAACACTCTCGATTCTCTCGCGCTGCGCTCGGACTTTCGCGCCATCGCGCGCTGGGTGGAACCGCGCTCGACGGTGCTCGATCTCGGCTGCGGCGACGGCTCGCTGCTCTCGCTGCTCGGCGAAGAGCTGGAAGTGCACGGCTACGGCATCGAGATCAACGGCGCCGGCGTGCTCGCGTGTGCACAGAAAGGCGTGAACGTGATCCAGCAGAATCTCGAAGACGGCTTGCGCCTCTTCGAAGACGACAGCTTCGATTTCGCGATCCTCTCGCAGACGCTGCAGACGATTCACCAGACCGCCGCGATCTTGCGGGAAACGGTGCGCGTCGGGCGCGAGTGCATCGTCTCGTTTCCGAACTTCGGCTACTGGCCGCATCGACTGGCCGTCATTCAGGGGCGCATGCCGGTGTCGAAAGCACTGCCGTATCAATGGCATAACACGCCGAACGTGCGCGTGTTGACCATCAAGGATTTCGAGGCGCTCGCGCCCGAAGTGGGCATCGAGATTCTGGATCGGGTGGTGCTGCACGGCGGGCAGTCCATCCGTTGGGGCGCGAACTGGCGTGGTAGTCTTGCGGTCTATCGCGTGAAGCGCCGGTGATTCGTCCCGGCTTCATCGCATCGACAACGCCTTTTCATCATCGACATGCCCGACACGCCACACGAGGCGCCCGCTCTTACCGCTCACGAAGATCATCCCGGCTGGCGCGCGTTCCTGAACACGCGCATTCTGATTTGCGTCGTTCTCGGTTTCACGTCCGGCCTGCCGCTCTTCACGCTCGTCAACCTGATTCAGGCGTGGCTCACGACCGAGCACATCAACGTCAAGCAGATCGGCCTGTTCGCCCTGATCGGACTTCCCTATACGTGGAAGTTCGTCTGGGCGCCGCTGATGGACCGCTACGTTCCGCATCTGCCGTTCTGGCGGCCGGGCCGGCGGCGCGGCTGGATGCTGTTCATGCAGGTGCTCGTGGCGCTCGCGATCGGCGCGTTCGGCTTCTTCTCGCCTGCGCAGAACCTTTGGACGGTGGCGGGCATCGCCCTGTTGCTCGCGATCTTCAGCGCGAGTCAGGATATCGCCATCGACGCGTATCGGCGCGAATTGCTCGCCGATACCGAGCAAGGTCTCGGCAACGCGGTCCACGTCAATGCGTACAAGGTCGCGGGCCTCGTACCGGGCTCGCTGGCGCTGATTCTCGCGGGTTTCCTGCCGTGGAAAACGGTTTTCATCGTCACGGCGCTGTTCATGCTGCCCGGCATCGTCATGACGTTGTTCATCAAGGAACCGGAGATTCACGGCGCGCCGCCGAAGAACCTGCGCGACGCGATCATCGAGCCGTTCCATGAGTTCGTGACGCGCGATGGCTGGCGCAACGCGCTACTCGTGCTTAGCTTCATCTTCCTTTACAAGCTCGGCGACACCATGGCGACCGCGCTCGCCACGAAGTTCTTCCTCGATGTCGGCTTCACGATGAAGCAGATCGGCGTGATCGCGAAGACGGTCGCGTTCTGGACAAGCATCGCGGGCGGGATCGTCGGCGGGGTGTTTCTCGTCAAAATCGGCATTGCGCGCGGGCTGTGGATTTTCGGCGTGCTGCAGATCGTCGCGACCATCGGATTCGCATGGCTGGCGAAGATCGGGCCTTCGCCGCTCGCGCTCGGCGTGCTGTATGGCTTCGAGACGTTCGCGACGGGCCTGACGCTCGCGACGTTCACCGCCTATATCGCGAGCACGACCGACCCGCGCTACACCGCGACGCAGTTCGCGCTCTTTACGAGCCTTGCGGCGGTGCCGCGCACGGTGGCGGCGTCGGCGAGCGGGTTTATCGTCGCGCAGACGGGCTGGTTCGAGTACTTCCTCGTCTGCGTCGCGCTGTCGATTCCGGGCATGTTACTGTTGCCGTTGATCGCGCCCTGGAGATCAAAACGATGACGGTGCGGAGATTCGCCAATCGTGCGCTGACCGGCGTGCTGGCTGCGGCGTCGCTCACGTCGATTGCGTCGCTGACACCGCTCGTCGCGCGGGCACAGGACGAGGATCGCGCGCCGCCCGCCTACACCGCACCAAACAGCCAGGTCCGCTTCGGCAACACGGCGCTGTTTCGCAACCTGATTCCCCCCGCGACGCTCGAGTCGCAGTCCGCCGACGAATACGCGCAGATCATCCACGAGGCGGAGCGCAACAAATTGCTGCTCGGCAACGACAACCCGCTCGCGAAGCGCGTGCACGATATCGTGAATCACGAGGTCCCGTTCGCCTTGAAGTGGAACGACCGCTCCAAGGCGTGGAAGTGGGAAACGCACGTCGTGAAGTCGAACGAAATTCGGATGTATTGTCTGCCGGGCGGCAAGATCGTCGTGTATAGCGGATTGATCGAGAAGCTGCGCCTGAACGACAACGAAATCGGCATGATGATCGGCCACGAGATTGCTCACGCGCTGCGCGAACATGCGCGCGAGCGGCTCGGACGGCAGCAGGCCGCACAGCTCACCGCAGGCACGATGCCGCAGCTTTTCGGCTTCGCGGATGTCGGCTCGGCGCCGCTCGGCATCGGCGATCAATTGCTCGCCATGCGCTACTCCCCCGCCGACGAAACCGAAGCCGATGTGATCGGCAGCGAGATCGCGTCGCGCGCAGGCTACGACCCGCGCGCCGCCGTCACGCTGTGGAACAAGGTCGATACGGCCACGCGCCGCGCGGACAACGGCTTCATCTGGATGCATCCGTACGGCCCGGATCGCCGGCAGGATCTGCTGAAACGCATGCCCGACATGATGCCGCTCTACGCAAAGGCGATCGGCAAGAACATCGATCAGTTGCCGACTTATGCGGGCATGGGCCGGTTCAAGAAGACGGGCCGCTAGCGCGCTTATTTCTTCGCGAGTTTCCAGTCGTAATCGACGGTCAGCGGCGCGTGATCGCTGAACTTGATATCGCGGAACACGGAAGTGCTCTTTGCGGTCGCGGCGACTTCCTTCGTCGCGATCTGATAATCGATTCGCCACCCGACGTTCTTCGCATACGCCTGACCGCGATTGCTCCACCACGTGTACTGCTCGGGACGCGTGTCGAGCGTGCGGAAAACATCGACGTAGCCGACTTCATCGAATAGTTTCGTGAGCCACTCGCGCTCTTCGGGCAGGCAACCGGAGTTCTTCTGATTGCTCTTCCAGTTCTTGATGTCGATTTCCTTGTGCACGATGTTCACGTCGCCGCACACGATGACTTCGCGCTCCTTCGACAGTTCCGCCAGATGCGGCATGAACTCGTCCATGAAACGATACTTCGCCTGCTGACGTTCTTCACCGCTCGAACCGGATGGCACGTACACCGAAATAACGGACAGCTTGCCGAAGCGCGCTTCCACATAGCGGCCTTCGGGATCGAATTCGTCACTGCCGAAACCGATGATCACATCGTCCGGTTCATGGCGCGTGTAGACGCCCGCGCCGCTGTAGCCCTTTTTGACCGCGTGCTGAAAGTAGCCCTGAAAGCCGTGCGGCGCGAGAAATTCCGGTGTCAGATCGTCTTGTGAGCATTTGATTTCCTGCACGCAGACGACATCCGATTTTTGCTCGCCGAACCAGTCGAAGAAGCCTTTTTTGGCGGCCGAACGAATGCCGTTCAGATTAGCGGTGATGACGCGAAACATATGCTTCCTTGTTATTGATGTCCTGATTATTCGACTTTGATGCCCTTCAGCGATTCCTTCGCCGGCGGGAATTCCAGCTTCATGCCCTGCATGGTGCGCAGAAGCAGTTCGGCAACCATCACATTGCGATGCGTCTTCGAATTGCCGGGAATGACGTACCACGGCGCATAGTCCGTCGATGTCGCACCGAGCGCGACGGCATACGCGTGCTGGTAATGGTCCCAGAGCTTGCGGGCGTCGAGATCGGAGACATCGAATTTCCAGTGCTTCGTCGGATCGTCGATGCGCGCTTGCAGGCGCTCGCGCTGTTCGTCCTTCGAAATATGCAGAAAGCATTTGACGATGGTCGTGCCCGTGTCCGCCATCAGCGCCTCGAAATCGCGGATATGGCGATAGCGCCGCTCGCATTCGTCGGCGTCGATTTGCTTCAGCACGCGCGGCACGAGGACGTCTTCGTAGTGACTGCGATTGAAGATGGCGAATTCGCCGGCCATCGGCGCTTGCGCGTGGACACGCCAGAGGAAGTCGTGCGCGGCCTCGCGTTCGGACGGCGCGCGAAACGGCACGATGCGCAGGCCGAGCGGATCGACGTCGTGGAAAACCGCGCGGACCGTGCCGTCCTTGCCGCTCGTGTCCATGCCTTGCAGAACGAGCAGCACCCGTTGATGCCGCTGCGCATGCAATCGCTCCTGCAGGTCGTCGAGTTGCGCGCCGATTTCGGCCAGACGCGCGCGGTCGCCGTCTTTGGTGCCGGTGGAGAAGGGCTTGGCGGAGGGATCGACTGAGCTTAGATCGAATGGCTTGAGCTTCTTGCCGCCGTCGAAGAACGGGACGCGAAAGTCGTCGAGGTCGGTGTTCTTTGCCATGTCTCTGTTCGCCTTTTCGGTGGTATGGGTTTGCCTGGCGGCGCAGAAAGCGCGCCAAGTTTCGCCCACGCACCCGAGCAAGCGTCCGCCGATAGTCGGAGGAAAGACGCATCCGCACCGGCGAAATTGTAGCAGTGACATTTTTTCTCGATGCTTGCGGGCAGCGCTTCGGCTTGTCGTAGCCTATCCGCCAGTCCAATCCAGATAACGATAAGGATGGCAGACGATGAAGGATCTTACAGGGCGGGATGATCGTTCGAGCTTGAGGGTAGAACTCACGCAAGCGCGCACGCTCGGCTTTTGCTGCGTTGCGCTTCCCGCAGATGGCCACTACGGCACGCCCTTTCTCGTACCGACGCGCCTGCATGCGAAGACGGTGGGCGGTGGCTACACCTGTAGCTGGCCTTGTGTATCGTCCAGTGCATGGTGATTCGATTTCAGGCCGTCACCTACAGACCTTGATGCCGCGGCAAGACAGCCGCGGTTATGTGGCATCTCGAACTCGACGATTGGTGTATCGAGCGGCAGTATTAGGCGCAGAGGTCGCGTCAACAAGTGTCAATATCGCTAAGGATGACCGATTAATCATCACTGAACCCTTGCGATACCGACAGCAGCGCCCGGCCCTTCAGGGCCCAAGCGCTGCGCCAACCTCACCTCCAGCGTGCCGCCAAAACCGCTCCCTCACACGCTCACGACAACTTCTTCTTCAAAAGCTCGTTGACCTGCTGCGGATTCGCCTTGCCCTTGGTCGCCTTCATCGCTTGCCCGATCAGCGCGTTGAACGCCTTCTCCTTGCCTGCGCGGAACTCATCCACGGATTTCTGATTCGCGGCGAGCACTTCGTCGATGATCGCCTCGAGCGCGCCCGTATCGGAAATCTGCTTCAGCCCCTTTGCCTCGATGATCCGGTCCGCCGCGCCCTCGTCCGTCGCCTTCTCTTCCCAGATCGACTGGAAGATGTCCTTCGCGATCTTGTTCGAGATGGTGCCGTCCGCGATACGCTGCAGGATCAACGCCAGTTGCGCAGCCGACACCGGCGACTCGCTGATATCGAGCGATTCGCGGTTCAGTTGAGCGGAGACATCGCCCATCAGCCAGTTCGCCGCGATCTTCGCCTGATTCGCACCCGCCCGCGCGACCACGGCCTCGAAGTAAGCCGCCATCGCCTTCGATGAGGTGAGCACGCCCGCGTCGTACGGCGTCAGGCCATACGTTTCGACGAAACGCTTCTGCATGTCGGCGGGCAGTTCGGGCATATCGCCCTTCACGCTGTCGATCCACGCCGAATCGATGACGAGCGGCATCAGATCGGGATCGGGAAAATAGCGGTAATCGTGCGCGTCTTCCTTGCTGCGCATCGAACGGGTTTCGCGCTTGTCCGGATCGTACAGACGCGTTTCCTGCACGACGGTGCCGCCATCTTCGATCAACTCGATCTGGCGGCGCACTTCGTACTGAATCGCCTCTTCGAGAAAGCGGAACGAGTTCAGGTTCTTGATTTCGGCGCGCGTGCCGAACTCCTTCTGGCCGACCGGGCGCACCGACACGTTCGCATCGCAGCGGAACGAGCCTTCCTGCATGTTGCCGTCACAGATGCCGAGCCACACGACCAGCCCATGCAGCGCCTTTGCATACGCGACCGCTTCGGCCGCGCTGCGCATTTCCGGCTCGGTGACGATCTCGAGCAGCGGCGTGCCCGCGCGATTCAAGTCGATGCCCGTCATCCCCGCGAAGTCTTCGTGCAGTGACTTCCCGGCGTCCTCTTCGAGGTGCGCGCGCGTCAGGTTGACGGTCTTCTCGTACGCTTCCTTGCCGGCCTTCTCGTTCGCCGGAACCTGAATCGTGATCTGACCGCCCTGCACGACCGGAATCTCGTACTGGCTGATCTGATAGCCCTTCGGCAGATCAGGATAGAAGTAGTTCTTGCGCGCAAAGATGCTGCGCGGCGCGATGTGCGCGCCGATCGCAAGGCCGAAACGGATGGCACGCTCGACCGCGCCACGGTTCATCACGGGCAGGACGCCGGGCAACGCGAGATCGACGGGGCATGCCTGCGTGTTGGGCGCCGCGCCGAACTGCGTCGGTGCGCCGGAAAAAATCTTGGAGACGGTGGACAACTGCGCGTGCGTTTCCAGACCGATGACGACTTCCCACTGCATGTTCACACTCCCGATGCCGATGGTGCCTTGCGGTGCCAGTCGGTCGCGCGCTGGAACGCGTCGGCGACCTGGAGCATCCGGGCTTCGTTGAAATAGTTGCCGATAATCTGCAAGCCGACCGGGCGATTCCCGTTCGCGCCCGCGCCGAAGCCGCACGGCACGCTCATGCCAGGCAGACCGGCGAGGCTGACCGACAGCGTGTAGATGTCGGCGAGATACATTTGCACGGGATCATCGGTCTTCTCGCCGAGGTTCCACGCGACCGATGGCGCGACCGGTCCCATGATGACGTCGCACTGCCTGAACGCTTCCTGAAAGTCGCGCGCGATGATGCGGCGAATTTTCTGCGCCTGCAGATAGTAAGCGTCGTAGTAGCCATGCGAGAGCACGTAGGTGCCGACGAGAATCCGGCGCTTCACTTCCGGCCCGAAGCCTTCGGCGCGCGACTTCTTGTACATGTCCAGCAGATCGGTGTAGTGCGCGGCGCGATGCCCGTAGCGCACGCCGTCGAAGCGCGACAGATTCGACGATGCCTCTGCCGGCGCGATAACGTAGTACACCGGGATCGAAAGCTCGGTCTTCGGCAACGATACTTCGACGAGCGTCGCGCCGAGCGTTTCGTAGGCTTTCAGCGCGGCTTCGATGCTGGCGCGCACGTCGTCGGCGAGGCCCGCGCCGAAGTATTCCTTCGGCAGCCCGATGCGCAGGCCGGCGAGCGGCTTCGCGGCGTCATCGCTCCAGTTCTTGCCCAGATAGCGCGTGTAGTCTTCGTTCTCGCGTTGCAGGCTGGTCGAGTCGCGCTCGTCGAAGCCGGCCATCGCGTTGAGCAGGACCGCGCAGTCGGCGGCGCTTTGCGCCATCGGACCGCCCTGATCCAGAGACGACGCGAATGCGATCATCCCGTAGCGGGACACGCGGCCGTACGTCGGCTTGATGCCGGTGATGCCGGTGAACGACGCGGGCTGGCGGATCGAGCCGCCCGTGTCCGTGCCGGTCGCGGCGGGCGCGAGACGCGCAGCCACCGCCGCCGCCGATCCCCCTGACGAGCCGCCTGGCACCGCGCTCGCATCCCACGGATTTTTTACCGCGCCAAAGTATGAATTCTCGTTGGACGAACCCATCGCGAATTCGTCCATATTGGTCTTGCCGAGGCACACCATGCCGGCGCGCTTCAGTCGATCGACGACGGTCGCGTCGAACGGGCTCGCGTAGTTCTCCAGCATGTGGGACCCGGCCGTGGACGTCCAGCCGCGCGTGACGAACACGTCCTTATGCGCGATCGGCAGGCCGGTCAGCGCACCCGCGCTCCCCTGCGCAATGAGCGCGTCGGCGGCACGCGCCTGTTCGAGCGTGAGTTCGCGATCGACGCCGATAAACGCGTTGAGATCCTTCGCGGCCTCGATGCGTTGCAGATACGACTGGGCCAGCTCGACGGCGGAGATTTCCTTCGAGTCGAGCGCGGCGCGCAGTTCGGTCAAGCTTTTCTGATGCATTGCAGTTCCCTGATGAGCGCGGCGGCGTCGAGCCGCGCGCAATATCGATGTTCGACGCGCGTTCCAGCGATGCTTATTCGATCACCTTCGGCACCAGATACAGCCCGTCCTGCACCGCGGGCGCGGAACGCTGGAACTCTTCGCGCTCGACCGGCTCTGAGACTGCGTCGTCGCGCAGTCGCAGCGCGACTTCCTCGATCGCGTCGATAGGATGCGCGAGCGGCTCGATGCCGGCGGTATCCACAGCCTGCATTTGTTCGACGAGCCCGAAGAAGTTGTTGAGCCGCGCAAGCGTCGGTTCGGCCTCGTCGTCGGGCAATTCGAGCCGCGCCAGATGCGCGATGCGTTTTACGTCGGTCAGGGTCAAAGACATGAGATCACCGGAGAAAAACATGAACAACTCACACGCCGAAAACGTTCGCTGCAACAGACAGTTACAGTCCGGGCGGAAAGCCATCAAAACGGGGCCAAGGATGGCAAAAAGTGCCGTCCTTTTCCTATAGAAACCCCCAAATTATAAGGTATCATTACACGTTCGACTCACATCCGGATCGACCTGTCAGCGGCTTTCTCCTTGCGGCAATGCTTTGCGAGAAACGTTTGCGTGACACGTTCAATTCCGCGGTAGATTTCTGCTCGGATTTGTCCTCACGGCGGGCCTTATCGCCGTCCCGGCAAACCGTTATTTTTTCCGCTGCCGTCCCCGGCGCTCCTAGCGAGGCACGGCTACCCAGCGAGACAGGATTTTTGAATGTTCGGCTTTTTGCGCAGCTATTTTTCCAACGACTTGGCGATTGACCTTGGTACCGCCAACACGCTGATTTACATGCGCGGCAAAGGCATCGTCCTCGACGAGCCGTCAGTCGTCTCCATCCGCCAGGAAGGCGGCCCGAACGGCAAGAAGACCATTCAGGCTGTCGGCAAGGAAGCAAAGCAGATGCTCGGCAAGGTGCCGGGCAACATCGAAGCCATCCGCCCGATGAAAGACGGCGTCATCGCCGACTTCACCGTCACGGAGCAGATGATCAAGCAGTTCATCAAGACTGCACATGAATCGCGCATGTTCTCGCCGTCGCCGCGCATCATCATCTGCGTGCCGTGCGGTTCCACTCAGGTCGAGCGCCGCGCCATCAAGGAAGCGGCACACGGCGCGGGGGCATCGCAGGTCTATCTGATCGAAGAGCCGATGGCCGCTGCAATCGGCGCGGGCCTGCCGGTTTCGGAAGCAACGGGCTCGATGGTCGTCGACATCGGCGGCGGCACGACCGAAGTCGGCGTCATCTCGCTGGGCGGCATCGTGTACAAGGGTTCGGTGCGCGTCGGCGGCGACAAGTTCGACGAAGCCATCGTCAACTACATCCGCCGCAACTACGGCATGCTGATCGGCGAGCAAACGGCCGAAGCCATCAAGAAGGAAATCGGCTCCGCGTTCCCCGGCTCCGAAGTGAAGGAAATGGAAGTCAAGGGCCGCAACCTGTCCGAAGGCATTCCGCGCAGCTTCACCATTTCAAGCAACGAAATCCTCGAAGCGCTGACCGATCCGCTGAACCAGATCGTGTCGTCGGTGAAGATCGCGCTGGAACAGACGCCTCCGGAACTTGGCGCGGACATCGCGGAACGCGGCATGATGCTGACCGGCGGCGGCGCACTGCTGCGTGACCTCGACCGCTTGCTCGCGGAAGAAACCGGCCTGCCGGTGCTCGTCGCCGAAGATCCGCTGACTTGCGTCGTGCGCGGCTCGGGCATGGCGTTGGAGCGCATGGACAAGCTGGGCAGCATCTTCTCCTACGAGTGACCTTTTGTCTTCGGCGTCCTTGAATCAACGCGACGCTGAGACGACACTCACAACATCCGCGTAACGCAACGCGCGCACGGCCCGGCATCCGCCCGGGCCGTTGTCGAAATAGCGCAGGGCAGGTCCCGCTACCAGCGACAAAGCCTGCAGCATCGATCCACCCCGCTCACGCCCTCGGCGCCGACCATGGAATACAGTCCGCCGCCACTGTTCAAGCAAGGCCCTTCCGCGCTCGCGCGCCTGATCTTTTTCGTGGTGCTGGCCATTGCACTGCTCGTGTCGGATGCCCGCTTCAGTACGCTCGAGATCGTGCGCGGGATGTTAGGCGCCGGCCTCTACCCGTTGCAGCGAGCGGCGCTCGTGCCACGGGACATCTTCATGGGCGCGGCCGATCTCGCCGTGACCAGCGCAAGCCTGCGCAGCGAAAACCGCAAGCTCGCTGACAAGAATCTCGAACTGTCCGTGAAGGCCGGGGATGCGTCGCAATTGACGATCGAAAACGCGCATCTGCGAGCGCTCCTGAACCTGCAGGGCCGCGCGACGACGCAAACCACGCCCGCCGAAATTCAATACGACACCCGCGATCCTTTCACGCAGAAGGTCGTGATCGGCAAGGGTTCGCAGCATGGCATTCAGGACGGCGCTCCGGTCGTCGATGAAGAAGGCGTCATCGGCCAGGTCACGCGCGTCTTTCCGCTGCAATCCGAGGTCTCGCTTCTCACCGACAAGGACCAGGCCGTCCCCGTGCAGATTGCGCGCACGGGTTTGCGCAGCGTCATCTATGGCACGCCGAAGGGCGACACGCTCGATCTGCGTTTCGTGCCGATCAGCGCGGACGTGCAAGTCGGCGATCAACTCGTGACGAGCGGACTCGACGGCGTCTATCCGCCGGGGCTCGCGGTCGCCAAGGTGCTGCGCGTCGACAAGCAGGCGGATACGGCATTCGCACGCGTCGTATGCGTGCCGGTCGCCGCGGTGCGCGGCGCGCGCGAGTTGCTCGTTCTGCACTACAACCTGAACGTGCCCCCGAATCCGGTGGAAGTCGAAGCTGCGGCGGCCGCAAAGGAAGCAAAGGAAAACAAGGGCAAAAAGAAGTCCGCGCCCAAGGCGGCTGCGGCCGCAGGGGCGAGCGGCGCATCGGCGGCGGTGGCCGCTTCATCGGCGGCAGCGGCGGCGGCAAGCGGCGCGTCCGCTGCGGCGCCGGCTGCATCGCCCGCAGCGAAACCCGCTGCACCCAAGCCCGCATCCGGTGCTGCGGCGCCACAACGCACCAGAAAGGCGCACGCGCCGAAGCCCGCTTCATCGGGAGCCGCGCGATGAATCGCCCGCAATACATCCTTCAGCCGGTCAATCCGTACTTCATCACGTTCAGCCTCGCTGCGGCGTTCCTGCTGAATCTGGTGCCCTGGGGCCGGCTCGTCGGCGTGCCTGACTTCGTCGCGCTCGTGCTGCTGTTCTGGAACGTCCAGCAGCCGCGCAAGGTCGGAATGGGCATCGCGTTTCTGCTCGGCATCCTGATGGACGTTCACAGCGCGAACCTCCTCGGCGAGCATGCGCTGGCGTACACGCTGCTCTCCTACGGCGCGATCACCATTCACCGGCGCGTGTTGTGGATGTCGCTGCCCGTGCAGATGCTCGTCGTCGCGCCGCTGCTCGTCGGCGCGCATCTCGTGCCGTTCGTGATCCGCCTGATGACGGGCGCCGCGTTTCCCGGCTG
Organism: Caballeronia sp. RCC_10; assembly: GCF_041360715.1. Classification (NCBI taxonomy): domain Bacteria; kingdom Pseudomonadati; phylum Pseudomonadota; class Betaproteobacteria; order Burkholderiales; family Burkholderiaceae; genus Caballeronia; species Caballeronia sp. RCC_10. The sequence continues at coordinate 270,814 of NZ_JBFUPT010000003.1, forward strand.
GAGCTATCTGATCAACGGATTCGTCGAAGCGCTGCTCTGGCCGATCGCGAGTTTCCTGCTGCTGATGCCGCAACGGCGTGCAGCCGATCCCGACGACACGCGCCCCATCTGAGCGTCACCGCGCGTCGAGCGGCGCATGAACGCCCGCGCGCGGACTACACTTGAATCGCGATACATCGCGAAAACTTCGCGAAACCTGCATGACCGAAATCAAGAACACCGAGCAACAGTTGTCGAAGTTCCGCCTGCGCGTCGCGGCGGCGGGGCTATTCGTGTTCGTCTGCTTCGGGCTGATCGGCCTGCGCTTTCTCTATCTGCAAGTCTGGCACTTCAGCAAATATTCGCTGCAGGCGAACGAAAACCGCATCTCCGTTGCGCCGATCGTGCCGAACCGCGGCATCATCACCGATCGCAACGGCATCGTGCTTGCGAAGAACTATTCGGCGTACACGCTCGAAATCACGCCGTCGAAGATCAACGGCACGCTCGATGAAGTCATCGACAATATCTCGCAAGTCATTCCCGTCGATTCGCGCGACCGCCGGCGTTTCAAGAAGCTGCTCGAAGACTCGAAGAATTTCGAGAGCCTGCCGATCCGCACGCGCCTGACCGACGAGGAAGTCGCCCGTTTCACGGCGCAACGCTTCCGCTTTCCGGGCGTCGAAGTTCGCGCGCGCCTGTTCCGCCAATATCCGCTCGGGACGACGGCGGCGCACGTGATCGGCTACATCGGCCGCATTTCTCAACGCGACCAGGAACGCATCGACGACGCCAGCGACGCCAACGACGCCGCCTCGGATCACTACGATCCGCGTCTGGACGCGAACAACTACAAGGGCACGGATTACGTCGGCAAGATCGGCGTCGAGCAAAGTTACGAGACGGAGCTGCACGGCCTGACCGGTTTCGAGGAAGTGGAAGTCACGGCGGGCGGGCGCCCGGTGCGAACGATGTCGCGCACGCAGGCGACGCCGGGCAACAACCTCGTGCTGTCGCTCGATATCGGTTTGCAGCAGGTGGCCGAGCAGGCGTTCGCGGGCAAGCGCGGCGCGCTCGTCGCGATCGAGCCATCGACCGGCGACGTCCTCGCGTTCGTCTCCGCGCCGAGCTTCGATCCGAATTCCTTCGTCGATGGCATCGACCAGCAGACGTGGGACGCGCTCAACAATTCGCCGGATCATCCGCTGTTGAACCGTCCGTTGCACGGCACGTATCCGCCGGGCTCCACCTATAAGCCGTTCATGGCGCTCGCGGCGCTCACCCTCCACAAGCGCACGCCGGGCTGGGGATTCCAGGATCCAGGCTACTTCACGTTCGGCGGGCACACGTTCCGCAACGACGTGCGTTCGGGCCAGGGCTGGGTCGACATGAACCGCGCGATCGTCGTGTCGAACGACACGTACTTCTACATGCTGGCGCGCGATCTCGGCGTGAACGCAATGGCCGGCTTCATGAAACCGTGGGGCTTCGGGCAGATTACCGGCATCGATATCGCGGGCGAGGCGCGCGGCATCCTGCCGTCGACGGAATGGAAGCGCAAGGCGTACAAGAAGCCGGAGCAGCAGCGCTGGTACGAAGGCGAAACGATCAGCCTCGGCATCGGTCAGGGCTATAACTCGTTCACGATCCTGCAACTCGCGCACGCCACGTCGACGCTCGCAAACAACGGCATCGTGATGAAACCGCACCTGGTGCGCGATATCGAAAATCCCCTGACCAAGGCGGAGCGGACGGTAGTGCGCGATCCGAGCGACAAGATTCCGGTGCGCCAGCAAGACGTCGATTTCATCAAGCGCGCGATGGAAGGCGTGATCACCAACGGCACCGCGGCCAAGGTGTTCGCCGGCGCGCCTTATCTGGCGGCGGGCAAGACCGGCACTGCGCAGGTTTACTCTCTGCAAGGGGCGAACTACAGGGGCCACGCGACCGCCGAACACCTGCGCGACCACGCGCTGTTCATCGCGTTTGCACCCGCCGAGCAGCCGAAGATCGCGCTCGCGCTGATCGTCGAAAACGGCGGCTGGGGCGCGGAATCGGCCGGCCCGATCGCGCGCAAGGTGCTTGACTATTATTTGATCGACCGAATGAAGCCAGGCGCCGAAGCGGCCGCCGTGGCCGCCGCCGCGTCCGCGACGGAAGATGCGGGACTGCCCGTGATCGGCGGCACGCAACCGCCGGCTGCGGCCGCGTTGCCGGCATCAGTCGCGAACCAGTCGCCGGCGTTTTCGCCTTCGGCGGCGTCTAATCCAGCCGTCGCCAAGGCGGCTTCCGCTCCGGCGATTGCGGCGTCTTCGCCGTCCGCCGCGAAGCCCAAAGCGGCGTCGGCGCCATCGGCTGCGCTGCCTGCGTCGTCGGCGACGCCTGCGCCCGCTCGCAAGCGCGGACAGAAGAACGCACCGGCCGACCCCGCACCGACGATGGCGCGCAGTCCCGGAAACGACGGCGTGCGCACTTTCGTGCCGACCGGCGGCATCGACGAATAAAGGAAATCGGCATGCAACTGCATATGCAATTCGACAAGCACGCGTGGATCGAGCGTGCGAAGCGCACGTTCGCGGGCTTCGATCGTCCGCTTGCGCTGATCGTTTTTCTGCTGCTATGCGTCGGTATCGTCACGCTGTACAGCGCGAGTCTCGACATGCCGGGACGCGTGGAAGACCAGCTGCGCAACATCATGCTGACGTTCGGCCTGATGTGGGTGCTCGCGAATATCCCGCCGCCCACGCTGATGCGCTTCGCCGTGCCGCTTTACACCGTCGGCGTGGCGCTGCTGGTGGCCGTCGCAGCGTTCGGGCTGACGCGCAAGGGCGCGAAACGCTGGCTCAACGTCGGCGTCGTGATTCAGCCTTCCGAGATCATGAAAATCGCAATGCCGCTGATGCTCGCGTGGTACTACCAGCGGCGCGAGGGCAACATTCGCTGGTGGGACTACATCGTCGGCTTTGTGATTCTGATGCTGCCCGTCGCCCTCATCGCGAAGCAGCCGGACCTCGGCACCGCGGTGCTCGTGTTCGCGGCGGGCGTGTTCGTCATTTACTTCGCGGGGCTGAGTTTCAAGCTGATCGTGCCGGTGCTCGCGGCGGCGGTGATCGTGGTGGCGAGCATCGCGGTGTTTCAGGACCGCATCTGCCAGCCGGAAGTCAACTGGCCGATGCTGCACGATTATCAGAAGCATCGCGTCTGCACGCTGCTCGATCCGACGTCCGATCCGCTCGGCAAAGGCTTCCACACGATTCAGGCGGTGATCGCCATCGGGTCCGGCGGCACGCTCGGCAAGGGCTGGCTGAAGGGCACGCAAGCGCACCTCGAATTCATTCCCGAAAAGCATACGGACTTTATCTTCGCCGTGTTCTCGGAGGAGTTTGGGCTTGCGGGCGGGCTCGTGCTGCTCTTTCTCTATATGGCGCTGATTGCACGCGGCCTGTTCATCGCGGCGAACGGCGCAACCTTTTTCGGTCGATTATTGGCCGGATCGCTCACGCTCGCATTCTTCACGTACGCGTTCGTCAATATCGGCATGGTGAGCGGGATTTTGCCGGTCGTCGGTGTGCCGCTGCCGTTCATGAGTTATGGCGGCACCGCGCTGACCACGCTCGGCGTTGCAGTTGGGCTCATCATGAGTGTCGCGCGACAGAAGCGCTTGATGCAGAGCTGATCCGAGCCGCTCGAAAGCCGCTTACTGCGGCTTCTGCCGCTCCAGCTCCGCGCTCAGTTGCTGATACTTCAGCTTGGCCGCCGGATCGCCCTGAGCGGCCGCCGCCGCGTAGTACGCACGCGCGACATTGAGATTGCGTTCGACGCCGTCGCCGCCGCGCTCGTAGAACGAGCCCGCGACGTACTGCGCCGTCATGTCGCCGCCCTGCGCGGCTTTCTTGTACCAGGCGAACGCCTGCGTGTTATCTCGTGCGGTGCCGCGTCCATCGAGAAACTGATTCGCCAGCGCGAGTTCCGCCTGCACGTGTCCCTGGCTCGCGGCGCGGAGGAACCATCGGTGCGCCTCAGCCGGATCCTTCTCGACGAACTCGCCGTCGTCGTACATCTTGCCGTAGACGTATTGCGCGTGCGTCATGTTGGCGTCCGCCGCGCGACGCAGCCACTTCTTGCCTTCGTCGACATCGGCGGGGCCGCCTTCCCCATTGAGCAGCATCATCGCGTAATTGAATTCCGCGAGGCGGCTGCCCTTCTCCGCCGCGCGACGAAACTCCGAGCGCGCGGCGACGAAATTCCCCGCGTTGTAGTCCGCGACAGCGTTCTGCGTTGCGAGGTCCGTCGCCTTCGGCGCGCCCTGCGCGTGCGCGCCGCCGCATACCAGACACAGCGCCGCCGATGCCGCCGCCACGCCGCCACGCCATGCGCGCTTCATGCTCTTGCCTCCTGCAACGCCTGCCGTGTCGCCTTCAGCAGCCACATGACATCCGCTGCGATCGACACGAGCTTGATGCCCGCCTGCGCGTATTGCCGCGCGCTCGCCACATCGAGCGCGAAAATGCCGCTGGCGATACCGGCGCGTTTCGCCGCATCCGCGATTCGTTCGATGGCCGCGTGCACGTCCGGATGCTTCGCGTCGCCGAGATGGCCGAGACTCGCGGCCAGATCCGCCGGGCCGATGAACAGGCAATCGACGCCCGGCGTCGCGGCAATCTCATCGACGGCTTCGAGCGCCGCCACCGATTCGATCTGCACAATCGTCGCCACTTGCGCGTTCGCGCCGGCCACGTAGTCGCGCCGCATACCGTATGCCGCCGCGCGCACCGCGCCCGCGACGCCGCGCAGACCGTCGAGCTGCGCCTCGGTCGGATATTGCGTGAGCCGCACAACGCGCGCGGCATCGTCGGCCGATTGCACGTTCGGGAACATCAGCGTGCGCGCGCCTGCATCGAGCACGCGCTTGACGAGCCAGCCTTCGGCGAACGGCACGCGCACGATCGGCTCCGTCGGCAGATGCGCCGCCGCGATCGCGCGAAGCTGCTCGACGACATCGCGGCTATCGTTCGGCGAATGCTCCATGTCGATGCACAGCCAGTCGAAGCCCGCGTGCGCGAGCGCTTCGGCGGCATCGGCGCTGCAAAGCGACAGCCACAGGCCGAACAGCGGACCGGGTTCGCCGAGGCGCTGCTTGAGGGGATTGGTGAAGGTGCTCATCGCGCGGCTCCGTGTGAGGCGCGTGCGCGCGATGCGAGGAACGACTGGAAGGATGACGGCATGCTCGCGCTCCATTTATTGTCGACCGGCGTGGGCCGGATGCAGGAGGATGCGGTCGCCTGCGTGGGCGACTCACCGCGCGATCATACCGTGTTCGCGTGCTTACTCGCGTTCGACGTCGGCCCAGCAATTAGGCGTCTCGTAGAGGCGCAGGCGCTTGAGCTTCAGATTGACGCCGTAATGCGCGTCGTACACATCGGCCAGAATGCGGAACGCCACGGCCGCCATGTTTTCGACGGTGGGAATGCGGTCGAAGACAACGGTCTTGTGATCCGCCAGAGACTGCAGGAATTCGCGCACTTTCGCGTCGCCTTCATAGACGATGAACGCGTGATCCCACTTGTTGACGAGGTGCTCCATCGCCAGCGACTTCACGTCGGCGAAGTCCATCACCATGCCGCGATCGGGCGCGCCTTCGACATCGACGAGGTCGCCTTGCAACGTGATCTCGAGCACGTAACGATGCCCATGGAGGTTGCGGCACTGGCTGCGGTGGTCGGGGATGCGGTGGCCCGCATCGAATTCGAGTTTTCGGGTAATCGTCTGCACGTCGGCTCGATCGTCTATCAGGGGATATTCAGATATTTGTGCGTCTGCATCGACAGGCGCCATTTCGGATGCCGCTTGCACCAGTCGACCGCGAGCTTCGTGTTGATGTCGCGGGACGGGCCGTCCATCGGCTGCACGAGGAAATACTCGAAGTCGAGCTTTTCGTACTCGGCAAGGCGCTGGTTGTCCTGCGGCACCACCACTTTCAACTCGTTGCCCTTCGTGACGACGAGCGGCGCGTCCGCCTTCGGGCTCACGCAAATCCAGTCGATGCTGTCGAGCACCGGCATCGAACCGTTCGTTTCGATCGCCATTTCGAAGCCGGCTTCGTGCAGCGCGTCCACGAATGGCTGGTCGATTTGCAGCATCGGCTCGCCGCCCGTGCAGACGACGAACTTGTGCGCCTGACCTTCGGGCCAAAGCGATGCGATCATCGCGACGAGTTCCGCCGGCGTCCGGTATTTGCCGCCGTTCTCGCCATCGGTGCCGACGAAATCCGTATCGCAGAAGCGGCAGACCGCATCCGCGCGGTCTTCCTCGCGTCCCGACCACAGGTTGCAGCCGGCGAAGCGGCAGAACACAGCGGGGCGTCCGGCATTGGCGCCTTCGCCCTGCAGCGTGTAGAAGATTTCCTTTACTGCGTACGTCATGACTGCTTAAACCGGTTCGGTGGTGACTTGCTCGCCCGCACGATACGCCTCGTATCCACGCTTGCGCAGTTTGCATGCCGGGCACTGGCCGCAGCCGTAGCCCCATTCGTGCAGTTCGGCGCGCTCGCCGACATAGCAGGTATGCGTTTCGACGCGGATCAGTTCGACGAGCGTCGCGCCGCCCAGCGTTTCCGCGAGACGCCATGTATCGGCTTTATCGAGCCACATGAGCGGCGTTTCGAGCGCATAGCGCGTTTCCATGCCGAGGTTCAGCGCGACTTGCAGCGCTTTCATGGTGTCGTCGCGGCAATCGGGATAGCCGGAAAAATCCGTCTCGCACATGCCGCCGACGAGCACCTTCAGCCCGCGCCGATATGCGACCGCAGCCGCGATCGTCACGAACAGCAGATTGCGCCCCGGCACGAAGGTATTCGGCAAGCCGTTCGCAGTCGACTGAATCTCGATCTCGCGGGTCATCGCGGTATCGCTGATCGCGCCGAGCACGGACAAGTCGATCATGTGGTCCTCGCCCAGACGGCCGGCCCAATGCGGAAACTTGCTCACGACCTCTTCGCGGAATCCGCTGCGGCACTCCAGTTCGACGCGATGCCGCTGGCCGTAATCGAAGCCGAGCGTCTCGACGGTCCGATAGCGTTCGAGCGCCCAAGCGAGGCACGTGGCCGAATCCTGGCCACCGGAAAACAGCACGAGGGCGCTGTCCTTCGCGTCTATCCGAGTCACCGTGAAAACTCCGTGTATGAGATGAGCCTGGCGCGTCGCGCGGGCGGCACGGCCGGCATCCGCAATGTGAGAATCCAGTATAGGCCGGCGGGCTTCTGTCGAGCGCGCGCGCCCTTTATGACTCCGATAAGCGGATCGGCGGAAGATTCGCCGCCCGTTCGCGCGGCGTTCGAGCGCCATTCGGAGCATCGAAAAGAAAAGGACTTGCGGTCCGAGGACGAGGCAAGTCCTTAATTCGGCGCGAATTTTAGCATGGCGGCACATTGTTCGCCGAGCTGCGGACGCGTGATGCCAATGCACTCGCGACCGGCCAGCCAGCCAGCTAAATTTAGGCACCTGCAAATGAAAAAGCCCGAGAGCGATGAACTCTCGGGCTTCTTGCATTCTGGTGGCCTGGGACGGAATCGAACCATCGACACGCGGATTTTCAATCCGCTGCTCTACCAACTGAGCTACCGGGCCAACGAAGAGGTGAAACTATAGCAAAGCGCCGCGTGATGCTCAAGCCCTTTTCCCAAGATTTTGTTTATCTCATTGGAATCGGCTTGCTAGCGCGGCTCAAACCTCGTTCTTGTTCTTTCCGAGATCGACGCCCAGCTGCTTGAGCTTGCGATACAAATGCGTGCGCTCCAGCCCCGTCTTTTCCGCGACGCGCGTCATGCTGCCGTTCTCGCGCGCAAGGTGATATTCGAAGTACGCGCGCTCGAACGCATCGCGCGCATCGCGCAGCGGGATGTCGAACGAGATCGATGCCGTCTGCCCCGCGTGCCCCGGCGCCGCGCCGCCCGCGCCGGCATCGCCGGACGACGCGTTCAGCGCGGAAGCGCTCGGCAACGCAGCCGCGATCGGCACGTTCGACACGCCCGCATTCATCGCCGGCTTCAGCGCAGCGGCGGCGGCCGGCGCGGCCGTGCCATGCGCCAGCCCTTGCTCGACCGCCTTCAGCAGCTTCTGCAGCGCAATGGGTTTTTCCAGAAAGTTGAGCGCGCCGATCTTCGTCGCCTCGACCGCCGTGTCGATGGTCGCGTGACCCGACATCATGATGACCGGCATCGTGAGCTTGCCCTGCGCGGCCCACTCCTTCAGAAGCGTGACGCCGTCGGTGTCGGGCATCCAGATGTCGAGCAGGACGAGGTCGGGCGTCTGCTGCAGGCGGTACTCGCGCGCGTGCTGCGCGTTCTCCGCCACGTCCACCACGTGGCCCTCGTCGCTCAGGATCTCGGAGAGCAGTTCCCGGATCCCCATTTCATCGTCTACCACCAGGATGGTTGCCATTTAAGCTGCCCTTGTCTGCACTGTTGCTTTTGTCGTTCCGTGTTTCGCGGCGGTCGCGGAGGAAGGCGTCGCACCATCGGCGGCGGTTTCGTCCGCGAGTTGAAGGAACAGAATCGAGACTTGCGCGCCTTCCACGACGTCGCCCGTCCTGGACCGGTTTCGAATGTCGATGCGCGCGCCGTGCTCGTCGACGATCTTCTTCACCGTTGCAAGTCCCAGACCCGTGCCCTTCGCCTTCGTCGTCACGTAAGGCTCGAAAGCGCGCGACAGAATGCGCGCCGGAAAGCCCGCGCCGTTATCGGATACCGTGAGCCGAACCGCAACGCGCGCATGCCCCGACGCATCCGGTTCGCCATATTCTACTGTCCTCGTTTCAAGCAGCACGCGCGGCTCGGGTACTTCAGCGACGGCGTCCTGCGCGTTCTGCAGCAGGTTATGGATGACCTGCCGAATCTGCGTCGCGTCGCCGCGTATGACCGGCAGTTTCGCGAGATCGACCTTGATCGGGCTCTTGCCTTCCTCGATGCCGTATAGCGTCAGCACTTCGCCGACCAGATCGTTCAACTGCAAGGTCGCGAGCACCGCCGGCGGCGTGCGCGCGTACTCGCGGAAGTCGTCGACCATGCGCTTCATCGCCTGAACCTGATTGACGATGGTCGTCGATGCGCGCTTGAGCACGTCCGCGTCCTGCGGCGCGAGCTTGTCCGCGAGCTTCATCTGCAGGCGCTCGGCGGAAAGCTGAATGGGCGTGAGCGGATTCTTGATCTCGTGCGCGAGACGCCGCGCCACTTCGCCCCATGCGACAGAACGCTGCGCGGAGATGACGTCCGAGATATCGTCGAACACGACGACATAGCCGGTCGTTTCGGCGTCTTCAGTATCGCTTTCGGTGCTCACCAGCAATTGCGTGCCGCGCACGAGCAAAGTCAGCGGATCGTTCTCGCCCGGCACCGTCACCGCGACCTGCTGCTGCCAGTGCCCGCGATCCCCCGCCGGATGACCGCTGCCGACCGCCGCCGCGTCGCGCTCGGCGAATGCTTTCTTCACCATCGCGCCGAAATCGGCGAGTACGTCGATGCTGTCGAGCGGCTGATTGATGAGCGCGCCGAACGGCTGGCGGAAGATGCGCGCCGCGCCGCGATTGGCCGTCGTCAGCCGGAATTGCCGGTCGAACACGAAGACGCCCGCCGTCAGGTTCGCGAGAATGCTTTCGAGATACGCCTTCGAATGTTCCAGCGCGATGCGGTTGTTCTCGACCGCCGCCCGCGCTTCGGATAGCTGGCGCGTCATTGCGTTGAAAGACTGCGTGAGAAAGCCTAGCTCGTCGCGCGAATTGATCTCGCGTTTAGGCGTGTAATCGCCTTCGGCCACTTCCTTCGTGCCCTGCGCGAGCAGGAACAACGGCCGCGCAAGCTGATTGCCGAGCGCGAGCGCGAGCATCATCGCGATGAACGTCGCCAGGAAGAGCGCGAGCGTCAGCGTGCCGATATACATCTTCCGCAAGCCGGTGCGCCCGAGCCGCTTCTCCTGGTACTCGCGATACGCGCGCTGAACCGCATCCGCATTGCGCGCGAGCTCCTGGCTCACGGGCTGTTCGATCTGCAGGAAGCGATCGACGTGCTGGAATTCCGTAGTCGTCGTCGGGTCGGGAATCTTGGTGATGACGCGCAGACGAAGCGCGCCCTTCGGCCCGTTCGATGACGGATCGCCGTCTATCTCGCCTTCTATCGCGCCGAACGGACGATCCTGCGCCGCCTTCAGCATTGCGCCGTTGGGTTCGTTCGTCGGCAGCAGCGCATAGATGTTGCCCGAAGCCTGCGCGATGGTCCGCAAGCCGGGCACGCGCAGCGACCCGCCGCCCGCGTTGAGGTCCTCGCGATTGTATTGATCGCGCGGACGCTCGAACACGACGGCATCCTGCACGCCGTATTGATCGCGCAGACGCAGAAGCGAGAGTGTGAGGCTCGACGGATCGGCGCTTGCCAGCTGATCGCTCATCTGACGGCCGCGGTTCTTGAAATCGGCGAGCGAAGTTTCGAGCATGCCGCGCCCGAGCGTCAGGCCGGACGTGAGCGCGGTCTCGACGTTCACATCGAACCAGGATTCGATGCTTCGCGACACGAACTGATACGACACGACGTAGATGATCGCGCCCGGCAGCACGCCGACGAGCGCGAAGATCAGCGCGAGCTTGGCGAGCAGCCGCGTGCCGAAGCGCCCCTGCCTCACGCGCGACACGATGATCAGCGTGAGGCCGATGACGATCAGCATGAACACGCAGGCTACCACCACGTTCGCGGCATACAGCCAGCCGTAGTAGCGGTCGAAGAACTCCGTATTCGCGCTCGCGAGCGCGAGCATCACGAGCAGCAGAACCGCCGTGAGCGCAACTGTCGAAACTAGCAGCCGAACGACAAGACTCTTCATGTCCGTGCGGCCGCGTCGAAATCTATTTCGCACGTTCCGCCGCCGTAAAAGTGAATCGCTTCCAGTCCGAGGAAAGGTTCCAGTCGCGGTTATTGACCGCGTCGATCTGGAACGGCTTGGGCATCAGCGCGATGTCGAGCTGCATCCGCACCGATGCGTTATACGTTTCTCCGCTATGCACCTGATTGCGGTCGATTACATGCCACGACGCGACATGCTTGATGACCGCCAACGCTTCGTTGAGCGATGCAAAGCGCAACTGCAGGCCGCCCGTCGACACGCGGTATTCGTTCGTCAGCGGTTGATACGACAGGCGGATGCTTTGCGACACGTTGACCGGCTCTTCGTCGAACCAGTACCAGCGCGGCCGCGACAGCGCGAAGTCGATGGTGAAGTAGAGCGGCACGCTGCGATTCACGGCTTCTTCGAGACTGCTGTTGAGATCGAAGTCGAAATGCGCATCGAGACTCCAGCCGGTATTGTCCGCCTGCAACGACGCGCGCTGCACGGAGATCGTTTCGGCGAGCGCGGGTTGCACTGCGGCGAAGCTCAGCCAGAGCGCCAGCGCAGTCCAGATGACGGCCGCGAGCCGAAGCGGAAGAATGCGTTTTATCGTCACCGTTTCTGAAAGCGCGCGTAGAAGAATCCGTCGTGGTCCGCGATGACGTCCGCGTTCCGGTTCGATGGCGTGCTTCCGCCCTCTGCATCGCCCGGACCGTGGCGTTCGATGGATGTTTCGTCCGGTGACGCTTGCACCGCACTCGCGCTCGCGCGCGCCGCCGTCGGCAGCAGTTGCCCCGGCGCGTCCAATCGTACCGCATCTTCATGGGTCGCTTCAAACCAGCGGGCCTGCTCTTCGCCCTCCTCTGGGAAGATCGAGCACGTCACGTAAAGCAGTTCGCCGCCCTTTGCGACGAGCGGCCACAGCGCCGAGAGAATACGTCTTTGTTCGTCGACGAGCGCCGGGATATCCGATGGCCTGCGCAGCCAGCGAATGTCCGGATGACGCCGCACGATGCCCGACGCCGAGCACGGCACGTCCGCGAGAATGCGATCGAAGGGCGCGCCGTCGAACCAGGGCGAAGGGTCGCCGGCATCGCCGACGCGAACGTCTGCCGAGAGCTTCAGGCGCTCGAGATTCTGTCCGATGCGGCTCGCGCGGTCGGCGTCGCTTTCGAGCGCGACGAGATCGACTTGCGCAAGTTCGAGGATGTGTCCGGTCTTGCCGCCGGGCGCGGCGCACGCATCGAGCACGCGCATGCCGTCACGGGCGTCGAGCCATTGGGCCGCGAGTTGCGCACCCGCGTCCTGCACCGACACTTCGCCTTGCGCGAAGCCGGGAATGCGATCGACGGGCATCGGCGTTTTCAGGCGCACCGCGTGCAGGCCGGCCGCTTGCGCATCGATGTGCTCGGACTTCAGGCGATCGAGGTAAGCCTCGATAGTCGTGTGCCGCGCGTTCACGCGCAGCGTAAGCGGACCTTGCGCGTTGCCCGCTTCCAGAATGTGCTCCCACGCTTGCGGCTCGGCGCGCCGGACAGCGTCGATCCACCATTGCGGATAGTTCCACCGCGCGACGGGGCTCTTGATCGCCTCGTCGATGAGCGCGTCGCGTTCGCGCAGGAAGTTGCGCAGCACCGCGTTCACGAGTCCCTTCGCGAACGCGAATTCGCGACGCGCGGCGATTGCGCTCACGGCCTGATCGACGACGGTGAACGGCGCGTACGCGGCGTGCGCCTGGTCGTCGGTGAGCAGCGCGAACGCGCACGTCAGAACGTTGCCGACGTGCGGCGGCGGCGCTTTGCGGACGAGCTTGTGCAGCAGCGCATCGGCCAGCGCCAGGCGGCGCATCGTGCGATACGCGATGTCCTGAATCGCGCCGCGCGCCCCCGGATGCTTGCCTGACGCGACGACCGTCTGGATCGCGGCGGGCAGAGCCGACCCCGCGCGCACCGCGCCGACGGCATGCGCCGCGCAATCGAGCGCGAACGCGAGCGAATCGGGCGCGAGCTGCGGCGCACTCATGCGGGACGGCCCGCGCGGCGGCTGAGGCGCGGCGTCGTGCCGCCGGGAAGGCTTGTCGGTCATGTAGGGTGGGTTAGGCTTGCGCAAACGAGGATTGTAACGTGCGAGGAAACGGGCTCCGGTCGTGCGGGCAACGGGGACGGGCATCACGGATGGACGCCAGACAAAAAAAGCCGCCCCGATCACTCGGGACGGCCTTTCGAACCGCCGCTCGGTGGATTACATCCGGCCGGTGCGCGCCATCTCCATCAACCGCGCGACGCGCTCTTCGGTCGCCGGGTGCGTCGAGAACCAGTTCGCGATGCTTCCGCCCGACAGCGGATTCATGATCATCATTTGCGCCGTGGCCGGATGCGCTTCGGCCGCCGGGAACGGCACCCCCGACGCATACGCGTGGATCTTTTCCAGCGCGCTCGCGAGCGCCTGCGGATCGCCCGAAATCTGCGCGCCGCCGCGGTCCGCTTCGAATTCGCGGGCGCGGGAAATCGCCATCTGGATCAACGCACCGGCGATCGGCGCGAGAATCGCCACCGCGATGCTCGCGATCGGGTTCGAAGGACGGCCTTCGTCATCGCGTCCGCCGAAGAACATCGCGAAGTTGGCGAGCGCGGAGATTGCGCCGGCCATCGTCGCCGAAATCGTCGAGATGAGAATGTCGCGATGCTTCACGTGCGCCAGTTCGTGCGCCATCACGCCGCGCAATTCACGCTCGGACAGCACGCGCAGGATGCCGGTGGTCGCCGCCACCGCCGCGTGCTCGGGATTGCGGCCCGTGGCGAACGCGTTCGGCGCGTCTTCGTTGATCAGATAGACGCGCGGCATCGGCAATTGAGCGCGCGTGGCGAGCTCGCGCACCATGCGGTAAAACTGCGGCGCAGTGGTTTCGTCGACTTCCTGCGCGTTGTACATGCGCAGAACCATCTTGTCCGAGAACCAGTACGAGAAAAAATTCATGCCTAGCGCGATGAGCAGCGCGATCATCATGCCCTTCGATCCGCCGATCATGCCGCCGATCACGACGAAAAGGGCCGTGATCGCTGCCATCAGCATCGCGGTTTTGACCCAGTTGAACATATGCGGAACTCCTTCTCCCTAATACGAGGCGCAATTTGCGCGGTGGGCCCGGTTAGACGACGGGGCCAGCCATTGTAAGCAAAATGTTAGATAGGGTCATACGCAAATAATTCAACTATCTGTGCGATGTCGCCAGTTTGATTCCGAGGCCGACGAACGCACCGCCGACGCCGCGATCCAGCCACCTCTTCACGCCCGGCTTACCGGAGAACCGCTCGGTGACGCTGCCCGCGATCCACGCGACGAAGCTGTTCCAGACCGTGCTCATCGCGATGAACACGAGGCCGAGCGTGAGAAACGCGAGCGTCTTGTGCTGGCTGTCGGCGGCGACGAACTGCGGGAAGAAGGAGACGAAGAACAGCACCACCTTCGGATTCAGCACGTTGGTGACGAAGCCCTGCGTGAAAAGTTGCCGAAGCGACTTCGGCGCGGACTTCGCGCTGGCCTGGGCATTCGAGACGTCGCTCGTGTTTCGCGAAGATGAGCCGCACGCCCAGATAGATTAGATAAATCGCGCCCGCGATCTTGACGACGGTGAACGCCGTCGCGGATGCCGCGAGAATCGCCGTCAGCCCGAACGCGCAAGCGAGCGTATGCACGATGCAGCCCGCCGAGATGCCGAGCGCGGAGACGATGCCCGCGCCCCGGCCCTGCGCGACGCTGCGCCCGACGATGTAAGCGGTATCCGGTCCCGGCGTGACGTTGAGCAGGAAGACGGCGACGAGAAAGAACGCGAAACCGGTGATGCCAAGCATGAGAAGCCTCCAGACGGGCTTGTGATCGATCTCTTTATTCTAAGCCGCGCTTGTCGCCGTGAACGGTGAACCGCTGTCCTTTCGACAAAGGCGCGCCGGCGAGGAATTCGCGCACCGGCAGACGCTTGCCGCCGGGCTTCTGCAACTGCGTCAGCCTGAGCGCGCCGTCGCCGCACGCGACGACGACCCCTTCCGGCGATACGTCCACGATCACGCCCGGCTCGCCCGTCACGCCGCTCAGAGCCTGGGCCGCCCAGATCTTGATGGCGGCATCGTCGAGCGTGCCAACCGCACCCGGGAACGGATCGAAGGCCCGCACCTGCCGGACGAGTGCCTCCGCTGGCCGGCGCCAGTCGAGCGCCGCTTCGTGCTTGGCGATCTTTTCGGCGTACGTCGTGCCGTCGTCGGGCTGGGGTACCGACGGAAGCGAGCCGTCGCGTTCCAGGTCGCGCAATGCCGCGACGATCAGGTTCGCGCCCATTTGCGCGAGCCTGTCGTGCAGCGTGGCGGTGGTGTCGTCGGGATCGATGTTGGTGCGCGCTTCGCGGATCATCGCGCCGGTGTCGAGGCCGGCGTCCATCTGCATCAGCGTAATGCCGGTTTCCGTGTCGCCAGCTTCGATTGCGCGGTGAATCGGCGCGGCTCCGCGCCAGCGCGGCAGCAACGAAGCGTGGATGTTGATCGCGCCGCGCGGGGGAATGTCGAGCACTTCCTGCGGAAGAATCAGCCCGTAAGCGGCCACGACCATGACATCGTGCGGCGTGGCGCGCAGCAGGTCGATGGCGTCGGCCGCTTCCTGCGGATACTTGCCCGCGCGCCGCAGCGATGTCGGCTGTGCGACCGCCAATCCGTGTTCGAGCGCGAAGCGTTTGACCGGGCTCGCGGTCAGCTTCATGCCGCGTCCGGCGGGCCGGTCCGGCTGGGTCAGGACGAGCGGAACCTGAAAGCCGGCCGCATGAATGGCGGCGAGCGCGGCGGCGGCGAATTCAGGCGTGCCGGCGAAAACGACGCGCAGCGATTGAGTCATCGATGAAAGCTACCTTCAGGCGTGCCTGCAGAAAACGTGATTCCGGTGCGCCTCAGAGCGCCTTTTCCAGCTTCTTCATCTTGCCGCGAATGCGCGTCTGCTTGAGCGACGACAGATATTCGACGAACACGTGCCCCGCCAGATGATCCATCTCGTGCTGGATGCAGACCGCGAGCAGATCGTCGCAATCCAGTTCGAAGGTCTCGCCCTTTTCGTTCAGCGCCTTGACGCGAACCTTGTCGGGACGCTCGACGAAATCGTAGATGCCCGGCACCGACAGGCAGCCCTCTTCCCACTCCTTCTTGACTTCGCTAGCCCAGACGATTTCCGGGTTGATGAACACCATCAGCTGGTCGTGCGTGTCCGACACGTCGATGACGATCACGCGCTCGTGCACGTCCACTTGCGTCGCCGCGAGGCCAACGCCGGGCGCGGCATACATGGTCTCGGCCATGTCCGCGACGAGCTTTCGGATGCGGTCGTCCACCACGGCGACAGGCTTCGCCACCTTGTTCAGCCGCTTGTCCGGGTAGTTGAGTATGTTGAGCAGAGCCATGATTCGGATTGTCTACGCGCGCCGCGACGCGTGTGAAGTCGGCCATTCGGCCAGGTTGCGGATGGGTGGCGGCATGCCGAAGATATGCGGGCGAATCCACGGGATTCAACGCCGCCGGCAAGCGGCCAGACAGCGTCGCTACGGACTGCAAGCGCGGCCGGGCGACGATTCTTAATATGTACGGGATCAAAAATCTTAACATGACGACCGCTACCCTGCCGACCGATACCGCAGCTCCCGAAACCGCCGCGCCGCCGTCCGATGCCGGGGGAGAAGAACTGCGCGCGTGGTTGCGCCTCGCGCATGCGAGGGGCCTCCGTCCGCTGGCGTTGCGCACGCTGCTCGGCGCGTTCGGCGGGCCGCTGGAAGTGCTGTCTGAGAGTTTCGCCTCGATCGCACAGGTCGCCGACGAAAACGCGGCGAAAGCCGTCGTCGCGCCGCCCGGCGATATCGAAGGCGTCTCTTTCGATGACTATATTGAACGAGTGCGCGATTGGTCGTCCGAGCCCGGCAACCGGATACTCACGCTCGCAGACACGGACTATCCGCAAGCCCTGCTGACCATGCCCGATCCGCCGCCGCTGCTCTACGCGATAGGCCGGCCCGAGGTGCTCCAGGCGCGCGCCGTGGCGATCGTCGGCAGCCGGCACGCTTCGCCGCAAGGCGCGGAGGACGCGCGCCGCTTTGCGCGGTCGCTGTCGGACGCGGGGCTGGCGGTCGTGTCGGGGATGGCGCTCGGCATCGACGCCGCCGCGCATCGCGGGGCGCTCGACGGTCGCGGGGGAACGATCGCCGTCATCGGCACGGGCGCGGATCTCGTCTATCCGGCGCAGAACCATACGCTCGCGCATGAGATTGCCCGCGACGGCGCGATCGTGTCGGAATGGCCGCTCGGCACGCCTGCGCGGTCCGCGAACTTTCCGCAGCGCAACCGGCTGATCGCTGGGTTGTCGGGCGGCGTGCTGATCGTGGAAGCGGCGATGCGCTCCGGATCGCTGATCACCGCGCGGCTGGCCAACGAAATGGGGCGGGACGTCTTTGCGATTCCAGGGTCGATTCACGCGCCTCTGTCGCAGGGATGCCATCGCCTCATCAAGCAAGGGGCGAAGCTCGTCGAGTCGCCCGAAGACGTGCTCGAAGAGTTCGGTTTCCCGTCAGCGCGCAGACGCGGAAGCCATCGCACGGCGAACCCGCAGCCCGGGCCGTCCAGCGCGTCGTGGGCGTCGGCGCGGCTGCCCGAGGCTCAACCGTCCGCCGACGCCGAACGCGTGCTTGCCGCGCTCGGTCACGCGCCGGCGACGCTTGAAATTCTCGCTGCGCGGACCGATCTGCACGGAGCCGCGATTCAGGCGGCGCTGCTTCAGCTCGAACTGGCGGGCGTGGCGACCGCGCTGCCTGGCGGCCGCTATGCCCCGCTCGAACGCTCGTGAAGTCGCCTCGTGCTACATTCGCGGGAAATTAGCCCGTCACGCCCTGCCCCACGAAGGATTCTGCAAACGCCATGTCCGCGCTCAATCTCGACACCGATGCCGATCAGATCGCCGAGCGCGTCGCCGAGCCCGGCACGCTGTTCGTGGCATGCCTGTGCGCGGAGTGGTGCGGAACGTGCCGGGAGTATCGCGAAGGATTCGACAGGCTTGCCGCCGCGCATCCGGACATCTGCTTCGCGTGGATCGATATCGAGAATCATGCGGACCGTTTCGACGACCTCGATGTCGAGAATTTCCCGACCATCCTGATCGAAGATTCGATCACGACGCGCTTCTTTGGCACGGTGCTGCCGCAGGTGTCGATCGTCGAGCGGATGCTCACCGACCTGACCGCGCTGCCCAACATGGCAGGCGCACCGAAGCTGCGCCCGGCGCTTGCTACGGCGTAGACAAAACCGGGGCATTACGGGCGTCGAAACGGTCGGAAACCGCCGGTTCGGCGCGCGTCCTAATCGCAGCCGCGGCGCGCATCGCGCAAAGCCTGTGCTATAAAGCGGTCGTTATGCGGTCCAAACGGGGCCGCTGCCAGACCACAACCATATTGAGTCATGTCCAAAGCCCTGATCATCGCTGAGAAGCCCTCCGTCGCGAACGACATCGCGCGCGCGCTGGGCGGCTTCACGAAGCATGACGAGTACTACGAGAGCGACGAGTACGTTCTCTCGTCCGCGGTCGGCCACCTGCTGGAGATCGCCGCGCCCGAGGAATACGACGTCAAGCGCGGTAAATGGAGCTTCGCGAACCTGCCCGTCATTCCGCCGCATTTCGATCTGAACCCGATTGCGAAGAGCGAATCGCGGCTGAAGGTCTTGACGAAACTGCTGAAACGCAAGGACATCGACCGGCTCATCAACGCATGTGACGCGGGGCGTGAGGGCGAGCTGATTTTCCGCCTGATCGCACAGCACGCGAAGGCGAAGCAGCCCGTTCAGCGCCTCTGGCTCCAGTCGATGACGCCCGCCGCCATCCGCGAAGGCTTCGCGCATCTGCGCAGCGACGCCGACATGCAGCCGCTCGCCGACGCCGCCCGCTGCCGTTCTGAAGCTGACTGGCTCGTCGGCATCAACGGCACGCGTGCGATGACCGCGTTCAACAGCAAGGGCGGCGGTTTCTTCCTGACGACCGTTGGCCGCGTTCAGACGCCAACGTTGTCGATCGTTGTCGAACGGGAAGAAAAGATTCGCCGCTTCGTGCCGCGCGACTATTGGGAAGTGCGCGCCGAGTTCGTGGCCGCGAAGGGCATCTACGAGGGCCGCTGGTACGACCCGAAATTCAAGCGCGTCGAGAACGATCCGGAGCAGCGCGACTCGCGCCTCTGGAGTCTCGCGGCGGCGGAATCGGTGGTGGCGGCGTGTCGGGGCAAGTCCGGCATCGTCACCGAGGAATCGAAGCCGTCCACGCAAATGTCGCCGCTGCTCTTCGACCTGACGAGCCTGCAGCGCGAAGCGAACAGCCGCTTTGGCTTCTCGGCGAAGAATACGCTCGGCCTGGCGCAGGCGCTGTACGAAAAGCACAAGGTCCTGACCTACCCGCGTACCGATGCCCGTGCGCTGCCGGAAGACTATCTCGGCACGGTCAAGGACACGCTGACCATGCTGAAAGAGAGCAACAACTACCTGCCGTTCGCCAAGCAGGTGCTCGACAAGGGCTGGGTCAAGCCGAACAAGCGCATCTTCGACAATTCGAAGATCAGCGATCACTTCGCCATCATCCCGACGCTGCAGGCGCCGAAGGCGCTGTCGGAGCCGGAGCAGAAGCTGTATGACCTCGTCGTCAAGCGCTTCCTGTCGGTGTTCTTCCCGGCTGCGGAATATCTGGTGACGACGCGCATCACCGAAGTCGCGGGGCATCACTTCAAGACCGAAGGCAAGGTGCTGGTCGAACCGGGCTGGCTCCAGGTCTATGGCCGCGAGGCTGCGGGCGAAGACGGCAACCTCGTGCCGGTGCAGAAGGGCGAAAAGGTCGACGTCGACAAGGTCGCCGCGCAGGCGCTCGTGACCAAGCCGCCCGCGCGCTACAACGAAGCGTCGCTGCTCTCGGCGATGGAAGGTGCGGGCAAGCTCGTCGAAGACGAAGAACTGCGCGACGCGATGGCCGCGAAAGGTCTCGGCACGCCGGCGACGCGCGCCGCGATCATCGAAGGGTTGCTCGGCGAGAAGTACATGGTCCGCGAGGGCCGCGAACTGATCCCGACGGCCAAGGCGTTCCAGTTGATGACGCTGCTGCGCGGCCTGGGCGTCGAGGAACTGACCGCGCCGGAACTGACCGGCCAGTGGGAACACAAGCTGTCGCAGATGGAGCGCGGCAACCTGCATCGCGATGCGTTCATGCAGGAAATCGCGCGCATGACGCAGACCATCGTGAAGCGCGCGAAAGAGTACGACTCCGACACCATCCCCGGCGATTACGCGACGCTCGAAACGCCGTGCCCGAATTGCGGCGCACAGGTGAAGGAGAACTATCGCCGGTTCGCGTGTACGAAGTGCGAGTTTTCGATCTCGAAGATTCCGGGCGGACGTCAATTCGAAATTCCGGAAGTGGAAGAACTGCTGCGCGAAAAAACCATCGGCCCGCTGTCGGGTTTCCGCAGCAAGATGGGACGTCCGTTCTCGGCCATCCTGAAGCTCTCCTTCGACGACGAAATCAAGAACTTCAAGCTCGAATTCGACTTCGGCCAGGACACCGGCGGCGAAGATGGCGAGCCGCCCGACTTCTCCGAGCAGACGCCGGTCGGCGCGTGTCCGAAGTGCCAGTCGCGCGTGTTCGAGCACGGCATGAGCTATGTCTGCGAGAACTCCGTCGCGAATCCGAAGACGTGCGATTTCCGCTCGGGCAAGGTCATCCTGCAGCAGGAAATCGGGCGCGAGCAGATGGAAAAGCTGCTGAACGGCGGCCGCACGGACTTGCTGACGAACTTCAAGTCGTCACGGACCGGGCGCAACTTCAAGGCGTTCCTCGTCAAGCAGCCGGACGGCAAGATCGGCTTCGAATTCGAAAAGAAGGAAGCCAAGCCGGGCGCGAAAACGGCGGCCAAGCGCGGCGCGGCTGCCGAGCCGCAGACCGATAACGCCGACGAAGGCGATAGCGACGTCGCCGTAGCCGCAAAGACGACGCGCGCCAAAGCCGCGACGAAGACCGTCGCGGCGAAGAAAGCGCCAGCGAAGAAGGCCGCCGTCAAGAAGACTGCGGCGCGGAAGGCGGGATAACTCGCGCCGGCGCGCTAAACGCCGAAATGAGGAAGCACCAGGCCCGCGAAGCGATTCGCGGGCTTTTTTATGCCAGCGGAACGCGACGCTCGCTAAAAAGCAAAAAGCCCGGGAAACGAAATCTCCCGGGCCTTCTCATGCTGCCAGTCCAACAGAACTTAGAACGGCGATGCCGCCGGCACGCGCCCTCTCGTTCGCGACGGCTTCGACAGCTTCGGCCCCAACTCACCATCGATCGAACGCGAGCGCGGCGCGGGCGGCGGCGCTTGCGGTTCATCGGCGGATTCGTAGTGCGGCTGCGCGCCAGCCGCGACGGGCTTGCCCATGCCATCGCGGATCCATTGTTCGCCAAGCTGATGATTCGGCGTCTGGCTGAAATGCTCGACGAGGTGATCGATGAAGGTCCGCACCTTCGCCGGCAAATGCCGCCGGCTCGGATACGCGACGTTGATTTCGACCTGCGGCAACTGATAGTCGCTCAGCAGGCGCACGAGCTGGCCGCGCTTCATATCGTTGCCGATCAGATAGCTAGGCAGAATCGCGATGCCCATGCCCAGCAGCGCAAACTGCCGCAGCATCTCCGTATTGTTCGCGATGATCACGTTCGACGGCCGCACGCGCACTTCGCCCTCGGGGCCGGTAAACACGCGTTCGTCGCCCCAATATTCGGACGGCAGGCTAAGGCACGGATGTTCCAGCAGATGCTCGGGACGCGTCGGCGAGCCACGCTTTTCCAGATATGCCGGCGTCGCGCAGACGGTCATGCAGCCGGTCGTCAGCCGCCGCGTGACGACGCTCGCGCTCTTCACCTGCCTCGCGATGACGATGCCGACATCGAACCCTTCCTCCACCAGATCGACCTGGCGGTCCACGAGCGTCACATCGGGAATGACTTTCGGATAGCGCTGCGCGTAGGTCTGCAATACCGGCGCGAGATTGTGCAGCCCGAACACGACCGGCGCGACGATACGCAGTGAGCCGAGCGGCTCGTGATTGCGCGCGACGACCATCTGTTCGACATCTTCGAGTTCATCGAGAATCTGGCGCGCACGCTCGAGATAAACCTGACCCGACTCCGTGAGCGACAGACTGCGCGTGGTGCGATTGAGCAGGCGCGTGCCGAGGCGGCTTTCGAGATCCGCGACGTGCCGCGTCGCGACCGCGTTCGAGATATCCATCGCGCTCGCGGCCCTGGCAAAACTGCCGAGATCGGCCACGCGGACGAACACTCTCATCGACTGCAAATGATCCATGGGACAACTCCTGCCGCCAGGCGGCTCTCAATTCTGCTGCAAGGCAATTCAGAATTATCCTAGGACTGAGGAAATCGTGCAGAAGTTGCGGTTGGCGGTTGCCTTTTCGAAAAAATTCGTGGGCGAAGGGCGGCCGGCGGGGAAAGAGACACTCCCGCCCGCACGTTTCGAACTTTGCCCGGCGGTGTCGACCGCCGGGCGATGTGAAGCGGCCGCGAATCAGGCCGCGAGCCGCTTCTCCATGCCGGCCTTGGCTTCCGGCAGCGCGTCAGGCAGCCCTTGCTGCAGACGGGTGAACAGCTCGTCGTGCAGCGCGAGTTCGTCGCGCCACGCGGCGTCGTTGACCGAGATGACCTGCTCGAACTGGTCGCGCGTGAAGTTCAGCCCGCCCCAGTCGATGTCCTCGTAGCGCGGCGAAATGCCGAACGCGTGTTCCTCGCCGCTCGCCGTGCCTTCGATGCGGCCGACCATCCAGTTCAGCACGCGCATGTTTTCGCCGAAGCCCGGCCACACGAACTTGCCGTCGTCGCCCTTGCGGAACCAGTTCACGCAGAAGAACTTCGGCGCCTTCGCGTTGAGCGCTTCGAGGCGCTCGCCGATCTTCAGCCAGTGGCCGAAATAGTCACTCATGTTGTAGCCGCAGAACGGCAGCATCGCGAAGGGATCACGGCGCACGACGCCCTGTTGCCCCGCGGCGGCGGCCGTGGTTTCGGAGCCCATCGTCGCGGCCATGTAGACGCCTTCCTTCCAGTCGCGCGCCTCGGTGACGAGCGGCACGGTCGTCGAACGGCGTCCGCCGAAGATGAACGCATCGATCGGCACGCCCGCCGGGTTCTCCCAGTCCGGATCGATCGACGGACATTGCGATGCCGGCGCCGTGAAACGCGCGTTCGGATGCGCGGCCTTCGCGCCGGTCTCCTTGGCGAGCTCGGGCGTCCAGTCGCGACCCTGCCAGTCGATCAGATGCGCGGGCGGCGTGTCCGTCATGCCTTCCCACCAGACGTCGCCGTCGTCGGTCAGCGCGACGTTCGTGAAAATGACGTTTTCCTTGAGCGTCGCCATCGCGTTGAAGTTGGTCTTCTCGCTCGTGCCCGGCGCGACGCCGAAGTAGCCGGCTTCCGGGTTGATTGCGTACAGCCGGCCGTCCTTGCCGGGCTTGATCCACGCGATGTCGTCACCGATCGTCGTCACCTTCCAGCCGTTCAGGTCTTGTGGCGGGATCAGCATCGCGAAGTTGGTCTTGCCGCACGCCGACGGAAACGCCGCCGCGACGTGGTGCTTGCGCCCCTCGGGCGACGTGACGCCGAGAATCAGCATGTGTTCGGCGAGCCAGCCTTCGTCGCGGCCCATGGTCGACGCAATGCGCAGCGCGAAGCACTTCTTGCCGAGCAGCGCGTTGCCGCCGTAGCCCGAGCCGAAGCTCCAGATTTCCCGCGTCTTCGGAAAATGCACGATGTACTTCGTGTCGTTGCACGGCCACGGCACGTCCTTGCGGCCATCGGCGAGCGGCGCGCCGACCGAATGCACGCAGGGCACGAACTCGCCTTCCTCGCCGAGGACGTCGTACACCTCGCGGCCCATGCGCGTCATGATCCGCATGTTCGTGACGACGTACGGGCTATCGGACAACTCCACGCCGATATGCGCGATCGGCGAGCCGAGCGGGCCCATCGAGAACGGCACGACGTACATCGTGCGGCCGCGCATCGCGCCGTCGAAGAGGCCGTCGAGCGTCGAGCGCATTTCCTGCGGGTCGATCCAGTTGTTCGTGGGGCCGGCATCTTCCGGGCGCTCCGAGCAGATAAACGTTCTGTCTTCGACGCGCGCCACATCCGAGGGATCGGAGCAAGCCAGAAAGGAGTTGGGGCGTTTGGCGGGATTAAGCTTTTTCATCGTGCCGGCGGCGACCATCTGTTCGCAGAGCCGGTCGTATTCGGCTTGCGTGCCGTCGCACCAGACGACGCGATCGGGTTTTGTCAGCGCGGCGACGCGTTGAACCCATTGGATCAATCGTCGGTGCCGGACATAGGCCGGCGCCTGAACGTCGACGACGTTGTTTTTATTTTCTTCGGCTACTGCGGGCTGGTTCATCGAGTTGTCTCCGTTTCTGCAATGAAAACCGTGAGCCCTGACGCTGCATGCGAGAGGCATTGCGACCGGAACCGCCGTGCATTTCAAAAGATATTCGTCGCACGAAAGACGGTTCCCTTTGCCGATTGCGGCGTCATCGGGCCTGGTCCCTGCGACGCAGCGCCAGGCGGCTTGCGTCGCTAAGGAACAAACTGTTAAAAAGAGATACTAAGCGGCCTGTCCCCTTGCGGATTACCGTGTTTTCCGCAATGGCGCCGCATTTTTTTGTTTCTCGAGCGGGTTATTTGCTCGGAAACGAGGAAATCAAGCATAACACCGCCATGCAGCCCTGCTTTGATGCTGCGCAGTGAGATTACAGTTCCTGCGGTTTAGTGCGGCTTTCTTGGTAATTACCCGAAGTTAATCCGCTCTATTTCGCAAGCCGGACCAAAAATGCAGCATGTTCGATGCCTACAAAAAGCCAATCAATGCCCATCAAAATCGCCATTCTCGACGACTACCAGGACGCCGTAAGGAAACTCGACTGCTTCCATCTTCTCGACGATCACGAAGTGAAAGTCTTTAATAACACGGTGCGTGGACTCGGACAGTTGGCTAGCAGACTGTCGGAAGTCGATGCGCTCGTGCTGATCCGCGAACGCACGCGCATCAGTTCGCAACTCCTCGATAAATGCCCGAAGCTGCGCATGATCAGCCAGACGGGCCGCGCGGGCGGCGGTCATATTGATATCGACGCATGTACGGAACGCGGCATCGCCGTCCTGGAAGGCACCGGATCGCCGGTCGCGCCGGCCGAACTGACGTGGGCGCTCATCATGGCGGCGCAGCGTCGCATTCCGCAATACGTCGCGAACCTGAAGCAGGGCGCGTGGCAGCAGTCGGGGCTGAAGACGTCGGCGCTGCCGCCGAACTTCGGCCTCGGGCAGGTGCTGCGCGGGCAGACGCTCGGCATCTGGGGCTACGGCAAGATCGGCCAGTTGGTGGCGGGCTACGGCAAGGCGTTCGGCATGAACGTGCTCGTGCACGGCCGCCAGCACTCGCTGGCGGCGGCGCGCGAGGATGGCTTCGCCGTTGCGGAAACCCGCGAAGCACTTTTCGAGCAGAGCGACGTGCTCACCGTACATTTGCGTATGAACGACGAGACGCGCGGCATCGTCCGGACGGAAGATCTGATGCGCATGAAGCCGACCGCGCTCTTCGTCAACACGAGCCGCGCCGAGCTGCTCGAAGAGAACGCGCTGTTGAACTCGCTGCATCACAATCGGCCGGGGATGGTCGCGGTCGATGTCTACGAGAGCGAGCCGATCCTGCAGGGCTACGGCCTGTTGCGCATGGAAAACGTGATCTGCACGCCGCACATCGGCTATGTGGAACGCGAGAGCTACGAGCTTTACTTCAGCGCGGCGTTCAGCAACATCCTCGCCTTCGATGCCGGCGATACGTCGAGCGTGTCGAATCCCGAAGCGCTGCAGCACGCGCGCCGCCGCTGAGCGGTCGATGCGTCAGGCCGTCGATACGTCGATCGACGGCTCGCAGCGCACCGGAAAATTCACCGAGTTCGCGATGAAGCAGAAGCGGTGCGCCTCTTCATGCAGGCGCGTCGCGAGCGCCGTGTCGCCGCCCGCGCCGATGGTCACGCGCGGCCGCAGCAGCACATCGGCGAAACGGCCGCTTCCGTTCGCGTCCTCCTGCATGATGCCGATGGCCCCGTCGACATAGCCGGTCACGACGATCTTGTTGACCGCGCACAAGTGCAGATACCACAGCATGTGACACGAGGACAGCGACGCCACGAACAGTTCCTCCGGATTGTGGCGCGTGGGATCGCCGCGAAAAGCGGGATCGCTCGATGCCTCGATCGCGGCCTTGCCCGCGACGCGTACGACGTGGTCGCGCGAGTAGGCGTCGTAGGCGGAGGTGCCGGAACCGCGATTGCCCGTCCATGCGACGGTGAGTTCGTAAGTGTGCTGCTTCGGCATGGCGCGCTCCTTTTGCCTCGCTAGGCAATGTGCGATGCGGCATCCATCAGATGCGGAAGGCGCTCGAGAAAGTCTTCGCCGTCCGCGCGGCCCAGATCATAAGCATGCTGCATCTGGGACGGGCTCGTATAGTCCCAGCTCGATATCGGCACCTTGCGCGACGGCTGCACGTAGATGCGCCGCTGCTCGCCGTGCGGCACGACGAACGTGCGCTCGCGTGAATACAGCCGCGTGACCATGACGAGCACCGTTCCCGGCGATGCATCGAGCGCGGAGACCGGTACGTTGTCGACCATGCCGCCATCGAGCACGGGGCGGCCGTTGCGTCGGAGGATCGGCGTGAAAGGCGGCGTACTCGACGATTGCAGGATCAGGTCCGCGAGGTCTTCGATGCTCGCGCATTCCTGCGCCCTCACGAACTCGGGATGGAAGCCGAGCGCCTGACCGAGTGTCGGATGCAGTGTCTTGCGCACGTACTTCTCGATGTTGTACGCGATCAGCCCGGCCGCGACGGCGCTGCGCGCGCCGAGCCAGCGCGGAAGATGCGACACGCCGATCCGTATCTCCGGCGCGGAAGCGAGTTCATGGAAACGCTCCGAGAAGATGTCGAGCAGTGCCTGGCGATAGATGCGGTAGTGCGGGAAGACGGACTGCCCGCGCAGCAGGTTGCCCCAGTAGGCGTTCTTCGTGTTGCCGCGCAGGGCTTGCGCGTAGTAGTTCATGACCCAGCGCGCGTCGTTGGTGTAGAGCATGCACGCGGTGGCCGCGCCCGCCGAGATGCCCGCGATGATGCGCGGCTTGAGCCTCAATTCCGGCTGGATGACGTCCCAAAAACCGGCTTGCCACCAGCAGCGGTTGCCGCCGCCGGCGAATACGACCTGATCGAACATTTAT
Source organism: Caballeronia sp. RCC_10 (assembly GCF_041360715.1). Classification (NCBI taxonomy): domain Bacteria; kingdom Pseudomonadati; phylum Pseudomonadota; class Betaproteobacteria; order Burkholderiales; family Burkholderiaceae; genus Caballeronia; species Caballeronia sp. RCC_10. Next base: position 298,008 of record NZ_JBFUPT010000003.1, read on the forward strand.
TTGCTGACGAGTGCGTAGGTTGTCGTGGCGTGGGCGGCGAGTTCGCCGTTGGCGTCGTGCATGTCGATTTCGCCGAACACGAGATTGCGGCCCCGGCGCATGACGCGCGCCGTGACCAGCACGTCGCCGGTTTTGACCGGACGCATGAACGTGGTGTTGAGCGAGACGGTGGTCATTGGCGAGAAGCCGCCCATGGTGTGCGAGATGGCGACGACCATCGCGGTATCGGCGGCAGCCATGAAGACCTGACCGCAGATGACGCCGCCCGCGTGCCGCAAATGATCCGAGTACGGCAGACGCAAGGTGACGCGGTCATCGCCTAACGATTCGGGCGCGAGCGACAACTCACGGACCCACGGCGCGAGGATGTCGTTGAGCAACGCGCGGATGGCGGCTTCGTCCATTTCTTTTGGCTTTGTGCGGTTGGGGGACGCGTCATGATACCGGCTCGGGGCTTGTGCCCTGCGGTCCGCGCGGCGTTCGCCAGCGTAAATTTTCTGCGATAGACGCTTGCGCTTTTCGAAATACTCCCGCTATAATTTCGCTTCTGTTGGGGGCGTTAGCTCAGTTGGTAGAGCAGCGGACTCTTAATCCGTAGGTCGAGTGTTCGAGTCACTCACGCCCCACCAAAGAATTCGAAAGGCCGGTTCAGCGAAAGCTAACCGGCCTTTTTCTTTGCCCTGCGCGTCTCCACACTTCGACTGCGCGAAACCGTCCCGCTCGACGGCACATTGTCCCCGGGCCTTTGTTTGTCGGCACACCGCCCCGCGCCAAGATTGCCAGGCCCGTTCGAACCTGCTCGCCCCGTCGAATCGCTTAGCGATCGCTTGCTTCTCCGTCCTGCGGAGACAACAGAGTTAAGCAACCGTGCGACATCTCCCAATGACTCCAAAGCGACGCTAGACCTGCGCTCGTGCAACGAACTCTGGAAGGGAACGGCGACGGCAAACGGCATTGAAACGCGCTTCAACGTCGGCATTCTCGTTCAATGCGTCGCGAAGCAGATCACGAATACGCTGACCGAAAAATTCTTCGATGACGCCGGCCGCCCGAGCCAGCGGCTGCTCGCGACAGGCGGCAAGACCATGCTGCCGCACTGCCCGCCCCCGTCCAACTTCGACGCCGACCAAACCGCCCGCAGGCGTCTCTCGCCCCCCTTGCCTCAAATCACCTCCGCTCCCCTCTTCTCCAACAATTCCCGCAGCACGGACCGATGGCATCGTGCCTCGTTTTCGCAGTAACACCCGACCGACAGATTTGTCGTATGCGACAGCGCGGCCAGCAGATCCAGCGATTTGCTCGCGTCCGGCTCCGCCATCGCCGCCTTGAACTTCTTCACGAAGTCGCGCCAGTCCTTGTCGCTTTCCGCATGCAGCGCCTGGGCCACCAACTCGGCCGACGGCGACAGATTCGGATACCACACGTCATAGAAATCGCGGCTCGCGAACTCGGACTTGGGCACGCCGCGCGGCGGACGGCGAACCGTGCCGATACGCAAGCCTTCGTCGTCCGCGCGCGGTGAGCCGAGCCGCACGATTCGAATCGCCATACCTTGTCTCCTTGGAATTTTCTTGGGCACAGCATAGCCGCCGCCAATACCGCGAGACCACAGCGGCACAGCCGTCGTTTTATCCAATTGCGTTAAATCTGTAAAAAGTCGCGCCAAAAAAGGGCACGACGCCCAAATGACGGGCATTCTCCTCGACTCCGCTAAAATATCGGGTTTTCCCGAAGGAAGGCGCACGCGAGCGCCGAAAGGAGACTTATCGCAATGTCGTTGTTCCGCAAGAAAAACATCGAGCACATGCTGGCTGGCGCGCACAGCACGTCTCTCAAGAAAACGCTCGGTGCCCTCGATCTGACCTTCCTCGGCATCGGAGCGATCATCGGCACCGGCATCTTCGTGCTCACCGGCACGGGCGCCGTGCAAGCCGGTCCGGCGCTCATGGTGTCGTTCCTCGTCGCAGCGATCGCCTGCTGTTTCGCCGCCCTCGCCTACGCCGAGTTCTCATCGACGATTCCCGTCGCCGGCTCCATCTACACCTACTCCTACGCGACGCTCGGCGAGCTCGCGGCCTGGATCATCGGCTGGGATCTGATGCTGGAGTACGGGCTCGCCACGTCCGCGGTGTCAGTCGGATGGTCGGGCTATCTGCAATCGCTGCTTTCCGGCTTCGGCATCAGCCTGCCAACCGTGCTGACCGCCGCGCCCGGCGCGTTGCCCGGCCACGTCACGTACTTCAACCTGCCCGCGTTCCTCGTGATGATGGTCATCACGTGGCTGCTGTCGATCGGCGTGAAGGAATCCACGCGGATCAACAACGTCATGGTCGCGATCAAGGTGACCGTCGTCCTGCTGGTGATCGCGGTCGGCGTGTTCCACGTCACGCCGGCGAACTGGCATCCGTTCATGCCGAACGGCTGGTCGGGCGTGTTCGGCGCGGCGGCGGTGATGTTCTTCGCGTTCATCGGCTTCGACTCGGTGTCGTCGGCGGCGGAAGAAGTGAAGAATCCGAAACGCGATCTGCCCATCGGCATCATTTCGTCGCTGGCCGTCTGCGCCGTGCTGTACGTGGCGGTGGCGGCGGTCGTGACCGGCATCGTGCCGGCGGCGCAGTTCGCAAGCATTTCGCATCCGGTGTCGTATGCGTTGCAAGTGGCCGGACAAAACTGGGTCGCGGGTTTCATCGATCTCGGTGCAGTGCTCGGCATGCTCACCGTCATTCTGGTGATGAGCTACGGCCAGACGCGCATCATCTATGCGATGTCGCGCGACGGTCTGCTGCCCGCGAAGCTGTCGAGCGTGCATCCGCGTTATGCGACGCCGTTCTTCACGACGTGGCTCGTCGGCATCTTCTTCGGGCTGATCGGCGCGCTGGTGCCGCTCAACGTGCTGGCCGAGCTGATCAACATCGGCACGCTCGCGGCATTCTCGATGGTCTCCATCGCCGTGCTGATCCTGCGCCGCACGCATCCCGACCTGCCGCGCGCGTTCCGCTGCCCGGGCGTGCCGGTGGTGCCGATTCTCGCGGTGGCGTCGTGCCTGTTCCTGATGTTCAATCTGGCAAAGGCGACGTGGATCGCGTTCGTCGTGTGGCTGCTGATCGGCCTGGTGATCTACTTCGTCTACTCGCGCCATCGTTCGGCGCTGGGCCGCGCGGCCGAGCGCGCGCCGGCGCCGAAGCGCGAAACCGTGACGCACTGAACGGCTCGCGCTATCGATGAACAACGCCGCCCCACGGGGCGGCGTTTTGCATTTCAGGGCGCCGGCCCCGCGACGAAACCGGTGAATGCACGGGCGTGCGCCTAATAGCGAGGCCCGTCGATTTGTGCTTTACTCGCCGTGACACACAACACGAATTCCCAGCTGGACGCTTAGCCCAAGCCAGGTTCAGGACGTGATGAGGTGCATGGCGCGAGCGGCGTGAGGCGGGTCCATCCCCCGGCAATATCGTGCATGGGACCGGAAAGGCGCGAACGAGCGCCCACTCCGGCCAATAAGGAGACAGCAATGCCGCTCAGCATCAGTCTGACGGTCAACGGGAAACCGGTGACCGCAAACGTCGAACCGCATCTTCTGCTCGTCCAGTTTCTCCGCGAACATCTCAGGCTCACCGGCACACACGTCGGCTGCGACACGGCGCAGTGCGGCGCGTGCACCGTGCATCTCGATGGCCGTGCGATCAAGTCCTGCAACATCCTCGCCGCTCAGGCCGATGGCCTCGAAGTGACGACCATCGAAGGCATGTCGAAAGACGGCCAGCTTCATCCGATGCAGGCGGCGTTCAAGGAATGTCACGGCCTGCAATGCGGCTTCTGCACGCCGGGCATGGTGATGACCGCGAGCGCGCTCGCCGCCGATTCGCCCGATCTCTCCGAAGACGAAGTGCGCGAACAGCTCGACGGCAATCTGTGCCGCTGCACCGGCTATCACAACATCGTGAAAGCGGTCCTCGAAGGCGCACAAAACATGAAGGCGCGCGCCTGACGCGACGTCCCTTTCTGACCGATGAATCGCGCCTGGACAGGAGACCGCGATGAACGCACCTGAACAACAGAAACTGATCGGCGCTGGCGTCAAGCGCAAGGAAGACTATCGCTTCCTGACGGGCGCCGGCCAGTACACCGACGACGTCGTCCTGCCGCAGCAAAGCTACGGCGTGTTCCTTCGCTCGCCGCACGCGCACGCGCGCATCCGCTCGATCGACATCGACGCGGCGAAGGCGTCGCCCGGCGTCATCGCCATTTTTACGGGCAAAGACCTTGCGGCTGACAACGTCGGCGGCCTGCCGTGCGGATGGCTCATCCACAGCACCGATGGCTCGCCGATGCACGAGCCGCCGCACCCCGTCATCGCGCACGACAAGGCGCTGCACGTGGGCGATCAGGTCGCGCTCGTCGTCGCGGAATCGCTGAAGGAAGCGAAAGACGCGGTCGAGCTGATCGCCGTGGACTACGAAGAATTGCCCGCCGTGGTCGATACCGCGAGCGCCGCCGATCCCGGCAAGCCGCTCGTCCATGACGCCGTGCCGGGCAACGTCTGCTACAACTGGGGCCACGGCGACAAGGCGCGCACCGACGCCGCTTTCGCGCAGGCCGCACACGTGACGACGCTCGATATCGTCAATCAGCGCCTCGTGCCGAACGCCATCGAGCCGCGCGCCGTCAACGCGAGCTACTCGAAGCACGACGACAGCTACACGGTGTACGTCGCGAATCAGAATCCGCACGTCGAACGATTGCTGATGGCGGCGTTCGTGCTGTCGCTGCCGGAATCGAAGCTGCGCGTGATTGCGCCGGATGTCGGTGGCGGCTTCGGCTCCAAAATCTTTCTCTATCCTGAGGACGTCGCGCTGACGTGGGCATCGAAGAAAGTGGGGCGTCCCATCAAGTGGGCAGCGGAGCGTTCCGAAGCCTTCCTTTCCGACGCTCATGGCCGCGATCACGTCACCAAGGCCGAACTCGCACTCGACAAGGACGGCAAGTTTCTCGGGATGCGCGTTCACACGACCGCCAACATGGGCGCGTACCTGTCGACGTTCGCGTCGTCGATTCCAACCATCCTCTACGCGACGCTGCTCGCCGGCCAGTACGCGACGCCCGCGATCTACGCCGAAGTGAAGGCGGTCTTCACGAACACCGTTCCCGTCGATGCCTACCGCGGCGCGGGCCGTCCCGAAGCGACGTATGTCGTCGAGCGGCTCGTCGAGACGGCGGCGCGCGAGATGAACATCGATCCGGTCGAATTGCGCCGCCGCAACTTCATCCGCGAATTTCCGTACGCGACGCCGGTCGGTCTCACCTACGACACCGGCGATTACGACGCCATCCTCGACCGCGCGCTGGAACTGGCCGATGTCGCGGGTTTCGAGAAGCGCCGCGAGGAATCGAAGCAGCAGGGCAAGCTGCGCGGCATCGGCTATTCGTGCTACATCGAGGCGTGCGGGCTTGCGCCGTCGAATGTCGCGGGTGCGCTCGGGGCGCGCGCCGGTCTCTTCGAAGCAGGCGAAGTGCGCGTGCATCCGACCGGCTCCGTCACCGTATTCACCGGCTCGCACAGTCACGGACAGGGGCACGAAACCACTTTCGCGCAGGTCGTGGCCGACCGGCTCGGCATCGCGATCGAAAACGTCGAGATCATTCATGGCGACACGGGGCGCATTCCGTTCGGCATGGGCACGTATGGATCGCGGTCGCTGGCGGTCGGCGGTTCGGCCATCGTGAAGGCGCTCGACAAGATCGAAGCCAAGGCGAAGAAGATCGCCGCGCATCTGCTCGAAGCATCGCCGCAGGACGTCGAATTCAACAACGGCGTTTTCCGTGTCGCGGGCACGGACAGAACGAAGACGTTCGCGGACGTATCGCTCGCCGCCTATGTGCCGCACAACTTCCCGCTCGAAACGATGGAGCCGGGCCTCAACGAGAACGCGTTCTACGATCCGACCAACTTCACGTATCCGTCCGGCGCGTATGTCTGCGAAGTGGAGGTCGATCGCGACACCGGCGAGACGCGCATCCAGAAGTTCACCGCCGTCGACGACTTCGGCAACGTGATCAACCCGATGATCGTCGAAGGACAAGTGCACGGCGGGCTCGGCCAGGGCATCGGACAGGCGATGCTCGAACGTTGCGTGTACGACAAGGACAGCGGCCAGTTGCTTTCCGGCTCCTTCATGGACTACGCGATGCCGCACGCCATCGACTTGCCGAGCTTCAATGTGGAGACCGCGAAGGGCACGCCCTGCACGCATAACCCGCTCGGCGTGAAGGGCTGCGGCGAAGCAGGCGCAATCGGCTCGCCACCCGCCGTCATCAACGCGATTCTCGATGCGCTCGCGCCGCTCGGCGTGAAGGACCTGCAAATGCCCGCCACGCCGCATCGCGTATGGACCGCGATGCACGCCGCTCAACCCGCTTGAGGATGACCGCCATGTACACCTTCGACTATCAACGGCCGAACGAAGCGCAAGCAGCGGTCGCCGCGCTTTCCGGCGACAGCGACGCCAAATTTCTCGCGGGCGGCCAGAGCCTGTTGCCGACCATGCGCCTGCGGCTGGCGCAGCCGTCCGCGCTGGTCGATGTCACGCGCATCGCGTCGATGAAAACCGTCACGCTCGATGCCGGCAAGCTGACCATCGGCGGGGCGATGTGCCACGCGCAGGTCGCATCGAACGCGGACGTGAAGCAGGCGCTGCCGGGCCTGGCCGATCTCGCGAGCCGCATCGGCGACAGACAGGTTCGCGAACGCGGGACCATCGGCGGTTCGCTCGCCAACGACGATCCCGCCGCGTGCTATCCGTCCGCCGTGCTCGGGCTGAACGCGACGATCGTGACGGACCGCCGCCGCATCGCCGCCGACGACTTCTTCATCGGCATGTACGAGACCGCGCTCGAACCGGACGAACTGATCACCGCCGTCGAGTTTCCGCTGGCCGAGCGCGCGGGCTACGAGAAGTTTCGCAATCCCGCGTCGCACTTCGCGCTCGTCGGCGTGTTCGTCGCGAAGCATGCGGACGGCGTGCGCGTCGGCGTGACGGGCGCGGCGCCGTCCGCGTTCCGGGCGAAGGAGCTGGAAGCGGCGTTGTCGAAGGACTTCTCGGTGGCGTCGGCGCGCAGCGTGACCCTTTCCGCCGACGGCCTCAACGACGACATGCACGCCAGCGCGGCGTATCGCGCGCATCTGATTCCGGTGCTGGCGGGCCGCGCGATCGAACGCGCGATGTCGTTCGGAACGTGATGCAGAGCGAGCCCGATTCGATCGACGACACGCTCGCGCGCCTGCGCGAGCATCAATACTTCGCGAGCCGCGAGCTTGCGACGGCCCTCTTTCTCGCGCTGAAGATGCAGCGGCCGCTGTTTCTCGAAGGCGAGCCGGGCGTCGGCAAGACGGAACTCGCGAAGGCGGCGGCGGGCATCTGCGGCACGACGCTTTTGCGCCTGCAATGCTACGAAGGGCTCGACACGGCCAGCGCGCTCTACGAGTGGGACTATCCGCGGCAGATCATGGCGCTGCGGCTCGCGGAGGCATCGGGTGACACGCCGTCGAACGATTCGCTGTATCGCGGCGAATTTCTGCTGAAGCGTCCACTGTTGCAGGCGCTGCTGCCCGATCCCGATAACGCCGCCGCGCGCCGCGTGCTGCTGATCGATGAAATCGACCGCGCCGACGAGCCGTTCGAGGCGTTTCTGCTCGAACTGCTGTCGGACTTTCAGGTGTCGATTCCGGAGTACGGCACGGTGCGCGCGGCAAGGCCGCCGCTCGTCGTGATGACGTCGAACCGCACGCGCGAAGTCCACGATGCGCTGAAACGGCGTTGTCTGTATCAGTGGATCGGCTATCCGGAGCGCGATGTCGAACTGGCGATCGTCGCGGCGCGCGCCCCGGAAGCGAGCCGCGCGTTGCAGGCGCGGGCCGTCGCGTTCGTCCACGAATTGCGGACGATGGACCTGTTCAAGGCGCCGGGCGTCGCGGAGACCATCGACTGGTGCCGGGCGCTCGCGGCGCTGTCGGTGTCGGAACTGGATCCGCAATCGGTGCAGGACACGCTCGGCGTGCTGCTCAAATATCAGGACGATCTCGCGCGCATGGACGCAGCGACGCTCGCGCAGTGCTTGTCGACGGCCGCGAAGGCGTGACGATGGAGACGCTCTCGCGCAACGTCGTTCATTTCGTGCGGCTGCTGCGGGGCGCGGGACTCGGCATGTCACCGGCGCAAGCGGTCGATGCAATCGACGCGCTGCGGTTCATCGACTTGCGCCGTCGCGACGACGTGCGCGCGACGCTCGCGTGCCTTCTGGTCCACGCGAGCGACGAGCGCGATATTTTCGATGCCGCCTTCGATCTTTTCTGGCGCGATCCGGACTGGGAAGGCAAGCTGCGCGCGCTGTTGCTGCCGAAGGTCGAAAGCGGCGCGCCGCCGCCCAAGCGCAATAACCGTCTCGCGGATGCGCTGGCGGCGCGCTCCGAGGCGAAGCGTCCACCAGCGTCCGAAGCGGAGCCCGAACAGACTCATGCGCGCATGAGCTTCAGTGCGCAAGAACGCCTGAGCCATCGCGATTTCGACACCCTCACCGCCGACGAATGGCGTGCGCTGCGGCATCGGATTCGCGCGCATCGTGTGCCGCTCGCGACGGAGCCGACGCGCAGGCTCAAGGCGGCATCGCGCGGCACGCACGCCGATCTGCGCGCGAGCGCGCGTCAGGCTGTCCGCGCGGGCGGCGACTGGACCGCGTGGAAGTATCGCGCGGTGGTGGAGCGCCGGCCGCCGCTCGTTCTGCTGCTCGACATTTCCGGTTCGATGAGCGCGTATTCCCGCGCCGTGCTGTACTTCTGTCATGCGCTGCTGCAATCGCGCGAGCGTCTGCAAGTGTTCCTGTTCGGCACGCGCCTGACGAACGCGACGCGTACGCTGCGCGAGCGCGATCCCGATGTCGCGATTACGACGCTCGGCGAGCAGGTCGCGGACTGGTCGGGCGGCACGCGCATCGGCGCGGCGCTGGCCGAGTTCAACCGGCGATGGGCGCGCCGCGTGCTCGCGGGCCGCGCGACGGTATTGCTCGTCACCGATGGACTGGACCACGAAGCGATCGACGTGCTCGATGCGGAGATGGCGCGGCTCAGGCGCTTCGCGCATCGGCTGGTGTGGCTCAATCCGCTTCTGCGATACACCGGCTTCACGCCCCGCGCGCGAGGCGTGCGCGCAATCCTGCCGCACGTCGATGCGATGCTCGCGGCTCATAACCTCGACAGCCTCGCCGCTGTCGGACGGGAACTGACCGCGCTATCTGCGCGCGGCGCCCGCACGCATGGAGAACACACGCGATGGAACTGACCGAAACTCACGTGTTGCCGGTGCCGCAGACGCGCGCGTGGGAAGCGCTCAACGACACGGCGATACTGAAGGCCTGCATCCCCGGCTGCGACAGCATCGAAGCGGACGGTGAAAATGCCTATGCCGTCGGGATGACTGCCGCCGTCGGCCCTGTCAAGGCACGCTTCAAGGGACGCATGCAACTGACGGACATCGACGCGCCGCACACCTACACAATCGTCTTTGAAGGCCAAGGCGGCGCGGCGGGCTTCAGCAAGGGCAACGCGAAAGTGAACCTCGAGCCCGGCGACGAAGCCGACACGACGAAGCTGACCTACAGCGCCAACGCGCAAGTGGGCGGCAAGCTGGCGCAAATCGGCTCGCGCCTCGTGGATGGAGCAGCGCGTAAGATTGCAGCTGAATTCTTCAAGCGATTCGGCGCGCAGCTTGAGGGCGGGCAGGAATCGAACGAAGTACAGGATGCATCCGCCGCTGAGGAAGCCGGCGGAGAGAAGGAAGAGAAAGGGAAGAAATCATGGACAGCGTGGATCTCGAAGTCCTGAAACACAGCGCGCAATGGCTCGAACAGGGCAAGCGCGTGCTGCTCGTCACGGTCGTTAAAACGTGGGGTTCGTCGCCGCGGCCGGAGGGCGCGATGCTCGCGGTGCGCGACGATGGACACGTCGTCGGCTCGGTATCGGGCGGCTGTATCGAGGACGATCTGATCGAGCGCGTGCGGCAAAGCGGCATCGATCAGACGAAGCCGGAAGCGGTGAAGTACGGCATTAGCGCGGAAGAAGCGCATCGCTTTGGCCTGCCGTGCGGCGGCACGATTCAGCTCGTGCTGGAACCGCTCACGCGCGAAAGCGGCATTGCGGAACTGTGTGCGGCGGTCGAGAGCGGGCGGCTCGTCGCGCGCACGCTCGACATGGCGACGGGCGTGGCGCGGCTCGAACCCGCGCGCGCCACCGATGGCGTCGCGTTCGACGGAGCGACGCTGCTGACCATCCACGGTCCGCGTTATCGCATGCTGGTGATCGGCGCGGGGCAGTTGTCGCGCTATCTGTGCAGCATCGCGGTCGGGCTGGACTACCACGTGACGGTGTGCGATCCGCGCGTCGAGTACACGGACGAATGGGACGTACCGGGCACGACCATCGTGCGGACCATGCCCGACGACACGGTGATGGACATGAAGCTCGACGAGCGCTCTGCGGTCATCGCGCTGACGCACGATCCGAAGCTCGACGACCTCGCCTTGATGGAAGCGCTGAAGACGCCTGCGTTCTACGTGGGCGCGCTGGGATCGCGTCGCAATAACGCGGCGCGGCGAGAACGCCTGAAGGAATTCGATCTCAACGACGCCGAACTCGCGCGGCTGCACGGGCCGGTCGGGATTTATATCGGCAGCAGGACGCCGCCGGAAATCGCCGTGTCGATCCTCGCGGAAGTCACCGCCGCGAAGAACGGCGTGTCGCTGCCTGAACTGCTGCGCGTCGAGGGCGCAAAGGCGGCGCGCGAAGTCGCCGGAACCGGCGAAGCCTGCGGCGTTTGATTACAAAGGCCTGACGCTTCCGGCTCTACAATTGTCGTTCTCATTTGCGCGTCTGGCGACCGGTTCGCCGGACTCTCCGCACGCCGTTTCCCTCATCCATCATTCACGAATGCCCGGCAAATTTCTGACCGGCGATGGCGGACGCGCAGCCGCGCCGCACGCCGGCGCCACGCGCGAACGTCGCGCCATGAGCCAGCGCGCGTTGCGCATTTGGTCGATCGTGCATCGCTGGACGAGTCTCGTCTGCACGGCCTTCATGCTGTTGCTCTGTCTGACGGGCCTGCCGCTCGTGTTCGGCCACGAACTCGATCTGTTGACGGGCGACGCGGTCGAAGCGCCGACGCTGCCCGCATCGCAGGCGAACAGGCGCGCGAGCTACGACGCGGTGCTCCGCGCCGCGCTAAACGAACATCCGGCTCACGTGCCGCAGTACATGATCTGGGAGCCGGACGAGCCGCTACTGCCCGTTGTCGTCACCGCCCCGCGCGCCGACACACCGCCCGACGACACGCTCAGCACAACCGTCGATGCCCGCACCGCGCAGCCGCTCGGCATGCCGCCGGGTAAGGGATCGCTGAAATTCGTGCTGCTGAAGCTGCACGTCGACATGTTCGCCGGGCTGTTCGGCAAGCTCTTTCTCGGTGCGATGGGCGTGGTGTTTCTCGCGGCGATCGTATCGGGCGTCGTCGTGTACTTGCCGTTCTTGCGCAAGGTCGGACTGGGGCGCGTGCGGCTGGCAAAGAAGCGGCGCATCGTCTGGCTCGACTGGCATAACGCCATCGGCATGCTGACGCTCGCGTGGGCGCTGCTGGTCGGCACGACCGGCTCCATCAACACGCTCGCCGATCTCATGCTCGAGGCGTGGCGCAACGATCAGCTCGCGCAGATGATCGCCCCGTATCAGGGACAGCCGCCGCTCGTGGCGCGCGCATCCGTCGACGATGCCGTTCAGACCGCGCAACGCGTCGCGCCGGACATGATTCCGTCGTTCGTCGCGTTTCCGGGCACGCGCTTCAGCAGCCCGCATCACTATGCGGTGTGGATGCGCGGCGACGGCATCCTGACCACGCGCATTCTTCGCCCCGTGCTCGTCGATGCATCCATCGGCGCGCTCACCGATTCGCGCGAACTGCCGTGGTATCTGAAGGTGCTGCTAGGCTCGCAGCCGCTGCATTTCGGCGATTTTGGCGGCATGCCGCTCAAGATTTTCTGGGCCGCCTTCGACGTGTTGACCGTGGTCGTGCTCGGAAGCGGCCTCTATCTGTGGCTGACGCGGCATAACCCGCGAAAGGGCCGCGCGTCGGCGGCGCGCTGACCTACATCAAGCCGCACACGATCATCGCGATGAGCGAGACGGTGACGATCGCCGCGCCGGCCGTCTTGCGCTTGTTCAGTTCGGTCCAAAGCAGCACGCCGGTCAACGAGAGCAGGATCAGGCTGCCGGCGAGCGTATCGATGAGCAACACCCAGCCGACGCTCAAGCCAACGCCCTTGTGCAGGTTCGTCATCATCGCGAGGAAGGTGTTTTCGGTCCGCTTCACCGACACGAAGTTGTTGCCGACCCAGTACTCCGCCATCACACTGCTGCCCGGCGTCGAGACCATCACCGACCATTGCTCGGGCTGCATCGTGCTCTTGTCGCCCCAGCCAACGGGGTGCGCCGGCTCGCGGCGCGTGCGGCCGAGGTTGCCGTCGATCTTCAGTTCCTGCTTGACCCACACGCCCATGTCGCGCGGCGACTTGAACCCGCCCGCCGGCAACGCAAGCTGCATCTGCGATACCTGTGGCTCGCCGGTCGAGATGCGCAGCGGCGGTGCGCGGTGATTCAGCAGAAAGCCGGTCACGCCGAAAAGCAGGCCGAGAATCGCGCCCCACAGACCGACCCAGCCGTGAACCTTGCGGAGCCACTTGAGAAACGTCGAGCGGCGCGAGCGGTTCTTGCGTACCACTTGCTCGGCTTCATCGATCAGGCGTTGATGCGGGCGGTATTGGGCCGAGCCGCTCGTCGGCTGGGGATTGAGGGTGTCAGGCGCGTTCAAGCGTCTCTCCGAATCGGACGGTTCCTAGGCAAAGCCGCGCCCCGATCGCGCATCAGACGCTGCGATCAACCATAGACGGGCAAATGAGAATTGTTATCATTACACGCATACATGCCTAGCACAATCCTTTGCGATTGCCTGACGACCGGCTTTATTTACGAAAAATTTCAAACGGGCCACAGCGGGCCTTCCTGCATCGCGCCGACCTGCTCGCGCAGTTCGAGGATGCGGTCTTCCCAGTAACGCTGCGTGTTGAACCACGGGAACGCGGCGGGAAAAGCCGGATCGTTCCAGCGCCGCGCGAGCCAGGCGGCGTAATGAATCAGGCGCAGCGTCCGCAGCGCTTCGATCAGATGCAGTTCGCGCTGATCGAACTCCCGGAAGTCTTCATAGCCCGCGAGCAGATCGGCGAGCGCGCTCGATGCTTCCGCGCGTCCGGCGGGCAGCAGCAGCCAGAGATCCTGGATCGCGGGGCCCATGCGGCTGTCGTCGAAATCGACGAAATGCGGGCCCGCGTCGGTCCACAGCACATTGCTCGGATGACAATCGCCATGCAAGCGCAACTGGCCGATATCTCCGGCGCGCTCGAAACAGTGCGCGACGCCTTCCAGCGCCATCGATACGACGCGCTCATAGGCCTCGCGAACATTGTCGGGGACGAAGCGATGGGTCAGCAAGAACTCGCGCGGCTCGTAGCCGAACGTCTGGATGTCGAGCGTCGGACGCTCGCGATACGGCTCGATCGCGCCGACCGCGTGAATGCGCCCGATGAAGCGCCCGAGCCATTCCAGCGTGTCGCGGCGGTCGAGATCGGGCGCGCGCCCGCCGCGCCGCTCGAAGACGGAGAAGCGAAAGCCGTCGAACTCGTGGAGCGTCGTACCTTCGAACACGCGCGCCGGCACCGCCGGAATCTCACGCGCGACGAGGCTCGCAACGAATGCATGCTCTTCGAGAATGGCTTCGTTCGACCAACGATTCGGGCGATAAAACTTCGCGATCACCGGCGGGCCGTCTTCGACGCCGACCTGATACACGCGGTTCTCGTAGCTGTTGAGCGGCAACAGGCGCCCGTCGGTGCGCGCGCCGGCGGGCATCAGCAGACCATCGACGGCGTCGAGCACGCGCTCGGGCGTGAGGCCGGCGAAGGGAGGGGCGTCTTCGGCGGACGCGTCGGCGGAGTCGGAATGAAGTGAGTTCATCCCGACATTGTGCCGCGCCTTGCAGCGGCCGGCACGCGACGATTCGTCAGCCGACGTGCGGCATCCTCAATGGACGACCGTGTTCGACGGGCGCACGACATCGCCCGTATCGATCAGGTCTTCGAGAAAGAACGGCTCGGTATTGAGCAACTGAGTGACGCCGGGTTCGCCTGCGTACCAGGCGACCATCGCCATGTCGCCGAGAATGCGCATGACGATGCCGCGCGCGCCCTGAGGCACGGCAATATGCACGGAGCGGACAATCGAACCGATTTGCATGATGAATCCCCGTTTACGTGCCGGCGATCAACAGATGATACGCCGGCCAAGTGTTGCACCCGCACAGGCTTTCAACGGCTCGTGCACCGACAATCGCCGCGTCTTTGTTGCGTGAAGCGCGACTTGCGCGGCTTTCATGAACGATTGTGCGCTTACTTTAGCGCATGGCGGCGCGCGAATGCGATGCCCTTCGCCGTGAATTGTTGCCTGACGCAGATACCGCAAGCGTCAGTCCTGTGTTGCGGCATGCCAAATGCACCGCTGCATCCGGCAAAACCCTAGGGAACGGCGTATCGTTACGCGTTTGATGTTTTAAGCGGAGACTTACCCGTGAGTGCCCCAGCCGACGACGCAACGGCCTACCTCGAACGCGGCTCGCGCGCTTACTGGCGCGCGTCGCTTGCGCTGCTCTTCGCCGGCTACGCGACGTTCTCGCTGCTCTACTGCGTGCAGCCGCTGCTCCCCGAATTCACGCGATCGTTCGGCGTCACTCCGGCGGTGAGTGCGCTGGCGGTTTCCGTCAGTACAGCGGCGCTCGCTGTCGCGATCTTCATCGCCGGATTCGTGTCTGAAAGCTGGAGCCGGCATCGGCTCATGACGCTGTCGCTGCTTGCGTCGTCCGTGCTCACGGTCATCGCCGCCTTGCTGCCGAACTGGCACGCGCTCTTGATCGTGCGCGCGCTCGAAGGCTTCGCGCTCGGCGGCGTCCCGGCGGTCGCAATGGCCTATCTCGCGGAAGAAGTGCATCCCGAAGGGCTCGGCCTCGCGATGGGCCTTTATGTCGGCGGGACCGCGATCGGCGGCATGGCGGGGCGCGTGATCAGCGGCGTGCTTGCGGACTTTTTCGGCTGGCGCGTGGCGATCGGCGGCATCGGCCTGCTTGGACTGCTCGCGACGCTCGCGTTTCGCTCGCTGCTGCCGCCGTCGCGGCGATTCAAGCCACGGCGCGGCGTCGGGTTCCATCATCATCGGCGCTCGCTTGCAGGGCATTTGCGGCATCGCGGATTGCCGTTTCTGTTTCTCACCGGCTTCGTGCTGATGGGCAGCTTCGTCACGCTCTATAACTACGTCGGGTATCGGCTGCTTGGCGCGCCGTTCAGCCTGAATCAGACGGAGATCGGCGCGATCTTCACCGTCTATTTGACGGGCGTGGTCGCGTCGCCGTGGTCCGGCAAAATGGCCGATGTCTTCGGACGCGGCCGCGTGCTGATGGCGAGCGTGCTGCTGATGATGATCGGCATCGCGCTGACGGTGTCGATGTCGCTGCCGGTGATCATCGGCGGTATCGCGTGTCTGACGTTCGGCTTCTTCGCCGGGCACTCGGTGGCGAGCGGCTGGGTCGGACGGCTCGCCGCGCAGGCGAAAGGACAGGCTGCGGCACTCTATCTCCTCGCGTATTACCTGGGATCGAGCCTGATCGGATCGTACGGCGGGCACTTCTGGACCGCGTTCGGATGGCCGGGCGTTGCCGGCTTGATCGGAGGGCTGCTGCTAGTCGGGCTGGCGGCCGCCGCTTATCTGAACGGACGCGAGCGCGCTGCGCAAGCCGAATGAAATCCAAGAAAACTTAGGGTTTTTCCGCGTCTGCTTAATTGCGCCCCCGCGCGGGCCTTGTGGCGCAAGGCCGCACGCGCCGGAGTTCGCGTTCGGCCCGCCCTCGCTCGCCGACGAGCCGTCTCCCGCAGCCTATACTCGAATCGTCGATGCGACGCTCGTCAAAAGCGCATCGAGATCGAAAAAAGCAGGACGATGGGAGACGCACCATGACGTATTTCACGATCGGCGATTTCATTCTGGTCATCCCGATGGCGCTCGCGGGCGCGCTGTTTCTCGGGGCCATTCCATGCGCTTCGCACTTCAAGAACAACGTGCTCCGAGCGTTCGGCGCGCTCGTCGGCGTGCTCGTCGCGTTCCTGCTCGTCGAGGGATTACCGGCGCTCATATGACGATGACGTCGCCACCGCGACGTCATCGAGCGCAAGCGGTTCTTACAGATGTTCGCCGAGGAACGCCAGCGTGCGTCCGTGCGCGAACGCGGATGCCTTCGCGTTATACGACGCGCGCTCGCCGCAGTTGAAGCCGTGATCGGCGCCGGGGTAGACATGGACTTCGGCATCCGCGCGGCCCGCGAAGCGGTGACGCACGGCGTCGACGGCATCGGCGGGAATATGGGCGTCGAGTTCGCCGTAGTGGAACTGGATCGGCGCCTTGACCTGATCGGCCTTGTCGAGCTGATTCTGGATGCCGCCGCCGTAGTAAGCCACCGCCACGTCCACCGAGCCTTCCGCCGCAGCGAGATACGCCAGGCGTCCACCGAAGCAGTAGCCGATCGCAGCCACTTTGCCGCTCACCTCCGGCAACGCGCGCAACGCCCTGGCGGCTGCGCCGACATCGGCGACGGCTGAGTCGAGATTGGTCTTTTGCAGCAGTTCCAGCGCCTTGTCGCGATCCGCGCCTTCATAGCCGAGTTCGACGCGCGGCTGCGTGCGCCAGAACACATCGGGTGCGAGCGCGATATAACCATCGGCTGCATATTGGTCAGCGACGCTGCGAATGTGCGAATTCACGCCGAAGATCTCCTGCAGGATGATGACGGCAGGTCCGGTCCCGGTCTTCGGCAGCGCGAGATAGCCCTGGAAGCTGCCGCCGTCGGCGGGAATGTCGATCCATCGGGAAGTCACGGTAACGGTCACGTCGAAGCTCCTTGTTTGCTTGGTGAAAAACGCAGGCGAGTGAGTGTGCCAGCTTTCCCTTTCAGTCGCCTGAGCGTGCCCTGGCATACGCTTTGACACGCGCGCCCATTTTTAGAGGCTCATACCTAAACGCATCGTGAATACGGCCTTTCAAAACAGGCTAATGGCGATAAGGCGGCGGATTATCAGCGCATGAGCAGCGAACTTGAAGAACGCGTGAAGCCGGGCCGCGCGATGCCCCGGAAACCCGCGCGGACAGTGCTTTCGCGCGAGATCGCCACCACAAAGTCGCGGGCTTCTCAACTAGCCGTTAATCGGTAGTCACACCACTATCTTAAAAAACTTCCCTAAATTAATTTGACAACCCTACACTTGCGCGCAGTGCGGATGGCGGCCGCCACGAACGGCCTGCCAGAAGGACTTGCCAAGTGCATGACGATGCATCCGGCGTGGTCGTCCACGGGACTGAGCGATCGTGATGAAAGACGGGGCACAGGGCGATTACGTTGTCGTTGTTTTGGACCGAAACTGGAGACTTACATGAACACCAAGCTTCACAAAGTGTTGCCGATCAGCGCCGCAGCCGTGCTGTTCGCTACGTTGGCAACGTCCGCAGCAGCCGACCAGGTCGTCAAGATCGGTCACGTCGCACCGCTGACCGGCGGTATCGCTCACCTGGGCAAGGACAACGAAAACGGCGCGCGGCTGGCAGTTGAAGAGATCAACGCAAAGGGTCTCACCATCGACGGTCAGAAGATCACGCTGCAACTCGACCCGCAAGACGATGCAGCCGACCCGCGTACCGCTACGCAAGTCGCGCAGAAGCTCGTCGATGACAAGGTCGTCGCGGTCGTCGGTCACCTGAACTCCGGCACGTCCATCCCGGCATCGAAGATTTACAGCGACGCGGGCATCGTCCAGATTTCCCCGTCGGCAACGAACCCGGCCTACACGCAGCAAGGCTTCAAGACGACGTTCCGCGTCGTCGCGACCGATGCGCAACAAGGCCCGGCGCTCGCCAACTACGCGGCGAAGAGCCTGAAGGTGAAGACGGTCGCCGTGGTCGACGATTCGACCGCCTACGGCCAGGGTCTCGCGAACGAGTTCGAGAAGACCGCAAAGTCGCTGGGCCTCAAGGTGGTGTCGCATGACGCGACGAACGACAAGGCCGTCGACTTCCGCGCAATTCTCACGAAGATCAAGGGCGAAAACCCCGACGCCGTGATGTACGGCGGCATGGACGCGACCGGCGGCCCGTTCGCCAAGCAGGCGAAGCAGCTCGGCCTGCGCGCGAAGGTGCTCGCGGGTGACGGCGTCTGCACGGAAAAGCTGGCTGACCTGGCCGGCGATGCAACCGACAATATCGTGTGCTCGGAAGCAGGCATGGCGCTCGAAAAGATGGAAGGCGGTCAGGCTTTCGCGGGCAAGTTCCAGAAGCGCTTTGGCCAGCCGATCCAGATTTACGCGCCGTTCACGTATGACGCGGTGTACATCATCGTCGACGCGATGAAGCGCGCGAACTCGGCTGACCCGGCGAAGATTCTCGCCGCGATGCCGAACACGGACTACAAGGGCGTGATCGGCCAGACGAGCTTCGACTCGAAGGGCGACTTGAAGCACGGCGTGATCTCGCTGTACGACTACAGGAAGGGCAAGAAGACGCTGCTCGACGTGGTCAAGATGTAATCACGGCAGGACACTCGTCCTGAAGAACGCGCGGACCTTTCGGGTCCGCGCGTTTTTTTATATCTTCAGCCGCCTGAGGATGCGCGGGCCGATCAGCGCGACCGCCGCGCAACATGCGGCGACGATGCACAGCCCGATCGGCAGCGAACTGACCTGCGCGACGCCGCCGATCAGCACCGGCCCCAGCAGCAAGCCGAAATACGCGAGCCCGGCGACCTGTGCGAGGCCTTCTGCCGCCGTCACGCCTTCGACGCGCGCAGCCGCCGCGAACAGCACGGGCATCATGTTCGCGAGACCGAGGCCCATCAGCGTGAAGCCGGTCATCGTGACGATGGCGTTTGGGAAGACGAGCGCCATCACCATGCCGATGAACGCGAGCCCCGCGCTGCTGAAGACGAGCTGCGGCGCGCCGAAACGCGCGCGCACCGCATCGCCGCCGAAGCGCCCGGCCGCCATGCCGCCCGAGAACGCGGCGTAGGCGGCGCTGGAAAGCGAATGCGTGGCGAGGACGACATCGCGCATATAGACGGTGGCCCAGTCGTACATCGCGCCTTCCGCGATCAATGCGATCAGCGCGAGCCCGCCCAGCGCCCACAACGCGCCCGAGCGCCAGCGGTTCGACGACGACGCCTTCGCGTGGTCTTCGTGATGCGGCACGTGAGGCAGCACCGAGGGCATCGACGCGAGCAAGACGACGACGCTGGCCCCCGACGCCAGCGCGAGATGCGCCGCCGGCGCGAAGCCATGCGCAATCAGCGCGCCGCCGATCGCCGCGCCCGCCATCCCGCCGATGCTGAACATGCCGTGCAGCGACGACATGATCGGCCGCGCGAGCGCTTCTTCGACGGCGCTTGCTTCGGCGTTCATCGCGACGTCGAGCGTTGCCATGCCGCAGCCGAACACGGCGAGCACGATCAGCAGCATCCAGAAACTCGGCACGACGAGAATCAGCGCGCCGCACACGGTCATCGTGACGCCGCCCGCCATGCAGGCCGTGCGCGTGCCGGCGCGGGCGATCCATGACGCGGTGGTGAGCATCGCGAAAATCGAGCCGCCCGCGACGGCGAACAGCGCGAGCGACAGCATGCCCGGGCTGAGCGTGAACTTGTCGCGCACGGTGGGAACGTGCACGCCCCAAGAGGCGTACATCATTCCGGCGATGAAGAAGACGGCCATCGTCGCGTAACGGGCGCGCTGGCGCGTTGCGGGAGGCAGGCTGCGATGCAGCGCGAGAGACGGATTGGACTCGCGGGCGGAAGAAGCGGTAGTCGAGTCGGACACGGAAAGGCCGTTGAAAAAGGAGGCGAGATGCCGGAGGTTGCAATGGCGCGACGCCGGAGAACCGGACATGATGCCGTCCGGCGCGCAAGCTTACGATTCTATCGAACGGCCAGGAGACACGCTCGCGGGCGGTGCATTACCATTTTCGGAAGCTCATTTCGGAAGCCATCGCATGCACATCCCGCCGCAAGCCCCGCTGCACTTGATTCATCGCGTATCGGAGGGCACGCTCGCCACGCATTCCCGCGAGCCGAGCGGCTTTCCCTACCCGACCGCGCTGCCGTTCGCGCCGACCGCGCGCCATGCGCCGATGCTGCTCATCAGCCGTCTGGCCGAGCACACCCGCAATCTTCACGCCGATGCCCGCGCCGGTTTTCTCGTCGCCCATGCAACGGATGGTCGTGTGCTGGAAGGCCAGCGGCTGACCTTGCTCGGCACGTTCGCGCCGGCGGCGGAAAGCGAGCACGAAGAACTGGCGCAGCGCTATCTGCGATATCACCCGGACGCCGACCGATATCTTCATTTGGGCGATTTCGCGTTTTGGGTAATGAAGCCGGAGCGAATGCGCTTCATTGGCGGTTTCGGCGCGATGGGCTGGCTCGATGGCGATGACATCGATCCGCTAGAGCCGATTGCTGCCGCCGATGAGTCTTCGTTATGCGCCTTTTTCGATGCCTATGCGCGCCGCCCCACTAATCTGGAATTATTAGGGATTGATCGCTACGGTTGCGATTTGCTTCGTGATGGCGTCCGCAATCGTTTCACCTTCGATAAACCCAAGCTCACAGCGGACGATTTAAAAGCAGCGGTTATCGATTGCTTCGAGCGTCAGACGTGAACACGGGGACGGAATATGCCCTTTTGGGTGCGATGTTAGGCCGGCGGGAATGCGGTTGGCTAACAAGTTGCCATTTGATGGGAATTTTCTCGACCCGCGACTATGGGTACTTTCATTTCATGACATCAGAAGAGTCCGTCAAAGTCCCAAATTTCAAGCATCAGCGATAGCTCGAAAGCCGCGCAATCCGGCAAATGTTACGAGCCAATACATCTAAACGCATTAATGTCAATGCGACGCTCCGTCATAATCGGTTCTGTGTTAATCTCCGGATCAACCCGAGGCTTTACCGATAACTGACAGAGCGAGCGCCTGACTCGCAAGACAGCACACCACTCAAGGAATTGCCATGCCTTCATACAAGGAACTCCTCGCACAACGCGAGTCTCTCGAACGTCAGATCGAAGAAGCAAAGTCGCGCGAATACGCCGAAGTGCTTAATGAGATCAAGCAGAAGATGGCTGATTATGGCATCACGCTTCAGGAATTGGCCGGGGGTCGCGGCGGCAAATCCACCAAGGCATCGTCGCGTGGCCGTTCGGGTGTCGCCCCTAAATATCGCGACCCGGAAAGCGGCAGCACGTGGTCCGGCCGTGGCAAGCCGCCGAAGTGGATCGCGGGCCAGGATCGCGATACTTTCCTGATCGGCAAATAAGCCGCGTCAGACGTAAAGAAGCAGAAAAGGTCGCGCAAATGCGCGACCTTTTTCTTTGCGACCCGGAATCCGTCGTTAGCTGCACGTTATAAGCTGCTGATTCGTAACGAGCGCGGCGTCGGGTGCCGCGCGATGGCATCGCGCCGCGCTGGTAAAATCAAACCTCGATGACACGAGGTGGATTACATGTCACTTTCAGTGGCGGATGCGGCGGAAAAGCAGGCGGTTGCCGTGCGGACTACGTGGACAAGTATCCTGCTTAATAGCGGCTTGACCGCAGGCCAGCTAGTCGTGGGCGTAATTGCGCACTCGCAGGCGTTGATTGCCGACGGCGTGCATTCCTTGGCCGATATCGTGTCGGATTTTGTCGTGCTTGTTGCGAACCGGAAGGCCGCCGCCGTTCCGGATATCGATCACAACTACGGCCATAGCCGGTATGAAACCGTTGCTTCGCTTTTCCTCGGTGGATTGCTGATTGTCGTTGGCGCGGGAATGTTATGGCGCGCCGGAACGCGCATCATGCATCTTCACGATATTCCTCCAGTGCACGCAAGCGCGCTGGCGGTGGCCATTATCGTACTGCTTTCGAAGGAAGCGCTTTTCCGATATATGCTTCGCGCCGCTGAACGCGTCCGTTCCGCAATGCTCGTCGCGAATGCGTGGCACGCCCGTTCGGATGCGGCTTCTTCGCTCGTGGTTGCGCTCGGCATCATCGGCAGTCTCGCCGGTTTTCGCATTCTCGATCCTATTGCGGCGGCGCTCGTCGGTTTCATGATCGGCAAAATGGGCTGGAGCTTCGCCTGGGATGCGCTGCAAGACCTCTCGGATCGCGCACTCGATGAAGCCACCACCGCTGATTTACGCAGCATGTTGCTAGATACGCCCGGCGTTCGCGATGTGCATGATCTGCGCACCCGCAAAATGGGCGACCTCGCAATCGTGGATGCGCATATTCTCGTCGATCCGCTCATTACCGTTTCGGAAGGCCATTTCATTGCAGAATCCGCGAGGGCGCATATTCTCACGGACCCCCGCGTGATCGACGCGCTGATTCACGTCGATCCCGAAAGCGATGCCGCGAATCCGCTACCCGGCAAATATCCACTGCGCTCGGCAGTCGCGGAGGCCGTGCGTGCGGCATTCGCCGTCCCGGGCTTATCCGTCGATGCACTCAATCTGCATTACCTGAAGCGCGGCTTCGATGTCGAAATCCTGTTGCCGCCTGCCAAGTCGGGCGACACGGAATCGCGGCTTGCGAGCGTCGACCTCGACGCGCTCAGGCAGACCTTGGGCGCACGCGAGATTCGCGTGGCTCAGTCGATGACGCGGGCCGCGCAAAGAACGGCCAAACACGCCGCCGATTAACGCCCGTATCTATTCAGAGCGGCAGTTGCGTATCGAACTTAATTTCCCGCAACACGACGCTCGTACGAACCTGCGCCACCGCCGGAATCTTGAAAATGCGGTCGTGCAGAAAAGCGTCGTACGCCTTGATATCGGGCGCGACTATCTTGAGGATGTAATCCGATTCGCCCGTCGTGCTGTAGCACTCCGTCACTTCGGGGCACGTGGCGATCTCGCGTTCGAATTGTTCGACGCCGCCTTCCGTATGCCGCGTCAGGTGAATATGCGCGAGCGCGCAGACATGCAGGCCGAGTTTCTCACGATCCAGCAGCGCGGTATAACGCTGGATGACGCCGGACTGCTCCATGTCCTTGATTCGTCGCCAGCAAGGCGTGCTGGACAGGCCGACCTGATCGGAAATTTCCTGAACGGAGCGCCGGGCGTCTAGTTGCAGAAGACGCAGGATTTTTTGTGAGAATGTATCGAGAGTCAACTGCGCCTCCGTTCGGTCGCGATTTGACTCTCATAGTAGAGGCGCCAGAAAAGAAAGGCAATGCAACGCCAGTGCAATGAGGTAGTTTCCCCTACTCACTGACTAGACGGCGCGTTTTTACCTTTCGCATTATCACCTGTGGGCGACGTCGCATTTTCGTCGGTACTTTGCGACGTTCTCGTTGCCGCCGCCTCTTGCGATGCCCGCAATTCCGCCAGCATATTGCAGAACAGCGCGCCTTGCTCGATGGCATCGTCGAGCGCGACGTGCGTGTGCGGCAATTCATCGAACCAGTGCTTGGGCAGGCGCGGCTTGATGGCTTTGCGATACGGCAGGCCCGTCATGGCGAACGCCAGCGTCTTGATATCCAGCGCGGACCACGAGAACGGGCATCGCTCGGCAAAGCGCATCATGTACCAAAACATATAGGTAAAGTCGAAGCCCGCCGGGTACGCGACGAACACCGGCTTGCCCGGCAACGCCTCGACCCATTCAACATAGTTGACGAGCGCGGCCTCCGGCTTTTGCAGGTCGACGCGACATGCCGCCCACGCTTCCGGCTGCGTTTTCCACCAGGCGGCCTGCACGGGGTGCGGCGCGGCGCCTTCCAGCGTTTCGAGATTCGCGGAGAACGTAGCGATGAGCTGCTTGTCCGCCGTGTATGCCGCTGATGCAAAACTCAGCATCGAATGCGGGCCGGGGATGGGACCGTCGGCTTCGACATCGGTGCTCACGTAGATTTCGGGGATCGCGTTCATGCTGCGACTCCATCGCGGACGAACGGGTTGCTGCGACGCTCTTCTCCGAAAGTCGACGCCGGGCCGTGGCCGGGCACGAACGTGACATCGTCGCCGAGCGGCCAGAGCTTCTCGCGGATCGAGCGGACCAACTCCGCGTGATTGCCACGCGGAAAGTCCGTGCGGCCGATGGAGCCCGAGAACAGCACATCGCCGACAAAGGCGAGCCGATGCGCCCTGCTGAAGAACACGACGTGCCCCGGCGTATGTCCGGGACAGAAGAAGACGTCCATCTCTTCATCGCCGAAGCGAACGGTGTCGCCGTCCTCGAGCCAACGTTCGGGCGTGAACGCTTCGGCATTCGAGAATCCGAACCGTTGCGTCTGGGCGGGCAACTGATCGATCCAGAACGCGTCTTCCTTGTGAGGCCCTTCTATTTGTATTCCGTAGTGATCTGCTAGCGCCTTGGCCCCGCCGCAATGATCGAGATGGCCGTGCGTCAGAAGGATCTTCTCGACGGTGACGCCGTGCTGCTCCACTTCCGCGATGATCCGCTCGATGTCCCCGCCCGGATCGACGACAGCGGCGCGCCGCGTCGCTTCACAGATGACGATGGAGCAGTTCTGCTGAAATGGCGTCACGGGAACAAGAATGACTTTCATGGGTCTGTCGATGAGGCTGACGCGCGTGTAAAAACGCTCATTGTACCGGGGGTGGGATGACGCCGACGAAGGCGCGTGTAAACCCGCTAACTGGCCCAAAATACGGAAATTCTTACGCTCATAGTCAGAATCAATGACGATTTCCACAGTCCGGCCGACTGAACCCCGATTTTTTTGTATAATGCCTTCACTTGCGCATGGTTTCATCATGCCGTCAACGGGTGATCGTTGAAACGCCAGTGCGTTTTTTACAATCACCATCAGTACGCTGTTAGGGGCCAAAAGCCTCGCAACTGCAACTCAACGCACCTTCTCGTAGGTGCACACGTCTTGTCCAGCCGGGCGCCGCGCGTCCGTCAGATGGCCTTTGCGCTGTCACGCTGGATGGGGCCTACGCCGCCGTTCCTGCGCTGTCTCGGGTGAGACGCGCACGAGTGTGATGCCACGTTCGATGGCGGCATGTGGGGTCTGGTCAGGCTGCCGGGGACAGGTTGCGCCAGACGTGAACGATAACCGGGCGTTTGCGGCGAACTTGCGCCGCATCCGGGCATCAGTCCGCCGTTCGATTGATCGAGCGGCGCGCTGTCATGCACGGCGAAGCCTATGGCTGCCTTGCGCGCGCTCAACAGCGCGGCGCGGCGGCCACTTACCGTTGGAACACGTCTATGGATGTTCGATACATTCGACATATTGCAAGCCTGTTAGCCGTTGGCGTGCTGGCCGGTTGCGCCGCGCCGGGATCGGGCGATGTTGCCTCGTCGACGCCCGCATCGTCTTATCATCAGACGGCAGGTTCTTTCAGCACGAGCGATGCCCGCTCCGCCGATACGCCCCTCGCCTTCGACTCCAAGCTGAACGCGCTGCCGGCCCAGGATGCCGACAAGGGCCGTTCGCTGGCGGACGCCGAGCCGATCACGGCCGGACCGGACGTCGGCAATTTCGAGCAAAAGGGCAAGGCTTCGTGGTATGGCCGGCTGTTCCACGGCCGCAAGACCGCGAGCGGCGAGAAGTTCAACATGAACGCGATGACCGCCGCGCATCGCACGTTGCCGCTGGCGTCGTGGGTGCGGGTGACGAACGAGTCGAATCACAAGACCGTCGTCGTCAAGATCAACGATCGCGGTCCGTACGTGGGCAATCGCGTGATCGATCTGTCGTATGCGGCCGCGTCGGCGCTCGGCATGCGCGGCGTCGGAACGCAGAAGGTGAAGATCGAAGGACTCACGCAGCAGGAGGCGCGCGCCGCCCGCGAACAGTCCCAATCGCTCGCCGACGACAGCGTGAACTGAACGCTCACCGTCCGTCTGCGATACAGCAAAGGGCCGTCCATCGACAGCCCTTTGCTTTTCTACTCTTCTTCCCGCTGTTTGCTGAGCCGCAACGCACGATCGTAGAGCATGTTGCGCGACGCTCCCGTCAGCGTCGACGCAATGCGCGCCGCGCTCTTCACCGATAGTTCTTCCAGCAACGTGGCGAGCAGCGCATCGTGCGCGTCGTCCGCTTCCTCGAGTTCCGGCGCGCCTTCGACGACGAGCACGAATTCGCCGCGCTGACGGTTCGCATCGCCTTCGAGCCACGTTGGCCCTTCGGCCAGGGTGCAGCGATGCAGGCTCTCATGTAACTTCGTCAACTCGCGTGCGATGAGCAGTTGCCGGTCGCCGCCGAGCACTTCTGCGAGCGCGCGCGTCGTTTCGACGATGCGATGCGGCGCTTCATAGAACACCAGCGCCATCCGATGATTCGCGAGCGTCCGAAGCTGCGCCGCGCGTTGCTTCGGCTTGGCGGGCAGAAAGCCGACGAACGTAAAGCCGGCGACCCACGCGCCGGCCGCGCTCAACGCCGTGACGACCGCGCTTGCGCCCGGCAGTGGAATGACCGGGAAGCCGGCTGCGCGAACGGCATCGACGAGGCGCGCGCCCGGATCGGAGATGCCGGGCGTGCCCGCATCCGACACGCACGCGAGGCGCTCGCCGCTGCGTAAATGCTCGATGACGCGCTCGGCCGCGCTGCGCTCGTTGTGCTCGTGCACTGCGATCAGCGGCTTCGCGATGCCGTAGCGCGCGAGCAGTTGCGCGGTGTTGCGCGTGTCTTCGGCGGCGATGCGATCGACGAGCCCGAGCACGTGGAGCGCGCGCACGGTGATATCGGCGGCATTGCCGATCGGCGTCGCGACGACATAGAGCGCGCCCGTCGGATACTGCTGCCCGTCGGCTAATTCGGAGATCTGAAGCATGTGCGCGGACGTGCAGGGTAAAGGACCACATTCTGCCACGCGCGCGGGTTACAACTTTAGCGGGAAGCTCATGTCCAAAACGCTCGGCGATGCGTTCGAAGTACGCGCGCTCGAATATCTTCAACGGCAGCGCATGCGCCTCGTTGCGCGCAATGTGCGATGCCGCGGCGGCGAGATCGATCTCGTGATGCTCGATGAACGCGGCGCGCTGATCTTCGTCGAAGTGCGTTCGCGCAAGAGCGCGCGCTTCGCGGATGCGGCAGCGAGCGTCGGTATGACGAAGCGCACGCGGCTCGTGCGTGCCGCGCAGCACTATCTGACGACGTGGCGCGGCGCGCTGCCGGCATGCCGCTTCGATGTCGTCGCTTTCGATGCGGGCCGTATCCGCTGGCTGCGTGACGCCTTTCGCGCCGACGAGTCCTGAGCCACGGTCGGCCGCATGGTGCATGCGGTAAACTGCGCACACTCGATGCGGGCGCGCGCCTCGCGTCCTCGTCCCATGCAACGAATGCCGCATCGCGGCCGATTAACCGAGAGTCGATGTCAGTCGAACGCATCCAACAGCAATTCCGCGACAGCGCCGCGCTCACACTCGAAGCACTGGATTCGCTCGCGGTTCCGATCGCGGCCGCGGTCGATACGCTCTTCAGCGCGCTCGCCAACGGTTCGAAGATCCTCGTCTGCGGCAATGGCGGTTCGGCTGCCGACGCACAACGCTTCGCCTCGTCGCTGATCGGCCGGTTCGAACGTGAGCGTCCGGGCTTGCCGGCCATCGCGCTGACGACGGACTCATCGATACTGACCGCCATCGGCAACGACTACGCGTTCGAGCAGATCTTCTCGAACCAGGTGCGCGCGCTCGGCCAGGCGGGCGACGTGTTGCTGGCGATCAGCACATCGGGCAATTCGGTCAACGTGCTCGCGGCGGTTCAGGAAGCGCATGAGCGAGAGATGATCGTGATCGCGCTGACCGGCAACGGCGGCGGCGTGATGTCCGAGGTGCTCGTCGATACCGACATTCATATTTGCGTGCCGTCCGAGCGGACCGCGCGC
This sequence comes from Caballeronia sp. RCC_10, assembly GCF_041360715.1. NCBI lineage: Bacteria > Pseudomonadati > Pseudomonadota > Betaproteobacteria > Burkholderiales > Burkholderiaceae > Caballeronia > Caballeronia sp. RCC_10. The sequence continues at coordinate 326,066 of NZ_JBFUPT010000003.1, forward strand.
ATCCAGGAAATCCATCTGCTGACCATCCATTGCCTGTGCGACGGCATCGACGCGATGCTGCTGGGCGAAGACTGAATCTCAAAAGGGGAACGGATTTGAAGAAGAAGACACGCGTGAAGGCGGCGCTGGCGAATGCCACGCTGATGGTGAGCCTGTTGTCCGGCGTCGCGCTGACGCTGCAAGGCTGTGCGCTTGCTGTCGTCGGGGCGGCTGCGGGCGGCACGCTCATCGCCACGGATCGCCGTACGCTGGGCGCGCAGACCGAAGATCGCGAGATTCAGGTGAAGGCGCTTTCGCGCATCAAGGACAACGTGTCGGATCAGGCGCACGTCAACGTGACGGTGTTCAACCGTCGCGTGTTGCTGACGGGTGAAGTGCCCGACGACGCATCGAAGCAGCGGGCTGAAGCCGTCGTGCGCGATATCAACAACGTGGGCGGCATCGTCAATGAGCTGGCCGTGCAGCCGGCGAGCACGTACTCGTCGCGCGCCAACGATTCGTACCTCGAAGGCCGCGTGAAGACTGCGATGGTCGGCGAGAAGGATCTGTCGGCGAACTACTACAAGGTGGTGTGCGAGCGCAGCGTCGTTTATCTGATGGGCCTCGTCACACAGGATGAGGGCGCGCATGGCGCCGACGTTACCGCGCGCGTGCCGGGCGTCGAGCAGGTGGTGAAGGTCTTCCAGTACATCAAGCCGGATGAAGCGAAGGCGCTCGAAGCGGCGGCTGCATCGGGCGCGAGCGCGCCTGCTGCAACGTCGTCCTCAACGGATGCGACGGTGGGTACGGTGCCGGATTCGTCAGTGACCGCGCGGCCGCTGGATCAGCAATCGCCCGCACCGGTCAAGAACTCGGACGTGCATCCGGGCGGTTCTTCGAGCAAGTGATAGGTGTCGATGATGTTTGAAGAAAGGGTTGCAAGCGGCGCGCTCGTCGTGGCGTTGTCGTGTTTGGGCGTGTCGATGTCGATGTCGGCGTTCGCGGCGGATCCTCCGGCGCCGACTGAAAATGCGATCGCCATTGCGCGCAGCAATGCGTGCATGGGCTGTCATGCCGTGGATCGCAAGCTGGTGGGGCCGTCGTTTCAGCAGGTCGCGCAGAAGTACAAAGGCGATGCGCAGGCGTCTGCGAAGCTGGCGAAGAAAGTGAAGGACGGCGGCGCGGGCGTATGGGGTTCGATTCCGATGCCCTCGCATCCCGCGATGAACGACGGGGATGTGAAGGCCGTCGTTGCGTGGGTGCTGGCGGGGGCGCCGCAGAAGTAGCGTGGTTCTGTGGGCCTTCGGCCTTTGGGCGCTTGATTGGCGCGCAGGGGGCTGTGGTACAATTTCGCTTCGTTGGGGGGGTAGCTCAGCTGGGAGAGCGTCGCGTTCGCAATGCGAAGGTCGAGGGTTCGATCCCCTTCCTCTCCACCACGAATCAAAAGGGCTTGGCTTCGCGCCAGGCCCTTTCCATTTGCGGCCTCCCCATCATCGCGCGAGGGCAACATGCACTTCAGCATCCGCGAAATCGATCACGTCGTGATCCGCTGCATCGATCTCGACAACATGATCCGCTTCTACCAATCTGCCCTTCACTGCCCCATCGAGAAAGAGCAGCGCGATATCGGCCTCGTGCAGATGCGCGCCGGCCGTTCGCTGATTGATCTACTCGCCGAAGGCGCATCAATCGATCGCCCCGAAAACGGGCAGCCCGGCGTCGGCCGCAACATGGATCATTTGTGCCTGCGCGTCGAGCCATTCGACGCCAACGCCCTGCGCGCTCACTTCGAGCAACACGGCGCGCGCATCGGCGAACAAGCGCGACGCTATGGCGCCGAAGGCTTCGGCCCGTCGCTCTATGTGTTCGATCCCGAAGGCAATATGATCGAGCTAAAAGGGCCGCCCGAAGCCTGACTTCACGCTTCCGGCGCCTTCAGCACGTTGCAGCGGATAGCGACCGGATCGACCGTCGCGCTTCCCAACGATGCCTCTCCGTCCTGCACCATGAGCTGGAGCCGCATCGTCCGTTCGGCCAGCTTGCCAAGCGCGTCCGCGACGCCATCCGCGAGCGACCACACCGTCACGTTGCGCAGGCGCTCGACCTTGCCCTTCACGCCTTGCCACCAGATATCCGCGGTCTTGCCCGCATAGGCGATGATCACCACGCGCTCCGAGCGCCCGCTCGCCTTCGCGATGCGCCTTTCGTCCGGTTGACCGGCTTCGATCCACAACTGGATCTGGCCCGTGAGATCCTTCTGCCAGAGATCGGGCTCGTCGGTATCGGAGAGGCCCTTGCAGAATTCGAGCCGCTCGCTCGCGAACAGGCCGAACGCCGCGACACGCACCATCATGCGTTCGTCAGTCTCGGACGGATGACGCGCGATGGTCAGGGAATGATCGCCGTAATAATGGCGATCCATGTCGGCGATCTGAAGATCGGCCTTATAGATAGTGGATTTGAGAGCCATGCAGCATTGACGCCAGTGCTTTCGCCCGGCGAATGAGTTGAGTGGGAGCGGCACGGCGGAGCGAGGCACCGCACATCGGACGCAAGCGAGTCCGACATTGTGCGGCGAAACGATGCGGAAATGGAAGCCCGAGCGACCGGCATCGGGCGCGACGCGACAGCCGGCGAGATTCGAGATCGCCGGCTAATCGGTGATTGAATTAGAACCGCTTATTGATCGATGAATCGATCCGCGGTCCACATGCCCTGAGTGTCGTTATTCGCGGCATTGACGAATTCAACGTCATGGCCGACGACGCGTAAAACCCGGAAATGCGAATTAACCGGAGTCGATATGCACTCGTAGCCTTCGAAGAACTGCTGCATCTGTTGATGTTCGCCGGCTCTCGCGTGCTTGTCGGCTGAATCGAATTTGTCTTTGGACAGGCAGCCATAAGAATCAGGCCGGAACTTGAACGTCTGTTGAGCCTGAACCACGCTGTCCTGGGCTTGCACGGCGGAAACGACAGCAAACAAGCCCATCGCGACGAAGAGAGCATTGGCGCATTTCTTCATGTACTCGGCCTCCAAACGAAACCATCGACATTAGCTACGTATTTAAAAGCGGAATGACCGCAAAAACGATGCTAGACGAGCGCGAGAAACTTGCAAGCATATGTTGTGTGCGAGCGCAACACGGCGAAATGTCGCATGTCTTATCCGGTCATTCGGTGTCGGACTTCGAATGACCGAATGCCATTTAATGCTAACGCTCGAAAAAGAATAACTTCGAATGGCTGTTTTGTGTGGTGTTTTCCCCTGCAGACGATTTTGTGCGCCGCACTTAACTTCGCCGCTCGGGCGCAACGACTCAGCTAGACGAGCATCCGTACGCGCGCAAGCTGGCCGAACGGCCTATTGCCATGAGTCGCCGTTCGTGGATAAATCGACTCTCCTAGCAGGAGACCTCAGGAGAAAACATGACTTTCGCTCAATGGCTGCCGTTCGCCATCGCATCGGCGATTCTGGTGGCGATTCCCGGACCGACCGTACTGCTCGTCGTATCGTACGCGCTCGGTCACGGCCGCAAATATGCGCTCGCGACGACGATGGGCGTCGCGCTTGGCGATCTCACCGCGATGACCGCGTCGATGCTGGGGCTCGGCGTGCTGCTCGCGGCATCGGCTGAGCTGTTCGCGGTCGTCAAATGGATCGGCGCGGCGTATTTGATCTATCTCGGCTTCAAGCTGTGGCGGGCGCCGGCCGTCGATCCGGATGCCGTCACGACCGGCAACGACCTGCACACCGGGCGCATCATGGCGCACGCCTACGCCGTGACCACGCTCAACCCGAAGAGCATCATCTTCTTCGTCGCGTTCGTGCCGCAATTCATCGATCCACACGCGGCCAGCGTCTCGCAAATCGCTATCTTCGAAGCGACGTTCGTCGGTCTCGCCGCCGCCAACGCACTGGGTTACGCGCTTCTCGCATCGGGCGCGCGGCGCGCCATCCGCAAGCCGTCCGTCCAGCGAGCGGTCAACCGGACCGGCGGCGCCTTGCTGATGGGAGCGGGCGTCTTTGCAGCCGCATGGAAGAAAGCCGCATGAATCAAGTCGACGACTGGGCCGCGAGCGCCCGGCAACTTTACTTTGCCCTGCTCGGCGACTGGAATCGCCAGGACGCCGCAAGCATGGCCGCGCGCTTCACGGAGCGCGGCAGCCTGATCGGCTTCGATGGCAGCGCAATCGACGGGCGCGCGTGCATCGAGGCGCATCTCACGCCGATCTTCGCCGCGCATCCGACGCCGGTCTTCGTCGCGAAGGTGCGTGAGGTGAGGCGTCTGGCTGCGGGCCAGACGCTACTGCTGCGCGCCGTCGCCGGAATGTGGCCGCGTGGTGCAACCTCGCTCGATACCCGGCTGAACGCGATGCAGACGCTCGTGCTGTCACTTTGCGACGGCGCGTATCGCATCGAGATGTTCCAGAACACGCCGGCCGCTTTCCACGGACGGCCGGATGAGGTCGAGAAGCTCAGCGCGGAACTGCGCGCGCTTGGGAAGCCCGAAGGCGCGTAATCACTTGCCGATGCAAAACCGGCTGAAAATCACGCCCAGCAGATCGTCCGATGTGAATTCGCCGGTGATCGCGTTGAGGCTGTCTTGCGCGAGACGCAGTTCTTCGGCAAAAAGGTCCAATACCTGCGACTGCTGATTCGCGTGGCCGGCGGCGAGCGCCAAGTGATCGCGCGCCTCCCGCAGTGCGATCAAGTGGCGTTCGCGCGCAAGGTAGACGCTTTCCGCGCCCGCTTGCCAGCCCGCGATCTTCAGCAACTCGCCTCGCAGCAGCGCGATGCCGTCAGCGGTCTTCGCCGACAGGTTGATTTCGCGAGCGTGGTCGCCGCCCTCGCGTACGCCGGCGGGCGTGCCTTCGAGGTCCGTCTTGTTCCACACGCGCACGACCGGCACGCCCTGGGGAAATCGCGCGGCGATAACCTTGTCTTCGGGCGTGATCGCGGCACGCGCATCGAGCAGATGAAGCACGACGTCGGCGCGTTCGATTTCCCCCCACGTCCGCTCGATGCCGATACGCTCCACTTCGTCCTCGGTCTCGCGCAACCCGGCCGTGTCGATGATGTGCAGCGGAATGCCTTCGACCTGGATGGTCTGCGCGACCTTATCGCGCGTCGTGCCCGCGATCGGCGTGACGATGGCCAGTTCCGCGCCCGCGAGCGCATTCAAAAGCGACGATTTGCCGACGTTCGGTTGTCCCGCGAGCACCACCGACATGCCTTCGCGCAACAGTGCGCCCTGCCGTGCCTCGCTCAGCACGACGTCGAGCCGCTGCCGGATGTGCGCGAGCTTGCCGCGTGCGTCGGCGGCTTCCAGGAAGTCGATTTCCTCTTCAGGGAAGTCGAGCGTGGCTTCGACCAGCATCCGCAGTGTGATGACGTCTTCCACGAGCGCGTGAATCTCGCGCGAGAACGCGCCTTCGAGCGACCGGCCGGCCGAGCGTGCGGCCGCTTCGGTGCTCGCTTCGATCAGATCGGCGACGGCTTCGGCCTGCGCCAGATCGAGCTTGTCATTCAGGAAAGCGCGACGGGTGAATTCGCCCGGCTCCGCGAACCGAAGTCCGAAGCCGCGGCCCGCTTCGATCGCGCGCTGCAGCACGAGCTGCAAAACGATCGGGCCGCCGTGGCCCTGTAATTCCAGCACGTGTTCGCCGGTGTATGAGTGCGGCGCCGGGAAGTACAGCGCGATGCCGCGATCGAGCGCTTCTCCGTTCCCGTCGATGAACGGCACATAGCTGGCGTGGCGCGGCGCGAGTGCCTGTCCGCATAGCGCGAGCATCGCTTGCTGGGCGGCAGCTTCCCCCGCCCGCCCGAACGACAGCCGCACGACGCCGATCCCTCCACGCCCCGGTGCGGTGGCGATTGCGACGATGGGGTCGGTGTCGTTGCTCAACATAGTGGCTTGCCGGACGTGATGGTGGACTGCCGGCATTGTATCGCGCGGGTTCACCTTCCTCTTTTTAGGACGATTCTTGCGTTATCTTAAATGAGATACGCGTTTGCGTCGGAATAGAGCGAATTGAGCAGTCCGAGAGAAGCTGAGCGGCAGGCCGCACGCGGCCTACCGCCCGCTTAAGCTTGCTTCCAGGCAACTTTCGTCAGCGCGTGCATAAGATAAAAACCGTCCGAGCTTCGCCATATATCGCCCGCATGGTTGACTACATGGCAGCGATTGCCTTGCACAATCGAAAGCATGCCTACACCACAAGAAAAAGCCGATTTCTCGGAACGACTCAAGTTCTCGATGGCTCGCTCACCCGAGAGAATGCGCGGCGCCACTGATCTCTCGAACAAGTTCAATTTGCGTTTTCAGGGCGACCCGGTTTCGCCGCAGACCGCGCACAAGTGGCTTACCGGACGTTCGATCCCCACCGTCGACAAGTTGCAGACGCTCGCAGATTGGCTGAAGGTCGACCTGCACTGGCTGCACTACGGCCCGCCGCCGAGCGGCAGCACGCAAACGACGCCGAAGCCGCTTGCACGCGACGAGAAATATCCGGCATCGGAGGAGACGCTGGAGCTGGCGTCGAAGATCGAGGCGCTATCGCCGCATCATCGGTATCTGCTCGAGGAACTCATCGATCAGTTTTATGGGGCGATGAAGCGGTAGCTTTCGTCGGCTGCGATAGATCTCCTACTCGCAGATGCAAAAACGCCCGGCCAGGCCGGGCGTTTCTACGTTCGAGTCAAAGCAGAATCAGGCCGCCTTCTTCTTGCGCTGACCCATCATCCGCGTGATGTAGTACTGCTGCGCGATCGACAGCACGTTGTTCACAACGTAGTACAGCACGAGACCCGCCGGGAAGAAGAAGAACATGACCGAGAAGGCGATCGGCATGAACATCATCATCTTGGCCTGGACGGGGTCCGGCGGCGTCGGGTTCAGCTTCGTCTGCAGGAACATCGAGACAGCCATCAGCACCGGCAAGATGAAATACGGGTCTTGCTGCGACAGATCGTGAATCCAGCCGATCCACGGCGCGCCGCGCATTTCCACCGACGACAGCAGCACCCAGTACAGCGAAATGAACACCGGAATCTGCACGACCACCGGCAGGCAGCCGCCGAACGGATTCACCTTCTCCGTCTTGTACAGCTCCATCAGTTGCGCGTTCATCTTCTGCGGATCGCTCTTGAAGCGTTCGCGAATCTGCTGCATGCGCGGCGTGATTTCCTTCATGCGCGCCATCGACTTATAGCTCGCCGCCGACAGCGGGAAGAACACCGCCTTGATCAGCAGCGTCAGCAGCACGATCGCCCAGCCCCAGTTGCCGACGTAGCTGTGAATCTTCTCCAGCAGCCAGAACAGCGGCTTGGCGATGATCGTCACCATGCCGTAGTCCTTCACCAGCTCGAGTCCCGGCGCGATGCCTTCCAGCATGCGCTCTTCCTCCGGACCGGCGAAGAGGCGGGCATCGACGTCCACGCTCTGTCCCGGCGCGATCGTCGGCACCGGCTGCTGCACGCCGACGCGGTACAGCACCGGATCGATCTTCTGCACGTAGATATCGCGCTGCGCGCCTTCCTTCGGAATCCACGCGGACGCGAAGTAATGCTGCACCATCGCGATCCAGCCATTGTTCGCGGACGGCACGAAGTCGGCCTTGTTTTTGTCGATGTCGGAGAAGTCGATCTTCTGGAAGTGCTTCGCTTCCGTATAGACCGCCGGCCCGATGAACGTGTGCGAGAAGCGCGGCGTTTCCACCGGCGTGTTGTCGCGCACCAGCTCCATATAGAGCTTCGGCGTGACCGGCGTGCTGCCGACGTTCTCGATCTTCGTATCGACGTTGATCACATAGCTTCCGCGCGTGAACGTGTAGGTCTTCACGACCTTCACGCCACCCTTCACCGGCGATTCAAACGCGAGCGTCAGCGTCTTGGCATCGCCCGACAGCGAGGTCTGGCCGGGCACCGGCGTGAAGACATCGTTGTGATTCGGGAAGTCGCCGCCGAGCAAGCCCGTGCGCGCGAGATACGTGTGGTTCGGCGTGTGATCGAACAGCGTGATGTAGAGGTCGGGCTGCTTGCCGTCGCCTTCCTTCAGGAGCGACAGCTTCGACAGCGTGCCGCCGCGCGTGTCGATCTCACCCGAATACACGTCGGTCGTGAACTTGACCAGTTGCGATGCCGCCGTGGCGGGCGGCGTTGCCGTGCCAGGAGCGGCGCCGGCCGGCGCGTTAGGCAGTTCGGACGGCTGCGTGCCCGGCGTGGCCGAGCCCGGTGCCGGATTGCTGGCGGTCTTGGCCGGCTGCGTCGCGCTCGGGAAGAACATCGACGGGCGCCCGTGGTCGCGCTGCCAGTTGTCGAACAGCATGACAACTGACACGAAGAAGATGACCCATAGGACGGTGCGTTTGATATCCATGCGTTGTCTCAGTGTCGATCGATAAGCGCCTCAGGCGCCGTTTAGTGGTGAATGCTTTTTTTGAGCGGCTTCCACCGCCGGTTCCCGAGCCGCGGGGCCAGCCGGTGGCGGATCGTGCGGGTCGGGATAGTCGTTGCGTCCGGCGGGCGGCGGCACGAGATCGATGCCGCCTGCCGAGAAAGGATGGCAGCGGCAAAGCCTTCTCGCGGCCAGATACGTGCCACGCGCGGCGCCATGATACTGGATTGCCTCGCGCGCGTAGTCGGAACAGGAAGGGTAAAAGCGGCACCGGTTGCCGAGCAGAGGGCTCACAGCAACCTTGTAGAAGCGCAACAACGCGATGAGTGCCGTTTGCATAAGCTTCGCGCCGCGCATCATGTCCGCCGTGACGGCCGGACCTGACGAAGCCTGCGCTTCATGACCCCGAAGGGCCGGATGAGTCGTCGACGGCGGACGCGCTCGGCGGCCCCGCCACGGATTCCGCCGCACGGCGCGCGGCTTCGCGCACCGCACGGTCGAACAATGCTTCCAGTTCCCCGCGGCATAACGCATGAAGCGGCGGCGAACTGGCGCTCGGCATCGCCTTGCGGTCGATCTTCGCGTGCAGCCGCACGAGAATGTCGAATCCGCGCAGCTGTTCGCGTCGCAGACGAAACGCCTCGCGCGCGAGCCGCTTGATCAGGTTACGCGTGACGGCGCGCGGCGCCTGCTTCTTGCCGATGACGAGACCCAGCCGCGCCTCGCCGCCCGTGGGCTTGCCGTACAGAACGAAGTGCGGCGAGCGCCGCCAGGGGCGCAAACGAAAAACGGATGAGAACTCATCCGTTTTCAGCAGCCTTGCGGCCTTGGGGAACGCGGCGTGCGCCGGCAACTGAACGATGTCCTGTTTCAAGACTTCTGTGCGGCGCTCGGCATGCGGCTCGCCATCCTGCGCTGCGTCCGGTTCCGGACGCGACCCGGCTGCGAGCAGCACCGTCTCTATTAGACTGCCAGGCGCTTGCGGCCCTTCGCGCGGCGAGCGTTGATGACCTTGCGGCCGCCAGCGGTCTTCATGCGAACGCGGAAGCCATGGGTGCGCTTGCGGCGCGTCACGGAAGGTTGGTAAGTACGTTTCATGGTGCTCTCACTTGAGTTGATTGACCGCGCGGGCTTGGCTCCAGTGTGGTCACTGCAAGCGCGATGGCCGGAGGTTCCAGGAATTCTGTTTTCGCGGAACCCGCTATTTAAACCGTTTTCCTATTGACCGTCAATACTTTAGCGCCGATTAACGCCCCATCGACCGTCTCGAACGGCTCCTGGTCGCGCTGATTTGACCCTGTGGATAACTCGCGCGTCCAGCTGGTTTGGCGTTAGAATCTCGCCTTACTCCCAAATATCCGCCCGCTGCTTCGGCCCGCCGTTCGCCCGCAAACCCTTGCGGCGTAAGCCTCCGGAGCATGCCTGCTTGGCCGTGCCGGGACTTGCCGCAATCTTGGGCAAGCATGGCCGCAGGTGCGCGCAGCAACCATAACGACCGCATTCGATGAACGATTTCTGGGAACATTGTTCCGCATTGCTGGAGCGCGAGCTCACGCCCCAGCAGTACGTCACGTGGATCAAGCCGCTAACCCCGGTCGACTTCGATGCCGACGCGAGCACCCTGCGCATCGCCGCTCCGAACCGCTTCAAGCTCGACTGGGTGAAGAGCCAGTTCTCGGGCCGCATCGCCGATGCGGCGCGCGAGTTCTTCAGCGCACCCATCGACGTTCAGTTCGTTCTTGATCCAAAAGCCACCGCGCGCAGCGCGATCGGCGGCGGCCCGAATGCGGCGCCGCGTCCGAGCGTGGCCGCGCCCCGTCCGCCGGCGCCGTCCGCGCCATCGCCGGCCCAGCAGGCGCCGACCGTCGTCGCGCACGCAAACGCCGCCGCGCACGTCAATGCGCTCGCGGCCGAGGCCGCGCAGCAGGCGCAGTCGATGCACGAAGACCAGGCCGACCTCGACCTCCCGAGCCTCGACGCCAACGAAGCCGCCGCTGGCCGGCGCACGTGGCGGCCGGGCGGCGCGGCATCGGCGGGCAGTGAAAACGATTCCGCGTTCGAGCGCTCGAAGCTCAATCCGGTTCTCACGTTCGACAACTTCGTGACCGGCAAGGCGAACCAGCTTGCCCGCGCGGCGGCCATTCAGGTCGCCGACAACCCCGGCATCTCGTACAACCCGCTTTTCCTGTACGGCGGCGTAGGCCTCGGCAAGACGCACCTGATCCACGCCATCGGCAATCAGTTGTTGATGGACAAGGCCGGCGCGCGCATCCGCTACATTCACGCGGAGCAGTACGTGTCCGACGTGGTGAAGGCGTACCAGCGCAAGGCGTTCGACGACTTCAAGCGTTACTACCACTCGCTCGATCTGCTGCTCATCGACGATATTCAGTTCTTCTCGGGCAAGTCGCGCACGCAGGAAGAGTTCTTCTACGCATTCGAGGCGCTGGTCGCCAACAAGGCGCAGGTCATCATCACGAGCGATACGTATCCGAAGGAAATTTCCGGCATCGACGATCGCCTGATTTCCCGCTTCGACTCCGGGCTGACGGTCGCGATCGAGCCGCCGGAACTGGAAATGCGCGTCGCGATCCTGATGCGCAAGGCGTTCTCCGAAGGCGTGAGCCTGTCGGAAGACGTGGCGTTCTTCGTCGCCAAGCATCTGCGCTCGAATGTCCGCGAACTCGAAGGCGCGCTGCGCAAGATCCTCGCGTATTCGAAGTTCCACGGCCGCGAAATCACCATCGAGCTGACGCGTGAAGCGCTGAAAGACCTGTTGACGGTGCAGAACCGGCAGATTTCGGTGGAGAACATCCAGAAGACCGTCGCCGATTTCTACAACATCAAGGTCGCCGACATGTATTCGAAGAAGCGGCCGGCCAATATCGCGCGCCCGCGCCAGATCGCGATGTATCTGGCGAAGGAACTGACGCAGAAAAGCCTGCCGGAAATCGGCGAGCTGTTCGGCGGTCGCGATCACACGACGGTGCTGCACGCGGTGCGCAAGATCGCCGCCGAGCGCGGAAACGACGCCCAGCTGAATCACGAACTGCACGTGCTCGAGCAGACGCTCAAGGGCTGAGCCCGGGCGATGCCCGCCTGAAGAACGCACGCCTTCAAAAGCACGCGCCGCGGACCTGTTTATTGGCGAAAACGCCCCTATTTTTAGGGAGTGGTTCCGTTTTAAGGCACAATACAGGTTTGCCGTCCGTGGCCCGGGCGGTTCTCAAGCGCAAGCTCGCGAGTGACCGGCGGGGGGCCGGCAACGCGTGTTACGAGGTTGTCCGGCGGTGCAGTGAGAAGCAGCGGTGGCGAACCGCGGGACAGGCCGTCACATCAATGAAGGAACTCTATGCAACTGGTCAAGACCGAACGAGATAATCTTCTAAGGCCGCTGCAAACCGTGAGCGGTATCGTAGAACGCCGCCACACGTTGCCTATCCTCGCGAATCTGCTCATCACCAAGAACGGCGGGGATGTGTCGTTCCTCTCGACCGACCTCGAACTTCAGATCACCACCCGCGCGGATTTCGGCGTCGGCGGCGATCAAATCGCGACCACCGTCGCCGCGCGCAAGCTGCTCGACATCCTGCGCGCGATGCCCCCGGGCGAAGTCGCGCTCGACCTGTCCGACAAGCGCCTCACGGTGCGCTCGGGCAAGAGCCGCTTCGCGCTGCAGACGCTCGCCGCAGACGAATTTCCCACGGTCAACCAGGCTACTGACTTCGGCGCGAGCCTGTCGGTTCCCCAGAAGACGTTCCGCCAGTTGCTCGGCATGGTGTATTTCGCGATGGCCCAGCAGGACATCCGCTACTACCTGAACGGCATGCTGCTCGTGGTGGATGGCGACCAGCTCATGGCAGTCGCAACGGATGGCCACCGCCTTGCGTTCTCGTCGATGAAAATCGAAGGCGGCGCGTTCCCGCGTCAGGAAGTCATCATCCCGCGCAAGACCATTCTGGAACTGCAGCGTTTGCTGGAAGACATCGACGACACGCTCAAGATCGATATCGCCGCGACGCAGGTCAAGTTCACCTTCGGTCAGGTGGAACTGGTGTCGAAGCTGGTCGAAGGCAAGTTCCCCGACTTCCAGCGCGTCATTCCGAAGTCGCACAAGAACACGTTCGAAATCGGCCGCGAAGAATTGCAGCGTTCGCTGCAGCGCGCGGCCATTCTGACCTCCGACAAGTTCAAGGGCGTGCGCTGCCTGATCGAGCCGGGCCAGCTCAAGATCATGTCGACCAACGCGGATCAGGAAGAGGCGCAGGAAGAACTCGAGATCGCTTATCAGGGCGATACCGTCGATATCGGATTCAACGTCACGTACCTGCTCGACGTGCTCGCGAATCTGAAGGTCGACACGCTGCAAGTCGCGCTTGGCGACGCCAACTCCAGCGCGCTCATCACGATTCCCGAGAACGAGGAATTCAAGTACGTGGTGATGCCGATGCGCATCTGACGCACGCGGATACCGATGACACTCCAAGGGGCGGCGCGCCCCTTTGGCGTTTTTAAGGTGTTTTGAAAAGTTCGAGCAGTAACCGAAGCAGTGACGCAGAACCGGAAGAAATCCATGACTGAAAACACAAATTCGCAGCCCGACAACAGCTACGGCGCATCGTCCATTCAGATCCTCGAAGGTCTGGAAGCCGTGCGCAAGCGCCCTGGCATGTATATCGGCGATACGTCGGATGGCACCGGTCTGCATCACCTCGTCTTCGAAGTGCTGGACAACTCCATCGACGAGGCGCTCGCGGGCTATTGCGACGACATCCACGTGACGATTCACGCGGACAACTCCATTTCCGTGACGGACAACGGCCGCGGCGTGCCCACGGGCCTGAAGCGCGACGACAAGCACGATCCGAAGCGCAGCGCCGCTGAAATCGTGATGACGGAACTGCACGCCGGCGGCAAGTTCGACCAGAACAGCTACAAGGTGTCGGGCGGCCTGCACGGCGTGGGCGTGTCGTGCGTGAACGCGCTGTCCGAATGGCTGCGCCTCACGGTGCGCCGCGATGGCAAGAAGCATTTCATGGAGTTCTCGCGCGGCGTCGTGCAGAACCGTGAGATCGTCGAGGAAGACGGCGTGCAATATTCGCCGATGCCCGTTGTCGGCGAAACCGAAAACCGCGGCACCGAAGTGCATTTTCTGGCGGACGCGACGATTTTCGGCAATGTCGAATTCCACTACGACATTCTCGCCAAGCGCATGCGCGAGCTGTCGTTCTTGAATAACGGCGTGCGTATCCGCCTGACGGATCTGCGCACGGGCAAGGAAGACGATTTCGCGTTCGCGGGCGGCGTGAAGGGCTTCGTCGAATACATCAACAAGCAAAAGCAGGTGCTGCATCCGACCGTATTCTATTCGACGGGCGAGCGCGACAACGTGTCGGTCGAAGTGGCGATGCAGTGGAACGACAGCTTCAACGAAAGCGTGCTCTGCTTCACGAACAACATTCCGCAGCGCGATGGCGGGACGCACCTGACCGGCCTGCGCGCCGCGATGACGCGCGTCATCAACAAGTACATCGTGGACAACGAGATTGCGAAGAAGGCGAAGGTCGAGACGACCGGCGACGACATGCGCGAGGGGTTGTCGTGCGTGCTGTCGGTGAAGGTGCCCGAGCCGAAGTTCAGCTCGCAGACGAAGGACAAGCTGGTGTCGTCGGAAGTGCGGGCGCCGGTGGAGGAAATCGTCGCGAAGGCGCTGGAAGATTACCTGCAGGAAACGCCGAACGACGCGAAGATCATCACGAGCAAGATCGTCGATGCCGCGCGGGCGCGCGATGCTGCCCGCAAGGCCCGAGAGATGACGCGACGCAAGGGCGTGCTGGATGGCATCGGTTTGCCGGGCAAACTCGCGGATTGCCAGGAGAAGGATCCGGCGAAGTCGGAGATTTATATCGTCGAGGGTGACTCGGCGGGCGGATCGGCGAAACAGGGCCGCGACCGCAAATTCCAGGCGATTTTGCCGTTGCGCGGCAAGGTGTTGAACGTGGAGAAGGCGCGCTTCGACAAGCTGATTTCGTCGGAGCAGATCGTGACGCTGGTGACGGCGCTGGGCTGTGGCATCGGCAAGGACGACTACAACCTCGACAAGCTGCGTTATCACCGCATCATCATCATGACGGATGCGGACGTGGACGGCGCGCACATCCGCACGCTGCTGCTGACGTTCTTCTATCGGCAGATGCCGGAGATCGTCGAGCGCGGCTATATCTATATCGCGCAGCCGCCGCTGTACAAGATCAAGGCGGGCAAGGACGAGCGGTATATGAAGGACGCGCACGAGCTCAACCAGCATATGCTGAAGCTTGCGCTGAACGGATCTGAACTGATTCCGAGCGAAGGCGCGGAAGGCATCAGCGGCGATGCGCTCGGTGAACTCGCGCGCGCGTATTTGCTGGCGCAAGCGGTGGTGGATCGACTGAGCCGCATTTACGATGCAGCCGCGCTCGAAGCGGTGATGGATGGTGTCGTGATCGATCTGTCGTCCCAGGAACAGGCGGAGGCATCGGCGAAGCGGCTGGAGGAACGGCTGCGTGCCGATCCGCTGAAGCCGGAAGTCAGCGTCGAAGCGGCTTACGATCAGGTGCGCGAGGTGCGCTCGCTGCATATCAAGCGGCGTCATCACGGCAACGTAAAGGTCTCTGTGCTTGATGAGGACCTTCAATTGACGGCGGATTACAAGCAACTCGTATCGACGGCTGATACGTTCAAGGGCTTGATCGGCGAAGGCGCGGTGATCAAGCGCGGCGAGCGGTCGATGGCTGTGTCCGATTTCAAGAGCGCGATGAAATGGCTGATCGCGGATGCAGAACGCAACGTCTCGAAGCAGCGGTATAAGGGATTGGGTGAGATGAATCCGGAGCAGCTTTGGGAAACGACGATGGATCCTAGCGTCCGGCGATTGCTGCGCGTGCAGATCGAAGATGCGATTGCTGCGGATGGCATCTTCACTACGCTCATGGGCGATGATGTCGAGCCGCGTCGGGCGTTTATCGAGAGTAATGCGTTGCGGGCGGGGAATATTGATGTTTGAGGGGTAACTCCCTCCCTCGCCTCAAACGCGCCATGCAAGAAATCAGTCCGCCCAGCATCCTTCAACGCTTCCATGCGTTGAAGGTCTGGCAGCGTGGCGACGAACGTGCGCCTCATAAGCCCTGCTCACCCTCGCCGAGGACCGGCGCGTGCTCGTCTCCGAGGAAGCCCACGGCAGCAGGCAATTCGCGCAGATACTGTTGAGACACCACGGCGGCCAACTGAACGCTCCGGTGCAACGGGACCATCATCCGTCGCACTCGTTCGTCGCATGGCATCGCGATCAAGTCTTTAGAGGACGTCCGCGGCCGCTCTGATGCCCGCCCCGCATCGCCACCCGCGTACACTCTCGCTTTAACCCACTCCATCGCGCCACGCGACCTCATCATGTTCACCTGCCGAAACCAGTCCTGCGGCGCAGACTGGAAGCTCTCTGACGTCAACGTACACAACGAAGGCCAAGGCCTGCTTTTCCGCTGCCCGATGTGCGGCGCGCGCAACTACGTAACCCGCCACCAGACAAAGGATGGCGAAACCACGTACGAGCAAGTCACCGAAATCCCGCCCAACGGCAAGCGTTGACACCATGACGACCGATATATCCTTCGCCAGCCTGCCGCTCTCGCCCGCGATGCAGGCGAATCTCCAGCAACTCGGCTACACGTCGATGACGCCGATTCAGGCCGCCAGCCTGCCGCACGCGCTCGCGGGTCACGACCTCATCGCGCAGGCCAAGACGGGCAGCGGCAAGACCGCCGCCTTCACCCTGCCGCTGCTGGCGCGGCTCGACGTCGGCCAGTTCGCGGTGCAAGCCATCGTGCTGTGCCCGACACGTGAACTCGCCGATCAGGTCACGCAGGAAATCCGCCGCCTCGCGCGTGCAGAAGAAAACATCAAAGTGCTGACGCTGTGCGGCGGCACGCCGATGCGTCCACAAGTCGCGAGCCTCGAACACGGCGCGCATATCGTCGTGGGGACGCCCGGGCGCATCATGGACCATCTGCAGCGAGAGACGCTTTCGCTCGATGCAGTCCGCACGCTCGTCCTCGATGAAGCCGATCGCATGCTCGACATGGGCTTCTTCGACGACATCGCATCGGTGGCGCGGCAATGTCCGAAGGATCGGCAGACGCTGCTGTTCTCGGCGACGTATCCGGAAGGTATCGTCAAACTGAGTCAGCAGTTCCTGCGCAATCCGCGGGAGATCAAGCTCACCGAGCAACACAGCAACGCGAAGATCAAGCAGCGCTTCTATCAGGTCGAGGAAGACCAACGGTTGCACGCGGTCGGTTTGCTGCTCGATCACTATCGCCCGGTCAGCACGCTCGCGTTCTGCAACACGAAGCAGCAATGCCGCGATCTGCTCGACGTGCTGCTCGCGCAGGGCTTCGAGGCGCTCACGCTGCATGGCGAGCTCGAACAGCGCGAACGCGATCAGGTGCTCGTGCAGTTCGCGAATCGCAGTTGCTCGGTGCTCGTCGCAACGGATGTCGCGGCGCGCGGGCTCGACATCGCGCAACTCGAGGCGGTGATCAACGTCGATGTGACGCCGGACCCCGAGGTGCACGTGCATCGCATCGGCCGAACCGGGCGCGCGGGCGAGGAAGGCTGGGCGCTGTCGCTGGCAAGCATGGACGAGATGGGCCGCGTCGGGGCAATCGAAGAGGCGCAGCGGGCGGAAGTGGAGTGGCATCCGCTCGCGGAGCTGACATCGGCGGAACCCGGGCACCTGAAGCCGCCGATGGCGACGCTGCAGATTCTGGGCGGCCGCAAGGACAAGATCCGCCCCGGCGACGTGCTCGGCGCGCTCACCGGCGAAGCGGGCTTCAAAGGCGACCAGATCGGCAAGATCAACGTGATGGATATGGTGACTTACGTCGCAGTGGAGCGCGGCGTCGCGGACGATGCGGTGCGTAAGCTGAGTGCCGGGAAACTCAAGGGGCGGAAGGTAAAGGTGCGGCGGATGTAACCCGGGCGGCAGCGTGGATTCGTTCTCGAAGAGCGACTTACGATTCGCGCTCGCCGGCCAACCGCCCCTCAAGCCGCAATGGCCGGATTCATGTCGACGAGCCGGTTGCTCATCACGTAATACGTCAGTTCAGCGTTGTTCGCGAGCTTCATCTTGTCGAGGAGACGCGCGCGATAAACGCTGACCGTCTTGACCGACAGTGAGAGCGCGTGCGCGATGTCCGTCAGCCGCTTGCCCGATGCGAGCATGCAAAGCGTTTGAAACTCGCGGTCTGAAAGCGTTTCGTGCGGCTGCCGCTCCGTATCGAGCGAAACGTAGTTGGCAAGCGCTTCCGCCATTTCCGGGCTGATGTATTTCCGGCCCGCGGCGACTTGCTGCACCGCGCGAATCATCAGCGCGGGATCGGCGGTTTTCGACAGATAGCCCGACGCGCCGGCCTTTAGCGCACGCACCGCATACTGGTCTTCGCGATACATCGAGAACATGAGCACTGGAACCGCATGCTTCAGGCGCTTGAGGCGTTTGAGCACGTCGAGACCGGTGATGTCCGGCAAGGAGATGTCGAGCAGCACGACGTCGTAAGGCTCGCGCGCCGCCAGCGCGAGCGCGTCCGCGCCCGTTGCCGCTTCGCGGACCTCCGATGCGATCCCGCGCTCCAGCAGCAATTGCGCGACACCGCGCCGCACGATGGCGTGGTCGTCGGCGAGCAGGACTTTGAGCGTCATCGACAGGTTCAGGCGTTGACGGAGCGCGGCATCGAACGCGGCGCGACGGTCCACGGCAGGCGCGCGCGTACGGACGTGCCGCCCGCTTTCGACGAAGCAATCAGCAGGGCGCCGCCCAGCGCCTCGCAGCGCTCGCGCATGCCCTCGATCCCCAAGCGCCCCGTCTTGCGACGCGCGGCGGGCGTCATGCCGACGCCATCGTCTTCGACGACGAGCGTCAGCGCGTCCGCATCGGCGGTGAGCGTTACGCTCGCGTGCGTCGCTTTCGCGTGGCGTGCGACGTTCGAGAGCGCCTCCTGCGCGATGCGATAAAGCGCAAGGGCTGCGTCGCCGGGAACGCTTTTTTCAACCAAACAAGAGTAATCGACGCGAAGTGAAGACGCCGTTCGAAATCCGGCGGTCAATCGGCGAAGCGAAGCGGATAGCCCGTCGGCCAAGGCAGGCTCATGCAAACGCTCCACGATGCGATGGCTCGCGTCCGCAGCCTCCATCAGGCATTCGCGCGCCTGACGAAGCGCTTCCGCGCAAACGGCGGGGGCATCGGTCGGGAGGAAATATTCGGCGCGGGCGATAGCGAGATTCGCGGCTGTCAGTATCGCGCCGGTTTCATCGTGCAGATCTCGGGCGATGCTGCGGCGGGCGTGCTCGTCGGCGGCAGCGAGTCTCGCACTCAGATCGCGGACGCGCTCGCTCAGCAATTGCAGCTCGCGATCGCTGCGCAACGTGGCTTCGAAAAGCGCGGAGAACGGCGAGTGCGACGACGAAGCCCCGCGCAATTCCGCGCGGGGCGTTGGGCGCTCATCGTGCGTCGACGAAGCCAACGTGTTCATTCTTTCCTCGCTTTGAGCGCAACTGACGCTACGTCCTCGGCAAACGCACGAGCCGGCGTAACGAAATTTACACTCTGCAACATGGAAGGCGGCGAAGCAGGCAATCGGCTTCGCTCAAGGTGATTGCATCATATCTCAAAATTATGATCAATCGCAGGCGCGGCAAGGTCTGCGGCGATACACCTCATGTCGTTTCGCAACATCGGCGCATGGGATCTGTAGGAACTTGTCCTACGCGACTTGTAACAAGCAGATGCCTGGGGCGAAAAAAAACCGGAGCGCGAAGCTCCGGTTTCCGTACTGCACTAAGACGTCGCAGTCGATCAGCCGACGAACGCCTTCTCCACGACGTAATGCCCCGGATGGTTGTTGCTGCCTTCCTGGAAACCCATCGAGTCGAGCAACTGGCGCGTGTCGCGCAGCATGTGCGGGCTGCCGCAAAGCATCACGCGGTCGTTTTCGATCGAGAACGGCTCCACGCCGATATCCGCGAACAGCTTCTTCGTTTCGATCAGATCCGTGATCCGGCCGCGGTTCGCGAACTCTTCGCGCGTCACCGTCGGGTAGTACACGAGTTTTTCTGAAACGATCTCGCCGATATGCTCGTGCGCCGGCAAGTGCTCGGTGATGAAGTCCTTATACGCGAGCTCGTCGACGAAACGGCAGGTGTGCGTGAGCACGATCTTGTCGAAGCGGTCGTAGACGTCGGGGTCCTTGATGATCGACATGAACGGCGCGAGCCCCGTGCCGGTGGACAGCAGCCACAGCGTCTTGCCGGGCAGCAGGTTGTCCGCGACGAGCGTGCCCGTCGGCTTCTTGCCGATCAGCACGGAATCGCCCACTTTCAAATGCTGAAGGCGCGAAGTCAGCGGGCCGTCCGGCACCTTGATGCTCAAGAATTCCAGATGCTCTTCGTAGTTCGCGCTCGCGAGGCTGTAGGCGCGCAGAAGCGGCTTGCCGTCGACTTCGAGGCCCACCATCGCGAACTGGCCGTTCTCAAAGCGGAACGAGGCGTCGCGGGTGCAGGTGAAACTGAAAAGCGTGTCGGTCCAGTGATGGACGCTCAGAACGGTTTGAGAGTTAAGGTTGCTCATGGCTTCTTGGACTAGGCGAAAACGATGACGCTCACGGGCTGGACGTCAGAAGGGCGCTACGCTCGATGCTGCGCGAAAGGACGAATCGAATGGCTCGACGGTCCGCGATTCCATGCTGTCTGCCTTCGACGGCCGC
Organism: Caballeronia sp. RCC_10; assembly: GCF_041360715.1. NCBI lineage: Bacteria > Pseudomonadati > Pseudomonadota > Betaproteobacteria > Burkholderiales > Burkholderiaceae > Caballeronia > Caballeronia sp. RCC_10. Next base: position 346,241 of record NZ_JBFUPT010000003.1, read on the forward strand.
GCATTTGCAGAGGCGCAATCGGCTATTTTAACCTGATAGCCGATGCGCGTCCCGAGGCCGCTCGTGGCACGGCTGCGGCGAAGAAGCACAACTCCGCCGGGCCGGCCACATGCCCATTCATTGCTGATCGGCAATAAACGGCCGGGAGCACGCATCATAGCAACCGACGCCGCGCCTATCCCGAAATACCCTTCCGGCAGAAGGCGGCAGGGTCGCCGTTCAGACTCGCTGATCCGTCGACGGCTTTTCCCACAGGTTGATGCCGCCTTCCTGCGCGTGCTGGTCGATTTCCGCCAGTTCTTCTGCACTGAACTCAAGGTTCTTCAACGCGCCGACGTTCTCGACGACCTGTTCCGCACGGCTCGCGCCGATCAGCACCGACGTCACGCGCCCGTCGCGCAACGCCCACGCGAGCGCCATCTGAGCGAGGCTCTGGCCGCGCCGCTGCGCCAGTTCGTTGAGCTTGCGGACATGGGCGAGGTTCGCATCGCTCAGATGTTCCTGCTTCAGCGATCCGCCGCCCGGCTTGTTGACGCGCGCATCCTGCGGCACGCCGTTCAGATACTTGCTCGTCAGCAAGCCTTGCGCGAGCGGCGTGAACGCGATGCTGCCCGCGCCGACATCATCGAGCGTGTCGAGCAGTTCGTGCTCGATCCAGCGATTTAGCATGTTGTACGACGGCTGATGGATCAGCAGCGGCACCTTGTGCTCGGCCAGCAGTTTCGCCATTTCGCGCGTTTTCGCGGCGGAATACGACGAAATCCCGACATACAGCGCCTTGCCCGAATGCACGGCCGTCGCCAGGGCGCCTGCGGTTTCTTCGAGCGGCGTGTCGGCATCGAAACGATGCGAATAGAAAATATCGACGTAATCGAGGCCCATGCGCTTCAGGCTCTGATCGAGGCTCGCGAGCACGTACTTGCGCGATCCGCCGCCCTGACCGTACGGACCGGGCCACATGTCCCAGCCCGCTTTCGACGAAATCAGCAGTTCGTCGCGATACGGCCGGAAGTCGTCCTTGAACAGGCGGCCGAAGTTCGACTCCGCGCTGCCGTACGGCGGGCCGTAGTTATTCGCTAGATCGAAGTGCGTGATGCCGTGGTCGAACGCTGCGCGCAGGATTTCGCGCTGCGTCGACAGCGGCGTCGTGTCGCCGAAGTTGTGCCAGAGACCCAGCGACAACGCCGGCAGTTTCAGTCCGCTCTTGCCGCATGTGCGGTATTGCATCTGCGTGTAGCGCTCTGAAGCTGCTTCGTAAGCCATGACGGATTTCCTTTGCGAGTTGCGGAATTGAACTAACTTTGACAAGCGTAAGCGGCCGATGTCCGGAAGCTTGCGATACGCTCGCGGGTCCGGTCAAAGCCGACAATGGTAAGCCAAACGGCGCGGGCGCGAGCGAGGCGCTGCGGCCGTCCCGCCATCCGGGAATCATTCACATGCAATTAAGGAGAGTCTCGTGGACCCAATCGACAAACTGCGTCCCGCCTACGATTTCATGCTCACGCTCGGGCTGACTTACGGCGTCAACATCCTGATGGCGATTCTGATCGTCGCTATCGGCTGGTGGATTTCGAACGCCGTCTCGAACGCGCTGCGGCGCACGCTGAGCCGCACGAATGTCGATGCGACGCTTACGCCGGTGCTCGCGAGCCTCGCAATGTGGGCGATACGCGTCGTCGCGATCGTCGCTGCGCTCGGCAAGTTCGGCATCGCGGCGGCGAGCATTCTGACGGTGCTGGGCGCGGCGGGACTGGCCATCGGCCTGGCGCTGCAGGGCACGCTGCAAAACATCGCGGCGGGGCTGATGCTTCTGCTGCTGCGGCCCTTCCGTGTGGGCGATTACATCGAGGGCATCGGCGTGACGGCGGGAACGGTCAACGAAATTGGCCTCTTCACGACGCGTCTCACGAAGGCCGACGGCATCGTCATGTATGTGCCCAACAGCATCATCTGGGCGAATCCCGTGACGAACTACAGCGCGAACGAACGCCGCCGCGTCGTGCTCAACTTCCTCGTGCAGCATGGACAGGACGTCGAGCGCGTGCTCGCCGAACTGCGCCGGATGGTGGCTCAGGATGCGCGCATCGTCCAGGAAGGCGCGTCGGCGCCGTGGATCGCCGTCACGGATTACACGGATACCGGCGTCAAGTTCAACGTGGGCGTATGGACGAGCGCCGCCGATCATCCCGGCGTCCAGGCGGACCTGCTGCGTCAGATTCAGCCGCTGACGCGCGTGCCCGTCGCCGCGTGACTGGACGCGTTCGGGCGCGCCTTGTAAGCTGGCGCGCCCCATCCCGAAAAGAACGAGGACACGTATGACCCGGGCGATTTCTGTTGCGTTGCTGATCGGCGGCGTCGTGCTGCTTTACTTCGGCGGTCAGTCGTTCCATTCGCTGAGCAACGATGTATCGCGATTCTTCACCGGTTCGCCGACGAACAAGACGATCTGGCTGATCGCGGGCGGCATCGTCGCGTCGCTGGCGGGTCTGATCGGCCTCGCGTTGCCGTCGAAGCGCTGAAACCGGCGCGTCAGATCAGCGCGACTTCCGGCTTCGACGCCGAGCGCGTGCCCGGCAGCGGAGCGTTGCTGGCGCCGCGATACGTGTAGACGAGCGAGAACTTCACCTGCTCGGTCAGGTTCTTGCCCGCCGAATGCAGCGTATTGCAGTGAAAGAACACGACATCGCCCTTTTTGAGCGCCGGTGAAAACGCCGTGCGAATCAGCGCGGTGTTCTCCGGCAGGTCCGCGCGGAAAAACTTTGCCTCGTCGAAACGGTCCGACGTGAACGCCAGCCGATGCGATCGCGGCACGAACCAGAGCGCGCCGTTATCGACGGTTTCGTCGCCGAGCGCGACCCACGCGGACACCAGGTCGTCGCGCTCGAACGCCCAGTAACGCACATCGCGATGCCAGCCCGTCAGGCTGCCGTACGCGGGGTGCTTCGTCATCACGCAGTTGTGATGCGCGCGCGAAAGATACGGCGTCTCGCCGAAATAAAGCTCCATCCAGCCGCGCACTTCCGGCGACGTCGCGAATTCCGCGAAAAACGCGTGGCGCGCGTACGCGTCGAGCAGACGTCGCACGGTTTGCCCGCCCGGCGCATGCCTGGATTGCGGCGCGCCGGGATACCGCAGGTCGGCTTCGTATTCCACGGGCGCGGCAGCTTCAGCCAGTTGCCGTTGGGCGACTTCGCGCATCTCGTCGCAACGCGCGTCGGGCACGAGCCCGTTCACGATGACGAAGCCCGTCTCGCGCAACTCCTGCACTTGCTCTTTCTTCGATTTCAGCGACGTTTGTTCAAACATGTTCGTTCAGCCTAAGCGCGGCGAGCGCATCGCCTCATGCCGCCAGCGCGATACCCGAAATTGGGGCGAATACGAACATTGTAAGTCGGACGCGGCGCGACAGCCCGTGCAGTCGGGCCTTTCATTCGCCATTTGAAGCGTTCGCTTTACTATTCGGCAGGGAAAACGTGGACTTAACGCAGTAATAAAGCTCTTGTACATTGACTGCATCGATTCGGTGCAACTTCGCATCCAAGGTCGAATCGAAGCCTTGAACACTAATCTGAGACAACTATCGTCAAGTTTGCGATCGACCTCGAACACGCAAACGGACGCTCTGCCGACATGACCCAACGTATCGCTACTGGCCTTCGACGCGTCGCATCGAGCGCCGCGCGGCCCGCCCGGCGCGGCGTGACCCGCGCGTTGCGCCATCATTCCGCGCGCACGCAGGCGCTCGCGGAGCAAATCAGGAGCGTGCATCCTGTCGACGGCATCCGCTCCTGGTTTCGCGGATTCTTCTTCAGCATCCGCGTGCGCGCGGCTTCGCGCAGCGTTTCGCTTAAGACGCTGCTGCGGCGTCCGATGCAACTGCGCGCTCCGACGCCCAAGCCGAAGAGCACTACGCTGACGAGCCGCCGGCCGCGTCGCGTGTCGGCGAGCAGCGCCGGCTGGTACGACTTCGCGGTGCGCTGAAAGCCGTACGCGGCTTTACGAACGGCAATAAAAAAACCGGCAGGCGCAACGCCTGCCGGTTTTTTATTGTCGGCCCCGCGCCAGCTTCACGCCACGCGCGCGACCGGTTCGGTGCCTGCTGCTTCAGCCAGCACGAGCGCCTTGTCCGTGGCTTCCCACGAGAATTCCGGCTCTTCGCGGCCGAAGTGGCCATAAGCCGCCGACTTCTCGTAGATCGGGCGCAGCAGGTCCAGCATCTGGATGATGCCCTTCGGACGCAGGTCGAAGTGTTCCAGCACGAGCTTGGTGATCTCCGCATCCGACACGCGGCCGGTGCCGAATGTGTTGACCATGACGGAAGTCGGGCGCGCCACGCCGATCGCATACGACACCTGAATCAGCGCACGCGAAGCCAGCCCCGCCGCGACGATGTTCTTTGCCACATAGCGGCCCGCGTAAGCCGCCGAGCGGTCGACCTTCGACGGGTCCTTGCCCGAGAATGCGCCGCCGCCGTGCGGAGCCGCGCCGCCGTACGTATCGACGATGATCTTGCGGCCCGTCAGACCGCAATCGCCTTGCGGACCGCCGATCACGAACCGGCCCGTCGGGTTCACCAGGAACTTGATGTCGCCCTTGATGAGTTCCTTCGGCAGCGTCGGCTTGATGACTTCTTCGATCACCGCTTCGCGCAGTTGCGTAAGGTCGATGTCCGGCGAGTGCTGCGTGGACAGCACGACGGTATCGATAGAGTGCGGCTTGCCGTCGACATAACGCACGGTGACTTGCGACTTCGCATCCGGTCGCAGCCAGGGCAGACGGCCATCGCGGCGCAGGTTCGCCTGGCGCTCGACCAGACGGTGCGAAAGGTGGATCGGCAGCGGCATGAGTTCGGGCGTTTCGTCGCATGCATAGCCGAACATCAGGCCCTGGTCGCCGGCGCCTTGATCGAGGTTGTCGTCGTGCGCCTTGTTCACGCCTTGCGCGATGTCCGGCGATTGCTTGTCATAAGCGACGAGCACCGCGCAGCCGCGATAGTCGATGCCGTAATCGGTGTTGTCGTAGCCGATGCGCTTGATGGTGTCGCGCGCAATCTGGATGTAATCGACGTTGGCGCTGGTCGTGATTTCGCCCGCGAGGACGACGAGACCCGTATTGCAGAGCGTTTCCGCTGCGACGCGCGAGTATTTGTCCTGCGACAAGATGGCGTCGAGGATGGCGTCGGAGATTTGGTCGGCGACCTTGTCCGGGTGGCCTTCGGAAACGGATTCGGAAGTAAAGAGATAGTCGTTCGACACGCTTCAGACTCCAATTGAGTACGGTTGAGATTCACGTAGCCGGCTTCTTTTGGAGTCTGAAGCGGCGACGCTTTAGCGGATGTCCTTTCTCCGGCTTCTGCCCGATCTGATCAGGCTTCGGCCGGCTTCGCCCCGCAAGTTGTCCATTAACTCGGCGAAGGTCTTATTATACCGGTTTCCCGTGTTTTCACAGAGCCGAACGCTTGTTGTCATTCGCCCCGCGTCAATATTCCGCTCCACGCTGCCGCCCCTCTGTTCGCTGGGGCACGTCATGCTAGGGCGCATCGGTGTATCGCTTGCCATTGGCTTTCTCAAGTTTCTGGCGATCATTCCTTATGGCGTCACCGCCCGTTTCGGCGACGGCCTCGGCTGGCTGCTCTATCAGATTCCCAGCCGCCGCCGGCGCATCGTGCATACGAATCTGAAACTCTGCTTCCCCGAATGGACGCCAGAGCGTCGCGAGGAAGTTGCGCAGAAGCATTTCCGCCATGCTATCCGCAGCTACGTCGAGCGCAGCGTGCAATGGTTCGGCTCCGCAAAGAAGCTCGAAAAGCTGGTCGAAGTCGATAGCGCCATCGATCTCACCGATCCCGATCTGCCGCCGACGCTGTTCCTCGGTCTGCACTTCGTCGGCATCGAGGCGGGATCGATCTTTCTGAACTACTCGCTGCATCGGCGGTGCGGATCGCTTTATCAGCCGTTTTCGAATCCGCAGATCGAAGCGGTAGCGAAAGCGCAGCGCGCGCGCTTCGGCGCCGACATGGCGAGCCGCGCGGACAGCGCGCGCGTCGTGCTGCGCTGGCTGCGCGACCGCAAGCCCGTGATGCTCGGCGCGGACATGGATTACGGCATGCGCAACTCGACGTTCGTGCCGTTCTTCGGCATACCGACGTGTACGCTCACCGCCGTCGGCCGGCTCGCGAAGACGGGGAAGGCGCAAGTCGTGCCGTTCATCGGCGAAGTGTTGCCGAACTACAAGGGTTATCGGCTGAAGGTATTCGAGCCGTGGCAGAACTACCCGACCGGCGACGACGTCGCGGACGCGCGCCGCATGAACGAATTTCTCGAAGAGCAGATTCCGCGCATTCCGGAACAGTATTACTGGGTCCACAAGCGTTTCAAGACGCGGCCGCCCGGCGAGCCCGGCTTTTATTGAGCGCCGACACGGCGTCGAACGGCGCTGCATCGCTCACATACAATAGCGGCCATGAAACTCAAGTTCACCAAGATGCAGGGCGCGGGCAACGACTTCGTCGTGCTCGACGGCTACTCGCAGACGCTCGATCCGAGCCCCGCGCAAGTGCGCGCGCTCGCCGACCGTCATTTCGGCGTGGGCGCGGACCAGTTGCTGCTCGTCGAAAAGCCGACTATCGAAGGCGTCGATTTCAAATATCGCATCTTCAATTGCGATGGCGGCGAAGTCGAGCATTGCGGCAATGGCGCGCGCTGCTTCGTGAAGTTCGTGCGCGATCGCGGCCTCACCGATGCGTCGACCATTCGCGTGCAGGTTCAGAAAGGCGTCATCACACTGACGATGCAGGAAGACGGTGAAGTCATCGTCGACATGAGCACGCCGGTATTCGATCCGCCCGACGTGCCGTTCGACGCGCACGGTCTCGAAGGCCGCCGCGAAGGCAAGGACACGCTCTGGCCGATCGACGTGGCCGGCGAAACGCGCTGGATCTCCGCCGTGTCGATGGGCAACCCGCACGCGGTGCAGGTCGTGGAGGATGTCGAAGCGTATCCCGTGCTGACGGAAGGCCCGCTCGTCGAGCGCCACGCGCGCTTTCCGAAGCGCGTCAACGCGGGCTTCATGCAGATCGTCGATCGCCATTCGGTCAAGCTGCGCGTCTACGAGCGCGGCGCGGGCGAAACGCTCGCGTGCGGCACCGGCGCGTGCGCGGCGGTGGCGGCAGGCATCCGCCGCGGTCTGCTCGATTCGCCGGTGCGCGTCGAAACGCACGGCGGCACGCTGACGATCCGCTGGGACGGCGCGCGCGACGAATCCGCCGCGCTCTTCATGGCCGGCCCCGCGACCACGGTGTTCGAAGGTGAAATCGAGCTTCCCGGCATCGGCTGAGCCGGACCACGCATTTATTTGTATCAGGCAAACATGAATCCACGCGAAGTCGCCGACTATCTGATCGAGAACCCCGATTTTTTCGTCGAGCACGCTGAACTGCTCGGCACCATCCGGCTGTCGAACCCGCATGGCAAGGCCGCTGTGTCGCTGCAGGAACGGCAGATGGAAATGCTGCGCGACAAGAACAAGCAACTCGAACGGCGTCTCGCCGAACTGCTGCGCTACGGCCACGAAAACGACAGCATTTCAACGAAGTTCAACCGCTGGACCACGCGCGTGATCGGTCAGCGCGATCCGCACGCATTGCCGGCCACCATCAGCGGCGGCCTGTGCGAAGTCTTCGACGTGCCGCACGCCGCACTGCGCGTGTGGGATGTCGATGAAGCGTACCGCCAGGCCGATTTCGCGCGTCACGTCGGCGAGGAAGTGCGCATTTTCGCGCACAGTCTGGATGCGCCTTACTGCGGCGCGAACAGCGGTTTCGCGGCGGCGCAGTGGCTGGGCGCGGCGAATTCGGCATCGGCAACGAGCGGCGCGGCGGGCGGCGCATCCGCCGAGCGCGGCGTTCAGTCGGTTGCGCTACTCGCGTTGCGCGATCCGCAAGCCGGTCCGGATGCGCCCGCGTTCGGCCTGCTCGTCATGGGATCGCCCGATGCCCGCCGTTTCCACGACGGCATGGCCACCGATTTCCTCACGCAGATCGGCGTGCTGGCCAGCGCGGCGCTGAGCCGTCTGCTGCCGAACTGAGCCACTCATGACCGACGCCGCCGACAACGCGCCAAGCGATCCGATCGCCGCCTATCTGGCGATGCTCGAGCACGAGCGGCGTCTGTCCGAACACACGCTGCGCGGCTACACGTACGAACTCGGCGAACTTCGCGCGATCGCGAAAGGCCGCCCGCTCGAAACGCTGGTCGCGGCGGACATGCGCGGCGCGGTCGTTCGGGCGCACGCGGCGGGCCTGTCGTCGCGCTCGATTGCGCATCGGTTGTCGGCCTGGCGCGCGTTCTATCGATGGCTGGCCGAGCGTGTGCCGATGCCCGCAAATCCGGTCGCGACCGTGCGCGCGCCCAAGCGCGAGAAGATGCTGCCGAAGGCGCTTTCCGTCGATGACGCCATGACGCTGATGGACGCGCCGCAAGCCGGCACGCCCGAAGCGCTGCGCGATCACGCAATCCTGGAACTCTTTTATTCGTCGGGATTGCGGCTCGCGGAGCTCGTCGGGCTGGATGTTCAGTTCGTCGAGAAAGACGGCTATCGGTCGGCGGGCTGGCTCGATCTCGCGCACGAAGAAGTGACCGTGCTCGGCAAGGGCGGTCGCCGGCGTTCGGTGCCGGTCGGCCGCAAGGCGATCGACGCACTGCGCGCGTGGATCGAGGTCCGCGATCAGTTCATCCGGCTCGATCCGCATCCGCTCTTTCTGTCGGTGCGCGGCAATCGCATGTCGCCGGGCGTCGTGCGCGAGCGCGTCAAGCGCATGGCGTTGATGGCCGGCATCCCGACGAACGTTCATCCGCACGTGCTGCGCCATTCGTTCGCCACGCACGTGCTGCAGTCGAGCGGCGATCTGCGCGCGGTGCAGGAACTGCTCGGCCATGCGAGCATCACCGCGACGCAGGTTTATACGTCGCTCGATTTTCAGCATCTCGCCCGCGTCTACGACTCGGCGCATCCGCGCGCAAAGAAGCGCGACTAACTTCGAGCGCGCCTTGCGCGCTCTCATCTACGCAATGAATACCATCACGCTCAAACCGGCGAAGGACAAGTCGCTTGTTCGCCGCCATCCGTGGATTTACGCGAACGCCATCGCGCGCGTCGACGGCAATCCCGCGCCCGGAGCGACCGTCACCGTGCGCGCCGCCGACGGCCGTTTTCTCGCGCGGGCATCGTACAGTCCGCATTCGCAGATCCGTGCGCGCGTCTGGACCTTCGACGAAGCCGAGCCCGTCGATCACGCTTTCTTCAAGCGTCGCGTGCAGCGCGCGGTCGCGCATCGGCAAGCGATGATTCGCGATACCGGCGCGACGCGTCTCGTCTTCGGCGAAGCGGACGGCTTGCCGGGACTGATCGTCGATTACTACGTCGCGGATCAGGGCGCGCATTCGCAACTCGTCTGCCAGTTCATGGCGACGGGCGTCGAAGCGTGGAAGGACGCGATCGTGCAGGCGCTCATCGCGGCGACCGGCTGCCCGAACGTCTATGAGCGCTCGGACGTGTCGATCCGCCAAAAGGAAGGGCTGGAGCAAATCACGGGCGTGCTCGCCGGCGATCCGCCGCCCGAGACGCTCATCACGAACGAATGCGGCGTGCGTTATCACGTCGACGTGCGCAACGGTCACAAGACAGGCTTCTACGTCGACCAGCGCGATAACCGCGTGCTCGTGCAGCAGAACGCGCAAGGCCGCGAAGTGCTCAACTGCTTCTGCTACACGGGCGGTTTCTCGCTGGCCGCGCTGAAAGGCGGGGCGACGCGCGTGGTCTCGGTCGATTCATCGGGCGAAGCGCTCGCCCTGGCGCGGGAGAACGTAAAGGCCAACGGTTTCGATGCGGACAAAGCCGAATGGCTCGACGCCGACGCCTTCAAGACGCTGCGCCGTCTCTACGACGAAGGCCAGCGCTTCGACCTGATCGTGCTCGACCCGCCGAAGTTCGCGCCGTCGCGCGAAACCGTCGATCGCGCCGCGCGGGCCTACAAGGACATCAACCTGAGCGGCTTCAAGCTGCTGCGTCCGGGCGGCCTGCTCTTCACCTATTCGTGCTCCGGCGCGATCCATTCGGAGCTGTTTCAGAAGATCGTCGCGGGCGCCGCCGCCGATGCCCGCGTCGATGCGCGCATCCTCAAGCGGTTGGGCGCGGGCGTCGATCATCCGCTGCTGACGGCGTTTCCCGAAGGCGAGTACCTGAAAGGGCTGCTGTTGCAAATCGCGTGAACGGCCTTATTTGAGCGCGATGGCAGGCGCAGCATCGGCTTGACGAATATGTTTCAATAGGCGATTCGACGCGATTCCCGAACACTGACAAGGAAACAGGCGACAACATGATTCCCGTAACCATCCTGACCGGCTTCCTCGGCAGCGGAAAGACGACGCTGCTCAAGCGCATTTTGAACGAGAAGCACGGCATGAAGATCGCCGTGATCGAGAACGAGTTCGGCGAAGAGAACATCGACAACGAAATTCTCGTGCAGGACACGAACGAGCAGATCATTCAGATGAGCAACGGCTGCATCTGCTGCACGATTCGCGGCGATCTGGCGCGTGCGCTCGAAGACCTGGCGAACCGCAAGAAGGCCGGCACGCTCGACTTCGATCGCGTGGTGATCGAAACCACCGGCCTCGCGAATCCGGGCCCGGTCGCGCAGACGTTCTTCATGGATAACACTGTCGCCGACGAATTCCTGCTCGACGCGATCATCACGCTCGTCGATGCCAAGCACGCGAACGCGCAGCTCGATCAACAAGAAGTGGTGCAGCGCCAGGTCGGCTTCGCGGATCGCCTGTTCATCACGAAGTCCGATCTCGTCGACGCAGACGCGCTCGAGGCGCTGAAGCATCGCCTGCTGCACATGAACCCGCGCGCCGCGATCAAGGTCGTCAATTTCGGCGAAGCGGACATCAAGGAAATCTTCGATCTGCGCGGCTTCAATCTGAACTCGAAGCTGGAGATCGATCCGGACTTCCTCGCGGAAGACGATCACGATCACGATCACGCGCACGACCACGATCACGATCACGACCATGCGACGTGCGGTCACGATCACAGCCACGATCACGAGCATCACCACCATCATCATCACGCGCATCACGATGACAAGATCAAGTCGTTCGTGTATCGCAGCGACAAGCCGTTCGATCCGAACCGTCTCGAAGACTTCCTCGGCGGCATTCTGCAGATCTACGGCGAACGGCTTCTGCGCTACAAGGGCGTGCTGTATATGAAGGGCGTGGATCGCAAGGTCGTGTTTCAGGGCGTCCATCAGATGATGGGCAGCGACCTCGCGGGCAAGTGGCTTCCGGTCGAGAAGAAGAACAGCAAGATGGTGTTCATCGGTATCGAACTGCCGAAGGACCTCATCACCGACGGCCTCGACGCCTGTCTCGTGAAGTGATGCGCAATGGATGCGTGTCCGGCACGCATCTGGCTTGCACGTGCGACGGCGCCTCACGGCGCAACGCATGAAACGATGAAACGCCGCCGTGAATTTTCGCGTGCGGCGTTTTTCGTGATGCTTTTCTTTCGCGATGTGTAATCACCCCCACGAACGGACATCGCTTTTTGCACGTTCAGGCGTTATATTTTTGAGATTCCGACAATTTTTGACAGGGTTTTCCGTAGGTTTAGTCGGAAATTGCGGTTCAGTTACAATACAGCCCCACTGGAGAAGGGCAGATCCGATCGGCGCGCGTCGCAAGCGCTTTACCGTCGGGTTTCAGAAGAAGGGATGTCCCGAGGGACGATGTCTCGACTGGCCGGGGAGGGCCGGTCAGGCGGAGCGCCAGGCGGGCCGCGAGTTGCCGGAGTGCAGCTACGGAGCAGCATCCAATATCGGTTTCCAGAGGAGTTCGGTCCCGCATCGAGTGTCGCGTGATGCCAAAACGCTGCAGGCATGCGGGTAACGCAAGTGCGGGCGTCGCGAAGACATCGCCCTACATTGAAGAAGCAAGCAGATGACAACGAAACTCTTGACCGAAGCCGAAATCCTGAAGATGAGCGAGAAGGACTACATGAACGAGGAACAACTCGCCTTCTTCAAGAACCGGCTCGAGCAGTTGCAAGCGGACATTCTCAAGAATGCCGGCCAGACGACGGAAAATCTGCGGGAAACGGTGATCGTGCCGGATCCGGCGGACCGCGCAACCATCGAGGAAGAGCATGCACTGGAACTGCGCACGCGCGACCGTGAGCGCAAGCTTCTGAAGAAGGTGCAGCAATCGCTCGCGCGCATCGAATCCGGCGATTACGGCTGGTGCGAGGAAACGGGCGAGCCGATCGGCATTCCGCGCCTGATCGCGCGTCCGACCGCCACGCTCTCGCTCGAAGCGCAAGAACGGCGCGAACTGCGCCAGAAGCTCTTCGGCGACTGAAGCGCGCGCCGCATGCGGCGAGATCGCGGGGTCGCCCCGCGACGGGGGAATCGCCGCCGCGAGAAATGGCTGTTCATCCCGCAGCCACTTGAAAAGGCACACGATCGACGTGTGCCTTTTTGCTTATCCGGCGCCGTCATCACGCTGCGCTCGCACACTTGATAAATCGCGCCACGCCCTAAGATAAACAAAACGTGCCTGCTCAAAGCAAGGCGCGCGCGCGGCGCCGTACGCCTCTCGCCTCATCGGCCGGCGGAACCCCGCGCCGTGCACTCCATCGAATTCTCGACTGCGTGGCGGCTCGACAGTCTTCGCGAAGCCGCCCGCGTTCTTCTGTTTTCTTAAGGAACGCACATGGAACAATTTCACGGCACGACCATCGTCTCCGTGCGGCGCGGCGGCAAAGTCGCGTTGGGCGGCGATGGTCAGGTGACGCTCGGCAACATCGTCATGAAGGGCGGCGCCAGGAAAGTGCGCCGCATCTATGGCGGCAAGGTGCTGGTCGGATTCGCCGGCGGCACCGCCGACGCGTTCTCGCTGCTCGACCGCTTCGAAGCCAAGCTCGAAAAGCATCAGGGCAATCTCACGCGCGCCGCCGTCGAACTCGCCAAGGACTGGCGCACCGACCGCATGCTGCGCCGGCTCGAAGCCATGCTCATTACCGCAGACAAGGACGCGACGCTCGTCATCACCGGCAACGGCGACGTGCTCGATCCCGAAAACGGCATCTGCGCGATCGGTTCCGGCGGCGCCTACGCCCAGGCCGCCGCGCAGGCGCTCGCGGAAAACACCGAACTCGCGCCGCGCGACATCGTCGAGAAAGCGCTGACGATCGCCGGCGATATGTGCATCTATACCAATCACAATCGCGTCATCGAGACGATCGAATAAAGGACCCCCGCGATGACCACCATGACTCCCTCCGAAATCGTCTCCGAACTCGACAAACACATCATCGGGCAGGGACGCGCGAAGAAAGCCGTCGCCGTCGCGCTGCGCAACCGCTGGCGCCGTCAGCAGGTCGCGGAGCCGCTGCGTCAGGAAATCACGCCGAAGAACATTCTGATGATCGGGCCGACGGGCGTCGGCAAGACTGAAATTGCGCGACGTCTCGCGAAACTCGCGGACGCGCCGTTCATCAAGATCGAAGCGACCAAGTTCACTGAAGTCGGCTACGTGGGCCGCGATGTCGACAGTATCGTGCGCGATCTGATCGAGATTTCGGTGAAGCAGACGCGTGAATCGGAAATGAAGAAGGTTCGCACGAAGGCCGAGGATCGCGCCGAAGACCGCATCCTCGACATTCTGCTGCCGACGGCGCGGCCGGTCGGTTTCGGCGCGGCGGAAACTTCGAACGAAGGCGACAACACCACGCGTCAGACCTTCCGCAAGCGTCTGCGCGAAGGCGCGCTGGACGACAAGGAAATCGAGCTCGACGTGGAAATGCCGCAAGCCGGCATGGACATCATGGGGCCGCCGGGCATGGAGGACATGACCGAGCAGATTCGCTCGATGTTCGCGAACATCGGCGGCGGCAAAAAGACTCGTCGGAAAGTGAAGGTCAAGGAAGCGCTCAAGCTCCTGACCGACGAGGAAGCCGGCAAGATGCTCAACGACGAAGAGGTCAAGAGCCGGGCGGTTCAGAATGTCGAGCAGAACGGCATCGTGTTTCTGGATGAAATCGACAAGATCGCGTCGCGCAGCGAAGTCGGCGGGGCGGAAGTGTCGCGTGCGGGCGTGCAGCGGGATTTGCTGCCGCTCGTCGAAGGCACGACGATCAACACGAAGTACGGGATGATCAAGACGGATCACATTCTGTTCATCGCGAGCGGCGCGTTCCATCTCGCGAAGCCGAGCGACCTCATTCCCGAATTGCAGGGCCGTTTCCCGATCCGCGTCGAACTCGATTCGCTTTCGGTGCAGGACTTCGAATCGATTCTGAATTCGACCGATGCCAGCCTCGTCAAGCAGTACAAGGCGCTGCTCGCAACTGAAGAGGTCGAACTCGATTTCGACGACGACGGCATCCGCCGGCTTGCCGAGATCGCGTACTCGGTCAACGAAAAGACGGAGAACATCGGCGCGCGACGGCTTTATACGGTCATCGAAAAGTTGCTGGAAGAAGTGTCGTTCGCGGCGGGCAACCACACGGGCCAGCCGGTGAAGATCGATGCGGCTTACGTCGATCGTGCGCTGGGCGAAGTGGCGCAGGACGAGGACTTGTCGCGGTACGTGCTGTAACGCGAATCGCCGACGAGCAAACCGGGCCGCGCGCCCGGTTTTTTTACGCCGGCGCTACACGGACCGCAAAAGCGACAGGCGAAAAAAAACCCGCCTGGTCGGCGGGTTGAATCCATATCAGGAGGAGACATGGAGGAGACAGTTCCAATCATACACAGCGTGTTGATGCGACGCAATAGTTTTTCTAGTAAAAACCCCTATGGCGTCGATGTGTGGTATCTGTGCGTCACTTTTTGTGACGCGCTGGACGAATCGCACGATGACAGAGCAAGAAACGGCGCGTAACCTCGTCGGCGCGGCGATACAGTGGACGCGTACCCTGAAGCCGCCGAGGTTCCCATGAATACCGCCCGCATCGACCTTCCCTATCAGTCAGACGAAAGCCGCTGGCAAGCCGTCGCCGAGCGCGACACCCGCGCCGACGGCGCATTCTTCTTCGCCGTGCGCACGACAGGCGTGTTTTGCCGGCCGTCGTGCGCGTCGCGGGCGCCGCGTCGCGAGAATGTCTCTTTCTTCACGACGACAGACGAAGCCGCCGCCGCCGGATATCGTCCGTGCAAACGCTGTCAGCCGACGAGCCTGCCGCGCGAACTCGCGATCGTCGAACGCGCATGCAAGGCGCTCGACGCCGATCCGCAGCAGCGCATGACGCTCGCGCAGCTGAGTGAAGCCGTGCACGTCAGCCCGTTCCACTTGCAAAGGCTGTTCACGCGGATCGTCGGCATTTCGCCGCGGCAGTATCAGGCGGCGCAGCGTGCCGGCGTGCTGCGCGACGCGCTGCAACGCGGCCGCGACGTGACTCGCGCGACGCACGACGCGGGCTTCTCGCCTTCGCGGCTGTACGAAGCGGCGGCGACGGAACTCGGCATGACGCCATCGGCCTATCGGCGCAAGGGCGCGGGACTCACGGTGCGCTACGTCACCGCCGATACGCCGCTCGGCGTCGTGCTGATCGCGGCGACGGACAAGGGCGTCTGCAAGATCGCTTTCGGCAATGACCGTGACGCGCTCATCGGCCAGCTTGCGGCGGATTTCGCGCAGGCCGCGCGCATCGAGGACGCCGCGCGTCTCGCGCCGTTCGTCGCGCAGATTCGCGCGTATCTTCAAGGCACGCGCGAACGTTTCGACTTGCCGCTCGACATCGGCGCAACCGCGTTTCAACAGCGCGTGTGGGACGCGCTGATGCGCATTCCGTACGGGCAGACGCGCAGCTACACGGAGATCGCGGCGTCGGTCGGATCGCCCGGCGCGGTGCGGGCGGTGGCTAACGCATGCGCATCGAACCCGGTGGCGCTGGCGATTCCGTGTCATCGCGTGATCGGGAAGGACGGTGCGATCGCCGGCTATCGGTGGGGACTGGCGCGCAAGGAAACGCTGCTCGACACCGAGCGCACGCATAAGGAAGCGGGCGAAATCGCCTGACGAGCCGTACCGAATACGCGCCCGCCGTCGTCGCGACGCGCGGGCGTTTTCTTGTCGCGAAAAGACTGCGAGACGGACGTGCAAACGGCGCACAGCCAGGCCTGTTGTCACCTCAAGCACGCGCAACATCGAAATGTTAAAGTGCCCGCTACCCGAAAATATGACCGGGCGCGAGCCGCTCGCGCTCCTCGCACAACGCTTCGATGGCAAATAAGAATTCCGCTCACCCCGCAGCCGGCGCATATCAGCGCAGGCTTGCCGCGCTTGCGTCCGGCCCGCACGCCGATGCGCTGCGCCAAGGCTTGCGCGGCATCG
Organism: Caballeronia sp. RCC_10; assembly: GCF_041360715.1. Classification (NCBI taxonomy): domain Bacteria; kingdom Pseudomonadati; phylum Pseudomonadota; class Betaproteobacteria; order Burkholderiales; family Burkholderiaceae; genus Caballeronia; species Caballeronia sp. RCC_10. Next base: position 362,641 of record NZ_JBFUPT010000003.1, read on the forward strand.
AGAAAGAAAGCCTGCGCGTGACGCCCAAGGGCGAGCTCGCGATGACGCCGCATCCGCGCGCGCTCGGATCGCCGCTGACGCATCCGCTCATCACGACCGACTACTCCGAGGCGCTCGTCGAGCTGATCACGCCCGCCGAAGCAGACGCTGCGCGCGCCATCGAGCGGCTCGATTCGATTCATCGCTTCGTGTACGCGCATCTCGGCGACGAGCTGCTGTGGAACAACTCGATGCCCAACGCGCTGCCGCCGGACGATCAGATTCCGATCGGACAGTACGGCACGTCGAACATCGGCAAGCTGAAGCACGTCTACCGGCAGGGGCTGTCGCTGCGCTACGGCCGAACGATGCAGTGCATCGCGGGCATCCACTACAACTATTCGCTCGACGATCAGGTCTGGCGCGCGTGGCAGGCGCTCGAACCGGCGATCACGCTGACGGAGCAGGACTTCCGCTCGCAGCGTTACTTCGCGCTGATCCGCAACTTCCGGCGCACGAGCTGGCTGCTGATGTATCTGTTCGGAGCGTCGCCGGCGCTGGACAAGCGTTTCGTCGAAGGGAAACGGCATTCGCTCGAAGCGTTCGACGCCGATACGTTCTACTTGCCGCACGCGACCAGCCTGCGCATGAGCGACCTCGGCTACACGAACAATCCCGCGCAAGCGGATTTGCTGCCGAGCTACGACAACCTCGACGCCTATCTCGACGTGCTCGCCAAAGCCGTCAGCCAGCCGTATGCGCCATACGAGGCCATCGGCACGCAGCGAGACGGCGAGTGGGTGCAGATCAACACCAACGTGTTGCAAATCGAGAACGAGTTCTACTCGACGATCCGCCCGAAACGCATCACGCGATCCGGCGAGCGGCCGCTGCATGCGCTGGCCGAACGCGGCGTGCAGTACATCGAAGTGCGTTGCCTCGACATCGATCCTTTCGCACCCGCCGGCATCTCGCTGGAAACGGCGCGTTTTCTGGACGCGTATCTGCTTTATTGCGCACTCGAAGACAGCCCGCTGATGCCGCGCGAGGAGAGTATCGAAGCGAACGACAACTTCAGCGCGATCACCAAGGAAGGACGCAAGCCCGGTCTGACGCTTCAACGCGACGGCGCGCCGGTGTCGATGCAGCAATGGGCGAATGAACTGTTCGATGCCATCGAACCGGTCGCGGCGACGCTGGACAAGCTAATCGGCACGGGCGATCACGTGCGCGCGCTCGAGGCGCTTCGTCCGCGCATCGCGGATGCGTCACTCACGCCGTCTGCCCGCGTCCTCCAGACGATGCACGACAAGCAGCAATCCTTCCACGCGTTCGCGCTCGACGTGAGCCTGCGGCACGCGGAGCACTATCGCCGGAATCCGCTGCCGGCGGACGAGGAGCGCGAGATGCAGGCGCTCGCGGCGAAGTCGCTGGAAGAGCAGGCCGCCATCGAGCGCAACGAAACCGAATCGTTCGATGCGTTCGTCGCTGCTTATCGCGACTACAAGCTCACGCGCGCCGACGCCTGAGAAGCGCAGGTGTTTCTTGCCGCACCGCTTCGGGCGACCGGAAAGAAGTTCCCGATTTGAAACAGAGGGCAACGCGCCGAACATCATCGGCGGTGGCTGGTCGAAAATCGGCTCTTTATCGATCAAACGGGGACGCGGGGGATATGCGATGAACCACAAACTGATAAGCGCGGCTGCGTCGCTCGTATTGCTTGCCGGCTGCGCCACGGATACGCACGTCAGCAGCCAGACGATGGAGCAGGCCACCGCGCCGCTCACCTGCATGAGCAAGCTCGAGTGCGACGCCTGGTGGGCGCGCGCGCAGGTCTGGGTGACGAATCACTCGGAGTACAAGCTGCAGGCCATCACGGATGCCATCATCCAGACGGCGGGACCGTCGAGCGGCAAGCGCGCGCTTGCGTATCAGATCACCAAGACGCCGAGCAACGAAGGCACAGCGACCATCGGTTTCGCCGCGCATTGCGACAGCCCGCTCGGCTGCGAGCCGAATCCGTGGGCGGCGGGCGCGGATTTCAAGAACTTCGTGCGCAACGGCGCGCCGCGCCCCGCCATGTCGACGCCGCAGGCGGTGCAAACGCCGTCTGCGCCGCAGCCCGTGCCGCTCAATCTCGACAGCCAGCCCGGCCAGTCGGTCGCGCCGCTGACGCCGCAGTAAGCGCGACGCGTCAGTGTCCCATCGACGCTGACGCGCCTTTCTTCGGACGCGTCAGCCACACCATCGCGGCCAGCACGATGAACGCATAGAAGGAAATGCGGAAGAAATCGTTCGTCGACATCATGTACGCCTGAGCCGTCACCACGCGATCCAGTTGCGCCGCCACCGCCTGCCCGGACAAGCCGAGGCCGGAGAGCGCGTTGGTGTATTCCGTCGTCGTGGATGAATACGCGGTGACGGACTCCGTCAGCACCGCGTGATGGCGGATCATGTCGTTTTCCCAGAACGTCGTGCTGACCGCCGTGCCGATCGCGCCTGACAACGTCCGCAGGAAGTTCGACAGTCCCGCCGCGCCCGCGAGCCGGTCGTCGGACACGCTGGAGAGCGTGATGGTCGTCATCGGCACGAAGAAACACGCCACGCCGATGCCCTGCACCAGCCGGGGATAAATGATGTCGTGGAACGGCGTGTCGAGCGTGAACGTCGAGTTCCAGTACGACACGAGCGCGAACACGATGAACGCGAAGCTCGCCACCACGCGCAGATTCATGCGATGCATGTTCTGGCCGATCATCGGCGACAGCACGAGCGCGAGAATGCCGACGGGCGCGGTCGCCAGCCCGGCAAGCCACGGCGTGTAGCCGAGCACGGTCTGCAACCAGAGCGGCAGCACGACGACGGAACCGAAGAACGCGAGAAAGCCGAGCGAGGTGATGAGCACGCCCATCGCGAAGTTGCGGTCGCGGAACAGCGACAGGTCGATGACCGGCTCCTTCTCGGTGATCTCCCACACGAACATGAACGCGAGCGACACGGCCGCGACGATCGCCAGCGTGACGATGAACTTCGAACTGAACCAATCGCGGTCCTTGCCGAGGTCGAGCATCATCTGGAGGCTCGCAACGCCGATCACGAGCAGCGTCAGCCCGACGCCGTCGATGCGCTGCTTCGTCGTCTTCGTCTCATGGCCGCGCAGCAGGAAGTACGCGATCGCCGCCGAGAAGATGCCGATCGGCACGTTGATATAGAAGATCCACGGCCACGTGTAGTTGTCGGTGATGTAGCCGCCCATCACGGGGCCGAAGATCGGCGCGACGATAACGGTCATCGCCCACAGGCCGAGCGCGAGGCCGCGCTTCTCCGGCGGATAGCTGCGCATGAGGATGGTCTGCGACAGCGGGACCATCGGACCGGAGACGAGGCCTTGCAGCAGCCGGAACGCGATCAGCGACTCGAAGCTGTTCGCGAAGCCGCAGAGCGCCGAGGCGACCGAGAACAGCAGCACGGAAATCGTGAACAGCTTGACCTCGCCGACGCGGCGTGCGAGCCAGCCCGTCAGCGGCACCGCAATCGCGGATGCCACCGAGTACGACGAGATGACCCACGTGCCTTCGCTCGTGGCGACACCGAGGCTGCCTGAAATCGTCGGCACCGCGACGTTGGCGATGGACGTATCCAGCACTTCCATGAACGTGCCGAGAGCGAGGCCCATCGTCAGCAACGCGAGGATGCCGCCGGCGAGCGGCGTCGGGGCGGGCGGTTGGGCGTCGTTGGCCTGGTCGGTCGCTGCGGTCGTAGACATTTTTATTCTTGCTCCGGCGTTTTGAAAGTAAGTGCCGCGTCATTCTCTGCCCAGACAGTGAAACGGGCAGCGTTAAAGCATGGTGGCCGCGTTAATCGAGCGTGCAGCCGGGGCTTGCGTCGGTTGGCGAGTTATCGATTACGCGCGACAGCATCGCGATGAGCGAATCGAGTTCCGCGCGGCTGAAACCGTGCAGTTGCTCATTGAGCACTGCGGCGCCGATCGCCGGAAGCCGCGCCGCCGCCTCGTGCCCGCGCTCGCTCAGCGCGAGTTCGACGATGCGCCGGTCAGTGTCGCTGCGTGTGCGCCGCACGAAGCCTTTCTTTTCGAGCCGGTCGAGCATGCGCGTCATCGAACCGCTGTCGTACGACATCTCGCGCGACAGTTCCAGCGGCGTGCGTGCCCGTCCGGACGCCAGACAGAGAATCACGCCGATCTGCTGCGAGGTCAGGCCGAGCGGCTTCAACGCCTGATCCGTCCGCGCCATCAGCACGTTGCGCGCCTTGGCGAGGTAATAGCCGAGGCTGGTTTCAAGCTGAATCGTGGCGGGATCGTAGAGCGGTTCGCTGTCCATTCGGTGATGACGTCGGGCGCGGCGTGCCGCGATACAACAGGTCGTAAAAAAGCAGACAGCAGTATCTTGAAAAGTAGTTGCTTAGTCAATATTATTTGATGCAACGCGTCACGCGCTTTTTGCGCCGCCCGAAACCATGTTTTGATTCCAGCCGCGTCACTACCACGACGTCAGGACCATCCGATGACCCGCCTTGCCAACACCGCCCGCCGACGCTTCGGCCAAGTCAGCAGCACGATCGCCCGAGCTTCCCGTCAGTTCGTCCCGTCGAAACTGAATGCGTGGAAGCTCGCGCTGTATCTGATCGTGTTCTTGCTGCCGGGCGGCTCGTTCGCGGTGCTCGGGATGGGGTGGTTCGAGAATCGGCATCGACGGAAAAGCGCCGATGCGGCTGCGGCCACGGTTTCCGAGCGCCGCTTGCTCGCGCCACCGGCCGCGCCGTGTCAGGGAAGCTGCGGCGCGACGGGCCGTTGAAGTAACGCGCCGTAACTCATACGTCCGTCCGCGTAACACCAGGCTTACGGTGAAGCCGTTAGGCTAACGTCTGCCCGACGCCCGCCGCGCCCGACCGCGCGGGCGTTCCGTTACCATCTCGGCTCACCGCGTTCGCCGCACCGGATGAAACGCCGCCGACAGGATTCCTGACAAGCAGATGCCGTATCGCCCCGCCGCTTCCGCCTCGTTTTCTCTTCGCACCGTCAATCGCACTGCGCGGCAACTGCGCGTCATTGCGGTTGCTGCCGCAGTCGCCATGGCCGTCGCCGGATGCGCCGTCGGTCCCGACTATCAGCGTCCGGCCACCCCGATGCCGGCCAGCTTCAAGGAAGCGCCTCAAGGCTGGAAAGTCGCGCAGCCGTCCGATCAGTTCGACCGCGGCGAATGGTGGACCATCTATAACGACGCTTCCCTCAACGACCTCGAAGCGCGTCTGAACCAGTCGAACCAGAGCATCGCGCAATTTGCGGCTGCGTATCGGCAGGCGCGGGCCCTCGTCGGCGAGGCGAGGGCATCGTATTTCCCCACAATCGGCGCGTCGGCGTCGGCATCGCGCGCGGGGACGGGCGCGGGCAACCGTTCGACCAACAGTTCCAGCTTCGGCCAACAAGGGTCGGTCAACAACCAGTTCAGCCTCGCGCTCGACGCGACGTGGGAGCCGGACCTGTGGGGCAGCATCGGACGGACGGTGAATGCGCAGAAGGCGGGACAGCAGGGCGCCGCCGCCGATCTGGCCAACGCGCGCCTCTCCGCACAGGCCACGCTCGCGCAGACGTACTTCCAGTTGCGCTCGCTCGACGCGCAGCAAAAGCTTCTCGACGAGACCGTCGGCGCTTATCAGCAGTCGCTCAAGCTCACACAGAACCAGTATGCGCAGGGCATCGTCGCGCGCTCGGATGTGATTCAGGCGCAAACGCAGTTGCAGTCGGCGCAGGCCGCCGCAATCGATAACGGCGTCGCCCGCGCGCAGTATGAGCACGCGATAGCCGTGCTGGTCGGCGAGCCGGCATCGACGTTCTCGCTTCCCGCCATGCCGCTCGACGCCACGCCGCCCACCGTCCCGGCGGAAATGCCGTCTGCGATCCTGGAGCGGCGGCCCGATATCGCATCCGCCGAGCGCAAGGCCGCGGCGGCGAACGAGCAGATCGGCATCGAGATCGCGGCGTATTTTCCGTCCCTGACGCTGTCGGCTCAGGGCGGCTTCGAAAGTTCGGTGCTGTCGCAATTGCTGCGCGCGCCGTCGCGTTTCTGGACGCTCGGGCCGGATATCGCCGCGACGATCTTCGACGGGGGCCTGCGCGCCGCCCGCTCCGATGCGGCCCGCGCAGCCTACGATCAGAACGTCGCGACGTACCGGCAGACGGTGCTGACCGCGTTCCAGGACGTCGAGGACAACCTCGCGTCACTGCGGATTCTGGAGAAAGAGATCGTCGTGCAGCAGCAGGCGGTCGAATCCGCGCAGCAGGCGCTCGCGATCATCAACAATCAGTACAAGGCGGGCACCGTCGCGTTCATCAACGTGCTGACAGCGCAGACGACGGCGTTCACCGCCCAGCAAAAGCTCGCGAGCATCGCGGGGCAGCGAATGGTGTCGTCGGTCGGACTCGTGAAGGCGCTGGGCGGCGGCTGGGATGCCGGGCAGATGGACCGCGAGACGGGCGGCGTCGAAGCGCCTGTCGCGGTCTCGAGGGAGAAAGGCGCGCCGGGCGGCTAGTAGCGCGCGAAGGTCAGCGCGACCGTATCCGGATCGGTATGGCGGCCCAGCAGATTCAACAGGCCGGCGAGGTTCTCGCGCTGCTGCGGCTCGGCCTTCGCCGTGCCTTCGAACGAAGTCGCGCCCTGCGCGAGCATGCCTTTGCCCGTCAGCAAAAGCGGTCCCTTGGTCGTCGATAAGTCGATCGCCGCCGATGCGCCCTGCGCCTGCAACGCCACCCGATACGATCCGAGCGGCCTCACGCGCGACACGCGCGAAGCCATGTCATCGAGCGTGACGACGAACTGGCCGTAAGCGTTGTTGCCGAGCACGCGGAATTCGGTCCACGAAAGCCGCACGGTTCCATCGAAGTTCAGCGTGTTGAACGGCGCACCGAGCCCGGCGAGCAGCGTCGCGGGCACGGCCATCGCGCCCGGCGAAAGCGACGCGCCCCGCATCGTGGCGTCGACGGTCACGGGGTCGGGCATCGCTTCGGTCTGCCGCATCGTCATGTGGATGCGGCCCGTGAAGAGCGGCCAGAACGCCGTGGTCCATTCGATGCGCCCCGGCAGCAGCGTCGCGCCCGCGCCGTCGCCGCCCGCCGCGAGCATCAGTGTCGCGGAGCCGCGCCACAGGGAGCCAGCCGGGTCGACGAGATTCACATGGCCGCCCGTCGCGCGCGCGAACTGCGGCGTGATCCACGCAGCCGGCAGCATCACGAGCAGCGTCCCGGCAATCGACAACACCATCACGACGAGCCCCGGCAGCGCGAGCCGGATTCTGCGAGTCCAATAGCTCATTTGACGCCGGCCGGTTGCAGCGATGCGCTGAGATCGACCTGGCCGTCCGGCTTGAGCGCCGTCACGTGCGCCTCCGACACCTGCACCTTGAACTGCTTGCGCGCGTCGTCGAGCCACATCGTCCAGTTCGGAAACGATGCGTTCTTCAACTGAATCTGCACCGCCGCGCCGATCACCTGAACCTGCGTCGGCTGCATGCCGTTGTCCGCCAGCGACTTGGCGAGCGCATCGCGCAGCGCGCCGCCCGTCGGCGTCACGCTTTCGGCGTTGCCCGCGAGGGCGCGCGCTTCAGTGGCTTGCGCGGTCATCGTCGCGAGCTGGCGCTGCATCGCCGGCAGCGTTTGGCGCAGGCGCTCGCGGCCTTCGAAAGCCGGCGCCCACAGCACGAGATAAATCAGCGCGACGCCCAGCACGAGGCCGCCCCACAACAGCAAGGTCTTCTCGCGCGGCGTGCGCCCTTCCCAGAATTCGGAAAGCGTTCGTCCGAGTTCCGCTTTCATTGGCCGCTCCTGATGGTCCATTTGCCGGTATTGGTGTCGATTGCGCCGTTCAGCCCGTTCGCGGCGAGGCGCTTCGTCAGGTCGGGATCGACCTTCGTTTCCGGCTTGAAGGTGACTTCGAGATGCCGGTCGCGATAATCCAGCCCGGCGATGCCATTGACCGGCACCGGGCCGAGCGAACGCGCGAGGCCGTCGGCGAGGGAAAGGAAATCTGAAGGCGACAGCTCGCCCGACGCCACCCGCAAGCGGTCGAGATTGCGCGACATCTGATCGGGCGCATCGAGCACGACGGTGGTTTTCGGGAACGCGTTGAGCAGCAGTTCCGTCATCTGCGCGCTGATCGCGTCGCGCTGGCGCGCAAGCTGAAGCCACTGAACGTTGATCCCGACGATCGACACGATCACCGACGCGGCCACGAGCGCGATCGGCACGCGCAGACGCCGCATCGTAGCGCGATCGAGCCGCCACGGCTGCGCGGCGAATTCGAACTGGCAGAGGTCGAAGCGACTCGCCAGCGCCTGTCGCGCGAAGGCTTCGAACGCGAGCGGCTGCGCGTCCGCCAGCGCCACCGCGCTGCGCGACGACGCGAGGCGCGGCTCGTCGCCGGGCAGATCGGCGAGCGAGTACAGCGTGACCGGGTGATCGCCGGCGAGCGCCGCGAGCGTCGGCGCGATGGAATCGGCGGGAAGCGCCAGCCCTTCGCCGAGCGCCGCGCCTTCGCCGCGCGCAATGGCGATTTCGACGCGCGGAGCAGCCGGCGACGGCGCGCTCGCCTCGATCTCACCGATCAACGCGGGCGCGGTCGATACCACGTTGCCCAGCAATCCCGCGATGAACGGCGTGTGCGCGAACGCTTCGCCTTCGACCGCTTCGACCGCCGGGACGGGCAGGCAGCGCATCGCCGGCACGGCCTTCAGATTGCGATGCCCCGCGCTCGCGAACGCGTCGCAGACGAAGCGGAACCATCCGCGATCGATGACCGCGACCACGCGACGGCCATCCGCTAGCGCGACGGGATCGACCGCGATGTGGCAGGTCTGCGGGTCCTGAATCAATTGATCTTCAACGACGTTCGGCAACGCCTGACGCAGACGCGGCCCCTTGAGCGGCGGCACGGCGGCAGCGAGCAGCAAGGTATCGCGAGCGGCGACGATCAGCACCGTCAAGCTGGCGCGCGGCAGCAATCCGACTGCGGCGCGGCCGGCGCGCTGCGTCTCGCCGCGCTTGTCGAGCAGCAGAAACGGCAGGTCCGGCAGGTCCCACTCCTGCGAGCGCACCGCGGGATCGCGCGGCGGCAATAGAACGATCAGTGTGCTCAAAGGCCACTTCCTCTTGTCAGAAACATCGTCATCACAGCGCGTCGCGCGTGTAGACGATGCGCGTGGTGTGCGTCGTCGGATCGCGGTAGACGAGCGTCGTGCGCTCGAGCTGCGCGCGCTCATGGTCGACGCGACCGTGAATCACGAAATAGCGCGTGGTGACGTCGAGCTCGCTCGGGTCGATCGACGTCGATTTCACGCCCGCGCCGGTCAGCGCGAGCTGCACGTTGCCGGCATCGTGGAAGAACACCGTCTCGCGGCGCGCGACGAACGCCTGCGCCTGCGAGAGGCTCATACCTTCCACCACCGCCGCTACCACTTCGGCGGGCGCGGTGTTCATGTTGACGGGCGTCGTCGTCGGCAGCACGGTCACGAACTTGCGCAGCTTCGCCACCGCTTCCGCCGAGAAGCCGGGCACGTCGAGGAGCGAATCCACGCTGATCATTTGCAGCGGCGCGACGGGCGCGTTGCTGTCGGCGTCCTTCAGGCCGGGATCGTCCGTGAAGTTGCCGCCGCCCGCCGCGCCGCCGCCCTGCGCGATCGCGGCCATCGTCTGCTCCGGCGATGTCGCGAGGCTCGCGCCGTTGCCGGTCTGCGTCTGAAAGCGCGTGGCGGACCGCGCGAGTCCCGCGCGCATCTGCAACGCCACCGTCTTCGCCAGCGATCCGTTGATGCCGAGCAGCGTCAACAGCCGCTGGAACGACTGAATCTGCTGCACGTTGATGGTCAGCACGCCCGGCGCGGGCGTCGCGACCAGATTGCGCAGGTTGAACTTCGCCTGCGCATCCTCGATCGAGCCGGACAGAAACGTCTGCGCGCCTTCCTGCGCGCGCACTTCGCCGATCTGCCCGAGAAAATCGGAGAGCTTCGTCTTCGCGATCGGCACGCCCCACACGCCGCCGAGATAGGTGACCGTCGGCGAGGTATCCGCTTCCGAACGAAGGATCAGCCGCGTCCAGTCGAGCGCGCTGCGCGAAATCCATTGCGCCTGCGCGAGCAGCCGCTGATTCTCGATGCGCCGCACCTGCACCTGCTGCCGCCACAACATGCCCGAAACCAGAATGGCCGACAGCGCGACGACCAGCAGCGCGCTGATGATCGCGACGCCACGTTCCTTTGCGCTTGCGCCCGCTGTCCGCATCGTCACTCTCCGACCAGGAACACGCGTCTGATCGGCACGCTGAGATTCGGCGCGCCGACCGCCACCTGAATGCCCGACACCGCCCGCGCGAGCGGCGCATTGCCGAGTTGCGGCACCTTCAGGTTGTTGTCGTTGTCGTTGATCTGCGAGAGCACGTCGGCCATTCGCGTCGTCCAGCCTTTCTGCGGAATGTAGACGCGCGTCGCCAGCGACCCGACGCCGCCCATCAGCGGCACGGCGCTCCAGCCATCGGCGGTATCGCCCGATGACAGCGCGCGCCGCACTTCGCCGACGTTTTCGAGCGGCGGCGACGCATACCGCACGATGCGCCCGCTCGAGAGCCGATACCGCACCACCTGCAAGCGCGGCGCCGTGTTCGGCGCAAACACGCCGCGCACGATTTGCAGCGAGCCGTTGCCGAGCGACACGGCGGGCTGGCCGGCTTCGTCGTCGGTCGCGGCCTGGCGCGCGTCGATGCGCATCTGGTCGAACAGCTGCGCGACCACGCGCTCGTCTTCCATCGAATTGGTGATGGTTGCACGCGAGCGGATGATGGAATCGAGTCCGCGCCACGACAGCACCGCGATCACCGCGAGAATCGCAATCGCGATCAGCATTTCGAGCAGCGTGAAACCGCGCTGCCGCTGGCCGCTGCGTCGGGCCTCAGAGCGAGCGATTCGTTTCATTCGCCACCACCGTGACCATTTGCGCGAGATTGCCCGAGCGGCCGGGCGTCGAGACGAACATTTCGACGCGCCGGAAAATCGGGTTCGGCGTCGCGGTGACGCGCTGCGTGCAGACGAGCTTCAGGTTGCCTTGCGAGCAATCGAACGAGCGCGAGCCGATATCCGGAAACACGTGCGAAAGGCGAAGCTGCGCGAGTTCGTTGTCCGCGCTCCAGCCCGCGAGCAGCCGCCGATGCAGGTCCGCTTCACCCGTCGCGAGCGAGCCGACCGCGCGCAGCGACGCCGCAAGCGCCACCGCAATGATCGCCAGCGCGACGAGCACTTCGATCATCGTGAAGCCGGAGGTATCGCGTCGCGTTGGCATCACCGCACCTGAAAGCGGCCATTGCCGCTGCCGATGATCGTCGCGCGGCCCGCCGCCGAGACGAGCGTGATTTCCATCGGCGTATCGATGGCTTCCGTGCCGAAGATGAGGCGGCTCACCGACTTGTCGGAATCGAGAAACTGGATGGTCACGCCGGTCACGCCGCCCTCCCAGCGCCGCGCGCGCAGCAGGTCGTCGCGCAGCGGACGCCAGCCGTCCTCGGTGCGGATGTCGAAGCGAAATCCGCCTTCGGTCGGCTGCCAGGCGATGGGACGCGCGCGCACTTGCGCTTCGTCGCCCGCCGATTCGAACAGCAGCGCAAGCCGCTGCGCCTCTTCGTTCAGATCGGTGCGCGGATTGCGCGTGAGCTGCAGCGACGCGAGCGACACGAGCAAGCCGGCGATCACCAGCACGACGAGCATTTCCAGCAGCGTGAAACCTGCCTGACGACGCGCTTTGCGATGCCCGTTCACGCTGATCTCTCAACTACGCAATGGCTATTGCCACGAGCCGACGTCGGCATCGTTGCCGTCGCCGCCCGCCTTGTTGTCCGCGCCGTAGCTGAACACGTCGATCTCGCCGTGCACGCCCGGATTCAGATACTGATACTGGCCGCCCCACGGATCGGCCGGCAGACGCTCGAGATAGCCGCCGTCCTTCCAGTTGTTCGGCACGGGCTCGGTCGACGGCTTCTCGACGAGCGCGCGCAAGCCTTGCTCTTGCGTCGGATAGCGGCCGTTGTCGAGCCGGTAAAGCTTCATCGCCTGCATGACGGTGCCGATGTCCTGCTTCGCGGCGACGCGGCGCGCTTCGTCCGGACGGCTCATGATCTTCGGCACGATGAGCGCGGCGAGAATGCCGAGAATCGCGATCACGACCATGATTTCGATGAGCGTGAAACCGCGTTGACGACGCCCCTGGGCCTGGGCCCGGGTGATTTGCATGCGGCGTTGAGTCCACATTTGCATGAGTGCTACCTCGTGGTTGATTCTGGGCTTGCGCCCGCTTTGATTAAAGGACAAGCGGCTTACACATGATGGAAGCCGCCGGGCATTCTATCCATCCGCGCCCGCCGCGCCGTGACCGCAGTCAACGCGCGCATTACCGCACGTAGATCGTCGGTCCGGGCGGCATCGGCGGCAGGAAGATTTCCGACTTCGCGCCGTTGCGTTCGATGATGATCGAGCGTGGCCGCACCTCCGACAGCTTCACGCCCTGCGTGAGCGCGCTGCCGAGCGACACCGCGCGCGCCGGCTCGCCGCCGTAGCTGACGATGGCCGCCGCGCCGCCCTGCAGCGCGAGAATACCGAACAGATGCACGTCGGAATTCGCCTGACGCTCCAGTTGCCCGCCGAAAATGGTCGCGGCCTGCTCGACCGATGGCGTGCGCGTCGCGGCGGCGGCGGGCAGCGGCGCGGTCTGGCGCGAGGTCAGCGTGACGACCCAGTACGTCACCGTCACGCAAAAGAGCGCGAGGGCGGCAAGCGTGAGCAGGCGGGTTTGCAGGGCGTTCATTACTGCACCAGATTATTCAGTTCGATGATCGGCAGCATCACCGCGAGCACGATGACCAGCACCACGCCGCCCATCGCCAGGATCAGCAAGGGTTCGAGCAGGCTCGTGAGGAACATCGTGCGGCGTTCGAGTTCACGCGATTCGCCTTCGGAAGCGCGATCGAGCATCGTGGTGACGTCGCCGGTCGCTTCGCCCGAGCGGATCAGATGCACGAGCACGGGCGGAAACGTCTTCGTGTTGCCGAGCGCGCGCGATAGCGACGAGCCTTCGCGCACGCGCACGATGGCGTCGTCGACGTTATTGCGCATCGCCGTGTTGCTCAATGTTTCGCCCGCGGCCTGCAACGCACGCAGGATCGGCACGCCGGCGGCGGTCAGAATGGCGAGCGTGCTGGCGAAACGCACGGTGTTATAGCCGCGCACCAGCTTGCCGACGAGCGGCGCGGTCAGCAGCCAGCGGTCGAACGCGAGGCGCGGTCCGGGCCGCGACAGAATGCGCCGCACGAGCCACGCAAACACCGCGACCGCGATCAGCGCCGCCCACCAGTAACTGCGCACGAACGCGGACAGCGCCATCATCATCACGGTGAGGAAGGGCAGCGCCTGCTTCGTGCTGGCGAACACGTTCACCACTTGCGGCACGACGTAGCTCAACAGGAACGTGACGATGCCGAACGCGATGATCGTCACGATGCCCGGATACGTGAACGCCAGGATGATCTTCTGCTTCAGCGCATTGCGCTGCTCGATGTAATCGGCGAGACGCGACAGCACGAGCCCGAGCTTGCCGGTATGCTCGCCCGCCGCCACCAGCGCGCGATAAATCTCCGGGAAGTCCTTCGGATGCTGCGCGAGCGCGTTGGCGAAAGAATGGCCGCCGAGCACTTCGGCGCGGATCGCGGCCATCAGTTCGCGGATGTAGTCGCGCTCCGATTGCTCCGTCAGCACCGCGAGCGTTTCGCCGAGCGGCAGGCCGGCGATCAGCAGGCTCGCGAGCTGGCGCGTCAGGATGGCCTGCTCGCGCTGCGACAGCCGACGCCCCAGCGACAGGCGCTGCTGCCGCTCGCCGCGCGTGCGCGTGCCGGCGGCCTCGACGACCAGTGGCGTCAGCCCTTGCGTGCGCAACTGGCTGCGCGCGGCGCGGGCGCTGTCGGCATCGAGGACGCCGGTCTGCGTCTTGCCCGCGTGGTCGATCGCTTCGAAACGGAAAGCTGGCATACGTTACGCTCCGCCCTTAATCGCCACCGGTCACGCGCAGCACTTCTTCGAGCGATGTCACGCCCGCCGCCAGCCAGCGGTTGCCGTCCTCGCGCAGCGTGCGCATGCCTTGTGCGCGCCCGGCGGCGAGAATCTCGGCGTCGGCGGCGTTGCGATGGATCAGCGGGCGGATCTCGTCGTCGATCAGCAGCAATTCGTACACGCCGCGACGGCCCACATAACCGGACTGGCCGCATCGGTCGCAACCGACCGGATGCCAGTGCTTCACGCCGTTCTCGTCCTCGCGCTCTTCCTTGCAGACGGGACACAGCTGGCGCACGAGCCGCTGCGCGAGCACGCCCAGCAGTGACGATGCGAGCAGGTACGGTTCGACGCCCATATCGGTGAGACGCGTGACGGCGGACGCCGCATCGTTCGTGTGCAGCGTCGCGAGCACCAGGTGACCGGTCAGCGACGCCTGCACCGCGATCTGCGCGGTTTCGAGGTCGCGAATTTCCCCGATCATGATGATGTCCGGATCCTGACGAAGAATGGAGCGCAGCGCCCGCGCGAACGTCATGCCGATGCGCTCGTTCACCTGCGTCTGCCCAATGCCCGACAAGTCGTATTCGATCGGGTCTTCCACCGTCATGATGTTGGTGGTCGTCGTCTCGAGCCGCGACATCGACGCGTACAGCGTGGTCGTCTTGCCCGAGCCGGTCGGCCCGGTCACGAGCACGATGCCGTGCGGCTTGCCGATCAGTTTGTCGAAATTGACGAGCGTGTCGCGCGCCATCCCGAGCGTTTCTAGATTCAGGCGTTGCGCGTCCTTTTCGAGCAGACGCAGCACCGCGCGTTCGCCGTGGCCGGTCGGCAGCGTGGACACGCGCACATCGACCGGACGGCCGCCGACGCGCAACGTGATGCGGCCATCCTGCGGCAAACGTTTCTCGGCGATATCGAGCTGCGCCATGATCTTGATCCGCGAGATCAGCGCGCCGTGCAGCGCCTTCTTCGGACGCACGACATCACGCAACGTGCCGTCGACGCGAAACCGCACCACCGACGCGTTCTCGAACGGCTCGATATGAATATCCGACGCCTGTTCGCGCGCCGCCTGAGTCAACAGCGCGTTGATCATGCGGATGATCGGCGCGTCGTCTTCGGATTCCAGCAGGTCTTCCACTTCCGGAATGTCCTGCATCAGACGCGACAGATCGACTTCGCCTTCCACTTCGCCGACCACCTGCGCGGCGCTGCCGTCGTTGCGGGCGTAAGCGGAGTTGATCGCGGCGGCGAGTTCGTCGGCGGACTTGCGCACGATCGACAGCGCGCCGAAGTTGCGCGCGACTTCCGCGAGGGCGGCGTCGCTCGTGCGCTCGCTGATCCAGACTTCGATGTTGTCCGCGTGCTGATGCGCGAGCAGAATCTGCCCGCTTCGCGCGAAGCCGTAAGGCACGAGCCGCGCGGCAAGCGGCGACGCGGCCGTGGCGGCCCCGTGCGCTGCCGCATCGGCGATGGGGTTCGTGCTTTCGACTACCGCGTTCACCGTGTTCACGGTCGGGCTCCTGTCGGACTGCTGTCGAGCGGCCTGGCGCTCGGCGCATTGTTCGGCACCGCGTAGTTGTTCGTCGCCGCGTTGCCCGGCATGGCGTTGGTCGCCGCGTTGCCGGGCATCGCGTTCGTCGCGCCGTTGGCGGGGGCCGGATACGTGCTCTGCGGCGCCTGCTGATACGGCTGCGGCGCGGGGCCGGCGTTCGGGTCCTGCGGCAGCGTCGAACTGGGCACGCCGCGCGTCAGATTGTTCCAGTCGAGCAGATTCTGGGCCGGAGCGCCACCGCCCTCGCTCGGACCGAGCGGCTTCGGCGGCATCATCGGCACGTTCTGATCCTTGATGAGGCGGTTATCCGTGGTCGATCCGTATTGCTGCTGGCGCAAATAGTCGTAGCGCGAGTTCGCGATCTGCGTGGCCGTGCCCTGGTCGCGCACGATGACCGGACGCAGGAACACCATCAGGTTCGTTTTCGTGCGCGTCTTGCTTTCGCTGCGGAACAGGCTGCCGATGAAAGGAATGTCGCCGAGCAGCGGAATCTTGCTGTTGTTGTTGTTGTACTGGTCCTGCATCAGGCCGCCGAGCACGACGATTTCGCCGTCGTCGGCAAGAATGGTCGATTGCACCGAGCGCGTGTTGATGGTCACGCCGCCCGGATCGGTCTTGGTCGAAGCATCGACGCTCGAGTCTTCCTGATAGATCTGCATTTTGAGCACGCCGCCGTCCGTGATCTGCGGCTTCACGTGCAGCGTCACGCCGACGTCGCGCCGGTCGAACGTGTTGAACGCCGTCACCGACGTGGCCGCGTTCGCAGTCGGCGTCGCATACGAGCCCGTCACCACCGGCACGTTCTGGCCGACGACAATCTTCGCTTCCTCGTTGTCGAGCGTGATCAGATTCGGCGTGGAGAGAATGTTCGCATCCGACGACGTCGACAGCGCCTGCAACAGCCCGCCGAGACCGAACAGATTGCCGAAACGATGCAGCAGGCCGATGTTCAGGCCGTTGGCGAGCAGGCCGGTCGTCGACGTGATGGCGGAGGGATTCTGCGCGATCGCATTGCCCTGCACGGTCAGATCGAAGATGTTCGTGTTGCCGGAGCCGAAGCTCGAGCTGCCGTAAAGCGCGTTGTTGCCGCCGTTCGAGAGCAGCAGGCCTTGCCACTGAATGCCGAGGTTCGCGCCCGTCGTCGCGGAAAGCTCCACGATCAGCGCTTCGATATAGACCTGCGCGCGGCGCGCGTCGAGCTGGTCGATGACCGAGCGCAAGTTGCGATAAACCGGGTCCGCCGCCGTGATGATCAGCGAATTCGTCGCGGAATCGGCCTGGATCATGCCGCCGCCGCTGCCGGTATCGTTGCCGCTCTCGCTGTCCTTGTTCGACGAGAAGCTGCCGTCGCGATTGCCGCCCGAGCCGGACATCGGATTGTTGCCCATGCCGGAACTGCTGCTGCTGCTCATGCCGCCAGGCAGCGGCGGCATGCCGGCGGATCCCGTCGAGGTGGACGAGTTGCCGAGGCCGCTTTGTCCGAACGAGTTCGACGTATTCGAGCCCGAACTGCTCGAAGTGTTGTCCGACCCGCCGCCGCCCTTGCCGAGCATCGCGCGCAGCGTTTTCGCAAGACGCGTCGCGTCGGCGTTGCGCAGCGCGACGACGTGCATGTTTCCAGGCTCCGACGTGGGCGCATCCAGTTTCTTCGCCAGTGCCTTCGCAGCCGCGAGCCGCGCGCTGCTGGACGCGCGGAACATCAGCGAATTGGTGCGCGCGTCGGGCGTGACGGTGACCTTGAGCGTCGCGTCGGTGCTGCCGATCGTGCCGGGATCGAGCAGCTTGTTCATCTGCTCGGCGACGTCGATGGCGTTCGCGTTCTTCAGCGCGACGACATCGACTTCGCGGCCCGCCGCCGTATCGATGCCCGCGATGATGCCAGCGATGCGCCGCACGTTATCGGCGTAATCGGTCACGACGAGCGTGTTGTTCGCGGGATAGGCGGCGATCGTGTTGTTCGGCGAGATCAGCGGGCGGAGCACCGGCAGCAGGTTGTTCGCCGATTCATTGCGCAGCGTGAAGACCTGCGTGATGACCTGATCGCCGCGCGCGCCGGGCGCGTTGCCGACGTAGGTCGGCACGCCTTGCAGCTTGGCGTCGGCTTCGGGCACGACCTTCAACACGCCGTGATCCTGCACGAGCGAGAAGCCCTGCATGCGCAACGACGACTGCAGCGTCTTCAGCGCCTGCTCCTCGGGCACCGGATTCTCGGAGACGAGGTTGAGCTGCCCCTTCACACGGGGATCGACGATGATGGTTTTGCCGGTAGCAGCCCCGATCGCCTTCGCGACCTGGTCGATATCGGCGTTGACGAAATTCAACGTCACTTGCGCGTGCGCGGCTTGCGCGACGATAAGTCCCGCCGCCAGCAGTGCCGTCGCGTGGCGACGCAGTGCCATAGGTTGTCTTCTCATGGATGTGATGTCTGAGCCGGCCTACAAAAATTAACCGGCTAAGGCGGCGCCAATGATTCCGACGGCGCTGCCGACCGAGGTGCGAGCGTGTCCGCCCCACCACGATTATTTATAAAAATGTGACGATAGCAGCTTTGCGTAACGAATTTATTCCAATTCGCTGACGTAATGGCTGCAGCCGGCTGCGTGCCGAGTGATTCCCGCCGCCGTTGAAGCATTCCAGAAACTTGCCGATATACCGTCAGGCGGCTTCCGTCGACTCAGTCGAATTTGCGCGGGAGCCGAATTGTAACGCGTATACAACACTTTATTATTCATACGTTTAGCTGCGTATTGGCAACCGTCCATGGTTGCGGCCGATCCGCTTCGCGCATTGTGTCCGACCTATGTCGGCTAGCTAACTTATGGCCTCAAACGTCAGCCGGTATCATACGGGCGGTTCGGCTTGGCCGGCACGTGCCCGGCACACGGGTTTTCCCGACACCGGCCCGGCTCGAACATGGGTTTCTGGCGACGGCGCGCATGCGTCGCGTCGGCGGTATGACGTTCCGCATCGGCGGATGGAGTAGATAGACAATGAAGAGATTCCTGCGATTACCTGTGATGGCGTTCGGCGCGATGTTGGCGGCTGGCGCGGCGCATGCCGACTGCTTCGACGAAGCGGCGAAGTATCAAAAGGTGAATCCGCTCATACTGCGCGCCATCGCCTGGCAGGAATCGCACAACAAGCCCGACGCCATCAACAAGAACGCCAACGGCTCGACGGACTACGGGCTGATGCAGATCAACTCCATCCACCTGAACACGCTGTCCCAATACGGCATCTCGAGCGGCACGCTGATGGAGCCGTGCAAGAGCGTCTACGTCGCCGCGTGGCATTTGCGCCAGAAGATGAACAAGTATGGCAATTCGTGGCAGGCGGTCGGTGCTTACCATTCCGAAACACCTGCGCTGCGCGACAAATACTCGGCGCAGATCATCGAGATTCTGCGGCGCTGGAAGCTGCTGCAAGCCGCCAAGTAAATCCGGGCGTCGACGGGCCGCGGCCGCAAGCGCCGCCTTCGCTGCATTTTTGATGCAGAATCGTCGCTTCTAGGCGTCTCGACGCCCCCGCAGCCCTTCCACTGATCGCCCGCAATGAACCAGACACCCCTGCCAGTCACCGTGCTTTCGGGCTTCATCGGCGCGGGCAAGTCCACGCTCGTCGACGCGTTGCTCGCCAATCAGCAGGACGTGCGCATCGGCACGGTCGCCGGCCAGTCGCTGCACGACATGGAACAGGCAATCGTCGATCTCGCGGCCCAGCAGCGCTTCGATGCCATCGTGATCGAATCGGCGGGCGTCGATAACCCGATGGACATCGCCGAGCATCTCGCTTTCGCCGATGACGACGACTCCGCGCTCGCCGGCCGCGCGCGTCTCGATACCTTCGTGACCGTCGTCGATGTGTCGAGCCTCATGCGCGATTACGCATCGGCGGATTCGCTGGCGGAACGCGGCATCGCTATCGGCGATGAAGCGCATGACGAAGGCAAGACGGTCGTCGAAACGCTCGTCGAGCAGATTGAATTCTGCGATGTCATCGTGTTGAACAAGACTGATCTCGTCAGCGAAGCGGAACTCGACAAAGTGGCGCGGGTGCTGCGCGGTCTCAACCCGCGCGCCGTGCAGATTCGCGCTCAGTTCGGCAATGCACCGCTGGATGAGTTGCTCGACACCGGCCGCTTCGACTTCGATGCGACGGCGAGCGCGCCCGGCTGGCTCTCGATTCTCAACGGCGACGAGACATCCGAGGCCGGTGATTCAGGCGTCGGCCACTATGTGTATCGCGCGCGCCGGCCGTTTCATCCCGAACGGCTCTGGAACCTGCTGCATCAGGAATGGCCCGACGTGCTGCGAGCGAAGGGCTTCTTCTGGCTCGCGACGCGCAGTGTCGTGGGCGGATCGTTGTCGCAGGCGGGCGGAACGCTGCGTCACGGCCCGGCGGGCGTGTGGTGGGCGGCGCAGGATCGCAGCGAATGGCCGACCGATGACCCCGAGCTGGAAGCGGAGATCGTCGCGGAATGGTTCGGCGATCCCGACGACAACAGCATCGGCGACAGGCGGCAGGAGCTGGTGCTCATCGGCCTGGATCTGAATGCCGATGCGTGGCAGCGCAGGTTCGACGCATGCCTGCTGACCGACGAAGAATGGGCGCTCGGAGCGGATGGCTGGCAACGCTTCAGTGATCCGTTCCCGGCGTGGGACGTGGAAGAACACGATCATGACCATGAGCATGAGCACGGCGGCCACGATGACCACGACCACGGCCCCGGCTGCGATTGCGAAGATCACCGGCACTGAGCAAATAAAAAAACCCGCCGAAGGCGGGTTTCTAAATTCTCATGGTCTCCAGCTTATCTCCGCACATGCGGAAGAACCTGACCAACAGGCGCTGCGAGGCGCTGCGCAACTGAGCGGGAAGCGCCACACGGCAGACAGCTTACTTCTTGTTGACTGCGTCTTTGAATGCCTTGCCAGCCGTGAACTTGACCGTCTTTGCTGCCGGAATCTTGATGGATTCGCCGGTCTTCGGGTTACGGCCGGTGCGCGCTGCGCGCTTTCCCGAACCAAAGCTGCCGAAACCGATCAACTGAACCGCGTCACCTTTCGAGACAGCTTTCTTGATCACTTCGAGCAACGTGTCGAGCGTTTCGCCGGTTTGAGCCTTGCTTGCGCCGGTTTGGGCGGCTACGGCGTCGATCAATTCCTGTTTGTTCATTAAGGTTCCTTTATCAGTTTAGGTTGACACGAACAGCGCGAACGCGCCGATTATACGTGCGCAAGCCCTGCAGTCGAGTAGGGGCGGCCTTCTGGCCTGCCCGTCGGGCGAAGCGGCGCGGTTTCGCGCCGCTTCGTCTGCATTGCCTTACAT
Organism: Caballeronia sp. RCC_10; assembly: GCF_041360715.1. Taxonomy (NCBI): domain Bacteria; kingdom Pseudomonadati; phylum Pseudomonadota; class Betaproteobacteria; order Burkholderiales; family Burkholderiaceae; genus Caballeronia; species Caballeronia sp. RCC_10. The sequence continues at coordinate 383,597 of NZ_JBFUPT010000003.1, forward strand.
CAAAGTCTCGCGCCGCCTTCAAACGCGGCGCTTCGTATGATAGCGCAGCGCAAACCCAATCAGGATAAGGGTTTCAAAGATTTACCCTTATGTAACCAGGGGTTGCCGGCGGATTTTTGGCGCGCAGTCTTCGCACGCCGGCGCACGCCCGCGGAGTACGCGTTCGAGTCGCGAACGCGCGTTGGTTTTTGCCAACGTTTAGCGTGAAAACGCTTGTCCGTATTGGGTTTGGCGCGTCCAGACGAGTCGCGGGCCATCGCGTGCGGCCCGCTCTGACTTCCGGCGATACAGTGTCATGTTTGCCCCAACACGCCGCTCGACGCATGACTCACTCTTCGCCGCTTCTCGCCTTTCACGATCTTCCCGCACGCTGGAAGAACAGGCGCATCTTCACCTTCCTCGCGGCCGATGCGCGTATCGGCAGTCAAGACGCCTTGCTTGCCGTGTGGCGTCTGTGGCGCGAATGCAGCGCGCGGAGCGAGCGTCTGCATCTGGTGGCGATCGCGCCGCTCACCGTTCACGAAAATGACGACGCGCTTTCGGCCGAACTCGGCGAAGCCTTGCCGACGCGTACGCCAGGCGTTCATCGCCTGGAATTCGATGCCGGGCGCGTCGTGCTGACGCTCGCCATCGGCGATGAAGACGAAGACCACCTGCTGTCGAAACTGTGGCTGCGCGCCGATGCCATCCACTTCGATGCGTCGCAACACGACGATCCGCGCAAGCTGTGCAAAACGCTCGCGCGCTTCGCCGCCGATGCCGCGACGCTTTCGGCTTCGGCGCCCGAGCCTGCGAAAGCGGCTTTGCTCAAAACGCTGGAAAGTTCCGGATTCGATTGCCACGCGACGCCTGACGGCATAACGGGCCGCTTCGCACCGCGCTGGCGGGTGCGCCGTCACGATCCGCCGGTCGCATGCAATGCACCCGCGCGCGACGCGATCGTGATCGGCGCGGGACTGGCGGGCTGCGCGATGACATCGGCGCTCGCGTCTCGCGGATGGCGTGTCACGCTGATCGACCGCCACTCATCGCCCGCGCGCGACGCATCCGGAAATCCGGCTGGCGTCTTTCACCCGATTGTCTGGCGCGACGACAGCGTCGCCGCCCGCCTGACGCGCGCCGGTTTTCTGCACGCGCTGCGCCGATGGTCTGGGCTCGAGGCCGTCGGCCACGACTTGCAGCGCAGCCGCGCGGGCCTGCTGCAAATCGCCGATACGCCGGACGATGCGGACGCGCTCGCCGACGCCATCGAACGATTCGGCTATCCGCGCGATTACGTCACCCCGATGACGCGCGACGAAGCATCGCGGGTAGCGGGCGTCGATGTCGCACGCGGCGGATGGTTCTTTCCGCGCGGCGGCGCCATTTCGCCGGCCGCCGTCTGCGCGGCGCAACTGGCCGCCGCCCGCGATGCGCTCACCGCGCGCATGAACACGGAAGTGGCGCGCATCGGGCACGACGGACGGGACTGGCAGGCGTTCGATGCAAGCGGCGCATTGATCGCGAAAGCGCCGGTCGTCGTGCTGGCGAACGCGCACGATGCCGCACGCCTCGCCGGCCTCTACGGCGAACCGACGCGCGGCGTGCGCGGCCAGCTTTCGCTGCTCGACGCGGGCCCGCTCGATGGGCTGCGCGTGCCGGTCATCGGCGAGGGATACGCGGTGCCGTTGAGCGACGGCCGCACGTTGATCGGCGCGACCTACGACATCGACGACACGGATCCCGGCCTGCGCGACGCGGGACACCGGGAGAACGTGGAGCGCGTCGGCCGGATGCTGCCGGCGCTTAGTGACGTATCCGCGTCGCACGGACGCGTAGCGTTTCGCTGCGTGACGAGCGATCGCATGCCGATGATCGGCCAACTCGCCGACGAAACCGCCGCTCGCCGCGACGCGCAGCGGCTGGCCGGCGCATGGCCGCTCGATTTGCCGCGCGTCGAAGGGCTGTACGGCGCGTTCGCGTTCGGCTCGCGTGGCCTCGTATGGGCGGCGCTCGCGGCGGAGCTCATCGCTTCACAGATCGACGGCGAGCCGTGGCCGATCGAACGCGAGCTGGCCGAAGCCATCGACCCGGCGCGATTCCTTCTGCGAGCGTTACGTCACGGAGCGGTCCTCGCACCGCAGTTATCCTCGTGACGCTGTGGATAACCCGGTGAATTGGGCCGAGAAGAGCTGTGAACGCGTTGTGCACGTAAACGGGACAAGCCGCAGGCACCGGTCGGACGGCCGAAAGTTGTTCCGTGTTAACGGCACGGCGCGAACATGTTTACCGCGCGGTTCTTCGGCGCGCATCTCGTTGAACCGTATCGGTAAACACGAGTTGTCCACAGAAGCGGCGGCGCCTTGTTAACTACTACTACGTATACATACAGTAAACCTGTAAACACCTGAAGACGACGCCATCGGCGGCGGAAAACTCGAAGCCCGACCGGTTGGAATTTCCACCGTGAATCGGGCAGCAGTCGCTTTTACTTCTTACGAATCATGGGATTGCAGTTCGGTCGCAGGGTCCGGCGTGTGGCACAATCGCGCTTCTTCCTGCGTCGCGCCGGTCAGCCGGCGAGCGCTTCAATGGAACGATGCTTGCGGAACGACAATCCGATCACCAAGCCGCAACGTCGTTTACCAAGTTCGGCCAGCGCTCGCGCGCGGCGCATCGCAGTGCTTTCCGAGAGCCAGGATGCGAGCAAGCCAGTCAGCTCGAGCCGGACGCGTCATCAAGTCGTACACGGCTGAACCGTGACGCCGTGTTCGGTCAAGTTCGTTTGGCCTGAATGAACCTACGCTCAGTCGTTATCGGGTAGCGCGTGTCGGCGTCTCCCGCGAGTCTCGCTGTGACGCGCGGCCCCGCGCGACCGAGCGTGTCCTCTGCTGAAGCAACGAAGGAGAAGCCCATAAGATGAATTCGGCATTTTCATTTCTTCCCGCGTGGCCGCTCGAACCCGACGCCATCCTGTGGGCCGGTCTCGCGCTGGTCACGGCGGGTCTCGCCGGAGAGTTGCTGTGGCGCGCATGGCGGCTGCCGCGCATCACGGGCTATGCGGTGATCGGCCTGATCGCGGGCAACGCCGGTCTCGGCGTCATCGACGCCAGCGCTGGCGGCTTGTCACGTCCGCTGCTCGATGTCGCGCTCGGATTGCTGCTTTTCGAACTCGGCGGACGGCTCGACCTTCGCTGGATCCGCCGCAATCCTTATCTGATTCTGTCGAGCATCGCGGAATCGACGCTGACGTTCATCCTCGTGCTGATCGCGCTGATGCTCGCCAACGTGCCGACGATGCCCTCTATCGTCATCGCCGCAATCGCGATGGCCACGTCGCCCGCGATGGTCATCCAGCTGAAAACCGAACTGCGCGCCGAAGGCCAGGTCACGCAGCGGCTGATGACGCTAACCGCGCTGAACAGCATGTACGCGGTGATCGTCGAAAAGCTCGCGGCGGGCGTGCTGCATCAGGAAATCTACGGCAACACGTTCGCGACGATTCTTCAGCCGCTGTATCTGCTGCTCGGCTCGCTGGTGCTGGCCTTTCTGCTCGCGCGCGCGTGCAACCTGCTTTACCGGCGTCTCAACGCGAACGACGAGCATTCGTTCGTCGCGCTGTTCGGCCTCGTGCTGCTGGCGATCGCGGTCGCGCACATCTTCAAGCTGTCGACGATCCTCGCGCTGCTCGCCGCGGGAATCATCGTGAAGAATGCCGACGAGCGGCCGCAGTTGTGGCCGTCGCATTTCGGATCGGCGGGATGGCTTCTCACCGTCATTCTGTTCGCGCTGACACTGACTTCGTTCCACTGGCGCGATATCGCGCTGGGCGGAGTGGCGGCGCTGGGGCTGATCGTCGCGCGTGTGATCGGCAAGCTCGTCGGCGTGATGATCTTCGCGAAGCCGAGCGGACTGAACTGGAAGCAGGGGGCGGCGCTCGGCGTCGCGCTGACGCCGATGTCGGCGCTCGCGTACTTGCTCGTCGACGACATGTACGTGCTCTATCCAGACTACGACCCGACCTTGCGCGCGATCGTCATGTGCTCGATCGTCGTGCTGCAGATCGCGACGCCCTTCGTGGTTTACCGTAGTTTGTCGGCGGTTGGCGAGCGCCGCGAGTAAGCGCGCGCGGCCGCTCATGCATTGATCAACAAGAGGCGTCATGGCACTCGAACCATTCATCAACTCCGAGCCGTTCACGTTCGGCGTGGAACTGGAGATCCAGGTCGTCAATACGCACGACTATGATCTGACACGCGCCGCGTCCGACCTGATGCGGCTCATCAAGGACGAAAAGATTCCCGGCAACATCACGCCGGAAATCACCGAAAGCATGATCGAGCTTTCGACGGGCATCTGCACGACGCACGAGCAGGCCGTCACTGATCTGCGCAAGATTCGCGACACGCTCATCGCTGCCGCCGATCAACTGAACGTCGGGCTCGCGGGCGGCGGCACGCATGCGTTCCAGCAATGGAGCGATCGGCAGATCTACGACGCGCCGCGCTTTCAGTACATCTCCGAGCTGTACGGCTATCTCGCCAAGCAGTTCACCGTGTTCGGACAGCACGTGCATATCGGTTGCCCGGACCCGAACAGCGCGTTGTTCCTGCTGCACGCGATGTCGCGCTACATTCCGCATTTCATCGCACTGTCGGCTTCGTCGCCGTACATTCAGGGCGTCGATACGGGCTTTCACTCGGCACGGCTCAATTCCGTGTTTGCGTTTCCGTTGTCGGGACGCGCGCCGTTCGTGCTTACGTGGGATAGCTTCGAAGAGTACTTCTCGAAGATGGTCAACACGGGCGTCGTCAACAGCATGAAGGACTTCTACTGGGACATTCGGCCCAAGCCCGGTTTCGGCACGATCGAAGTTCGCGTGATGGACACGCCGCTGTCCGTGGATCGCGCTGCGGCCATCGCTTGCTACATTCAGACCTTGTCGCGTTATCTGTTGCTCGACAAGCCGCTGACGCCCAGAGAAGACGATTATCTCGTCTACACGTTCAACCGCTTCGAGGCATGCCGCTTCGGACTGGAAGGCACGTGCATCCATCCGCAGACGGGCGAGCGGCGCACCATCGCGGAGGACATCCTCGCAACGCTCGACGTGCTCGCGCCGCACGCCGAAGCGCTCGGTTCTCAAGCGGCGCTTGCGCAGGTCGCCGATATCGCGCGCGGCGGCGTCAACGATGCGTCGTGGCTGCGCGGCGTATTCGACAAGGAGAAGTCCTTGCACGAGGCCGTCCGCCAGCAATGCCTGCAATGGCGCGCTTGAGACCGTAGCGCATTACCCGCTTTAGCGACAATCGAAGAAGGCTGCCCGAGTGATTCCGGGCAGCCTTTTTGTTTGAGGCATCGCTCTGTATGAAACGCGTGCATGTTGCCGGCAATTCAATTGCTCGCCGCGCGATTAGCGCAAAGCCGAATGGCATCCTTAAGGTTTCCATCCAGCGTCCGTATACCTGAGTAATAGTCGGTAACGAAACGAATCTGTTGCCGTCGGTTACTCAAACGAAAGGCCGAACATCGAGCGGTTTGCCGCAGCGTCCTTGCCGGAAGGGCTGCAACGGACTCCGAACGTGGTCTGCCGTACAGTACCGATGGTTACCGAAAATACACTCACGACGAAATAAGCCGCTTTTCCACGGGTTATCCACAGTTTTGCGTGGATAATTAAGGTGTACGTTTCGTCTCAGTCGCTTAGAATGGCGACTTTCCCGGCGGCGGGGTATAGTCGGCGAAAGAGCGCCACGGTTGGTAAAAGAAGGCGCAAAACGAAGAGGGTGGCAATGTCCCCTTTCAGGCAAAGCGAATTGGCTTGGTACGCCTGAATTTTGAGACGGCGGGGACCACGAACCGGGAGTTATCCCGACGAACGGGCAAAGTGAGTCGGGGCGGCTTTCGGGACGAGGGGTTCGCAGTTGCAGGCGAACATGCCGTCGAAACCCATAAAGCGGAAAACAAGCGAAATATTATGAGTGAAGGCGTTTACGGAGAGCAGGCGACGGGGCGGGTGACCCACGGCCTGCTGAGGCTGAGCACCGCGATGCGCAGCCAGGCTTGGGAGTGGGCGGAAGGAGCGGGGCTCACGCCGACCCAAGGTGAGATTCTCGTGCTGCTGATGCAGCGTAAAGGGCCGATGCGCCTTGGCGAGATCGCGCGTGAAACCGCGTTGACCGCCGCGACGACGAGCGATGCCGTCAGCACGCTCGAAGGCAAGGGGCTCGTCGAAAAGCGCCGCGCCATCGACGATGGCCGCGCGCTGGCGGTTCGTCTGACCGCCCGCGGCCGCACTGCCGCGAAGAAGGCGCTGCAATGGCCGGACTTTCTCTCGAAAGCAGTCGGCACCTTGCGCGAGGACGAGCAGGCGGCGTTCTATCGCTCGCTGCTGAAGACGATTCGTCAACTCGAAGCGGCGCAGCAGATTCCCGCGCACCGCATGTGTCTCTCGTGCTCGCACTTCGAGGTCAGCAAGAACCCGAAGAAGGTCCCGCATCACTGCGCGCTCCTTCAGATCGACATGGCCGACACCGACCTGCGTCTCGATTGTTCGGTATACGAAGAAGGCGATCTCGGTCAGCAGAAGAAAGTCTGGAAGGTCTTCGCGCAGATCGCCTGAGGTTAGGCAGGTAATATCGGTGGCATTCCGCGCTGTGAGGCGTCGGCGAGTCGGTTAGACTGTGCCGTCGCGCCTCGCAGCGAGGCGCGGCTCGTCCCTGGCTCTTGTTCCAGGCCACGCAGTCGACTCCTGGAAGCGCCGATGAAACATGAAGTCCTGGCGATTCGCCACGTCCATTTCGAAGACCTCGGCAGTCTGGAGCTGGTGCTCGGCGACCGGGGCCATCTTGTGCGTTATCTCGACGTCGGGCGCGGGCGCATCGCGGCGCCGAATCCGCTCGACCCGTCGTTGCTCGTCGTGCTCGGCGGCCCGATCGGCGCCTATGAAGACGCGCAGTATCCCCATCTTGCTCCGCTGCTGTCGATGCTCGAAAAGCGCATCGCAGCGGGGCTTCCCACCATCGGCATCTGTCTCGGCTCGCAACTGATCGCGCGGGCGCTCGGCGCACGCGTGTATTCGTCGGGGCGGCTGGAACTCGGCTGGTCGCCGCTTTCCCTGACGGAAGCGGGGCGCGCGTCGCCGTTGCGTCATCTGGATGCCGTGCCCGTCTTCCACTGGCACGGCGATACGTTCGAACTTCCCGAAGGCGCGACGCTGCTTGCATCGACAGAAGCGTGCGCTCATCAGGCGTTCTCGTGGGGCGAGCATGTGCTCGCGCTGCAATGCCATGCAGAAGTGCTGACGGATCGATTCGAGAACTGGCTGATCACGTATCCCGGTGATATCGCGCATGGCGGTGCAACCGTCACCGGCTTGCGCGATGCAACCGCACGGCACGGCGCGGCGCTCGAGACTGCCGCCCGCGCGATGTTCGGCGAGTGGCTCGACCGCTTTCCCGGCGCTGCGCGATCGGGCTGACGTACCGGCGCTGCACGCATAAAAGCGCGGTGATATGCTCGACCGCTCTTCTTCGCGACGGGCTTACTACATGAGCGCGCTGTTCACTCCCCGGACCCTTCGCGGTCTGCAGCTTCCCAATCGCATCGTCGTGTCGCCGATGTGCCAGTATTCCGCCGAGCGCGGCGAAGCCAGCGCATGGCACATGATCCATCTCGGCCACCTGGCGCTGTCCGGCGCGGCGATGCTTTGCATCGAGGCCACGGCCGTCGAGCCGGATGGACGCATCACGCCGGGCGACCTCGGCTTGTGGGACGACGTCACCGAAGCGGCGCTGCGGCCGGTGCTCGCGGCGATTCGCCAGTATTCGAACATCGCGGTGACGATGCAGCTCGCGCATGCAGGGCGTAAGGCATCGAGCCGCAAACCGTGGGAAGGCGGGCAGCTCATTTCCGTCGCGGATGGCGGATGGATGACGCACGCGCCATCGGCGATTGCGCATAAGCCCGACGAAACCCCGCCGCTCGCGCTCGATACGGCGGGACTGCTGCGTGTGAAGGAAGCGTTCGCGGCATCGGCGAGGCGCGCCGCGCGGCTCGGCATCGACGCGCTCGAGGTTCACGCGGCGCACGGTTATCTGCTGCATCAGTTTCTATCGCCGATTGCGAATCAGCGCACCGACCAATACGGCGGATCGCGCGAAAACCGCATGCGTTATCCGCTCGAAATCTTCGATGCCGTGCGCGCCGCGTTTCCCGGCGAAAAGCCCGTCGGCGTGCGCGTCTCGGCGACGGATTGGGTGGAAGGCGGATGGGGCATCGAAGATACGATCGCGTTCGCATCGGAACTGAAGAAGCGTGGCGTCGACTGGATCGATGTGTCGTCGGGCGGGGTATCGCCGCAACAGAAGATTCCGCTAGAACCCGGCTATCAGACGCCGTTCGCCAAAGCCGTCAAGGAAGCGACCGGCGTGACGACCATCGCGGTCGGTTTGATTACCGAGGCGAAGCACGCGGAAGAGATCATCGCGAGCGGCCAGGCCGACTTCGTTGCGATGGCGCGCGCCATGCTCTACGATCCGCGCTGGCCGTGGCACGCGGCGGCCGAACTCGGCGCGACCGTCAGCGCCCCGCCGCAGTACTGGCGCTCGCAACCGCGCGAGCAGAAGCATCTGTTCGGCGACATCTCGTTCGGCCAGCGTTGATACGACGGAGTTGAGAACCCGGCGCGCGGGAGTGTACGATACCGTCGTTACCGTTGAACGCGGCGCCTTCGAGGCCACCGCGTTTTTTTATGCCCCGGTCCGCACAAGCGTTCATCGTGCGGAAAGAAGCGGGCATGAAGCCTCCACAGAAATTCGTTACTTGGGATTCGTTCGATGAGTTCACGCAGGGTCACCGTTCGCCGCTCGGGCGTGCATGGCAAGGGCGTGTTTGCCGTGAAGCCGATCGCCGCCGGCGAGAAGGTGATGGAATACAAAGGCGAGCGCATATCGTGGAAAGAGGCGCTGCGCCGTCATCCGCACAATCCGGACGAACCGAATCACACCTTCTATTTCGCACTCGACGATGGCCGCGTGATCGACGGCAAGATCGATGGCAATAGCGCGAAGTACATCAACCATTCGTGCGCGCCGAACTGCGAAGCCGAGGAAGTCGAAGGCCGTGTGTTCATTCACGCGCTGCGCGACATCGAGCCGGATGAAGAACTCAATTACGACTACGGGCTCGTGATCGAAGGGCGGATCACCAAAAAGCTGAAGAAGGAATACGAGTGCCGCTGCGGCGCGAAGAAGTGCCGCGGCACCATGCTCGCGCTCAAGAAGAAAAAGTAAGCGCCTCGCTTATTTTTCCGCGGGGGCCGTTGCGGGCGCTTCGACGTGTTGCGCCTTCAGCGGCATCCGTACGATGAAGCGCGCGCCGCCTTCCGGCGCGTCTTCGTAATGCACGGTGCCGCCGTGCAGCGCGACGATGTCGTGCACGATCGCAAGCCCGAGTCCCGCGCCGCCTTCGACGCTCTGGCCATCGCCACGGAAGAAGCGCTTGAACAGATCGGGCTGCTGATCGGCCGGGACGCCGGGGCCGTTGTCCTCGATCACCACTTCGCCGAAACGCGCGCCGTCCGGGTTTTTCGGATCGCGCCAGTCACCGACCGTCAGCGTGATGCGCGCGCCTTCGTACCGCGCGGGCGGCACGTACTTGAGCGCGTTGTCGATGAGGTTGGCGAGCACTTCGCGCACGAGCACGACGTTGCCGCGCATCGTCATCGGATGCTCGTTTTCAGGATCGTCGATGCGCTGAAAGCCCAGATCGACCCGCGCCGCCAACGCGCGCGGCACCCATTCCGCGCCGGTTTCGAACGCGAGCGCGGCGAGATCGAAGTCCGTGAAGCGCGCCGCCTGTTCGCCCGGCTCCGCACGCGCGAGCGACAACAGCTGATTCGACAGCCGCACCGCGCGATCCGCCGATGCCCGCAGTTCCTTCACCGCTTCGACCGCCTTCGCGGGATCGCGTGAACTGAGCGCCTGCTCCGCGTGCAGCTTCACGGCCGTGAGCGGCGTGCGCAACTGATGCGCGGCATCGGCGATGAATTTGCGCTGCGCATCGAGCGCCGTCTGCAGGCGCACGAGCAGGCCGTTCATCGCGCTCGTGAGCGGACGGATTTCGCTTGGCACATGCGATTCGTCGACCGGTTCGAGCGAGACGTGCGTCTGCCGGTTCAGCGCGTCGGCGAGATCGGTGAGCGGGTTCAACTGCTGATTCACGACGCGCCACACGATCACCCAGCCGGCCAGCAGGAGAAGCAGCAGCGGCATCATGATCGCGAAGAGAAACTCGACCGCGATGCGATACCGCGACCCCACGCGCTGCGCCACTTCCACGACGATCGGATTGCCGGTCTGCTGCGGCACGCGTACTTGCGCCGCGCGAACGCTGGTGCCCTGATAGTGCGTCTCGAAGACGTATGCGTAATGGATGCGCCGCACGGAGGTGCCGGTGAGCGGAAGGTCCGGGTCGCCGGCGATTTCCTCGTCGCCCGTGCTGATGCGGTAGACGAGCTGTTCGACGGGATCAGAGAACATCGCCTGGGCGAGCGGCGGGACGGTGACGGGCGCATCGACGCCCGCGAGCTGGATCTGCTTCGAGATGGCGGTGGCGAGATCGGCGAGCGAACGATCGACGACGTGCTGCGTGTACTGCCACGCGAGCCAGTACGCGATGAGGCCGGACATCAGCGCGAGCAGCGACAGCGGCGCGGCGAGACGGCGCAGCAGGGTGCGCCGCAGGCTCGGCGGGGCGGGAGGTCGGGTGGGCGTCGATCGCGCCAGATCGAGCCAGTCTTCGCGGGCGAAACGCTGATCGCCCGCGCGCCGGGTGGGAAGTCGCAAAGCGTTCTAGGGCGAGAGTGGCCGATGCATCACGCCGCCTGCCTGATCTCCTGAAGCAGATAACCGAAGCCGCGCACCGTCACGATTTCCACGCGCGTGTTCTCGAGCTTCTTGCGCACGCGATGCACATAAACTTCGATAGCGGTATCGCCGAGATCGCCGCCGAAGTGCGTCAGATGATCCTGCAGTTGCGCCTTGCTGACGACACGGCCGTGACGCAGCAGCAGCATTTCAAGAACCGCAAATTCGCGCGGCGACAGTTCGAGCGGACGCTCGTCGTTGAAGATGCGGCGATCGACGCCGGACAGGCGCAGGCCGCCCAGCGTGACTTCGGGACGCGGCACGTCGCCGTGCGGACCGCTGCGGCGCATCACGGCGCGAATGCGCGCTTCAAGTTCCTGCGGCTCGAACGGCTTGAGCATGTAGTCGTCCGCGCCGCTGTTGAGGCCTTGCACGCGGTCGTGAAGTTCGTCGCGGGCAGTGAGAATGATGACCGGCGTATGGCGATTGCCCTGGCGAAAGCGCGAGAGCAGCGTCATGCCGTCGATACCGGGCAAGCCCAGATCGAGAATGACCAGTTCGTGGCGGTTCTGCGCGAGCGCCTGCTCGGCGAAGATGCCGTCGTGAACCATGTCGACGGTGAAACCGGATTGCTCGAGGCTGCTTTGAATGCCGCGCGCGATGGGGCGGTCGTCTTCGATCAGGAGGATTCGCATGAAGTCGCTCAGTACAATGGGTTGAAGTCGATCCGGCGCTCTGTTCCGCGCAATGCGGCGGGATAGCGCGGGCCGGCCGGATCAAAACCGTTACTTCTCATGCGGCGCCGCGCGGCTTGAGTTCGAGCGGCGCGGGCGATTGCCGTCTTCGGGCCTTGTGCGCTGCTGATTGTACCGCTTCGAACCCGCACGCCGACCCGCGTCTGAAAGGCGGTATCTTGCACCGTTCACGCAGTTTACGAGCGGTTAAAAATTGGCCTTCATCACTGAAAGATACGCCGGGATTGCGCTTACGTCTGCTTTCGGATCGCCTTGCAATGGCGCGATTCGGTCATGCATCGGACGTCCAACGGCTCGCGTCGATGTCACAGTTCGTAATACGCCTGTTACCTTGTCGGGCGCTGTAAGCCGGTATTAATCCGCGCCCGGAAGATCGTGCGTCGCGTCGCTTATCCGGGCGATGCGCTAAAGTCGCATCTCCTTTCGCTTTCGCGCACATTCGCATCATGCTGGAACTCGATCATTTCGACCTTGCCCTGCTCGATGTCCTTCAGCGCTTCGGGCGCGCCACGCATCAACAGCTCGCGGAGCAAGTGCCGCTATCGCCGTCGCAGATCGGGCGGCGCTTGCAGCGGCTGGAAGCGACGGGCGTGATCGAGGGCTATCGCGTGATGTTGCGCCCCGAGAAACTCGGCCTCGGCGTGACGGCGTTCACGAGCCTGAAGCTCAAGCATCACGGCGACACCGTCATCGAACAGTTTCAGCAGGAGATCGACGCGTTGCCCGAGGTGCTCGAATGTCACGCGACTGTCGGCGATGCGGATTATCTGCTGCGCATTGTCGCGCCGGATCTGAACGCGCTGTCGGGCTTCGTGATGAAGAAGCTGATGCGCGTGCCTGGCGTGGACAGCGTGCGCTCGAACATCGTACTGACCACGTTCAAGCGCAACGGCCCATTGCCGCTCGATCACCTTTCCGGCGACGCGGCCTGAGCGGGGTTCAGCAAGTCCACATACGCGAGCGGCACCAGGTCCGCTTGCGCCACACCAAGGCGCGCGAACATGTCGTGCGCTTCCTGATGGCCGCCGGCTTCCTCGTCGTCCTGGCCGAGCACCACTTCGAGTTCGACGAAATCGCCGAGGCCGTCCACGCGGTCCAGATGAATGCGCGTGCGTCCCACCAGATAGACATGCCGCTCCTTTGAGACGATGCCGCGCGTCGTCAGTGCCTGCGCGAGCAGCGCGTGCATGGCTTCGGCGTTCGTTACCGGACTGCGGGAGTAGTAGGAGACTTTCGGGCCATCGCGATCGTCGCGCTGATAGAAGATCAGCTCGGACGGCGTGCCGTCGTCGAACTGGCGCAGCTTGAGGCGGCCGGTCGGCACGTCGTAGAAGAAATCCTGCTGGCGAAAGACGAGCGGCGCATCGGTGGCGAGTGCGGATGCGCGTTCGCGCAGTTCGTCGAACCGGTGCGCGCGTGCCTTGATTTCGATGTTGCGTGCCATGAAGGAAGTCTCCGGTGGTGGGCGTCGCTCAGCGTACCAGTCTTATCGTGAATCTGGCGTTACACGGACCACTGAGCGTCGATGAGTTTCAGCGCAGCGGCGATCGCCGGTTCCGCGCGACGTTCGGCGAGCGCGACGAACGAGAGCTGCGTCGGCACGGTGACGCCATCGACGATGGTGAGTGCGTGCGCGTGTGCCTGCGCGAGCGCGATGGAATCGCGCGCCAGCGAAAGCCCGATGCCGGACTTCACGAGATCGAGCATCGACGGTTCCTGGTCGACTTCGGCGACTTTCACGGGCATTGCGCCGGCTTCGCGAAAGACGCGCGACAGCAGCCGGTTATGCGCGGATTCAGGCGGCGTCCAGATCCACGGCAGCCTCGCGAGAGCGGCCCAGCTGCGTTTGCCTTTGTTGACGCGGTTGTGCCATCCGGCGGGCGCGAGCACGTGATAGGAGAACGGCGTGAGGCGCACGACGTGAAAGCGTTCGCCGTCGCGCGCGCCGTCGATGGCCGGATCGCCGATGTAATAGCCGACATCGAGATCGCGAGTTCTTATGCGTTCGAGCACCCATCCGGACATGCCATGCCGAAGTGCTGTTTCGATACGCGGGTACGTTTCGACGAACTGCCGCAAGAATCCGCCGAGCCGCAGAAATTCCGGATCGAGAATGGTCCCGATACGAAGCGTGCCGCTGACTTCATGACGCAGCGCGGCAGCGGCCCGCTGAACTTCGGAGGCGGCGGCGATGGCGCGCTCGGCGTGAGGAAGGAGCGCTTCGCCGTCGCGTGTGAGGAGCAGTCCGTGCGACGTGCGTGTGAAGAGGACGACCCCGAGCATCTCCTGAAGGTTCTTGATCTGCAGGCTGACGGCCGGCTGCGTGAGGTGCAGTTGGGCGGCGGCCCGCGTGAGATTGCCTTCGCGGGCGACAGTGAGAAAAGCGCGCAGGAGGATGTAGTCCATGCGTGATATTAGCGCTACTTATATCGCAATTGAACAGAACTCATTGGATTCGAAAGAAACGTCGCACTAGTCTTCGTAGACGATCGAGCGACTGGAGAGTGATCGCTTATGCGGTCGACTACGCAGCGAGCCGGCGGAGCATTCGGCGCCGAGAAGCAACAGACCAACACGAAAAGCCGCATCGAAGACGGCAAAGCAAACAAAGGAGACAACGCAATGAACGAGCGCAAGGAAGAAGGCGCCTACGACTACATCATCGTCGGTGCAGGCACGGCCGGCTGCGTGCTGGCAAATCGCCTGACGCAAGACCCGACGATAAACGTGCTGCTGCTCGAAGCAGGCGGCAAGGACGATTACCACTGGATCCACATCCCGGTAGGCTACCTGTACTGCATAGGCAACCCGAGAACGGATTGGCTCTATAGGACGCAGAGCGAACCGGGCCTGAACGGCCGGGCGTTGTCATACCCGAGAGGAAAAGTCCTGGGCGGATGCTCGTCGATCAACGGCATGATCTACATGCGCGGCCAGCGCGAAGACTACGACGACTGGGCGCACATCACCGGCGATTCGAACTGGTCCTGGGACTCCGTGCTCCCGATCTTCAAGCGCAGCGAGGACCACTACGGCGGCGCCAGCGAATGGCACGGCAAGGGCGGCGAATGGCGCGTGGAGAAACAGCGCCTGAAGTGGAAGATCCTCGAAACGTTCTCACAGGCCGCGCAACAGACCGGCATCCCCGCCACCGATGACTTCAATCGCGGCGACAACACCGGCGTCGGCTATTTCGATGTGAACCAGCGCGGCGGCATCCGCTGGAATGCGGCGAAAGCGTTTCTGCGCGAAGCGATGAAGCGTCCCAACCTGACGACGATCACCGGCGCGCAAACGCAAAAGCTCGTGTTCGAAGGCGCACGTTGCGTCGGCGTGGCGTATCGCGGCGGCGATGTCGATTTCATCGCGCGGGCGCGTTGCGAAGTCATCCTGAGCGCGGGCGCGGTCAATTCACCGCAGATTCTCGAACTATCGGGTATCGGTAATGGCGCGCGCCTGCAACGGCTCGGCATCGATGTCGTGCGTCATCTGCGCGGCGTCGGCGAGAACCTGCAGGATCACTTGCAATTGCGCATGGCGTACAAGGTGAACGGCGCACGCACGCTCAATACCTTGTCCGCGCGATGGTGGGGCAAGCTCTTCATCGGCATGCAATACGCGCTGATGCGAAGCGGCCCGATGTCGATGGCGCCATCGCAACTCGGCGCATTCGCGAAGTCGAATCCCGATGATGCTTCGATCAGGCGGCCCGATGTCGAATATCACGTGCAGCCTTTATCGCTCGAACGCTTCGGTGAACCGTTGCATCCGTTCAACGCATTCACGGCGTCGGTCTGCAATCTGCGGCCAACGTCACGCGGCAGCGTGCATATCGAATCGCCGGATGCGCATGCCGCGCCTTTGATCGCGCCGAATTATCTGTCGACGGAGCGCGATCGCGAAGTGGCGGTCAATTCGCTGCGGCTCACGCGGCGCATCGTGAGCGCGCCAGCGTTATCGCGTCATGCGCCCGAAGAGATTTTGCCGGGCATTCAGTTTCAGACGCAGGAAGAACTCGTCGAAGCAGCGGGGAAGATCGGCACGACGATCTTTCATCCGGTCGGCACATGCCGCATGGGTGCGGACAACGATCCCGCCGCGGTCGTCGATAGCCGCTTGCGTGTGTTAGGCGTGCGTGGCTTGCGCGTGGTCGATGCATCGGTGATGCCGGTCATCACATCGGGCAACACCAATTCGCCCACGTTGATGATCGCGGAGCGCGCGAGCCAGATGATCCGCGAAGACCGCGGCGCGTTGCAGACGCAAGAAGTGATCGCGTCGGCGCTCGCATGATGTTCGCCGCAGCACGCAGCGTGCCCTGATTGCGTGCATCGGCGGCCACTTTGCGCGCCGCATGAGTTAGTGCAAATCCCAATGATTGCGCTGCATCATTGGCGCGACAATGGCCCCGGATCAGAGTGATGCTCGGCTTACCTCGTGCCCGCTTTGTGCAGCACGCAATATCGATGCAACGGCAGCACGAAGCGAACCGTACCGGAATCGAAGCAACGTTCGGGTGCGCGCGTAAAGAACAATAAGGCGCAGGCGAACCGATCGTTTAGCGCCTCACTTCGCATGGAAGGGGACATGATTCTCGGCGATACCATTCTGGAAACGCGAGGGCTCACCAAGGAATTCAAAGGCTTCACCGCCGTGAATGGCGTGAACCTGCGCGTGCGCCGCGGCTCGATCCATGCGCTCATCGGACCGAACGGCGCAGGCAAGACCACCTGCTTCAATCTGCTCACCAAGTTTCTCGAACCCACGGCGGGCCAGATCGTCTTCAACGGCGCCGACATCACCCGCGAACGGCCGGCCCATATCGCGCGGCGCGGCATCATTCGTTCGTTTCAGATTTCCGCCGTGTTCCCGCATTTGACCGTGTTGCAAAACGTGCGTATCGGCTTGCAGCGGCAACTCGGCACGTCGTTTCAGTTCTGGCGCAGCGAACGTTCGCTCGATGCGCTGAACGATCGCGCCATGGACCTGCTCACGCAAGTGGGCCTCACCGATTTCGCCGATACGAAGACCGTCGAGCTTTCCTACGGACGCAAGCGCGCGCTCGAAATCGCGACGACGCTTTCGATGGAGCCCGAACTCATGCTGCTCGACGAACCGACGCAAGGCATGGGACACGAAGACGTCGATCGCGTGACGGCGCTCATCAAGAAGGTATCGGCGGGGCGCACCATTCTGATGGTCGAGCACAACATGAACGTAATCGCCGGCATCTCCGACACCATCACCGTCCTGCAGCGCGGAGAAGTGCTCGCCGAAGGCAACTATGCGGAAGTATCGAAGAATCCGCTCGTGATGGAAGCCTACATGGGCAGCGCCGATGCGGCGCTCACCGGAGCGCACGCATGAGCACGATCGTGGAAGAGCGCCGCTCGCGCGAGGCGAACGGCGCGGCGGGCAATGCGCCTGCGCTGGAAATCGCGGGACTGCAGGCGTGGTACGGGGAATCGCACATCCTGCATGGCGTCGATCTCAAGGTGGATCGCGGCGAGGTGGTCACGCTGCTCGGGCGCAACGGCGCGGGCCGCACGACGACGCTTCGCGCGATCATGGGCCTGACCGGCCGGCGCACCGGATCGATCCGCGTCGGCGGACGCGAGACCATCGGGCTGCCGACGCACAAGATCGCGCATTACGGCATTGGCTATTGTCCGGAAGAGCGCGGCATCTTTTCGAGCTTGTCGTGCGAAGAGAATCTGCTGTTGCCGCCGCTCGTCGGCAATGCGAAAGAGGCAATGCCGCTCGACGAACTGTATTCGATGTTCCCGAACCTCAAGGAGCGGCGCGCGAGCCAGGGCACGCGCCTCTCGGGCGGCGAGCAACAGATGCTCGCCGTCGCACGCATTCTTCGCACCGGTGCGAATCTGCTTTTGCTCGACGAGATATCGGAGGGACTTGCGCCCGTCATCGTACAGACGCTCGCGCGCATGATCCTCATGCTGAAGTCGCGCGGCTACACGATCGTGATGGTCGAACAGAATTTTCGCTTCGCGGCGCCGCTCGCGGATCGCTTCTATGTGATGGAGCATGGAAACATCGTCGAGCATTTCGGCGCGGGGGAACTCGAAGCGAAGATGCCCGTGCTGCATGAACTGCTCGGGGTGTGACAGCAACACGCGTAACGCCAGCTTGACAGCAAGAACCAAAACTCACGGAGACTGGAATGAAAAAGAAGACCCTCGCGCGCCTCTCTTCTCTTTGCTTTGCGGCTGCGGCGGCGAGTGTGGCGCTGATAAGCAGCGGCGCGCAGGCCGCTGACGCCAACAGCGTCAAGATCGGCTTCGTCACTGACTTGTCGGGGCTTTACGCCGATATCGACGGACAAGGCGGCCTCGAAGCCATCCGCATGGCGATCGCCGATTTCGGCGGCAAGGTGAACGGCAAGCCGATCGAGCTCGTCTATGCCGATCACCAGAACAAGGCGGACATTGCGGCATCGCGCGCACGCGAGTGGATCGACCGTGACGGCGTGAACGCGATCATCGGCGGGACCAATTCGGCCACCGCGCTGTCCACCGCGCAAGTGGCGGCCGAGAAGAAGGTGCCGTACATCAACATCGGCGCGGGCGCGGACAACCTCACGAACGAACAGTGCTCGCCGTACACCGTCCACTACGCCTACGACACCATGGCGCTCGCGAAGGGCACCGGCTCCGCCGTGACGAAGCAGGGCGGCAAGTCGTGGTACTTCCTGACCGCCGACTACGCGTTCGGCAAGGCGCTGGAAAAGAACACGTCGGATGTCGTGAAGGCCAACGGCGGGCAGGTGCTCGGGACCGTGCGGCATCCGCTGTCGGCGTCGGATTTCTCGTCGTTCCTGCTGCAGGCGCAGGGATCGAAGGCGCAAGTGCTCGGCCTCGCGAACGCGGGCGGCGACACGATCAATTCGATCAAGGCGGCGAAGGAGTTCGGCATCACCAAGTCGATGAAGATCGCCGCGCTGCTCATCTTCCTGACGGACATTCACAGCCTCGGACTGGAAACGACGCAAGGTCTCGTCGCGACGGATAGCTGGTACTGGAACAAGGACGAGAAGACGCGCGAGTGGGCGAAGCGCTATTTCGCGAAGATGAAGAAGATGCCGACGAGCCTTCAGGCCGCCGACTATTCCGCCGTCACGACGTACCTGAAGGCGGTGCAGGCAGCAGGCGGCACCGACAGCGACAAGGTGATGGGCGAACTGAAGAAGGCGAAGATCGACGACTTCTATGCGAAGGGCTACATCCGCCAGGACGGTTCGATGATCCACGACATGTACCTGATGGAAGTGAAGAAACCTTCGGAATCCAAAGAACCGTGGGACTACTACAAGATCACGGCGACGATTCCGGGCGAGCAGGCGTTCGCCACCAAGGCTGAATCGCGCTGCGCGGCCTGGAAGTAAGCTCGCGGTGACGAGACGTGGCGGGCGGCTCGCGGGCTGCCCGTCGCCACAACGATTCTGACGGCAGGTTCAATGGAAATATTCGGCATACCGCTCGCCGCCATGATGAGCCAGTTGCTGCTCGGACTGGTGAACGGATCGTTCTACGCGATCCTGAGTCTCGGGCTCGCGGTGATCTTCGGCTTGCTCAACGTCATCAACTTCGCGCATGGCGCGCTCTTCATGCTGGGCGCGATGCTCGCGTGGATGGGCTACTCGTACTTCAACGTTCCCTATTGGGCGATGCTCGTGCTCGCGCCCGTCATCGTCGGCGTGCTCGGCGTCTTCATCGAACGTTCGATGCTGCGCTGGCTCTACAAGCTCGACCATCTCTACGGCTTGCTGCTCACGTTCGGACTCACGCTCGTGATCGAAGGCGTGTTCCGCTCCATTTACGGTTCGTCGGGGCAGCCGTATGACGTGCCATCGCTTTTGTCCGGTGCGACGAATCTCGGCTTCATGTTCCTGCCGAACTATCGTGCATGGGTCGTCGTCGCGTCGCTGATCGTGTGCTTCGCGACGTGGTTCGTCATCGAGAAGACGCGCATCGGCGCCTACTTGCGCGCGGGCACGGAGAACCCGAAGCTCGTCGAGGCGTTCGGCGTCAACGTGCCGCTGATGATTACGCTGACCTACGGCTTCGGCGTCGCGCTGGCGGCATTCGCGGGCGTGCTGGCCGCGCCGGTCATCCAGGTATCGCCGCTGATGGGGCAGTCGATGATCATCACCGTGTTCGCCGTCGTCGTGATCGGCGGAATGGGGTCGATCATGGGCTCGATTCTCACGGGCCTGCTGCTCGGCGTGATCGAAGGCTTCACGCGCGTGTTCTATCCGGAAGCGTCCGCGACGGTCGTCTTCGTCATCATGGCGCTCGTGCTGCTCGTGCGTCCGGCAGGGCTCTTCGGCAAGGAAAAATGATGCAGAGAAAAGCGCTATACGTCCTGTTGCTGATCGCCCTGGTCATCGCGCCGTTTGCGGGCGTGTATCCGGTCTTCATGATGAAAGTGCTGTGCTTCGCGCTGTTCGCGGCGGCGTTCAATCTGCTGATCGGCTATACGGGACTGCTCTCGTTCGGGCACGCGATGTTCCTGTCGAGCGCAGGCTACACAGCCGGCTACGCGATCCAGACGCTCGGCCTCACGCCGGAGCTGGGCGTGCTTGCCGGCACGGCGGTCGCGACGCTGCTCGGCCTGGTCGTCGGCCTGCTGGCGATTCGCCGTCAGGGCATCTACTTCGCGATGGTCACGCTCGCGCTCGCGCAGATGGTCTACTTCGTGTTCCTGCAAGCGCCATTCACGCACGGCGAAGACGGGCTGCAAGGCGTGCCGCGCGGCAAGCTGTTCGGCATGGTGAGCCTGAGCAGCGACGTCACGCTCTACTACATCGTGCTGCTGGTGATGCTGTTCGCGTTCGCGCTCATCGTGCGCATCGTGCATTCGCCGTTCGGGCAGGTGCTGATCGCGATCAAGGAAAACGAGCCGCGCGCCATATCGCTCGGCTACGACACCGCGCGCTACAAGCTGCTTGCGTTCGTGCTGTCGGCGGGGCTCGCGGGTCTCGCGGGCGCGACGAAGACGCTCGTGCTCGGCTTCGAAACGCTCGGCGATGCCTACTGGACGATGTCCGGCCTCGTCGTGCTGATGACGCTCGTCGGCGGCATGAGCACGATGTTCGGGCCGCTGCTGGGCGCTGCGATCATCGTCGCGCTGGAAGACCGGCTCGGCGATATCGGCACGGGCATCGCGAATCTCACGGGCGTCGCGTGGTTCCAGTCGCTCGGCGAATCGGTGACGATCGTGACAGGCGTGATCTTCATTGCGTGCGTGCTGGCGTTCCGCCGCGGCATCGTGGGGGAGATCGTCGCGCGGATTCGGCCGTTGCAGGGCTGACGCAATTTAGTTGGAATACCGAAAGGACTATGCGAATGCGAAGGCTTGATTAACGGCAATTAACGCGCCCCTTTGAGGTGCTTCCATGCACCACTAGGGTAAATGCTAGGTTGTCGCTAAACGGTCACGACATTACTATGCGTCTAGTTCTGTTGCACCCGAATTTTTGAGGTGGAGAACGAGGAGACATGAGGCACAAAGTGCCCAAATCGAAAGCGCTGTTGGATGACTCCAACAGCGCTTTTTTATTTGTCCGCCGATAATACGTATCGCGATCGCGCGATTCACCAGACAGATAATCCAGGCGGGACATCCAACAGCATGGCGGGGCGTGCGCTACGCCTCACGCAGCCTGCCGCAAGCCCTTCAAAACGCTTGCTGGGCGGCGCTTGCCTCCGCTAAACTGCATTTCCCGACCCGCTGGTCGGCGATTCGCGACATAAATAAATCCGCGGGCTTCGAAGCAAAGAATCATCCGGCAAGACTTCAATTCGAACTGACGATTTACCGGGTGCAAATCAATGAAGTGGGCATTGCGCGGTAAAGCGGTCGCTATGGCGATTGCGGGAATGGCAGCGGTTTTAAGCACGCAAGTTTGGGCGGACGTGAAAATAGGC
Source organism: Caballeronia sp. RCC_10 (assembly GCF_041360715.1). Classification (NCBI taxonomy): domain Bacteria; kingdom Pseudomonadati; phylum Pseudomonadota; class Betaproteobacteria; order Burkholderiales; family Burkholderiaceae; genus Caballeronia; species Caballeronia sp. RCC_10. Next base: position 405,146 of record NZ_JBFUPT010000003.1, read on the forward strand.
GTCACGGTATCGGCGACAGGCCCGGCCGCATCGCTCGGTATTCCGGAGAAAAACACCTTCGCGTTATTGCCGAAGGAAGTCGCGGGACAAAAAGTGCAATACATCGTGCTCGACGACGCCACGGATTCCACGCAAGCCGTCAAGAACGCGCGCAAGCTCACGAGCGAAGGTCACGTCGATGCGCTCATCGGTTCCACCGTCGTTCCCAATTCGCTCGCGATGATCGACATCGCCGCCGAGACCAGCACCCCGATGATCTCTATGGCCGCCGCGGCCAGCATCGTCGAGCCGATGGACAGCAAGCGCGCGTGGGTCTTCAAGACGCCGCAGAACGACATCCTCATGGCGACGGCCATCGCACAGCACATGGCCAATCATGGCGTGAAGACGGTCGCCTTCATCGGCTTCTCGGACGCGTATGGCGAGAGCTGGTTCAAGGAATTCTCGAAGGCGGCGGACCTGGCGAAGGTGAAGGTCGTCGCGAACGAGCGCTTTGCACGTAACGATGCTTCGGTGACCGGCCAGGTTCTGAAGATGATGTCGCAGAACGCTGACGCGGTGCTGATCGCCGGCGCGGGTACGCCGGCTGCGCTGCCGCAGAAGACGCTCAAGGAGCGCGGATACAAGGGCAAGGTCTATCAGACGCACGGCGTCGCCAATAACGATTTTCTCCGCGTATGCGGGAAGGACTGCGAGAACACGTTCTTGCCGGCGGGTCCGTTGCTCGTGGCCGAGCAGTTGCCTGACAGCAATCCCGTCAAACAGGCCGCGCTCACCTACAAGAAGGCGTATGAAGGCGCGTACGGCGCGGGTTCGGTGTCCACGTTCGGCGGTCACGCATGGGACGCGGGCCTCATTCTTCAACGTGCGATACCCGTCGCGCTGAAGAAGGGCCAACCGGGCACGGCGGCGTTCCGCGAGGCGTTGCGCGCGGCCATCGAAGAGACGAAGAATCTGCCTGCATCGCATGGCATCTTCAACATGAGCGCGAACGATCACTCCGGGCTGGATCAGCGGGCGCGCGTGATGGTCGAGATCGTCGGCGGCAAGTGGAAGTTGTCGGCCAACTAAATAGCGATATGTGAATCGATTCTGACATCAAAGGCGCGTTGCAACGAACGCGCCTTTTTTGTTGTGCGGAAGTGGAAAGAAGAGGGCGCAAAGCCTCGCGGATGAACTGGGCGACTGTCATCGACGGTCAGGGAAAACGAGCCTAGGCATGGTGTAACGCGGTAAATAGATTGAGTGCGCTTCTGGCAGGCCGCATCGACAAATACTCGCAGCAGCACAGTCGCGTTTGGAGACGAGCAATGAAAACGAAGAAATCATGGGTTAGCAAAAGCATCGCGCTTGCCATCGCCGGCAGCGCGGTTTTCAGCACGAGTGCGGTATTTGCACAGGTGAAGATCGGCGTGACGTTATCGGCGACGGGGCCGGCGGCATCGCTTGGGATTCCCGAGAAAAATACCGTCGCGCTGTTACCGAAGGAAATCGGCGGGAAGTCGGTGCAATACATCGTGCTCGACGATGGCTCCGACACGAGCCGCGCCGTGCAGAACACGCGCAAGCTGATCGACGAGGATCACGTGGACGCGATCATCGGCTCGACGGTCACGCCGAATTCGCTCGCGATGATCGATGCGGCATCGAGCGCGAAGACACCGATGATCTCGATGGCCGCGTCCGCCGCGATCATCGCGCCGATGGACAGCAAGCGCGCGTGGGTGTTCAAGACGCCGCAAAACGACGCGCTCATGGCCGACGCGATCGCCGGCTACATGGAGAAGCACGGCGTGAAAACCGTGGGTTTCATCGGCTTCGCGGATGCCTACGGCGACGGCTGGTACAACGTCTTCAACGCGGCGGCCTCGGCGCACAAGCTGAAGATAGTCACGAACGAACGGTATAACCGCACGGATACGTCCGTCACGGGGCAAGTGCTGAAGACGATGGGCGCGAATCCGGATGCGGTGCTGATCGCGGGCGCGGGCACGCCGTCGGCGTTGCCGGCGAAGGCGTTGAAGGAGCGCGGCTACAAGGGCAAGGTTTATCAGACGCACGGCGTGGCGAACAACGACTTCCTGCGCGTGTGCGGCAAGGACTGCGAAGGTGAGATTCTGCCCGCCGGTCCGGTGCTCGTGACCGAGCAACTGCCGGACAGCAATCCGGTGAAGAAGTCGTCGGCGGCCTACAAGGACTCGTACGAGAAGGCCAATGGCGCGGGTTCGCTGTCGACCTTCGGCGGTCACGCATGGGATGCCGGTCAGATGCTCGCACGCGCGATCCCCGAGGCGCTGAAGAAGGCGCAGCCCGGCACGCCCGAATTCCGCGAAGCGCTGCGCGCCGCGCTCGAGAGCCTGAAGGATCTGCCGGTCGCGCACGGCATCATGAACACGACACCGGGCGATCACAACGGCTTCGACGACCGCGCGCGCGTGATGGTGCAGATCGTCGACGGCAAGTGGAAGCTGCTGAACGACTGAATGACGCGGGACGCAGCGATTCCTGAGCGTCCCCGTCTCCGATTTTCAAGATAGGGAAGCGGCGTGCCGATGGTGCGCCGCTTTTCCCATGTTCCACGGACGCTCACGGTCCGCAGATTTCAGGTAGCTCACAAGAGGAAGTATGGACTTATCGATTGCGGCGATTCTCGCGCAAGACGGCATCACGACGGGAGCGATCTACGCCTTGCTCGCGCTCGCCCTGGTGCTCGTGTTCTCCGTGACACGCGTCATTTTTATTCCGCAAGGCGAATTCGTCGCGTACGGCGCGCTCACGCTCGCCGCGCTTCAGACGCAGAAGCTGCCCGCGACCTGCTTTCTGCTCATCGCGATGGGCGTGGGTTGTTTCATCGCCGAGAGCGTATCGATCGCGCGGCATCCCGGGCGCTATCACCGGATCGGCCGCATGCTTGCCGTGCTCGCGGGCAAGTATCTGCTGTTTCCCGTCGCCGTGTGGGGCATCACGCAAGCCGTGTTCGCGCAGCCGCTGCCGATGATCGCGCAGATCGCGCTGACGCTGCTGATCGTCGTGCCGATGGGTCCTTTCGTCTATCGGCTCGCATATGAGCCGATCGCCGAGGCGAGCACGCTGCTGCTGCTGATCGTCGCGGTGGCGGTGCACTTCGCGATGGTCGGCCTCGGCCTCGTCATGTTCGGCGCGGAAGGCTCGCGCACGACGGCGTTTTCGGACGCCAACTTCAACATCGGCAGCGTCTCGATTTCGGGGCAAAGCCTGTGGGTCGTGGGCACGGCTGTCGTGCTGATCGCGGCGCTGTACTTCTACTTTGATCGCTCGATCTCCGGCAAGGCGCTGCGGGCAACGTCGGTGAATCGGCTGGGGGCTCGGCTCGTCGGCATCGGTACCACGCAGGCTGGGCGGCTGGCTTTCACGCTGGCGGCGGGCCTCGGCGCGCTGTGCGGCGTGCTCGTCGCGCCGATTACGACCATCTACTACGACTCGGGCTTCCTGATCGGTCTGAAGGGATTCGTCGGCGCGATCGTCGGCGGCCTGGTGAGTTATCCGCTCGCGGCGGCGGGGTCGCTGCTGGTCGGCTTGCTTGAGTCCTATTCGTCGTTCTGGGCGAGTGCTTACAAAGAGGTCATCGTCTTCACGCTGATCATTCCGGTGCTGCTGTGGCGAAGCCTGGCGAGCCCGCATTCGGACGAAGACGAGGAGTAATCGGATGACATTCCTACATCGATATCGATTTTTCTGGCTGTTTCTCGTCGTGGTCTTCGCTTTGCCGGTGCTGCCTGGCGCGGTCGCGGTGCCGGAGTACTGGATCACGCTGCTTAACTACATCGGTCTTTATTCGATCGTGGCAATCGGGCTGGTGCTGCTGACGGGCATCGGGGGCATGACGAGCTTCGGGCAGGCGGCGTTCGTGGGCGTCGGCGCATACGCCACCGCGTTCCTGACCACGCGATTCGGCGTCTCGCCCTGGATCGCGTTGATCGCGGGCGTCGTGCTCACGGCGTTTATCGCGCTGCTGCTCGGGCTGATCACGATGCGGCTATCCGGCCACTTTCTGCCGCTCGGGACCATCGCCTGGGGGCTGTCGCTGTTCTATCTGTTCGGCAACATGGAACTGCTGGGCAAATACGACGGCATCAACGGCATTCCGGTGCTCAATCTTTTCGGCTGGCAGCTCGAATCGGGGCGAAGCATCTATTACCTGATCTGGGTCGTGGTGTTGCTCGCGGTGATATCTGTTCAGAATTTGCTTAATAGTCGGCCCGGTCGCGCGATTCGCGCGCTTCGCGGCGGCGGCATCATGGCCGAGGCGATGGGCGTGAACACGGCATGGATGCGCGTCGTGATCTTTATCTATGCAGCAGTTCTTGCGGCGATTTCCGGCTTTCTTTATGCGCATCTGCAGCGCGCGGTGAACCCGACGCCGTTCGGGCTGAATCACGGCATCGAATTCCTGTTCATGGCCGTGGTAGGCGGCGTTTCGCATGTCTGGGGTGCGATTCTCGGTGCAACGATCCTCACCGTTTTGCAGGATTACCTGCAGACGCTGCTACCGAAGCTGCTTGGCGCAAATGGGAATTTCGAGATCATCGTCTTTGGCGTCGTGATGGTGCTGCTACTCCAGTACGCGCGGCAGGGCGTTTGGCCTTTCGTCGCGCGCCTTTTCCCGCGCGGTCCGCGCGCGCATGTACCCGAGCACGGGGAGGCGTTGCCGCAGCGCAGCAAACCTGTCGCGGGCGAGCCGCTTCTGACCGTCGATAAGGCTCGCAAGCAGTTCGGCGGCCTCGTCGCCGTGAACGATGTAAGTTTTGCTGTCAAAGCGGGGGAGATCATCGGCCTGATCGGTCCGAACGGCGCAGGCAAGTCAACGACCTTTAATCTCGTGACGGGCGTTCTCCAGGCCACGAGCGGCGCGATCACTTTTCACGGCGAACGCATTGACAAGCTGACGTCGCGTCAGATCGTGAAGCGCGGCATCGGGCGGACGTTTCAGCACGTCAAGATGCTGCCGGGGATGACCGTGCTCGAGAACGTTGCCATCGGCGCGCATCTGCGTGGGAAGACCGGCGTGTGGCGAAGCATCGCTCGTCTCAATGCAGCGGAGGAAGCGCGGCTAATGGCCGAAGCCGCGAAGCAGATCGTGCGCGTCGGACTGGAGAAGCATCTGTATAGCGAGGCGGGCAGCCTTGCGCTCGGCCAGCAGCGCATTCTCGAAATCGCGCGTGCGCTTTGCTGTGATCCGACGCTGTTGCTCCTCGACGAACCGGCTGCGGGCCTGCGTTATCAGGAGAAGCAGCAACTCGCGGACTTGCTCCGTAAGCTGCGCGCCGAGGGTATGAGCATTCTGCTGGTCGAACACGACATGGATTTCGTGATGAACCTGACGGATCGGCTCGTCGTAATGGAATTCGGGACGAAGATCGCAGAGGGCTTGCCTAGGGAAGTGCAGAAGGATCCAGCGGTTCTCGAAGCGTATTTGGGCGGGGTGGAATGATGAACGGACCGATTCTGGAAGTCAGCGGCTTGTCCGTGCGTTACGGGAAAGTTGAAGCGTTGCACGGCGCCAAGCTCACAGTGGGGGCGGGGCAGATCGTATCGGTCATCGGCCCCAATGGGGCGGGAAAATCGACGCTGCTCAACGCCATCATGGGGGCGCTGCCGCAGACAGGGCACGCGAAAGGGAAGGTTCAGTACGTCGGTGAAGATGTATCGGCGCTGGCTATCGAGCGTCGCGTGGCGCGTGGCATGTGCCTCGTGCCGGAGAAGCGCGAGCTTTTCTCGTCGATGGCGGTTGAGGACAATCTCGTGTTGGGCGCCTATCGAAGGAAGCGGGCTGGGGAGCGCGACTTTCTAGACCAGCTCGATCACGTCTTCGAGTTATTCCCGCGTCTCAAGGAGCGTCGCAAGCAGGCGGCGGGGACGCTGTCTGGTGGCGAACGTCAGATGCTGGCCGTTGGGCGTGCGCTGATGGGCAAGCCGCAACTGCTTATGCTTGATGAGCCGAGCTTGGGACTTGCACCGCTGATCGTTAAGGAGATATTTCACATCATCAGCGCGCTGCGACAAACCGGTGTGGCGACGCTGCTGATCGAACAGAATGCCCGAGCCGCGCTGCAGATCTCTGACTATGGATATGTGCTGGAAACAGGCGAAGTCGCGCTCGAAGGCAAGGCGGCGGAGCTTCAGCATAATCCGCAGGTCATCGAGACTTATCTGGGGTTAGCGAAAAAGGCGGTTTGAACGGTCCGATGGGCGGAACAGGGTGGCGTGTTTCACGTGAAACACGCCATTTTTTTCGCGCGGTCCAAGCGACGCGATCGAGCCGAAGCGGAAACCGATATAATTCTGCGATATTCCATCTCCAGGTTCGTGTCGTTCGCACACGAAATCCCAATGCTTTATCCCACAGAATTTGATGTGATCGTCGTTGGCGGCGGTCACGCTGGCACCGAGGCGGCCCTCGCGTCCGCACGAATGGGCTGCAAGACGCTTCTCCTGACCCACAATATCGAGACGCTCGGGCAGATGAGCTGCAATCCGTCGATTGGCGGCATCGGCAAGGGCCATCTCGTTAAGGAAGTCGACGCGCTCGGCGGCGCTATGGCCGCCGCAACGGACGAATCCGGCATCCAGTTTCGGATACTCAACTCGTCCAAGGGGCCGGCTGTGCGGGCCACGCGTGCGCAGGCCGATCGGCTGCTTTATAAGCAGGCCATTCGCCATCGGCTCGAAAACCAACCGAACCTCTGGCTGTTCCAGCAAGCGGTCGACGATCTAATGGTGGAAGGCGATCGCGTCGTCGGTGCGGTCACGCAGGTCGGCTTGCGTTTTCGTGCGCGTGCCGTGGTGCTGACAGCCGGTACGTTCCTCGACGGGAAGATTCACGTTGGCCTCAATAACTACGTCGGCGGGCGCGCGGGCGATCCGGCTGCGGTGTCTTTATCGGCGCGTCTGAAGGAGCTGAAGCTCCCGCAAGGCCGTTTGAAGACTGGCACGCCACCGAGAATTGATGGCCGCACCATCGATTTTTCGCAGCTGGAGGAGCAACCGGGCGATCTCGATCCGATCCCGGTGTTCTCGTTTCTCGGGCGCGTCGAGCAGCACCCGCGACAAGTGCCGTGCTGGGTGACGCATACCAATACACAGACACACGACATCATCCGTTCCGGGCTTGATCGTTCGCCGATGTACACCGGTGTCATCGAGGGTGTTGGGCCGCGCTACTGTCCGTCGATCGAAGACAAGATCCACCGATTCGCGTCGAAAGATGCGCATCAAATCTTTTTAGAGCCGGAAGGGCTGACAACGAACGAGTTCTACCCCAACGGTATCTCGACCAGCCTGCCGTTCGACGTTCAACTGAATCTCGTTCGATCCATGCGCGGACTGGAGCACGCTCATATCCTGCGCCCCGGCTACGCGATCGAATACGATTACTTCGATCCCCGCGCGCTTAAGGCGTCCCTTGAAACAAAGGCAATCGCTGGGCTGTTCTTCGCTGGGCAGATCAACGGGACAACCGGCTACGAGGAAGCGGCTGCACAAGGATTGTTGGCGGGCATTAACGCGGGCTTGCAGGTTCAGGGGAAGGACGCATGGTCGCCGCGTCGGGATCAGGCTTATCTCGGCGTTCTGGTGGACGACCTCGTGACGCGCGGCGTTTCTGAGCCGTATCGCATGTTCACGAGCCGCGCAGAATATCGACTCTCGCTGCGCGAAGATAACGCTGACATGCGCCTGACCGAAGTTGGGCGCGAATTGGGCGTTATCGACGATATTCGCTGGGACCAGTTCAATCGCAAGCGCGACGCTGTTTCACGTGAAACAGAACGACTGCGTTCGACTTGGGTCAACCCCAAAACCTTGGCCGCAGACGAAGCGACGGCGTTACTCGGCAAGCCTATCGACCATGAGTACAGTCTGGCCGATCTATTGCGTCGTCCCGGCGTTTCGTACGACGGCATTTGCGCGCTGCGCGAGGGGCAGTGCGGACCTGACGCACCGCTAGCCGACGATCCTGTACTGCTCGCGCAGATTAAGGAACAGATTGAGATTGGCGTGAAGTACCAAGGCTATATCGACCGCCAGGCGGACGAAATCGTTCGCAACGGCGCGCAGGAAAACACTCGCTTGCCCGAAGGCATCGACTATAGCGAGGTGCGTGGCCTTTCCTTCGAAGCGCGACAGAAGCTGTCGCAGCATAGGCCGGAGACGATCGGGCAGGCATCGCGTATATCGGGCATCACGCCAGCGGCCATTTCGCTTCTCATGGTGCATCTCAAGCGTGGCCTCGGACGGCGCGGCAAGCAAGCCGATGGTTCCGCAGCAACCACAACGGCGGCCCAATGACCGACCTGGCAACGATGTTGGACGATGGCGCTGCGCAACTGGGCGTCGCGTTGTCGGCAGGGCAGAAGCAGCAATTACTCGATTATGTTTCGCTGCTTGGAAAGTGGAACGCCGTCTACAACCTGACGGCGATCCGCGATACGAAGCAAATGCTGATTCAACACATCCTGGATTCGCTGGCCATCGTCCCGGCGATTCAGACGCGCGGTGCTTCAGCAGTATTGGATGTCGGATCGGGCGGCGGATTGCCGGGTATCGTGATCGCGATCGCGCTGCCGCACGTTCGCGTCACGCTGAACGATATCGTTCACAAAAAGACCGCGTTTCAATCGCAGGCGAAGGCGCATCTGGGTCTTTCCAACATTTCGGTCGTCACTGGCCGCGTCGAGAGTCTGTCGCCGGGCGTCGAAGTACCGGAAAAATTCGACGCAATTGTGTCGCGTGCATTCGCAGAGCTCGCGGATTTCGTTACACTTGCGCGTCATCTAGTTGCCGAGAACGGTCGCATTCTCGCGATGAAAGGCATCCGGCCGGACGCGGAAATCTCACGCTTGCCTGCCGGTGCGACCGTCGTGGGCGTCGAACGATTGATGGTGCCGATGCTGGACGCTGAACGGCACCTCATCGAAGTCGCCTTCGATGCCTGAGCGCCCGCAACGACTCAGCCATGCTGATCTTCTGACAGCGAAGAAACGAGGACACTAACGATGGCAAAAATCTTCTGCGTCGCAAATCAGAAGGGCGGCGTTGGAAAGACGACGACTGCGGTCAATCTCGCGGCCAGTCTCGCCGGGCTCGGACAGCGCGTGTTGTTGATCGACCTCGATCCGCAGGGTAACGCAACGATGGGCAGCGGCGTCGACAAAGCAGCGTGCGAGAGCACGGTGTACGAGGTGCTCGTCGATGGCGTCACTCTGCGCGAAGCGCGCGTGCGGCCCGACGCGGTCGGATATGACGTTCTCCCGGCCAACCGTGAACTGGCCGGCGCTGAAGTCGAATTGGTCGCGATGGAGAACCGCGAGCGCATTCTCCGCACCGCCATTGCCGATATAGAAGACGACTATGACTTCGTATTGATCGATTGTCCGCCGGCGCTCTCGCTGCTCACGTTGAACGCGCTGTGCGCCGCGCACGGCGTCGTCATCCCGATGCAATGCGAATACTTCGCGCTTGAAGGCCTGTCGGACCTCGTCAACACAATTAAACAAATTCACGCCAACCTGAACCGCGACCTCAAGGTAATCGGTTTGCTGCGCGTAATGTTCGACCCGCGAATCACGCTGCAGCAACAAGTGTCCGATCAGTTGAAGTCGCATTTCGGCGACAAAGTCTTCGATGTCGTGATTCCGCGCAATGTGCGCCTTGCCGAGGCGCCGAGTTACGGGCTGCCGGGTGTCGTGTTCGATAAGTCTTCGCGCGGCGCCCAGGCGTATATCCAGTTCGGCACTGAGATGATCGAGCGCGTCCGCGCGCTGCAACCCCATTCGATGCGGCAGGAAACGCCGACGGAGGAACCGAAATGAGCGCTGTGATGAAGAAGAAAGGTCTTGGCCGCGGCCTGGACGCATTGCTCGGCGGTAGCGTGGATATCACGGAAGCCGTGCGCGGGGAGGGCACGCCGACAGTTTTGTCGCTCGACAAGCTGCAAGCCGGCAAGTATCAGCCTCGCACGCGCATGGACGAAGGCGCGCTGCAGGAGCTTGCGGCCAGCATCCGCGCGCAGGGCCTGATGCAGCCGATTCTCGTGCGCTCGGTCGGCGATCAGCAGTATGAAATCATTGCGGGTGAGCGGCGGTTCCGCGCCGCGCGCCTGGCCGGGCTCGAAGAGGTGCCCGTGCTTGTGAAGAACGTGCCCGATCAGGCCGCTGCCGCGATGGCGTTGATCGAGAACATCCAGCGAGAGGATTTGAACCCGCTGGAAGAGGCGCAGGGCATTCAGCGTCTGCTCGACGAGTTCACTTTCACGCATGAGCAGGCAGCGGAAGCTGTTGGCCGCTCGCGCAGCGCGGTGTCGAATCTGCTGCGCTTGTTGAATCTCGCCACTCCTGTCCAGACGATGCTGCTCGCGGGCGATCTCGACATGGGCCACGCGCGCGCGCTGCTGGCCGTCGATGCCGCCACTCAGATTCAACTGGCGAATCACGTCGTGAACCGGCGTCTGTCCGTGCGTGAAACCGAGCGCCTCGTCGCGTCGACGTTGAAGCAGGCGCCCGCCACCAAGGCGCGTCCCGCCAACGACGGCGGCCGCGATACGCGACGCCTCGAAGAAGAACTGTCGGACCTGCTTGCGGCCAGCGTCAAGATCAAGCTGGGCGGCAGGGGCCGTGGGAAGGTCACGATCGACTTCGGCAATCTCGACGCGCTGGAAGGCATTCTCACGAAGCTGCGCGGCAGCAACGTCGAAACGCCGGCGCCGGCCGTCTGACAGCACCGCCGACCTTGTCCGAATACAACGCGAAGGGCGTTCAGCCCGATGTGCTCAGGCGCGTCTGGAGAACCGTCTGCAAGGAGCCGGTTCTCGCGATACTTGTTGCGGCGCTCGTGCTGTTGCAACTGGCGCGGCCTCGTCCGTGGATGTCGCTGCCCGGTCTCGTCGACTGGCAGACGGTGCTCACGCTGGCGGGCTTGCTCATCCTGACCAAGGCGATCGAATATTCAGGATTCCTGATGTGGGCCGCGCATCGGCTCGTACATCACATCCATGGCGAGCGCGGGCTTGCGCTGTTTCTCGTCGCGCTGGCGGCCGCTTTGTCGACCGTGCTGACGAACGATGTCGCGCTATTCGCCGTCGTGCCGCTCGCGCTGTCGCTGAACAAGCTCGCGCCGCTGCCGATGAAACGGCTCGTGATCGTGATTGCGCTGGCAGTGAACGCCGGGTCGATTCTGACGCCGCTTGGGAATCCTCAGAATCTGTTTCTCTGGCAGACGAGCGGCGTTCCGTTCGGCGCGTTCGTCTGGGCGCTCTTGCCGTTATGCGCGGCGCTGATGGCGCTGCTCGCAGCGGTCACGTTCGTGATGTTCCGCGCCACGCCGCTCGACCTGTCAGGCGATGTCGAGGCGCATTCCGTGGACCGGGTGCTGTGCGGCGTGAGCGCAGTGGCGTTCGCGGCATTCGTCGCGCTCGCGGATGCACATCACGCCGGGCCGGGGCTTGCGGCGGTCGCCGTTGGTTTCCTGTTATGGCGGCGGGAAATCGTGCTCAAGATCGACTGGCTGCTGCTGCTCATCTTCGTGCTGATGTTCATCGTGCTGCGCAGCGCGGCGGCGTTGCCGTCGGTTCACGGCGCGATTGCGCATATGGGCATTAAGTCACCTGCGCGCGCGTTCGCGGCCGGCGCGGTACTGTCGCAAGGCATCAGCAACGTGCCCGCTGCGATCGTGCTCGCCGAGTTCTCGAAGGATTGGCGGGCGCTTGCATTCGGCGTGAGCGTCGGTGGCTTCGGCCTGGCGATCGGCTCGCTTGCGAATCTCATCGCGGTTCGCCTGTCCGGCGAAAAGGCCATATGGATGCGTTTCCACGCCGTGTCGATTCCGTTCTGGATTGCCGCTGCAGTGATCGGATGGGCGCTTGTCTGATGCCTCGCGCGCATCGGCTCGATTCTGAAAATCTGCTTGCAGTCACAAGAAAAATCTCGCTTTCGAGACCGATTTTTAAGCTCCGTCTGCTTGGCTTTTGACACACCTAAACTATTGAATCCGTGACAACAATCGCTTACAATCGCCCGGATTTAACAGCTAGGCCACCTCGAAAGCGCGTCGAAAGCGCAAGGTGATTTTCCGGACTCTCGGTTCTCTCGGTTGAGGGCTCGGAGACGGCGCGAGAGCAAGCCGCGCGAGTCTTGAGCAAAACGCGAAGCAAATGCGCGAACGAAACATGCAAGTCAGCGCTCGCTCAGCCGGCGACACCAACGCCACCGGGAACCAGCCACGCAGTTCGTCGGACGACTCGTGGGAGGCCGAAGCGCAAGATAACAATATCGTTCCGCTCACGCGGGATCAGGCAGAAAAGCTGTTTGGACCCGAAGTGAGTCGTCCATCGCGTGTCACGCCGTTCAAGGTCGTGGCAGCGCAAATGGTTTTGTCCCTGGGTGCGACGCTACTGTGGTGGCTGTTTTGCAAGCCGCCGGGAGATGCTGCGCTGTCCGCCTTTCTGGGAGGAGCGATCTGCTGGCTGCCCGCCGCCTTGTTTGCGGCGCGCCTGCAAGCGAAGACAGGCGCCGAGACGATCATGAGCTGGATGATCGGCGAAGCGGTCAAGATGGGAGCGACGATTGCTATGTTCGTCGCGGTCGCGTTCTGGTACAAGAGTGCGCTGTGGCTGCCGCTGCTCGTCACGTACATCGTCGCGTTGAAGGCGTACTGGATCGCAATGGCTCTGCGGTGACGCAGCAACGTGCGGCGATGACCTCCCAGGTAAGTGCGGGACGGCAGAGCTGCCACTAGCATACATATGTGCGGAGCGTGCTCCGCACACGGGCCTTCCGCCCTGGAGCCGCAACGCGAAGCGGCGGCTCGGAGCGGCAGGCGTCGAAAGATTTTTGACAATTTGGGTGGCTTTAACGATATGGCAGCTAGCGAAGGAACGCACGCTCTGGATCCGTCCGAGTACATTGCGCACCACTTGCAGAATCTTTCCACGCACCACCAGACGTCGATCTTCGACATCCACGTCTGGAATCTGGACACGCTGTTCTGGTCCATTCTGTGTGGCCTCTTGACCATCATCATCCTCGGCCTCGCGGCGCGTAAGGCGACGTCCGGTGTTCCCGGCCGCTTCCAGTGCGCCATTGAAATGCTCGTGGAAATGGTGGAAGACCAGTCGAAGTCGATGATCCACGGCAACCGCCGCTTCATCGCTCCGCTCGCATTGACCGTGTTCGTCTGGGTCGCCCTGATGAACTCGCTCGACTTCATCCCCGTGGACTTGCCTGGCCGCGTCATCGGCTGGCTGGGTCTCGAGAACGTCGTGCCCCATCACCGCATCGTTCCGACGGCCGACCTCAACGGCACCATCGGCATTGCGCTGGGTGTGTTCATTCTGATGATCTACTACAACTTCAAGATCAAGGGCGCCGGCGGCTTCGTGCACGAACTGCTGTCCGCTCCGTTCGGCGCGCATCCGGTCTTGTGGATTCCGAACCTTGCGCTGAACATCATCGAGTTCGTGGCCAAGACTGTGTCGCTCGGCATGCGGCTGTTCGGCAACATGTACGCGGGCGAACTGCTGTTCCTGCTTATCGCATTGCTCGGCAGCATGTGGCATTTCGGCGCGGACGCCTCTGTACTTGGCTTTATCGGCCACGTGGTCGCGGGTACGGTCTGGGCGATTTTCCACATCCTGATCGTGTTTCTGCAGGCTTTCATCTTCATGATGCTGACGCTGGTGTATATCGGCCAGGCTCATGACACGCATTAACGCGGCATTGCGGCAGTTCGGAATCGCCAACGGTTCTAAGTTTCAATTTTTATAAATCAAGTTCCAAAGTCTTTAATCAAAGGAGTGATCATGCAAGCTTTCATCGCCAACATCCAGGGTCTGACCGCCGTCGGTATCGGCATCATCATCGGCCTGGGTGCAATCGGCGCCTGTATCGGTATCGGTCTGATGGGCGGCAAGTACATCGAGGCTTGCGCTCGTCAGCCTGAACTGATGAACCCGCTGCAGACCAAGATGTTCCTGTTGGCTGGTCTGATCGACGCGGCGTTCCTGATCGGCGTTGGTGTGGCAATGCTGTTTGCGTTCGCGAACCCGCTGCTCGCACGTCTCGGCTGAGGTTACTCGGAAGTGTGCGTCTGATCTTTTGGACACGACGCAAAGCGGAACGGTGAGGCGCTGATCGAGCACAACAGCCGGTTAGCGCCTTTTAACCGTTTCACTCTCCCGAAAAGCAACGTTTAAGGAAACACCGTGAATCTCAACGCAACCCTGTTTGCGCAAATGGTCGTGTTTCTGATCCTCGCGTGGTTCACGATGAAGTTCGTGTGGCCGCCGTTGATCAACGCCCTCGACGAGCGCTCGAAGAAGATTGCCGACGGCCTCGCCGCCGCCGACAAGGGCAAGGCGGAACTCGAAGCTGCGCACAAGCGCGTCGACCAGGAACTCGCCCAGGCACGCAACGACGGTCAGCAACGTATCGCTGACGCCGAAAAGCGGGCGGCTGCCGTCGCCGACGAAATCAAGGCCAACGCTCACGCGGAAGCTGCGCGCATCGTCGCCCAAGCCAAGGCGGACGCCGACCAGCAAATCGTCAAGGCTCGCGAAACACTGCGCGCCGAGGTCGCCGCGCTGGCCGTCAAGGGCGCCGAGCAAATTCTGAAGCGCGAAGTCGATCAGAAGGCTCACGCCGATCTGCTGAATCAACTCAAAACCGAGCTCTGATCATGGCCGAACTTGCAACCATCGCTCGTCCTTACGCAGAAGCGCTGTTCCGCGTGGCCGAAACCGGCGATCTCGCGGGCTGGTCCACCTTCGTCGAGGAGCTGGCACAGGTTGCGCGTCTGCCCGAAGTGGAAACGGTCGCCTCGAGCCCGAAGGTCAGCCGCGAGCAGATCACCGACTTGCTGCTCGCCGCGGTGAAGTCTCCGCTGGCTCAGAGCAGTGCTCAGGCGAAGAATTTCGTGCGCATGCTGGTGGAAAATCATCGTCTGCCGCTGCTGCCGGAAATCGCCGTCCAGTTCGACGAGCTGAAGAACGCCCGTGAAGGTGCGGCCGACGCGCATATCGTCAGCGCGTTCCCCCTCGAAGGCGCACAGTTGAACGACTTGGTCGCAAGCCTCGAACGCAAGTTCGAGCGCAAGCTGAAGCCGATCGTCGAAATCGATCAGTCGCTGATCGGCGGCGTTCGCGTAACGGTCGGCGACGAAGTGCTCGATACCTCGGTCCGCGCGCGCCTCGCCAGCATGCAGACGGCTCTGACCGCCTGACGCTTCCCGGAAGCGCCTTAGCTGGCACGCAACAGAATTGACTATCAGGAGCGAATAATGCAACTCAATCCCTCTGAGATCAGCGAGCTGATCAAGAGCCGGATCCAGGGCCTTGAAGCGAGCGCGGACGTTCGCAACCAGGGCACCGTGATCTCCGTGACCGACGGTATCGTGCGTATCCACGGCCTGTCGGACGTGATGCAGGGCGAAATGCTCGAATTCCCGGGCAACACCTTCGGCCTCGCGCTGAACCTCGAGCGCGACTCGGTCGGCGCCGTTATTCTCGGTCAGTACGAGCACATCACGGAAGGCGACATCGTCAAGACGACGGGCCGCATTCTCGAAGTGCCGGTGGGTCCGGAACTGATCGGCCGCGTGGTCGATGCACTGGGCAACCCCATCGACGGCAAGGGTCCGGTCAACGCGAAGATGACCGACGCGATCGAAAAGATCGCCCCGGGCGTGATCTGGCGTAAGTCGGTGTCGCAGCCGGTGCAGACGGGTCTCAAGTCGATCGACGCGATGGTGCCGATCGGCCGTGGCCAGCGCGAGCTGATCATCGGCGACCGTCAGTGCGGCAAGAGCGCCGTGGCTGTCGACGCCATCATCAACCAGAAGGGCAAGGACCTCTTCTGTATCTACGTTGCGATCGGCCAGAAGGCATCGTCGATCATGAACGTGGTGCGCAAGCTCGAAGAAACCGGCGCGATGGCTTACACCATCGTCGTGGCGGCTTCGGCTTCGGAATCGGCTGCGATGCAATACCTCGCACCGTACGCCGGCTGCACGATGGGCGAATACTTCCGCGACCGCGGCCAGGACGCGCTGATCGTCTATGACGACTTGACCAAGCAAGCGTGGGCGTACCGCCAGATTTCGCTGCTGCTGCGCCGTCCGCCGGGCCGTGAAGCGTATCCGGGTGACGTGTTCTATCTGCACTCGCGTCTGCTCGAGCGTGCTGCTCGCGTCTCGGAAGAGTACGTCGAGAAGTTCACCAACGGCGAAGTGAAGGGCAAGAGCGGTTCGCTGACGGCGCTGCCGGTCATCGAAACCCAGGCCGGCGACGTGACCGCATTCGTTCCGACGAACGTGATTTCGATTACCGATGGTCAGATCTTCCTGGAAACCGACCTGTTCAACGCCGGTATCCGCCCTGCGATCAACGCGGGCGTGTCGGTGTCGCGCGTCGGCGGTGCGGCTCAGACCAAGGTCGTGAAGAAGCTGTCGGGCGGTATCCGTACCGACCTCGCGCAGTATCGTGAACTGGCGGCGTTCGCGCAGTTCGCGTCGGACCTCGACGAAGCCACCCGCAAGCAGCTGGAGCGCGGCCGCCGCGTGACGGAACTGCTGAAGCAGCCGCAGTATCAGCCGCTGCAGGTGTGGGAACTGTCGGTGGCGCTGTTCGCGGCCAACAACGGCTATCTCGACGATCTGGAAGTCTCGCAAGTCCTGCCGTTCGAAAAGGGCATGCGCGAATACCTGAAGACGAGCCATGCCGATCTGATTAAGCGCATCGAAGACAACAAAGACTTGTCGAAGGACGACGAAGGCGCACTGCATGCCGCGCTGAAGGACTTCAAGAAGTCGGGCGCTTATTGATCGGGACAGAGGAGCAACGCGCGGTGTGAAAGCGCCGCGCGGCTTCGATCAAGGAGTAAGCAATGGCTGGAATGAAGGAAATTCGCGGCAAGATCAAGAGCGTGCAAAACACGCGCAAGATCACGAAAGCGATGGAAATGGTCGCCGCATCGAAGATGCGCCGCGCCCAGGAGCGCATGCGTTCCGCCCGTCCGTATGCCGACAAGGTCCGCGCAATCGCCGCGCATATGAGCGCAGCGAATCCCGAGTATCGTCACCCGTTCATGGTGACGAACGAGGGCGCGAAAACGGCCGGCCTGATCCTCGTCACGACCGACAAGGGTCTGTGCGGCGGCATGAACACGAACATCCTGCGTGCGTCGCTGGCCAAGATCAAAGAGCTGGACCAGAGCGGCGTGTCCGTCGAGGCGTCGGCTATTGGCGGCAAGGGGCTCGGCTTTTTGAACCGGCTGCGCGCCAAGGTCGTGTCGCAAGTCACGCAACTGGGCGATACGCCGCATCTGGAAAAGCTGATCGGCGCGATCAAGGTGCAGCTCGACCTGTATTCGGAAGGCAAGATCAACGCGGTGTACCTGGCGTACACGCGCTTCGTCAACACGATGAAGCAGGAAGCGGTGATCGAGCAATTGCTGCCGCTGTCGGTTGAAGACCTCAACCAGAAGAGTGCGGACGGCGAGACGCCGAAGACGTCGTGGGATTACATCTACGAGCCGGACGCTCAGACCGTGGTGGACGACCTGCTCGTGCGCTACGTCGAAGCGCTCGTGTATCAGGCGGTCGCGGAAAACATGGCGTCGGAACAGTCGGCGCGCATGGTCGCGATGAAGGCCGCGTCCGACAACGCGAAGACCGTGATCAACGAACTGCAGCTCGTCTACAACAAGAGCCGCCAGGCCGCGATTACGAAAGAATTGTCGGAAATCGTCGGCGGCGCCGCTGCGGTCTGAGCTTGACCGCGTGAAAGAACACAGTATCTAAAGGAAATGCGATGAGTACTACTGCTTTGGTAGAAGGCAAGATCGTACAGTGCATCGGCGCCGTTATCGACGTGGAATTCCCGCGTGCGCACATGCCGAGAATCTACGACGCGCTCATTCTGGAAGGCACCGAGCTGACGCTCGAAGTCCAGCAGCAGCTGGGTGACGGCGTGGTTCGCACCATCTGTCTGGGTGCATCGGACGGCTTGCGCCGCGGCACGATGGTCAAGAACACCGGCAAGCCCATCAGCGTGCCGGTCGGCAAGCCGACGCTCGGCCGCATCATGGACGTGCTCGGCCGTCCGATCGACGAAGCAGGCCCGATCGACAGCGCGAATCTGCGCTCGATCCACCAGGCTGCGCCGTCGTTCGACGAACTGTCGCCGTCGACCGAACTGCTCGAAACGGGCATCAAGGTTATCGACCTGATCTGCCCGTTCGCAAAGGGCGGCAAGGTGGGTCTGTTTGGCGGTGCAGGCGTGGGCAAGACCGTGAACATGATGGAACTCATCAACAACATCGCGAAGGAACACGGCGGTTACTCCGTGTTCGCGGGTGTGGGTGAGCGTACCCGTGAAGGGAACGACTTCTATCACGAAATGAAGGACTCGAACGTTCTGGACAAGGTCGCGCTGGTGTACGGCCAGATGAACGAGCCGCCGGGCAACCGTCTGCGCGTCGCGCTGACCGGCCTGACGATGGCCGAGCACTTCCGTGACGAAGGCCTCGACGTGCTGTTCTTCGTCGACAACATCTACCGTTTCACGCTGGCGGGTACGGAAGTGTCCGCACTGCTCGGCCGTATGCCTTCGGCAGTGGGCTATCAGCCGACGCTGGCTGAAGAAATGGGCAAGCTGCAAGAGCGCATCACGTCGACCAAGACGGGCTCGATCACGTCGGTTCAGGCCGTGTACGTCCCTGCGGACGACTTGACCGACCCGTCGCCGGCTACGACCTTCGGCCACCTGGATGCAACCGTCGTGTTGTCGCGTGACATCGCATCGCTCGGTATCTACCCCGCTGTGGATCCGCTCGATTCGACCTCGCGTCAGATCGACCCGAACGTGATCGGCGAAGAGCACTATTCGATCACGCGCGGCGTTCAGCAGACGCTGCAGCGCTACAAGGAACTGCGCGACATTATCGCGATTCTGGGCATGGACGAACTGTCGCCGGAAGACAAGCTGTCGGTCGCGCGCGCTCGTAAGATCCAGCGTTTCCTGTCGCAGCCGTTCCACGTTGCTGAAGTGTTCACGGGCTCGCCGGGCAAGTACGTGCCGCTGAAGGAAACCATTCGCGGCTTCAAGATGATCGTCGAAGGCGAGTGCGATCATCTGCCGGAGCAGGCGTTCTACATGGTCGGCACGATCGACGAAGCCTTCGAAAAGGCCAAGAAGATCCAGTAAGGTCGGGTTCTTCGGGCGGACGCCAGCCGCGTTTTCAGACGCGTGCTGACGTCCACGGATGACACTGACCCTCGGCTTGGAGTCGACATAAATGGCAACCATCAAAGTAGACGTCGTTAGCGCGGAAGAGCAAATCTTCTCGGGCCAGGCGAAGTTCGTCGCGCTGCCGGGCGAATCGGGTGAGCTGGGCATTCTGCCGGGTCACACGCCGCTCATCACGCGTATTCGTCCGGGCGCGGTTCGCATCGAGGCGGAAGACGGCTCGGAAGAGTTCGTGTTCGTGGCGGGCGGGATTCTCGAAATTCAGCCGGGCATCGTGACGGTGCTCGCGGATACCGCTATTCGCGGCGCCGATCTCGACGAAGCGAAGGCCGAGCAAGCGAAAAAGCGCGCCGAGGAAGCGTTGCAGAACAACACTTCCGAGCTCGAATACGCCACCGCGCAAGCGGAACTGGCGTATGCGACAGCTCAGATCGCAGCAATTCAGCGTCTGCGCAAGGCGCACGCGAAGCACTAAGCAGTCACGCATCGCAAGCAGTCAGAGAAAGCAGCCTTCGGGCTGCTTTTTTTACGCGCGTCGTCAGCGCAGCATGGCCGGTCGCCATGCGGTGCGGGTAACACTGAATGCCGTCACGCGCGCCCGGCGGGCACAATGGCCTTCCAATCAGCCTTCATTCGGGCGGAGACCATCGATGGCAACTGAACCGACGCAGGCCGGCGCGCAGATCGAACCGCGTGACGGGCTTTCCTATGTCCGCGGCACAACCGATATCCCCTTGAGCGACGCGACCGTATCGCGCTTTCTTCTGGACACAGTCGAGCGTTTTCCGGACCGGCCGGCTGTCGTCTTCCGCGAGCAGGGCATCCGCTGGACGTGGCGTGAGTTCGCGCGCGAAGTCGACGTGCTCGCGAGCGGCCTGCTCGCGCTCGGACTAAAAGCGGGCGATCGCGTCGGCATCTGGTCGCCGAATCGCGTGGAGTGGCTGCTGACGCAATTTGCGACGGCGCGCATGGGCGCTGTCCTCGTCAATATCAATCCGGCTTATCGGCTGGCGGAGCTCGAGTACGCGCTGAACAAGGTCGGCTGCAAAGCGATCGTCGCGGCGGAGCAGTTCAAGTCGTCGAAATATCTGGAGATGCTTCAAACGCTCGCGCCGGAACTCGCCGACGCCGAGCCCAACGCGCTGCACGCGGCACGGTTGCCTGAATTGCGCGCCGTCATCCGCATGGGCGCCGCCGTCACGCCTGGCATGCTGAACTTCGAAGACGTGATGGCGAAAGGCCGTGCCGCTGTCGACACGGCGAACCTCGACGCGCTCGAAGCGAAGCTCGCTCCGGACGACGCGATCAACATCCAGTTTACGAGCGGCACGACCGGCAATCCGAAGGGCGCGACGCTGACGCATCGGAATATCGTCAACAACGCGCGATACATCGCGATGGCGATGCGGCTGACCGAGGAAGACTCCTTGTGCATTCCGGTGCCGCTGTATCACTGCTTCGGCATGGTGCTGGCGGTGCTGGCGTGCGTTTCGACCGGCGCGGCGATGATCTTCCCCGGCGAAGCGTTCGATCCGGCCGCGACGCTCGCCGCCGTCCACGAAGAACGCTGCACCGCGCTGCATGGCGTGCCGACGATGTTCATCGCGGAACTGGATCACCCGGACTTCGCGAAATACGATCTCAGTCGCCTGCGTACGGGCATCATGGCGGGTTCGCCGTGTCCGATCGAGACGATGAAGCGCGTCGTTTCAACGATGCATCTCGCCGAAATCACGATCGCGTATGGCATGACGGAGACCAGCCCCGTGTCTTTCCAGAGCTCGACCACCGATCCGCTCGACAAGCGCACGACGACCGTCGGGCGCATTCAGCCCCATCTGGAGGTGAAGATCGTCGATCCGCTCGGAGACATCGTGCCGGTCGGCGAGACCGGCGAGCTGTGCACGCGCGGCTATTCGGTGATGAAAGGCTATTGGGGCGATGACGAAAAGACGCGCGAAGCAATCATCGACGGCTGGATGCATACCGGCGACCTCGCGACCATCGACGCCGAAGGCTACTGCAACATCGTCGGCCGCCTGAAGGACATGGTCATACGCGGTGGCGAGAATGTGTATCCGCGCGAAATCGAGGAGTTTCTCTTCCGTCACCCGAAGATTCAGTCCGTGCAGGTCTTCGGCGTGCCGGACGAAAAGTATGGCGAGGAAGTGTGCGCGTGGGTCGTCGTGCGCCCCGGCGAACAGGCGAGCGAAGAGGATATCCGCGCATTTTGCCAAGGACAAATCGCCCATTACAAGATCCCGCGATATATCCGCTTCGTCGATGAACTGCCGATGACGGTCACCGGGAAAGCGCAGAAGTTCGTGATGCGGGCACGCATGATCGACGAACTCAAGCTGGCGGAGTCCAAGACCGCATAAGCGGTTCGGCCTAGAACGACGGAAAAGACAAAGGGAGCGCGCAGGCGCTCCCTTCTGTCATGGGACAAACGTCCGCGCGACAATCGCAAACGTTTGTTCAGGCGAAAAAAAAGCGGGCCTGGAGCCCGCTAAAAACCACACGCTACGGGGTTAGCGCGAGGAGACCAGCTGTGGGAGACTTCGATTTTTAAATCGAAGAACGATCCCAACACCGATGTCCCTGGAAGAGCGCCGACCTTCGCCGACCACCCAAACGCGCGGCATTTGCACTGCGCGTTCGAATCCATCCGTGTTGAAACCGTTTGAACAGATTGTGGGCGAATTGAATCTGGATCGGCGTAACAAAGTGTTTCAGGTTGTAACCCGCGCCGGACAAGGGGCCGATAAACAATCTCGCGCGAATGCGCCTTTTGTCTTGCAAATATTCTCGGTTATTCCGCCGATTTATTCTGTCGCCGCACTTACGCGTCAAAATACCGCTTTTCGGCCCACGCGCTAAATTGCAAATCCTCAGAAAAATAGCACGTGTGCACGGAAGAAATCGATTAGAAAAAGCCTACACACTCGTTCGATTCCCATAACCAATTCTATTGGAGACTCGCATGACCATTGACGCAGCTTTGCACCGCTATTACCACGATGTCGCCGAGGCGTTTCCGCCGCTCGCACCTGACGCCGGCGCACCCGCGATACGTGAGCGGTTCAAGGCCGTGGCGCAGGCGTACGCACGCGAACGTGACAACGCTGTGACCGTCGAGGACATTGACATTGTTTTACAAGAACGGACGCTTGCGGCGCGCATTTATAGGCCGCGTCCGACGAGTGGTCCGCTGCCGCTGCTCGTCTATTTTCATGGCGGAGGCTGGGTCGTCGGCGATATCGACACGCACGACGCGCTCGTCGGCCGCCTTGCCCGCGACGCACAGTGCGCGGTGGCGAGCGTCGATTACCGCCTCGCGCCCGAGCATCCGTTTCCCGCGCCTTGCGACGACGCGCTCGATGCGCTGATCTGGTTCGCGGAGCATCGCTCGCGGCTGGGCTTCGCGACGGATCGGCTGGGCGTCGGCGGCGACAGCGCGGGCGCGCACCTGGCGGTCGTCGCGGCGCGCGGCGCGAACGAGCGCGTGGCGGGTCTCGTCGGCCTGCAACTGCTGCTTTATCCGGTCATGCGGCGGCAATTCGAGAGTCCGAGTTGCATCGCGAATGCAAACGGCCCCGGACTCACGAACGACGAGATGAAGTGGTACTGGACGCAGTTCCTGTCGGGCGTCACGCCCGGCGATCACGACGTCCGCGCCTTTCCCCTTGCCGAGCCGTTCGAGCGCACGCCGGCGCGCGCGCTGATCGTCGCGGCCGCTTACGATCCGCTCTACGACGACGCTTTCGAGCTCAAACGCTTCCTCGAAACGAACGGCGGTCCCGTCGAAGTAATCGACGCCAGGGACATGACGCACGGATTTGGGCGCCTGCATACCCAGTCCGACGCGGCGCTCGGCTGGCTGCAGAAGATTGGCGAACGCGCAGGCGCGTTGCTGCGCGCCGAGCGGTGAAAGGCTACTTCAGCCACTTGTCGACGACAGCCTGAAACTCGCCCGTCGACCGCGTCAGATGCAGCCACTGATCGACGTACTGCTGCCACGCGACATCCCCGCGCGGCAGCAGATACGCCTTCTCGCCGAACTGAAACGGCTTGTCGGGATGCACCGAGCACAGGCCGGGATTGAGCTTCTGTTGCAGCAGCGTCTCGGAGGCATCGGTGACCATCACATCGGCGTGGCCGTCGAGGATCTGCTTGAAGATCGTCACGTTGTCCGGGTACTCGATCAACTGCGAGTGTGAAAAGAACTGCTTGGCGAAGCGCTCGTTCGTGCCGCCGGGATTGACGATCGTCCGCACGCCGGGCTGATCGATCGCCGCGACGGTCTGATACTTGTCGACGTCGGCGCAACGCACGATCGGCGTCTTCCCGTCTTCCATGTACGGCGCGGTGAAGAACGCGCGCTTCTGCCGGTCTAGCGTCGTCGACACGCCGCCGACGGCGATATCGCATTTCGCGATGAAATCGTTCATCAGGTTCGACCACGACGTCTTCACGTACTCGGCCTTCACGCCGAGCGACTTCGCGAGGCTGTCCGCGAGGTCGATGTCGATGCCTTCGAATTGCCCATCCGGCTTGAGGAACGAGTACGGCTTGTAATCGCCGGTCGTGCAGACGCGCAGCGTGTGGCGCGCGAGGACATCATCGAGTCGCGAGGCGACCGGTGCGGACGCGGGCGCGGCTTGCGCGACGCTGCCCGCCTGAACCGTCTGGGCGCACGCGACGCCCGATACGAAAACCGACCACGCGACTGCACCCGCGGCGAGACTGAAGGACGTGCGTTTCATCGATGCTCCTGATTGTTGTTGTGACGACGAGGCGGCCATCGATCATAGCGAGCACGCGGTCGTCTGAGAATCATCTCGAAAAGACGCCGATCCGCGCGGATTTGCCGCCGCGCTGCTGCGGAAACGGGCAGCCGGTCCGGTAGAATGGGCGATTCTCTTCTGGCTTCAGCACCGAGCGACGTGGCACAGACTCTTCTCAACGACACCTTCCTGCGTGCGCTGCTGCGCCAGCCGACCGACTACACGCCGATCTGGCTAATGCGCCAGGCTGGCCGCTACTTGCCCGAGTACAACGCGACGCGGGCGCGCGCCGGCAGTTTCCTCGGACTCGCGAAGAATCCTGATTTCGCCACCGAAGTGACGCTGCAACCGCTCGAACGCTTTCCGCTCGACGCCGCCATTTTGTTTTCCGACATCCTGACGGTCCCCGACGCGATGGGCCTCGGCTTGAACTTCGTGCAGGGCGAAGGCCCGCGCTTCGAGCGCACCGTGCGTACGGAAGACGACGTGAAGCGCCTCGCCGTGCCGGACATCGACGCCACGTTGCGCTACGTCACCGATGCCGTGAGCCAGATTCGCCGCGCGCTGACGGACGCGCAAGGCCGCCAGAAAGTGCCGCTGATCGGCTTCTCCGGCAGTCCGTGGACGCTCGCCTGCTATATGGTCGAAGGCGGCGGCTCGGACGATCATCGAACCGTGAAGTCCATGGCTTACGCCCGGCCCGACCTGATGCATCGCATTCTCGACGTGAACGCGCAAGCGGTGACCGCGTATCTGAACGCGCAGATCGAAGCGGGCGCGCAAGCGGTGATGATCTTCGACACGTGGGGCGGTGCGCTCGCCGATGGCGCTTACCAGCGCTTCTCGCTCGACTACATTACGAAGGTCGTCGCGGGGCTGAAGCGCGAGCACGACGGCGAACGCGTGCCGGTCATCACGTTCACGAAGGGCGGCGGGCTGTGGCTCGAAGAGATCGCCGCAACGGGCGTGGACGCGGTCGGCCTCGACTGGACGGTGAACCTCGGCGTCGCGCGCGAGCGTGTCGGCGGCCGCGTGGCGCTTCAGGGCAACATCGATCCGGCCGTGCTCTTCGCGCCGCCCGAGGCAATTCGCGCCGAAGCGCGCGGCGTGCTCGACAGTTTCGGGAATTTTCCGGGCCACGTTTTCAATCTCGGCCACGGCATTTCGCAGTTCACGCCGCCGGATCACGTCGCCGAGTTGGTCGACGAAGTCCACAAGCACAGCCGCGCGATGCGCGCCGCGTGATTCCCGACCGGGCGATGCTGCGGTGCAGCGTCATCCGTAACGCCCGCCCTTCGCGGCCTGCCGGGATGTCAAGATCGACTTATGCACATTTTGTTCGTTGCGTCGCGCCATCAGACATATGAGCCGGGGCCGTCCATAAATCGGCTCTATTCGCAAGGCAAGTGACTGTTTTAAAACAACTTTACTGAGCTTTGTCCGAAATGTGGGCAGACGCACATAAGCGATCCGTGACATTGATTCCGGCGAAGCACAGCCCACTTCTCAACAAAGTTATCCACAGGCCTGTGGAAAGCACTGCAAAACCAAAAAAAATCGCTTACTTACAGGCGTTTCTGACGTTCCACTTTAACTTCGTCCCGTCCGGGCTTAGGCGGCCGTGGGACGGCCTCGCGGCGGCTGCCGACGCGCACGGCACACGATGATCGACGTATTCGTGCGCGTCGCCGTCGACCAGCCGATGCCCGTGCTGTTCGACTATCGATACGCTCTACCGCACGAACCGGCTCCCGGCATGCTCGTGCTCGTGCCATTCGGAAGACGCGAGGTCGTCGGGCTGATCTGCGAAATCGCGTCTACCAGCGATGTACCGGCCAGCAAGCTGCGCAGCGTCAGCAGAATCTGCGTCGACTGCCCGCCACTCTCGACGCAATGGATCGCGCTGGCCGGCTTCGCGGCGGATTACTACCAGCGCGGCCTCGGCGAAGTCGCATTGCCCGCACTGCCGCAAGCCTTGCGCGATGCTTCGCGCTGGGAGCGGCTTCTGGCGGTGGAGCCGCGCTTCGTTCTGCTGCCGTCCGGCCGCGCCGAAATGCACGACGCGCTGCCTGCACGCGCAACGGCGCTTCGCCGCCTCGCCGACGCCGTGGCAACAGAAACGTCCCTCGGTTTATCGGATGCACGCGCGGTCCACCCGAAAGCCGCCGCGATCCTGGACGAGTGGCTCGAGCGTGGCTGGGTCGAACGTGCAGCGCCTGAAACGCCGCAGCCGCAAGCGTCCCCGATGGGCGCAGCGCCCTTGCCCCAACTCACCGATGAACAACGCGAAGCGGTCGAAGCGATCGCTGCCGCGCAAGGCTTCGCGCCGTTCCTGCTGCACGGCGTAACGGGCAGCGGCAAGACGGAAGTCTATTTGCACGCGCTCGCCGAACTGCTCGCCGCGCGGCCGGACGCGCAAGCGCTCGTCCTCGTGCCGGAAATCAACCTGACGCCGCAGTTCGAAGCCGCCTTCCGCTCGCGCTTCGCCGCGCTTGCCGAAGGTTCCATCGTGACGATGCACAGCGGCCTGGCCGAAGGCGAGCGCGCGCGGAACTGGCTAGCGGCGCATACGGGCAGCGCGCGCATCGTGCTCGGCACGCGGCTCGCGATTCTCGCGTCGGCGCCGCAACTCGCGATGATCGTCGTCGATGAAGAACACGACCCCGCGTACAAGCAGCAAGAGGGGCTGCGCTATTCGGCGCGCGATCTGGCGGTCTATCGCGCGAAGCAACTGGATATTCCGGTGGTGCTCGGCTCCGCGACGCCATCGCTCGAAACCTGGTGGCAGGCCGAGCAGGGCCGCTACACGCGCCTGACGCTCACGCGCCGCGCCGTCGCGGAGGCCGTGCTGCCGGCGGTGCGGCTCGTCGATCTCGAAGAGGAACACCGGCGCGGGCGCGCTTCCGTCGATGGACTGTCGGGGCCGCTCATCAGCGCATTGCAATCGCGGCTCGAGCGCGGCGAGCAAAGCCTCGTCTTCCTGAATCGTCGCGGCTATGCGCCGATCCTGTCTTGCGAAGCGTGCGGCTGGGTTGCGGGCTGTCCGCGCTGCAGCGCGTATGCCGTGCTTCACAAGCCCGAGCGCGCGCTGCGTTGCCACCATTGCGGCTGGGAATCGCGCATTCCGAAGTCGTGTCCGGAATGCGGCAACGTCGATATCGCGCCAATGGGACGCGGCACGCAGCGCGTCGAGGAAACGCTCGCGAGCGTGGTGCCGGGCGCGCGGGTGTTGCGTATCGACGCCGACAGTACGCGCCGCAAAGGCAGCGCGCAGGCGCTTTTCTCCGATGTCCACGCCGGCGAAGTCGATATTCTCGTCGGCACGCAGATGATCGCGAAGGGCCACGACTTCCGCCGCGTGACGCTGGTCGGGGTGCTGAACGCGGACACCGCGCTGTTTTCCCACGACTTCCGCGCAAGCGAGCGGCTTTTCGCGCAGCTCACGCAGGTCAGCGGACGCGCGGGCCGCGCCGGTCTGCCGGGCGAAGTGCTGATTCAGACGCGCTATCCACGCCACGCGCTGTATCTGGCCTTATCCCGGCAAGACTATGTCGGCTTTGCGAACGCGACGCTCGCGGAGCGGCGCGACGCCCGCCTGCCGCCGTTCGTCTATCAGGCGATGCTGCGCGCCGAAGGCCGCACGCTCGAGGCGGCCATCGCTTTTCTCGAAGATGCCGCCGCGGCATTCGCACCGTTGCCGGGCGCGGATCGCGTGACGGTCTACGATCCGGTGCCGCTCACGATCGTGAAGGTGTTCAACGTGCATCGCGCCCAGTTGCTGCTGGAAAGCGGATCGCGGGGCGCGCTGCAGTCCGCGTTGCGCGCGTGGCAACCCATCCTGCGCACGCTCAAAGGCGTGTTGCGCTGGAACGTCGAAGTCGATCCGCTCGACGTCTGAGCGCGATCACACTCCGTTCACGCGCGACCGGTCGTTCGGCGCGGGCGCCACCTCATCGCGCGATTCATCGACCGCATCCGTGCGCGGCGATGCACCGCGAATGAACAACACGACGCAGGCCGCGAAAACGATCCAGACGCCGACAATCCACATCCAAGTGCTCATGCTGCTCTTCTCCCCGTAGCCTCAAGCCGCGCCGGCGGCGGGCCTCGGTCGTTATATCGGCTGCGGAGATGCATTTACTTAGGGCTTTATCCCAAAAAACTTGAGTTAGGGAAAGTACTAGGCAGATTCCGCCTTCCGCCAGCGGCGCGTTTCACCGCGCAAAACCTTGCCGGTAAAGAGCTCGACGGTGGTGCAACCCCGCCTAAAACGCCGGTTGCACCTTTTAAATCAGCGGGGTACGATTCGCCAACTTTTTAGTCTTTCGCCGGGTAGGCCCGACCGGCAAACGAAGGAAATATGGCGAGCACAACCCTTGGCGTGAAAGTCGACGATTTGCTGCGGTCCCGGCTGAAAGACGCCGCGACCCGACTGGAACGCACCCCGCACTGGCTCATCAAGCAGGCGATCTTCGCCTATCTCGAACGTATCGAGCACGGCCAGCTTCCGCCGGAATTGTCGGGCGCGAACGGCGCATCCGATATGACCGACGCAGCCACCGTCGACACCGATGAAGACGGCGCGCCGCATCCGTTCCTCGACTTCGCGCAAAACGTGCAGCCGCAATCGGTGCTGCGCGCGGCGATCACGGCGGCGTATCGGCGGCCGGAGCCGGAGTGCGTGCCGTTCCTGATCGGTCAGGCGCGTTTGCCCGCCAACGTCGCGGCAGAAACCGAAAAGCTCGCGACGAAGCTCGTCGAGGCGCTGCGTGCGAAGAGCACGGGCGGCGGCGTCGAAGGGCTGATCCACGAGTTCTCGCTGTCGAGTCAGGAAGGCGTGGCGCTGATGTGCCTCGCCGAAGCGCTGCTGCGCATTCCCGATCGCGCGACCCGCGACGCGCTCATCCGCGACAAGATTAGCAAGGGCGACTGGCGTTCGCACATGGGCCAGGCGCCGTCGTTGTTCGTGAACGCGGCGACGTGGGGCCTGATGATCACCGGCAAGCTCGTCACGACGAACAGCGAAGCGGGCCTGTCGTCGGCGCTGACGCGCATGATCGGCAAGGGCGGCGAGCCGCTGATCCGCAAGGGCGTCGACATGGCGATGCGCCTGATGGGCGAGCAGTTCGTCACCGGCGAGACCATCTCCGAAGCGCTCGCGAACAGCCGCAAATTCGAAGCACGCGGTTTCCGCTACTCGTACGACATGCTCGGCGAAGCCGCGACGACCGAGGAAGACGCACAGCGCTACTACGCCTCCTACGAGCAGGCGATTCACGCCATCGGCAAGGCGGCGGGCGGGCGCGGCATCTACGAAGGCCCCGGCATCTCGATCAAGCTCTCCGCGCTGCACCCGCGTTACTCGCGTTCGCAGCAGGAACGCACGATGACCGAATTGCTGCCGCGCGTGCGCGCACTGGCGCAACTCGCGCGCCGCTATGACATCGGGCTGAACATCGACGCTGAAGAGGCGGATCGTCTCGAACTGTCTCTGGATCTGCTCGAAGCCCTGTGCTTCGACCCCGAACTCGCGGGCTGGAACGGCATCGGCTTCGTGGTGCAGGGTTATCAGAAGCGCTGCCCGTTCGTGATCGACTATCTGATCGATCTCGCGCGCCGCAGCCGTCATCGTTTGATGATTCGTCTCGTGAAGGGCGCGTACTGGGATACCGAAATCAAGCGCGCACAAGTGGACGGCCTCGAAGGCTATCCGGTCTATACGCGCAAGATCTACACCGACATTTCGTATCTCGCGTGCGCGAAGAAGCTCCTCGCCGCGCCCGACGCGGTGTATCCGCAATTCGCGACGCACAACGCGTACACGCTGTCAGCCATCTATCACCTGGCGGGCCAGAACTACTATCCGGGCCAGTACGAGTTCCAGTGCCTGCACGGCATGGGCGAGCCGCTCTACGAAGAAGTCGCAGGCCGCGACAAGCTGAACCGTCCGTGCCGCGTGTACGCGCCGGTCGGCACGCACGAAACGCTGCTCGCTTATCTCGTGCGGCGGCTGCTCGAGAATGGCGCGAACACGTCGTTCGTGAACCGGATTGCGGATGAATCGATTCCGGTGAAGGATCTCGTGCAGGACCCGATCGACGAAGCGCAGAGGATCGTGCCGCTCGGCGCGCCGCACGCGAAGATTCCGCTGCCGCGTCACCTTTACGGCAACGAGCGCCTCAACTCGATGGGTCTCGATCTGTCGAATGAGCATCGGCTGGCGTCGCTGTCGTCGGCGCTGCTGGCGAGCGGCAATCATCCGTGGCAGGCCGCGCCGATGCTCGAAGGCGGTTCGCCCGCCAACGGCGTCGCCCGCGATATCCGCAATCCGTCCGATCATCGCGATGTGGTCGGGACCGTGATCGAAGCGTCGCCGGAACAGGTGAGCGCCGCGCTCGCGAACGCGGTGGCCGCCGCGCCGATCTGGCAGGCGACGCCCGTCGAAGACCGCGCCGACTGCCTTTCGCGCGCCGCCGATCTGCTCGAAGCGCAGATGCACACGCTGATGGGCCTCATCATCCGCGAGGCCGGGAAGTCGCTGCCGAACGCGATTGCTGAAATTCGCGAAGCCGTCGATTTCCTGCGCTACTACGCTTCGCAAATTCGCGCGGAGTTCTCGAACGACACGCATCGTCCGCTCGGCCCGGTGGTCTGCATCAGCCCGTGGAACTTCCCGCTCGCGATCTTCATGGGTCAAGTGGCGGCGGCGCTCGCGGCGGGCAATCCGGTCCTCGCGAAGCCGGCGGAACAGACGCCGCTGATCGCCGCGCAAGCCGTGCGTCTTCTGCGCGAGGCCGGCGTGCCGGCGGGCGCGGTGCAACTGCTGCCGGGCGACGGCGAAACCGTCGGCGCGGCGCTCGTCTCGGATGCCCGTACGCGCGCCGTCATGTTCACCGGCTCGACCGAAGTGGCGCGCCTCATCAACAAGACGCTGTCGGAGCGGCTCGATCCGGAAGGCCGTCCGATTCCACTGATCGCCGAAACGGGCGGCCAGAACGCGATGATCGTCGATTCGTCGGCGCTCGCGGAACAGGTCGTCGCGGACGTGATGCAGTCATCGTTCGATTCCGCCGGTCAACGCTGCTCCGCGCTGCGCGTGCTCTGCCTGCAGGACGATGTCGCCGATCGCACGCTCGAAATGCTGACCGGCGCGATGAAGCAGCTCGCGGTGGGCAATCCGGACCGGCTGTCGGTGGATGTCGGCCCGGTCATCGATGCCGACGCGAAGCGCAGCATCGACGCGCACATCGCCTCGATGCGCGAGAAGGGCCGCAAGGTCGTGCAACTGCCGCTGCCGGAAGGCTGTGCGCAAGGCACCTTCGTGCCGCCGACGCTGATTGAACTGGAAAGCATCGACGAACTGAAGCGCGAAGTCTTCGGACCGGTGCTGCATGTCGTGCGTTATCGCCGCGCGTCTCTTGATAAACTGCTCGACCAAATTCGTACGACGGGTTACGGACTGACGCTCGGCATCCATACGCGCATCGACGAAACCATCGCGCATGTGATCTCGCGGGCGCACGTGGGCAACATCTACGTGAACCGCAACGTGATCGGCGCGGTCGTCGGCGTGCAGCCGTTCGGCGGCGAAGGCTTGTCGGGCACGGGTCCGAAAGCGGGCGGCGCACTGTATCTGCAGCGCCTGCTGGCGAAGCGTCCGACTGGCCTGCCGAAGTCGCTGGCGAGCACGCTCGTCGTCGATCAAGTGGCTTCCGCCGACACACCTGCCGCCGCCCTGACCGCATTGCGCGACTGGGCCATCGGCGAGCGCGATCCGCAGACCGCCGCGCGTTGCGACGGCTATCTGCAGCACGTGCTGGCGGGCGCCACGGCGGTGCTGGCCGGCCCGACGGGCGAGCGCAACACGTACACGTTGAGCGCGCGCGGCACGGTGCTGTGCGTGGCGTCGACGGACAGCGGCGCACGCGCGCAGCTGGCTGCCGTGCTGGCGACGGGCAACAAGGCGCTCTTCGCGGGGCCGGCGGGCGAGCAGCTGGTGGCGTCGCTGCCGGCGTCGCTGAAGGGCCATGCAGCAGTGAGGAAAGATCCCGCAGCCGGCTTCGATGCCGTGCTGTTCGAGGGCGACAGCGATGAACTGCTGTCGCTCGTGAAGGAAATCGCCAAGCGTCCGGGGCCGATCGTATCGGTGCAGGGCGTGGCGGCGGGCACCTTTGCCGACGCGGGCCACGACGGCGAAGACTACGCGCTCGAACGTCTGCTGACGGAACGCTCGGTGAGCGTGAACACAGCGGCGGCGGGCGGCAATGCGAATTTGATGACGATCGGTTGAGACTTTCGCGGCGCTCGATTCAACAAATTCAAACAAACGGCAGCCAGCACGGCGATCCCGGCAGAAGCTGCCATCCACACTGGTACTAGGAGAAGCTATGAAGTACACGATGAACAAGCTGGCAGCAGCCCTGACGCTCGCTGGCCTGTCGCTGGCGGGGACGGCAGTTGCACAGCAAGTCGAAGACGTGAAGGTCGGTTTCGCGGGTCCGATGACCGGCGCGCAAGCGCACTACGGCAAGGACTTCGAGAACGGCATCACGCTGGCCGTCGAAGACTTCAACGCGACGAAGCCGGTGATCGGCGGCAAGCCGGTTCGCATCGTGCTGGATTCGGCGGACGATCAGGCCGACCCGCGCACGGGCACGACCGTCGCGCAGAAGCTGGTCGATGACGGCATCAAGGGCATGCTCGGTCACTTCAACTCGGGCACGACCATTCCGGCTTCGCGCATCTACGCGAACGCGGGCATTCCGCAAATCGCGATGGCCACCGCGCCGGAATACACGACGCAGGGCTTCAAGACCACGTTCCGCATGATGACGTCGGACACGCAGCAAGGTTCGGTCGCGGGCGAGTTCGCGGTGAAGAACCTGAAGGTCAAGAAGATCGCCATCGTCGATGACCGCACGGCCTACGGCCAGGGTCTTGCCGACCAGTTCGAGAAGGCGGCGAAGTCGGCGGGCGGCGCGATCGTCGATCGCGAGTTCACGAACGACAAGGCTGTCGACTTCAAGGCGATTCTGACGAAGATCAAGGCGACGAACCCGGACCTCGTCTACTACGGCGGCGCCGATTCGCAAGCCGGCCCGATGGCCAAGCAGATGAAGACGCTGGGCTTCCGCGCTCCGCTGATGGCCGGCGAAATGGTCAAGACCGACACGTTCCTGAAGATCGCGGGTGACGCGGCCGACGGCACGGTGGCATCGCTGGCTGGCCTGCCGATGAACGAAATGCCGGGCGGCGCGGCATACGAAGCGAAGTACAAGAAGCGCTTCAACGAAGAAGTGCAGACGTACTCGCCGTACGCGTATGACGGCGCGATGGCCATGTTCACCGCAATGAAGGCGGCCAACTCGACGGACCCGGCGAAGTACCTGCCGATGCTCGCGAAGACCGACATGCAAGGCGTGACGGCGAAGCATCTGTCGTATGACGCCAAGGGCGATCTGAAGAACGGCGGCATCACGCTGTACAAGGTCGTCGGCGGCAAGTGGACGACGCTGCAGAGCGTGGGCGGCAAGTAAGGCTTAGGCTTTCGCCTTGAGTGTTGGAACGGCCCGGTTCGCGCAAGCGGCCGGGCCGTTTTGCATGGAGGTGGTCGTTTGAATCTCGCGGGCAAATGCTGACCGCGCCGCCAAACGGCTATTCCAACGGCTTGTTGACCCGCTTATACCCCGTCACCATCGCGCGAATGAGTTCCTCACGCGTCCAGACGGTCATCAGCACGGCCGCCGCGATATGCACGCAAGCGAAGATCTCGATGACGAGGGAGAGCCACGTATGAATCTGCTGGGGCCAGTCTTCGCCCCAGAAGGCATCGAGCCGCATGAGCCATCCCGACACGCCGAGCGCGAGGACCACAAGCCACAGAAAGAGCGCCATCAAGCCGCCGAGCGGATTGTGCGATTGATGATGCAGCGGCCGGCCCGCCGCAAGGGAGCGGAAATATTCGCGAAGACGCGCCGGTGTCGGCCACCACGCCGAGAAGCGCGCATTCGCCGAGCCGATGAACCCCCACACGATGCGCGCGACCACGAGTCCCGCCGCGATGTACCCCAGCAGCCGATGCGTGGAATCCGTCGGCCCGAAAAGATTCCACACGACGATGCCCGCGACCGCCCAGTGCGTCAGCCGCACCCAGATGTCCCAGACCTTTACGCGCATCGACATGACAAACAGCGTGCTCAGTCGACTTCGGACTTCACGACATCCAGCGTTTTGGTGTCGTAGTAAATCTCGACTTTCTTGCCGTCCTTGTCGCGACCGTAAATTTCGTAGCAGTTGCCATCGACCTTGAACTTGCGGATCTTGTAGCCCTGCGACTCGATCTTGGCCTTCGCATCCGATTCCTTCATCCACTCGCCTTTCGGATGCGCCGTGCAGTCCGCTTTCGCGAACGCCGCACCGGAGAAGCCCAGCGCCAATGCAACCGCAAGAATCTTGAGCATCGCTAACCCCCAGTAATTTCGAGCGGATTACTCTACTGCCACCGGGGGTTAAGAGCAAGCAAATCGAAAGCTCGCGGTCAACGCTTGCCTTGCTGACGAACCTGCTCCAGCGTCGCCGCCGGCGTGCTCTGATCCTGTGGAATGCGAATCTCGATGACCGCGGGCAGCCCGGATTCCACGGCGCGATCGAACGCGGGCATGAACTGGTCGGTCGTCTCGACCCGTTCGCCGTGCGCCCCGAACGCGCGCGCATACGCGACGAAATCCGGATTGGTCAGCCCCGTCCCATGCACGCGATGCGGGTAGTGCCGCTCCTGATGCATGCGGATCGTGCCGTATTGAGCGTTGTTCACGACGACGAAAATCACTGCCAGCCGATACTGCATCGCCGTGGCGATTTCGTGGCTCGCCATCATGAAGCAGCCGTCGCCGGCGAAGGCGATCACCGTGCGATCCGGATACAGCGACTTCGCGGCGATGGCGGCGGGCACGCCGTAGCCCATCGCGCCGCTCGTCGGTGCGACCTGCGAGCGGAAGTGCCGATACGAATAGTGCCGATGCAGCCACGTTGCGTAATTCCCCGCGCCGTTCGTGAGAATGGCGTCGGCGGGCAGCCGTTCGGCGAGCGCGCGCATGATCTCGCCGAGCTGGACATCGCCCATCATCGGCCTGGGCTTGCGCCATTCGAGGTACGCGGCGTGCGCGGCCTCGGCGGCTCCCGTCCACGCGATCGCAGCGGGCGGTTCGAGCGCCGCGAGCATCGAAGCGATTTCCGGCATGCCCGACACGATCGGCAAATCCGCGCTATAGACGCGTCCCAATTCTTCCGCGCCCTGATGCACGTGGATGAGCGTCTGCTTCGTCTTCGGGATATCGAGCAGCGTGTAGCCGCCCGTCGTCGATTCGCCCATGCGCGGGCCGAGCACGAAGAGGACATCGGCGTCGCGCACGCGGGCAGCGAGCGCCGGATTGATGCCGAGGCCGACATCGCCCGCATAGTTCGGATGCTCGTTGTTCAGCGTGTCCTGAAAGCGGAAGGCGCAGCCGGCCGGCAACTGCCATCGCTCGATGAAACGCGCGAAGTCCTGCGTGGCGGCTTCCGTCCAGCCGCTGCCGCCCGCGATCACGAACGGCTTCTTCGCATGGGCGAGCAGGTCGCGCAGCCGTTCCATCTGCGCCGGCGCGGGCGATGCGGCCACCCGCTGATAACGCGGCGCGGCGGGCGCGGCATCGCAGGCTTCGGTCAGCATGTCCTCGGGCAGCGCGAGCACGACCGGCCCCGGACGCCCCGCCGTCGCGACGTGGAACGCATGACTCATGTATTCAGGCACGCGGCGCGGATCGTCGATCTGCGCGACCCACTTCGCCATCTGCCCGAACATGCGCCGATAGTCGATCTCCTGAAACGCCTCGCGATCCATGTGGTCGCGCGCGCATTGGCCGATGAGCAGGATCATCGGCGTCGAATCCTGATACGCGGTGTGCACGCCGATGGATGCGTGCGTCGCGCCCGGCCCGCGCGTGACGATCGCGACGCCGGGCCGGCCGGTCAGCTTGCCGACCGCTTCGGCCATGTTCGCCGCGCCCGCCTCGTGGCGGCACACGATGGTCTGAATCTGTTCAGTTTCGTCGTGCAGCGAATCGAGCACGGCGAGAAAGCTCTCGCCGGGCACGCAGAACACGCGCTCGACGCCGTGTTGCACGAGCGCATCGACGACGAGACGCGCGCCGGTGGTTTGAGTGGAAGCGGGGGAAACATCGGACGCCATGCGTAAAAGTCTCCTGTCGGTTCTGGTTGGCGGAAAAGCGCCCTATAGCTTACGCCGTGGTCGGCACGGCGAGCCGAATCTTTACCGCGATCTGCTCCATCAGCCGAAATACCCCTTTTTCACACCCCTTATCCAGCGATAGACGCAGGCGCTTCTTCGCAATAATGGCTTCACTGAAAGCGGACACGTCGAAACATCCGGCGACGCCCGCCTCGCAAAGATCGCAGTCATTCCTCATCGGGGGCAAGTTTGAACATCCGTAAATTCATTGGCGCGAACAGCCGCGACGCACTGCGACAGGTTCGGGAAGCGCTTGGCCCCGATGCAATCGTGCTGTCGAACCGTACGCTGGACGATGGTTCCGTGGAGATCGCCGGTTGCGCGGACAGCGATATCGCGTCGATCTCGCCGAAAGCGCAAGAGCTGGCCGCGCCCGCGACGTTCGCGAGCGCCACGCCGCGCGCCGCGCTGGCGCAGGCAGCAGCCGCTGCGGCCAAGCACGCCGCACCGAATCCCTATGCGAGCGGCGATGTGTTCTCGTCCGTGTTCGGCGCGAAGCCCGACGCCGATGCCGACGCAGCCGACGAAGCACCCGCCGACGAAGCATCCCGCACGCTGGCCGATTCGAATCCGTGGCTGATCGAGCATGCGCGACGCATCGCCGAGCAGGCCGCGACGCCGTCGAATCGGCCGCTGACGGCATCGTCGGCAATTGCACGCGGCATGGGCGTGCCGGTGCCGCCCAAAGCGCAAGCCGCCGACAAGCCGGAGACGGCGAGCTACGTGCTGCGCCAGGCCGCGCAACCGAAGGTGGACACGCCCGAGTGGGCGCGCGAAGCCGCGCAAGTCGCCGCACGCCGCGCCGCGCAGAAGATCAACGCAAGCGCGCCGCAAGCGGAAGCATCGCCGGCATCGGCTGAAGGTGCGTTCGAAGGCTTGCCCGCGAATGCGGCGGCTGTCGTCACCGAGGCGATTCGTGCGCGCATGGAGCAGGTCGTCAACGATACGGTGATGAACGAGCTGTCGTCGATGCGCTCGATGATGGAAGAACAGTTCTCCGGCCTGCTGTGGGGCGATCGCCAGCGCCGCATGCCGAGCAACGCCGCGCTGACCAAGCACCTGTTCGCCGCGGGCTTCTCCGCGCAACTCGTGCGCATGATCGTCGACAACTTGCCGGAAATGGAAAACGCCGAGCACGCGCTCGAATGGGTGCAGCAGGTGCTCGAATCGAACCTGCCGGTGATGGCGAGCGAAGACGCGCTGATGGAACGTGGCGGCGTGTTCGCGCTGATGGGCCCGACGGGCGTCGGCAAGACGACGACCACCGCGAAGCTCGCCGCGCGCTGCGTGATGCGCTTCGGCGCAAGCAAGGTCGCGCTGCTGACGACGGACAGCTACCGGATCGGCGCGCACGAGCAGTTGCGCATCTTCGGCAAGATTCTCGGCGTCTCGGTGCACGCGGTGAAGGACGCGGCCGATCTGCAACTCGCGCTTTCGGAGCTGCGCAACAAGCACATCGTGCTGATCGACACGATCGGCATGAGCCAGCGGGATCGCACGGTGTCCGATCAGATTTCGATGCTGTGCGGCGCGGGTCATCCGGTGCAGCGCCTGTTGCTGCTGAACGCGACGAGCCACGGCGACACGCTCAACGAAGTCGTGCAGGCCTACAAGAGCGCGGCCGATCAGCCGCCGCTCGCGGGCTGCATCCTGACCAAGCTCGATGAAGCGACGAACCTCGGCGGCGTGCTCGATACGGTCATCCGCTACAAGCTGCCGGTGCATTACGTATCGACCGGACAGAAGGTGCCGGAAAACCTGTACGTGGCGACCAAGCGGTTCCTGATCAAAAGCGCGTTCTGCATTCCGCGCGACGGCTCGCCGTTCGTGCCGCAGGACGAGGAAGTGCCGGCGCTGTTGTCCGCATTGTCCGCGCGTGCCGCGGCTGAACTCCATGAGGTTCGCTTTGGATAAGCTCGTGCTCGACCAGGCTGAAGGCCTGAGACGGCTCCTGACGCGTGCAGGCTCGCGCGTGGTGGCGGTCGCGGGCGGACCGGCGGGCATCGGTTGCACGTCGGCGGTGGTGAATCTCGGCGCGGCGCTGGCCGTGCATGGCAAGGATGTGCTCGTCATCGACGAGCGGCAGAACGGAACATCGGTGAGCCGCATGGCGGGGCTTTCCGGATCGCAGGCGATGAGTGCGGTGATGTCCGGCCGCCACACGTTGCAGGACGTCGTCACGCGCACGCCGCTCGGCTTTTCGCTGATCGCCGCGCCCCGCGAGGAGCGCGTGAGTCACGACGCCGCGCAGTGCCGCGGGTTGCTCGACGGACCGGCGGACATCGTGCTGATCGATACGCAACTGGATCGGCATGGCGCGCTGTCGTCGCTTGCGGCGCAGGCGCATGACTTCCTGATCGTCACGCGGGCGGCTGCGCCGGCGATCACCGAGGCGTATGCGTGCATGAAGCGTCTGCACTACGCGCATGCGATCGGACAGTTCCGCGTGCTGATCAATCACGTGCAGAACCCGGCCGACGCGGCGGTCGCGTTCGACAACCTGTCGGGCGTGGCGAGCCGGTATCTGGCGGTGGCGCTCGTGCAGGCGGGGTATGTGTCCGAGGATGCGCGCATTACTCGGGCGAGGGAGCTGTCGCGTTCGGTGGTAGAGGCGTTTCCGGCTACGGCTGCGGCGCGCGACTATCGCCAGATTGCGGCGGAGCTTCTGCACTGGCCGGTGCGTTCCACGCCGGCTGCCCGTGATGCTGAAGTTGAAAACGAAATGCAGTTTTTGGATGGCGAGTCTGACAAGGGCGGGCGGGAAGTGGCGCGAAGGGCGTCGATGTTTCCCGGCCATGCATTGAGCAGCACGGCGTCGATGTGATCAAGACAAAGGTGACCCAGATGTACAACGCCCAAGGCAAACTCTCGCAGTCCGACGTGTTGACGCGCTATGCGCCGCTCGTTCGCCGGCTGGGGCTGCAGCTCGTCGCCAAGATGCCGGCGAGCGTCGACCTCGACGATCTGATTCAGGCCGGCATGATCGGCCTGTTGGATGCGGCGAGCCGTTACAAGGAAGATCAGGGTGCGCAGTTCGAGACGTATGCGAGCCAGCGCATTCGCGGCGCGATGCTCGATGAACTGCGCGCGAACGACTGGCTGCCGCGCAGCATGCGCAAGACGTCGCGCGAAGTGGAATCGGCGGTGCACAAGGTCGAGCAGAGCCTTGGCCGTTCGGCGAGCGAGACGGAAATCGCCGAGCATATGCAGCTGCCGCTAGACGAGTATCAGTCGATGCTGCAGGACTTGCACGGCAGCCAGTTGATCTATTACGAAGACTTCGACCGCTCGGCGGACGACGAACCGTTCCTGGATCGACATTGCGTGGATCGATCGGACCCGCTGTCGGCGTTGCTCGATGACAGCCTGCGCGGCGCGTTGATCGAGGCTATCGATCGGCTGCCGGAGCGCGAGAAGCTGCTGATGAGCTTGTATTACGAGCGCGGGCTGAATCTGCGAGAGATCGGCGCGGTGATGGAAGTCAGCGAGTCGCGGGTTTGCCAGTTGCATAGCCAGGCGGTCGCGAGGCTGCGGGCGAAGTTGCGGGAGCAGGAGTGGACGGGGGTGGAGGCTTGAGGGGGCCGCGCCAAGTTTGGCAAAGATGCTAAGGGAAACCTATTCATTGATCGTCTTTTCATCCGACCAACCCACGCTTACTCCGCCAACGTCGATCAGAGGTGAGTCAAGCCAATCTGCATGCAATTCCGGCCCACGCCAGAAACGCATGCGGGGTCGCCGGGCGGCACGACGACAATTTGGGAATCGATGCTGACTTAACGCGTTGAGAGTCGTTTCCTGGTGGCGGATACAGGACGCGTAATGTCAGTGTTGGACCAGAGGTGATGAGTTCAGCTCTTGTGCCCTCAATGGTAGCCTTTGATTTCGCAGGCAAGGCCCGCCATTGAGGCCAGTGCAAATCCACCAGTGCCAGAAAGCGTTTATTTAACTTTTACGCCAGAACGCAGCAGCTACTAGGTTCACAAGTTGCCTTGTTAGAGCGTGATGCCAGTGGCCTCCGCCGCAGCGG
Organism: Caballeronia sp. RCC_10; assembly: GCF_041360715.1. Classification (NCBI taxonomy): domain Bacteria; kingdom Pseudomonadati; phylum Pseudomonadota; class Betaproteobacteria; order Burkholderiales; family Burkholderiaceae; genus Caballeronia; species Caballeronia sp. RCC_10. The sequence continues at coordinate 445,522 of NZ_JBFUPT010000003.1, forward strand.
CGGGCAACTGCACTCGACGATGCGGATCTGAGTCACGCGTTGCGAACGGGGTCGTTCGGTCATAGGGCGGCCTCTTGCAAACGCTGAGGAGCCCACACGTGCTGTACCAACGCAACCACCAGTGCGCGCGGGGCTCGCTGTTGCTCTCTCGTGAAGTTGTCGAAGGCTTTGAACGGCAATTGATGAGCGCGTTCGAGCCCTGGGCCGAGTCATTGAGAAATACAATGCGTCGCGGTTGTCTTCCACATAAACCGATAAGCGCACAGTGCTCAGATGTCTGTGTGTTTGAGCGGCACACACGTGTGATTCAGCCCACCCGGCGCGCGCTACAGGCTACCGCTCGCGCTGCGGTGGCAACCCGATCATGCCAAGCCTGTCGGCAAAGTGAAGTTTGCGGCGACTGGCCGCCGTGGCATCGGCTTTCGGACTACGCTTGCGCAGTGCGATGAACCCGGCGCGCTGCGCGACCGGCTCGGAGAAGCGTGGCAGAGCATCAAGGCCGGACTCGTGCGCGGCATTTCCATCGGCTTTCGACCGATCAAGCCGAACGGCGCGGCGACGGTTCGCATGGTATGCGATTCGTCGAATGGCAATGGCTTTAGCTGTCGTGCGTCACGATCTCGGCAAACAGTGGCGTGAGTATCACCGCATTGCCTTCGGCGGATAGTGAGCAACGGCGGATTAACGCTCCACCCCCCCCCGCATTATTCGACTCGACGGCATAGCGCCGACTATGCGCGACGGCACGGTGCGGCTCACTCCAGCAGACTGCAACCGCGCGAGACACTAGCGCCCCAATCGAAGACGTTTCAGAAGTTGATACGACTCGAATCTCCGTAGCCCGAAGTTCATTCCCTGTCAACTTTTGTCGATTTCACGATTTCGCTGATGCATCCAATTGCGCTTCTTCGTTGTGCTCGTATCCTGACAAATCAACTCAGGTGAGTAGGTCTTTTCTAACGAACCGAGACACATGCTGAAAAGCAAGCATAACGAATCATACAAAGGAGGCTGCACATGATGCGACGAATCGCCGTCGTTGGGGACCAACTCGATAACGGCGGAGAGGTTGGCTCTTACGAGGGACCGCAGTTTCTCATTCACGGGCACCAAGCCGCGCTTATAGGCGGCGAAGCTTATTGCCCGGTCTGCAAGACGACGGGATACATCGCGAAGGATGGCGGTCCGCGTCGTGTGAACTTCTTTATCAGCGAGATTGCAGCGCATGACGATGTAGTCGTGTGCGGCTGTCCAGAACATCCGCGCATCTTTGCCCAACTGGCAGGAGAGGCGTGGTACGACGATATGGCCGAGAGTCTTGGAGTGGTCGGTTCTCAAGGGTTCACGAGCGCAGACGCACCCAGAGCACAGCGTGACAGGGCGGAGGAGAATGCTGTTTTTGATCGACATTTCCAACTCGTTGATCAGGACGGTGTACCTGTTAGCCGTGCATTGTTCTATGTTCAATCTCCAACAGGGGAGATTCGCGAAATCACAACAACACCTGACGGCAAGACACCAATCATTGAAGGTCGAGATGGTAGTTCCATTAAATTGCTCCTTGTATACACAGAACAATGACATCCCCAGTAATTTCTGCGCCGCTCACGCCGAAGACAGATACTCGACCTCACGTTGTCAAACTCAAAATTTTCTGGAAAACAACGCGAAAATGGACAGCCACTGATGTAGCTGATTATCAAGCGCAGGCACCAGTACTTGCTGAACAGCTTCGCACTGAACAGTATTGGAGTAGAGACGGGAATGTCAAAACGAACCGCTTTACTTGCGAAGACTTTGCTGTCAGGCTGCTTATTCAATACGCAGCAGCTAGAGGGCTACCAATAAAGTTAGTGACGGGCGTTAGAACGTATAGAAACATGGAGGTGTACGGTCAGGCCGAACACGGAAAATATGATTCAAGCATGTATGGCTTTGCAGATATGGTGGAACTCACTTATGGCGCGCCCGACGTGCAGCGTATCAATTTGAATACCATGTCTATCTTCGATGCAGATGAGATTAGACCGGGCGATGTTTTGGCGTTAGCAAAGGATTTGAAGGGGCAAATGTCGCATGGGCTCGCTCACCATATTCAATTGGTCGTCAATTCGTCGCCTGAGACAATCCAGATTTATCAAGGAAATTCAGACGACACAATCCATCGTCCAGTTACTTGGGTGAATAAGGTGCTGGGCAGGAATGGCGCAGACCCGCAGCAATCTGCATACGCTGGATTGCCAGTCGAAATCGGCTATTTTCACAGAAATGGAAGCGGATGGGATTACAAGAATATGCAGACTGGGAACGGTAAATCTGATTATCTGAAGTATTTTGAAATCTATCGCTGGAACTTTACTGGATTCAACAATTGAGTGAAAGTCTAAAAGTTGTGTTTTCAGTGCTATCAGACGATCCGTCAGGTTTCCTATGGATCGTCGGGGTCTTAAATCTGCTGACTATCATTAGTGGGTTACGCGAAAACATTTGGCGCACGAAAATCTACAAGGCAATCGTATTTTTACAACTCCTTATTGTGCCTATCGTCGCCGTAATGGGATTTCACTATGCAACTCAGGCTCCAGCCTAGCCCTGAGGGCGAGCTGAATGGTTCTAGCGAGTTTAATTCGACCCGCTAAGATTCAATGATAGGTTTATCGCGCCCATGTGTCTCACTGTCGGCCGTTAGGCCTCTCCGGGACAGGCTGCTCCAATCTAGTTCGCATGCGGTGCGTACGGTCGCTCCGTATGCGGACTCGAGAGCGTAATCCTGCGCTGGCTCCAGTCACAAAAGCTGCTAGGAAATCTGTGCGCCGTGGCGATGCGTCCGGGCGAAGTGTATTTCGGTCGCTTCCACGCGTCGGGGTTGTAGCATCGCTGCTTGCCCCGATTCCCGGTGCAACTTATCGCTGCAGGTAACACCAACAAAGTCGGCCGCCGACAGGTTACTTATCAGCGATTTTCGCCGAAGTTGAGCAGCAGAATTTCCGTACAGTTTCCATACGCCCACGATCATGGTGTGTTGATTCTGGTGCAAGCTCTTGATAACTTGGCGCGCCCGGCTGGGATCGAACCAGCAACCCCTGCCTTCGGAGGGCAGTACTCTATCCATTGAGCTACGGGCGCATCGGCGGGAGCCTTGCTTGCGGGGTGCCGAAAGGCGACAGCAAGACTCATGCGAATCCGAGAGGATACCTGTTTTCCGGACATCCGTCCACGGCGAGCGGTTCAACGCAAAATCCAGCGCCACCGAACTGCGGGTAAACGCCCGTCACACGCCTCGCCGCCCCGCCGCCTTCCGTTAAACGTTCCGTCTATAATCGACCGTGCCTTTGACGACGCAAGGGCTAAGCGGTAGCCGTCACGCTGTCTGAACCGACTCAATCAAAAAACGGGAGACGAGACAAGCATGAGCGAAGCACCCCACGGAGCTCCGATCAGGACACCCGGCCAACTCATCGCGGCGGTCATCGCCGGGTTCGGCATCCCGGTCGCCATCATCATCCTGCTCGCCGTTTACGTCGATACCTCGACGCGCACCGGCGCCGGCACCAACATCGACGCTTCCGTGCAAGAGCGCGTCGCGCCCGCCGCGAAAGTCGATATCCGCGACGCCAACGCCCCCCGCGTCTACAAAACCGGCGAAGAAGTGTTCAAAGCCGTCTGCTCCGCCTGTCACGCGACAGGCACGGCCGGCGCACCCAAAGTCGGCGATGCCGGCGCATGGGCCCCGCGCATCAGCGAAGGCTACGACACACTGCTGCACAACGCGCTCAACGGCAAAGGCGCGATGCCTCCGCGCGGCGGCGCCAGTCCCGATGATTACAGTGACTTCGAGATCGCGCGCGCCGTCGTCTACATGGCGAACAACGGTGGCGCGAAGTTCGCGGAACCGGCGCAACCTGCACCGGGAGCGGCGGCGGGGGCATCGGCTGCGGCGTCCGCTCCGTCCGCCGCATCGGGCGCGACCGACAACGCACAGGCCGCAGCCGCACTTGCGGCGCTCGCATCGGTGCCGCAAACCGCATCCGCGCCGGCTGCGGGCGCGCAAAGCGCGGACGCCGCTCAGGCGGGCAAGGCGCTCTACGAACAGGTCTGTCAGGCGTGTCACGCGGCAGGCGTGCTGAACGCGCCCAAGTTCGGCGACAAAGCCGCCTGGGCGCCGCGCCTCAAGGAGCCGATGGAAACGGTCTACAACTACGCACTCCACGGCAAGGGCGCGATGCCGCCGAAGGGCGGATCGAACGCACCCGACGCAGATGTGAAAGCGGCCGTCGATTACATGGTGAACGCGTCGAAGTAACGTCGCGGCTAGCGGTATCGTGAACCGGCTGCTGTCGTCCGGTGCCGCAATGAAACAAGCCCTGCGCACGCTTGAAGCGTGAACTGCACCCCAAAAGTTGGACACCGATCCAACCTTTGGGGTGTTTTTCATGACGAAGTACGATGAGCGGTTTCG
>NZ_JBFUPT010000004.1:0-383314 GCF_041360715.1 Caballeronia sp. RCC_10
CGCCTCAAGGGTTCGCTGCGCGGACCTTACGCTCGCCCTTGACCCGCCAAACCACCCACTGAGAATTCAAAAGAGGCCGTAAGGTCTTGTGCGTTGGCCCAGTTATCGGTGTACACGCAGATGACGTGAATGTTGCCGTGGGCCATGCTGGGTAGGACGGTTGAAACCTTGGCGCACAGCAGCTGATTGCGCTCGAGAGCGTCTTTGATTTTGTCCCACGCTGCATCGATGTTGGCGCGGGGTACGAAGATGCACCATTTCCCCGTCGTGTCACCGGACACAAAGCTCTTGCAAAGCGGCGACATTTTGAAGTGCCAGTTGCGGCTGAAGTCTTCGGAAGGTTTCTCTGACTTCCGCAACAGGCGCTCTAGCATGGGCAACTGTTCGTTCACTTGAGCCCACTTTTCTGATAGGTTATTGGCGAAGCCATCCTGTAATCGTTTGACCATGAACGGCGGTCAGCTGGACAGGTCTTGCCGTTGAACTCTCGCGTCCATAGTTGACATGTGCTTCAGCGATTGTCGTAGGCGCGCAGGGGATCGCGGCACTTAGCCGAACGGGATGGCTTGGTTCTCCCGGAGTTTGGTCATGGTTAGTCTCCTGCTGTCGCGCGCGAAGCCTGCATTGCGAAACCGGTCGATCAGGTATGTCCTGTCGCAATGACCAATGCTAGCGCGAATCGACTCGCCTTGAGCGAGGAAAAATGGGCCTGTCGCGCAAGGAGATTTTCGTTTAGACAACTTATGCTTTAATTTGTACCGATAGGCCAATTTATGCTTTTCGGCAGGGTCTCAGGGAACCGCGCGCGGCCATTGAACGGACAGCTTATGCTTTAATCCGCGGACGCCTTTTTGCTAACGGCACAGCTTAGCGGTCTATTTGTCCCACCAGTTTGCCGTTGGGGACACTCCAGGGACAATTTCAGGGACGATGTGGGTCACGTGACCCACATGGGGCGGGGGATCGGCTGCATCCTCGAAGGGCTTGGTTAATCCGCTAGCGTTGGCGGGCGACCCTAGACAACCACAAGTGCGCTGAAGCGCGGTTCCGGCGTACGGAACGTTGGCCTCGTTTGCGGCCACTCGACAGCGAGGCAAATGCGGCTACAGGCCGAAACGATGCTTCACGGTGCGCTGTTCAGTGCGGCCCCGATATTAAGAACAGATGCGCCCTGTGCTGCTAGTCCTGCGCGTGATCCGGTCAACGCATTGCCCTTACGCTTCATGAGGTCGGCCAGGGCGTCCACGGACGGGTTCGTGCCAAACTTCTGCCGAAGCACAGCGGACGCTGCGGCCACCTGCGGTGACGCGAACGATGTCCCCCATACATAAAACGATCCCGCGCCGGCCCATGGCGCTAGTATCAGATCACCGCTCGGGCGGTCGGCGGTGCCGACAGGCGCGAAAAGGCCGACTTGCTGGGAGATGTTGGTGTAAGTCGTTGGCGTCGTGGGAGACACGACCCCGGTTGCGCCAACCGGAATAACGTTCTTCCCACAGTTCCATGTTCCGGTTCCGTTCACAGCATCGTCGCCCGCCGCCATCACAACAGCGATGCCTTTTGCCTTGAGACGGGCCGCGACCGTATCTATCCGGTCGCCATCCCCACCTGTAGCGCATGGAGAGGTTCCTGCTATCGAATTGCCATTCGCAGAAATATTGACGGCGACGATCTTTGGCCCGACATCCCCCCTCGGCAGCAGCCCGTTGTAGACGTAGTTAAGCGCGTCCACAACCGAATTGATTGGCCATCCCTTGGGACCATCAGTACCCGTGCCGCCGCCAGTCTTAATCGTGATGACCTGCGCGCCGGGCGCGACGCCCGCATAGGTCATTTTCGTATTGACGTCGTCCCACCGTACCGTAGGTTGGCCCACCATGATTCCCGCATTCGCCGTGCCATGGTAGTAGTGGCAAAATTGAGGTGTATCCGGATTTGCCGAGTCGCGGCATGGATTGTCGGGTACGTCGGAGGGCTGCGATGTTCCGCGAAGCGACGTAAAAAGTTAAGCCGCTGAAGGATAGCCGGGTAACGGACGGCTGACCAAAGTCGGCGTCTGGCAAAGACTAGGCCACGCCGAACCCGCCGTCTGCCCAAAGCATGCTTCGAGCGAAATCTTGCGTTTGCCGGTGGCATCCGAAAAGACCGCGATCTGTCCGAAACACGCCGTCGATACCACGACGATGTACCCGGTTCCGTCATACACCTTGCCGCTGCTGTCGGTGTAGGTGCCGTTCTGCGATCCCCCCAAGTTGTATGGAATGGTTGCAGTTGCAGGCCAATCCAGTTGGGTAGGCCAATACGCGGGTGTTTGTTATCGCGAGCGTAAATAGAAGGCATGCGGCTGTCGCGGCAGATGACGGTCTTTTGAATCGACTGGTGCTCAATGACATTCGGTATCCTAAGTTCAGGTATGCATATTGGATGGTTGTAGCGGCTCGATAACATCCGACGCAGGAACCGATTACATCGGGGTTTGCGGGACCACATTAGCTGAGACTATCGGCTCGCACGGGACCACATTACGTGAGAATGGGCCCACGTTGCGTGATAACAGCGCGATAACATCGGCCAGGAACCACATTAAGCGAGAATGCCCGAGCGACTCAGCCACGGTGGGTGCGGCGGGTGTCAGCGTCAGCTAACAACCCTGAGCAGTCTATGGGCCCAAACGTCGGAGCGTCCGTAGGTCGATCAGAAACGGCCAGCTGGACATACGCTCGGAAGGACGCTGCGGCACGCACTGTCTGCACATGCGTCGGCGTGCCACGACAGTCAAAGTATTAACCAACACCCGGTTTACGAATCACGCGAACTACTAAGCATCGAGTCCGTGGTAAATCAGCTTTTCGGGAAACGTTTTAATTATCAGGGAACGAAGCATCTCCCTTTCAACAGGGCCTGCGTCAAGGGCGAACAGTTCATTGGAAAAGGCGCGGTTCGCAGAGATTTCCCGCTTTGTCACGATACACAACGATGACCTGGCCGCTATCAACACGACATCGCGATCTTCCTGCCGATCCGCCGTGACGTTCGGAAGGTCCGGTACGACATCCGGGTCGAAGCCCCTCTCCGTTGCATGAAAGAAGCCCCACGTTCCGCTCTCGACAAGCAGAACGTAGAAATCGGGCAATTTCATCAGATCGCGGGGTTCCACCGCCGCTTCAAGCTGATCCTGAAACTCCTTCAGTGCGTCGATGGCGGCCACGCGCCGCTTCGCATTGGCGAGTGGCCCATCGAACGCATCCTCGTCCAATATTCCAGATTCGATTGCGGCCCGAGTGGCAACCGCCACTGCCAGTGCCTGAGGATGGCCGATATCGAATTCCATCTTAAAGTTACAGATTGCGCACACGATTGTCTTCCTCCGCGAGCCCCGCGTCGTTAGGGTGTGACGATGTTGAAGAAGAAGTCGAAATTGTCGAGCCAGGTAACGAACTCGCCGAGTTTCTGCGCATTGCCCGTGATCTTTGCTTTTCCGGACATCACCAGGTTGGGCATGGTGGCGGTTCCCAACATCACGTCGTTCAGATCCGCACGTGTCATGGCCAACGACGCGTCAGCTGAATTCAACGTTCGACCTTTCGAGTAGTGCAGTGCGCTATTTTCGACGCCAATCGCATAGCTCTCGTTTGTATCAGTCAAGTTCAGATTGAACTCGATGGTTTTTCCCGCTGCTCGCTGTCCGTTCAGGCGGACGCCTTGATAGTCGAGGAACATGTCTAGCGGCATCGCCCTGATGGTGTCCGGGTTTTGCGGGCTGCCGATGGGAACCTTATGGACGCCATTGCGAAGCTCCATCGCGCCGGTGAGATAGAAGTTGCGCCAACTCGCCGACTCCGACTGGTAGCCCAACTGCTCATATGCATCTGCGAGCATGTGCTTTGCCGCGATATTTTGCGGCTCGCTGAATACCACGTGGTTGACGACCTCGGCCACCCACCGATAACGCCCATGCACCCCATTGTTCTTCTCGCATTCGTGACGAATCAGGACAAAACAGGCACTGAAGACGCGTGGCGCCATTGTGCCCGAGTCGCTTTCTTTACATTGCTTGAACTCGGCGTCAAGGGCACTGGCCGTATAGTCCATATCCAGTCGATAGGCGACTATCGTTCCGTCGGCGATTGCGCGAACGGGACCAGTGCCTACCAAATGAACGCCGCCATGCCAGAATCGGTTGGTGCCAACAGGGAACACCCCGCCAGCGACTCCTTTTGCAAGATCGAAATACTTCTTCGCGAGAGCGGGCGTCGTCAGTGCTGCTGCGCTCGATTGGGCGTACGAAAGTGGCTGAGGCGAACTGTAGTAGGGATCGTCTTCAAACGGGAACGTGATGATCATCTGATAATTCTCTGTTGCAGATTGCTCGATCGGTTCTAAACACTCACCACTTAACCGGAAAATGAAAAAGTAGCGGGATCAAGCGGCTTTCCATCAGCAGGTTTCGATCGCAAATCGAGCGCATTCTTAACCCACCCCGAACTTGCCTGTACCGGGCCTTTAAGCGTGATCTTGGACGCCTCCAAGGTGATGCCATTCGCATCCAGCGTGATCGTTCCGGCCGGTCCACGGATCTCCAGTATTCCGCCCGCCTGCAAGGTCAACGCCTTTGTCTTGATGCCGGCAGCCTCGCCAGCTTGCATGTGAAACTGGCCCTCGATCCGGTGTTCGGCGTGGCCACCGATTTTCACGGTGTGGTTTGCAGTCACATGGTCCTCTCGGTGATTTCCGACGTGTTCGATTCGGTCCTTACCAATTTGGAGAATCTGGCTGCGATCGACGGAGAGAGAATCGTCGTGGCCAACGTGATGGCGTCGGTCGTGCCCAACATCGACTTGCTCGTTATTTCCCACCGTTTCCGTGCGGTCATGCCCGATGGTCGTCGTCTCGTCGTGATCGACCTTCTTCCTGCGGTCATCCATGTCGATCGGGCCGATCACGACGCGAAAGCGGTTCTGACAGTCGGGCACCTGCTCGCCGAGCATCGCGTTCACAGCAAGCCGGCCGGTCTTCCCCAATCGGCTAATGCGTGCTTCAGACAGCGCGATCCAATGAAACACGTACTCGTCGATATGCACCGGCACGCCGAAGTAATAGGCGAGCGTCGCGCCCAGGCCGCCGGGGTCGCGTGACTCGCACACCAGATGCGGCGACGCAGCCAGCCGCGCGTGCGACGGCAGCGGTCCTTGCTCGATTTCCTCGAGTTCATGGCCGACGGCGCTCGCCACGTAGAACGAGAACGTCTCGTAGCCAGAGCGGTCCAGTCCCGCCGTCGATTGCGCACTCGCCCAGGCGCGATAGAGCAGTGACAGCGAGCGATGCTGGAACACATCGAGGAAGTTGACGAGCGTCGAATCGCCGCGCTGCTCTTCGCGCTCGCGGGCGATCTCGGTGATGTGGATTGGCAGTGGACCGTTCGGCCCGAGCATGCCGAGTCCGAACAAGCGAATCCTGAGCTTGCCATCGACGAGCGCGGCGCTGGCGATCTCACGCGGCGCGAAAGTGAGGCTCGGCTGCTGGCCGATGCGAAATGGCTCCGCGTTCGGGCGCCTGGCCGTGCCGATCGGATCGACGCGCGTGTCCGCCCCGATGCGGCGCAGCAGCGGCAGAAAGCCGAAGCGCCACGGCTCGGCCTGCACGCGCTCGAGCAGCGCAGGCGACAGCGCGACGTTCTGCGCCCGCAGATGGGACGGGGAGCGCTCCATCAGGCCACCCCGCGCGTGCCCATGCGCACCGGCCACCGGGCGATGAGCCCGCGCTGCACCGATCGCATTTCGGTCTGCGTGAACGCGTGGCTCGGCACATGGCGCGCAAGATAGTGTTCGAGAATCAGTCCGAGCAGATACGGGCTCGTGCCCGCGAAGCCGCGCTCGTCGACCGTCAACACACATTCGATGCCGCGTCCAAAGACGATCGGCCCATCGCCGGGCAGCATGTCATTGATCGGCTGCGTCTTGACGCCGACGAGGGCATCGATCTGAGCGTGCTGCTCGACATCTTCGTTGGACACAAAGAGCTTCAGCAGATCACGCAGCCCCTGCGCCCCGTCGCGTTGATCCATCTCGCTAAACGGCAGATACGCTGGCGCCCACTTTTATTCACTCTACGCAAATCTTCTGCCCGCAAGACAGTTGAACAACAAGGTTCTGTTGCCACCTTTTTTAACCACCGGTGAGTCTGTACTATCAGTCAGCGCTCTGCGTGGAGACGAGGTCCAATTGATAGCCGTCAACGGCGACGGTCATCGAATGGCAAAGGTCCGTGTGACCGATGTCAACAACGGCAAAACGATCGAGGGATGGATCGAGCACATGTATCTCGATCAAGAACAGGATCAGGGTCCGCCTATACCGTTGGTGGTGGGTGCGAAGTGTCGGTTGCCTACGCCAATCAATCTGATGCTATCGCGGACGGTCGCCCCTTCCTGCGAGATGCATGGGTGACGTTAATTACCGATAGCGACTGGGTGACGCGTGGATGGCAGGTGTATGAGGACAAGGAGCTGAACGATGCTGATGACGCCTTCGTCGAGGATGACGACGGAATTATGCAAAGAATTATCAGTGGGGTGAATTCGTCCCGTTCTAATATTTGCTTGGCGGATCTATATCACCAAGGGGTGGATGCCATCTTGCGGACAGTCGCCGTCCGCTTCCACTCTGAGTGGGACAGCGACAGCGCCAGTAAACGCTATAAGAAGCTGACAACCGGCGAACATCCGCCGCTTCCGCAACTGACGGAAGCACAGTACAGCGCCTTCCTTCGAGACGCGGGTAGACAGCAGTTTTGGAAGGAAGCCCGAGTACAAGCAGATGGTGTAAGCGGTCCGACACTTACACCGCTCAGCGACGCGATGAACGCTAAGAACTGGCATTTTCATCCGATTGGGTTCCTGGCGCAGATGCGAGAATGCTTGACCACGGACGTGGCACTGTCTGAAGAAGCATTTGAGGTGGAGCTACGGACTAATTGGGTCATCGGTCTAAAGCTGATCGAGAAACGCTTGAAGCAGCTTGAGCCTTGGAGCGATCCACATAAGTCGCTCCCGGCAGCACCCAATCAATTGGTAGTGCCCGTGCGGGAGTACGCTACGCTGGGGACGATCTCGAACCGAAGGCATTCAACGTTGTGGGAAAACTTTATCTATTGGTTTGGTGTAGACCCAAACACAATCGCGACGCCTGTGGTTGCCACTACTTATACAACTCGTAGTGCTGCACCTGCCGGTCATCACATCTACCTCTATATGAAAGGGATGAGAGACGCGTTCAGGCACGTGTCAACGCAGCACATTGTTAAGGGATCTTTGGGGTTCGAGGCGGGCGCATGGGTGTGGCAGAACAGGTACCCGGAGAAGCCGCTCGTTCCAGCGGAAAACGGGTTCAAGATGGAGTGCATCAACATCGCCTGCCAGCATGGACTCTTCTTCAAGAGATTCCTGCGCACGGAACCCGTTGGGCAAAACAGAATGCAGCTTCAGTTACACGAGATATCGCATATGGTCGGCACCACGTGTTCGGATGACCAGACCATCTCCCTGCCTGACGGACAGCGTGACCCAAACCGATATAACCGTACGGTAGCATACGGCGCAGAAGGGGCGCGAGTTTTGGCGGAATTTCAGCCAGAACGTGCTCTCGCCAATGCAGAGAATGTTTCCTTGTTCATTCTGAGTGGCAAAGATGAGCCAAATTAAGCGCTGGAATTATCGGTGTGGCATCGTATTGACAGGCCTTATCACACTATCGGCCTGTTCCTTCCCGATGTCGAGCCACGCAAACACGCAGACCTTTGATGGAAATAACGCGATGATCAGCAGTCAACCGCCCGGCATGTCCGCCAATCAGACCGGTATTCCAGACGACCGAATTCGTTGGGTAAAGAATGCGTTGATAACGCGTATCGAATTCGTCGATGGCGTTGTCAGAGATGACAGTATAAAAATACGATACAACCTGTCGATGGAAAATCCGACAAACGCGGAAATTAAGTCTACGGGCAGACCCACCCCGGACGATGGTCGCATAAGGCTCTTCTTGAACGGCAGACAAATTGATCCTACGGAGCCTCCCACGCCTGGACAGCTTTCGGGGAGTCAAGCGCCACCTCGGGATGAGGAGATTCGACTTTATCGACAAACTAACAAGGCGCATAACACCTGGAAGGGCGACGTGCCGGCAGATTTCGTGATCGCAGATAGTCGGCTCATATCCGGCACGAACGTATACGAAATCGTCTATTGGCAAACCCAGCTCGACTGGATCGATGTTCGAGAAGTGCTGCAACGAACCGACGCTCAGGGCAAAGGCCGCATGCTTTATCCCTTGACTGACAACGCACCGTCGAACCGTCTGTACTTCAAGGTCTACAAGCCGACGGACGAAGAAGCTGCCAAGGGGCGAAAGATTGAGTTTCTCGGGGAAGTCGACGCCAAGACTCAGGGGCCAGCGTTCCCCTATGCACGGCCCGGCGACTTTGCACCCAAGACCGGATACTGGCAGGCGGTGGGCAAGCCCATCGAGGCGATCGGTGGCTATCACGAGGTTTTTAGGAAAGAAGGGATGTCGATGCCGAACTTGCCCGGAGATGTTGGAGTCGACCCATTCGGCTTCCAATGGAAATACGTCGGCGAGCAGTCTGGCGCTTTGCGAAAATAAACGCGGGAGGGACATTTCCATGCGTCCAGTCGTCTTGGTGGGTCACAAGCACGTGTGCCCTCTGCACGGAATGGGTACCGTTGTGACAGGCTCAACCGGTGTCCTAGTCAACGGTCGTGCTGTCGTTCGACGGGGTGATAAAACAAGTTGCGGCGCTGTCGTCGTTACGGGTTCTACGTCGGAGTTCGATGGTGCTGGCATCGCTCGTTTGGGAGACCTGACAAGTCATGGCGGCACGCTCGTCGAAGGCGATAGTAGTCGTTTTACCTGCCACGACCTTATCTCGACAAATGGCGAGCGCTTCCGTGCTCCGAACAGCGCTTTGCTACAACGTCGTTATACCGAACTTCGACCCGGCAGTCTCGGGATACGCCTATGCGATAACCGTCAAGCGGCACAACCGCATGGAACAAGTCTTGTGCGCTGGCCAGAAGAATGTCGCCGCTCTTGCTGGCGTACAGCCCGCGCCGAGCGGGCGCACTGATTACGATCTGTCGACATTGCAAGCAAAGGTCAGCGATGTGGCGACAGGAAAGACCCAGCCGCAAACGATCAGCGGCGAGGTTATGTTGCGAGGACCGGAAGAGGGTGGACATGACATTGTCGCCGCGACGCTGCACATCGTGTATTACCCTGACCGCATGGACGACAGCGCCTTTGCGGAGCTGACGATTCAGGAGAGCTTGTGATGTCAAGAAAGAGCCCATCTTTGAACCCACCCGCGCGTGGATGGCAACGCGACCTTCCGGGGCCGAACGCGAAGCCCGTCGAGTTGCCGCGATTTCCAATGGCGGCGCCAAATCACGTCGACGAGGTTTATTTGGAACTGCCTCGTTCCTATTTGGACATGCGCGGACTGATGTTGGTAATCGGGTGTGTCGCTGTGATTTTCGAACTAGCTCTGGTTCGTTCTTTCGCCGGATCACTGATTGATGATTTCGACATGTCGGCGTTGGCGATGTTATCGAGCGCCATGTTGCTCCTGCTAGGCGCAATACTCGCTATACGGCTTGATGTCGCGCCACCTTGTGATCTTCCACTTCGTTTCAATCGTGCACGGCGAAAAATCTACGCTTACGAGATTAAGGTGGTCTGGTGGAATCCATTCGCGCGCTGGCCGGTACGCGCAATCGAATACAACTGGGACGACGTTCGTGCCGAAGCATGGAGACAGCAAGGTCTCACCTCGAACGGTGGATATGTTGCCAAGTGGGGGGTCGTGCTTTCAGTGGTCAAACCCGGCACGAATCAAGTCATCGATCGAATCGAGTTGCGCGCGAAGGCCAACGGTGAGGGTGTCTGGGCGTACATCTGCACGTATATGCAGAAGGGACCTGCGGCGCTTCCTCCGTCCGAGTACGACCCAGTAGATTGGGACAACGATCCGACGCTGAATCCGGCTCGGCTGCTCGCGCCAAAGGTGAAGTGGCCAGAGGCGATGGACATTGAATCGCGCACGGCGCCGCTGGATAAAGATACCCGTTCCGTGACGTGTATGTGAAGTACTTTCCGGAACGCCTAGACGAGCAGGGTTTTGCAGAACTTACGGTCCAGGAGTCTTTCTGATGACAAGCCAACAGCCTCTGCTCAATCCTCCAGCGCGCGGCTGGCGACGTGCCTTGCCCGGCCCGGACGATGTACCTGAAGCAGCGCCGGGGTTGTTTCTGAAGGCACCGAATCACGTCGACGACGTCTATCTGGAGCTGCCCAGACACTATCTAGATATGCGCGGACTAGTATGCTGGCTGTCGTTGGGCAATATCTTCCTTACGTTGTGGCTGATGTCCTCCGCCTTTCCTATCGGTGACGATCTTTCTGGATCGTTGATGGCGATCGGTACCGCACTAATAAGTGTTTGGGGTGTCTCAATCGGTCTGAAGCTGGATGCATCCCCGCCGCGAGATCTCCCTCTTCGCTTCAACAGACTCCGCCGCAAAATCTATGCTTACGAGTTTGAGCCCATTTGGTGGAACCCGTTCACCAGGTGGTCAGTGAGGGCGGTCTCCTACGACTGGGACAACGTCCGTGCAGAAGCCTGGTCGCAAGGCGGGGCGACGGGCGGAGGAGTGTATTACTCGAAGTCCGGTGTTGTGCTGTCGGTGGTCAAGCCTGGGACCAATGAGGTCATCGACCGCTTCCAGTTGCGCGCGAAAGCGAACGACGAGGGTGCATGGGCATACATCTGTACCTACATGCAAAAAGGCCCTCAGGCGCTGCCGCCCTCCAAATGGAAACCTCGCGACTGGAACAATGAGCCTACGGTCAATCCAGCACTTATCTTTGCGCCAAAAGTGAAATGGCCTCAGGTGATGGACGTCGAATCGCGCACTGCACCCTCGGAGCAGCAAGCCCGTGTACTCGAATGAATGTGATTGCGCCATCGATGGCTTCGCTGAACTGACACCTCAGGAAGCACTGTGATGGCCGGTACACCACCATTGCTCAGTCCGCCGGCGCGTGGATGGACACGTGATTTGCCGGCACCCCAAGACAAGCCAACAGATACACCCAAGCTACGCAACTGCGCACCTAACCATATAGACGGTACGTATCTAGAAATACCTCGATTTCATTCAGGCATGCGGGGTCTGCTGATGTATCTGTCGCCCCTGACGTTTTTATCTTCGGGTGCCATTTTATGGATGTTGGTCAGTTGGTGGAACGTTTTAACATTTGGATTGCTCGCAATTGGATCGCTCACGGCGTTCATGACAGCTGCAGGAGGTCTAATGGGACTGAGAATCGATGTTTGCCCCCCTCGTGACCTTCCCCTACGCTTCAACCGGACCCGTCGCAGGATGTACGCTTACGATTTCAAAGCCATCTGGTGGAACCCCTTCGTACGTTGGCCGGTCCGCGCGGTCTCCTACGATTGGGACGACGTTCGCGCTGAAGCTTGGCACCAACACGGGATGCTCAACGGGGCCTATGTGCTGAAGTACGGCGTTGCGCTCTCGGTGGTCAAGCCGGGAACGAACGAGGTAATCGACCGCTTCCAGCTTGGCCCGGTGGGTGGCGAAGCGACATGGGCGTACATCTGCACGTACATGCAACAAGGCCCGCACGCGTTGCCGCCTTCTCAGTACGAGCCACGCGACTGGAACAACGAGCCCACATTCAACCTGGCACGCGCACTCGCGCCAAAGGTGAAGTGGCCAGAGGCGATGGACTTGAATCGCGCACGGCGCCGCTGGATCAAGATGCCCGTTCCGTGACTCAACTTATGTAAGTCGCGTCGCGATAACTGAGGCTTTGCCCGCGTCCATGTAGGACATTGCGCCGGAATCGCTTATGAAGGATAGGAGCTATTTAATGCCAAAGGTCGTTCTATTAGGTCATCGCCACCAATGTCCGGAACACGGAGAAGGCGTCGTGACGTCCGCTTCAACCGGCCTCGAAGTCAACGGTCGACCCGCCGCTGGAATTGGCGATTCGATCAGTTGCGGCGCAGTGATTGTGAGCGGCTCATCATCAGCCGAATTCGGAAATCGAAGGGTCGCTCGGGTGGGCGACACGACCAGCCACGGTGGCGTGTTGGTAGAGGGCGCCGACGGGTTCGAGTTGGAATAGTTGGATATCCCGCCGTCGCAGCTTTCGACTACGACGGAAGATCTCATCGCGTTGCCGAACGATCGCACCACTGCCCTTTGTGGTATCCGTTCCCACGCCGAATTCTTCCGCGTCGCGTTGAGCCGACGGTGGCACACTTTTGATAAGTCGAAATGCAAGAAAAGCAACGTCAGGAATGATGGCACGACTGGCAAGGGTGTAGCCGGTTTGCGCAGCACGCTGTGTCCTGAACGGCTGACCTGGGAAACGGTGACGACCAGATGTCAAGCGCACTGTTCCGATGTCCCGGACGATGGACGGCGTGATCATAGAAAGGTGTTGACGGATCCAGCCCGTGTGGCTCGGTTGCGAGATGCCACTCTTGCCGATTCGTAAAATGAGACGACCGTAATGAAGGGGATAACGACGCTGCCCGCGATCAAGTCAGAGCACGACTTCAAAGTGGCGTGCCGGACTAGCGAGCGGTTCTTCACAGTTGCCGACGCCTTGCGCTCGGCCCTGTTTGCCGCCACGGCTGCGATCAGCATTGAAAGTCTTCGCCGCTTGCCGGTTCCGGTTCGATTTCGCGTGTCCGGAAGCAGCCGGTACTGGTCGAAAATACAGCGCGAAATGAGGCATCACGAAGCGCCCTTCTTTGCGAAGATGGCCGATGCGCGCTGTTCTCCGTCTGCGGAACGCGAAGTGGGACAATTCATGATGGACGTTCTTGGCGCGGTCATGTCTTCGCGAGACCACCGGCGCGTACCAGTTTGGGCGCTGGAGGCGTCAATCATGCAGTCGTTCTGGCTCCGTCAAGGCGCGCTCTATGAGCCTACCGCGGCGCTGCATTATCTGATGTCAACCAGCGATGTATCCAGCGACGTTCCGCTCTCGATGCTGCGCCTGCCTTCGCCTGCGGTGTGCATCACGCCAGAACCGTCCATGCGCGACCGCACGGGTTTAGAGGCGGTGCTCGTGTTCGAGCATGGTAGGCCGGACCATGATGCCAGTGCCCGATTTCTGACTTTTTGCATCTGGACGCGCGACGCCAAATCTTTTGCTGCTGTCGACTTTCGGACGATGTGCTTCAAGATGGAAGAGGGTGCATATACGGTAGGGGCGATGCTGAACGGGATATTGGCCGCGAACGATGATGACCGGGAGACGGCCCTCGTTTGTCGAGTTGCAGTCGACTATGCGGTCAAGATGCTGCTGTACCTCTCTCTAGACAAAACGCCGGTAATCCACGAGCGGCCGTACAGTACGGCGCCGCGCGATTTCGCGGGACTAGGCAAGCGCAGGCGCGCGGAGAAGCTCGCAGCGATTGAGCAACTGTACGATCGATACGTGGTCGGTCCCGCAGTTCTTCCCGCGCACGCGTCGGTCCGGGAATCTGTCGACTCAAGTGGCGAAAGCGAGGTCCGTCCGCATTGGCGTCGCGGGTACTTTCGAATGCAGCCGTTCGGTCAGGCAGCGTCTCAGCGGAAGCTGATCTTCGTGATGCCGACGGTGGTTCGCGCGGATCGATTGAATGTCGAGTGATTCGGGAACGCGCCGTTGGTCCGGGCGGTCCCGCGGCGTTGAAGTCGAACCAGCGGTGCCGGCTGGAGCTGTTGCAGAGTTGCCGACTGCCGCACTGCAACAAGCGATGGAAAAAGCCCGAGAAGGCCGCGCTACCGAAGGACGTCACGATGCTGCAGGTCCGCGCCGACGTGGCCAAAGCGCGCGGCATGACGTTGTTGTCGACGCAATGGGCGGGCGATCGCGCGCTGTACCGTTTCGAGTGCGCGAAGGGCCATCTGCTGGAGCGCCGGGCGAATGTGATGAGACGCGGCACCGCGACCTGCCTGCAATGCGCCTAAGACGAGGCGGCGCAACGCTTCGTTGATTCGTTGCGCGAGCGGGGCCTTGTGTGTCTCGACGAACGTTACGCCGGCGTCAATGTGCACCATCGCTTCAGATGCACGGAAGGTCACGAGTGGAGGACCCGTCCTGACCCCTGCGCAGCGGCGCGAACCAGCGTCATCTATTGGCGGAAGTCGTCGATGTGGGACCAGTTAAACCGTCCTAGGTGTTTATCGGTCGCGGCAAGTGCCATTGCCGCACCTTGATCACGGGCGTCCAATGGCTGTGCGCTCAGAAGGCTACGATTGCTTTCATCCTGAACAGGACGAAAACAATGCGTCCGTCCTTACTACTCTGTCAATAGCGGGTTGAAAAGCTGCGGGTCAAAGCAATTGTTTGTCGCGTCGTTCAAGCTTACCAACGTCCGCGGCTTCGAGCCGTGTTTGTTCATATGTAGCTGTCGTTCTAGCAGGTGCAATGATCGGCATCACGCTCGTCGATCTGAACACACGCACGGTCACAGGTGGGAGGCATGTTCGAGCCATCGCGCGGTGTCGCGGATTTAAGGCACGCACAGGCAATGCGAGTGGGGTTGCAACGCACGGTCATTGTGACGTAAGTCAAACGTCCCTTGTTCACCGCTAAAACCGCTTGTACGTCACCAGCGCAATTCAGTCGCACGCAAGCGCCGCCAGATTAACGAGCCTCAGCTTTTGCGCCGCATCGACCGAGCGGGGCTGCTCGATACGAGCAATAATCGGCCGATGCGCTTCGCTCACACTCGTCGTGGTTTTTGGTGCCAAGCATTGGAAATCCTCTACGAATTCCGTGGTCTCGCCTCTGGCCTATTCCAGTCATCGCTTTGCACCAGCGTCTGAAAGCCAGCCGCGCACTCCATGACGATCGACCGCACGCCCGCAAGGCCCACGATCTACCCAAGCAACCCAAGCTGCCCCACATTCGTAACGGGTTTCAAAGGCACACGCCGCCGCGTCCCGACGCGCTTTTCCGAAACCATAGCCGCTTCCTGCACCACCAGACTAAACGACGGCCGCGCATCACACGCGATCCACTCAAGTTCCCCCGACGCGATCCGCCTGGCAATCAACGCATAAACATCCGCATCGAAAGGCCGCAGCTCGGGCGCATCCGCGAGCACCGCAGCAATCCCATCACGCGCGCCGCACGTACCCACGTAACACCATCGATCGATCACATGCCAGGCCTCGCCTCCCGTGCCCGCATCGTACTCAGCGATCGCAACCGGCCCCTCATGCGGCCACCGCACCACACGCGCGTGTTCCAGCGCAACCAGCGCCCGCGCCGCGTGATCCGCAAGCGATTCCGCGCCGGCACACGCGCCCAGACAACGCCTCACCTGATACCCGAAGCACCCGCGCAGTTTCCCTGGCGGCGCTTTCTCGATGCCGAGCGTCGCCGGACACAGCTTGTGTTCATCGGCGAGATGGCGCATGAACGCATGCGCCTTCGCACGCGACGAAAACACGCCAAACAAATGCGGCTCGCGCGACAAATCCCGCTTGCTGGCGCGCAACAGCGTCGGCGCGGGCGCACCCGGTAGCCATTGCCACGCGCACGTCGCCGCTGCGCGCTTCAGCAGCCGGTTGTGCACCGGCTGCAATTCCTTCACGAGCTTCGCTTCCAGCAACAGCGCGCCCAGTTCCCCGACGGTCTCGCGATAATCGATCCGCCGTATCGCCTGCGATATCGACAAATCCTTCGCCAGCCGATGATCGCCGGAAAAATGCGCCCCCACACGCTGCTTCAGGTTGATGCTCTTGCCGACGTAAAGCGGCACGTCGTCATCGCCATGAAAGAGATACACGCCGGGCGATGACGGCAGCGCATCCAGCGCGCCTTCAGGCAGCGCGGCAGGCAGACTCGCGCGCCTGACGAGCGCCTTCACGGCGGCATCGACCAGTTCCTGCGAATAAAGCTCGTGGATCTTCTGCCAGAACTGCCAGAGCAGATCGGCATCCGCCAGCGCGCGGTGGCGTCCTTGCGGCGCGAGATTCAGCCGCGCGATGAGCGCGTCCAGCCCATGCCGCTCGACAGAGGGAAACAGCGCGCGCGACAGCCGCACCGTGCAAAGCGTATCCGCGCGAAACGCGATGCCCGCGCGGCGAAACTCATTCTTCAGGAAGCCGTAATCGAAACGCGCGTTGTGCGCGACGAAGAGCTTGCCGTGCAGCCGCTCGGCGAGCGCGGGCGCGAGCGATTCGAAACTCGGCTGGCCGCGCAGCATCGCATCGTCGATGCCGGTCAGGCGCGCGACGAACGGCGGCACCGGCATGCCCGGATCGACGAGCACGCTCCAGCGCTCGATGCCTGCCGTGCTCGCCTCCACCACGCCGATCTCGGTGATGCGATCGGCGGTGGCGTCGCTGCCGGTCGTCTCCAGGTCGACGAAAACGATCGGGCGCGCGAGACCGGCGAGCAGGGCATCGACGAGGGAATCTTCTTGCATGAACGGCAACGGAGGCATAAAACGCGAATGAGCGTCGAGTCTAGCGCGAAATGCAAAAGCGCATGCGTCGCTCAAGCGCGGGCCCGTGCCTGCCGTTAATCCGATTTGAGCAAGCGCGCTGCGATGCGCCGGCGTGATCGCTACAATGGCGGCCTGGTTTCTGTTTTTTAGGTATATCGACATGACTTACTGCGTGGGCATGTGCGTGGACGAGGGCCTCGTGTTCCTGTCGGACACGCGCACCAACGCGGGCGTTGACCACGTCAGCGCCGCTCGCAAGATGGCCGTTTTCGAACAGCCCGGGGAACGCGTCATCGTGCTGCTCGCAGCGGGCAATCTCGCGCTGACACAGGCAGTCACGCAACTGCTCGCCGAACCCGCCGGCCCCGACGCGCCGACGCTCTACAACTGCGCGACGATGGCCGAGGCCGCGCGCATCGTCGGCGATGCGGTGCGCGAGGTGCATCGGCGCGACGCGATGTCGCTCGCGGAATTCAGCGTCGACTTCAATTGCAGCTTCATTCTGGGCGGGCAGATCGAAGGGCAGGGCCCGCGCATGTTCATGGTCTACGCGGCGGGCAATTTCATCGAATCGACGCGCGTCTCCCCGTATTTCCAGATCGGCGAATCGAAGTACGGCAAGCCGATCATCGATCGCGTCATCACGCCTGCCTCCCCGCTCGACGAAGCCGCCAAATGCGCGCTCATCTCAATGGACTCGACGCTGCGCTCGAATCTCTCCGTCGGTTTGCCGCTCGATCTGCTGGTGTACGAGAAAGACTCGCTGCGGGTCACGCGCTTCGCCACGCTCGACAACAACAGCGCCTACTACCAGATGATCAACCGTAGCTGGGGCGAGCGTCTGCGGCAGCTTTTCGGGGAGATTCCGAATCCGTCGTGGACCGATCTCGCCGACGTCCCGCTGCGTCCGCGCGAGACGCGCGCAACGGTGCCGCGGCTCGTCATCGGCGATGTGCCGCCCGGCGGGTCGGAAGCGCCCGCGCAGACCCTCGCGCAGGACGTCGAGGCAGCGGGCAACGCGCCGCAAGATTGAATCGGTCTAGTGCGCCTCGTCCGCGCACTGCAGCGGCTGGCCGATGCGCTCCCTGATCGCCTGCATCGTGCGCGGCGAATCCACCAGCACGGCGTCGATGCCGAGACACGCGGCGGCGCGATATCCCTCCGCATCGTCGATGCCGATTGCCATCACATGCGCATCGCCGCGCGCGCGGAAGCAGGTCATCGCTTGCGGCGTCCATAGTTTCGCGGTCACCGCTGAACGCGCTTCGCCCAGCGTGAACGTCTCGACCAGTTCCATCTTTCTCGACCACTCGAACGCTGCCCACCCACCGGGCGGCGGCGGGCTGCAATCATGCGCCAGCGCGACGTTCGCAAGCCGGCGACGAGTCGCATCGCGCGATTCGAACAGGCGCGCGCGCGGATAAGCCGCGAACGCGGTCTGATACGCGGCATCGGTCGAATAGAGCAGCGTGCGATTCCAGGCGTTCGCCTCGTCGAGTACGCGGGCCACGGCTGCCGCCTGACGGTCGGCGGGCAGCGCTTTCATGTCGAGCATCACGGGAATCGACGGCGGAATGGCGTTGAGCGCCTCCGCGAGCGTCGGAACTCGCAACGGATGCGCCCGATACGGATACACCGTCGCGCCGTTGGCGTCGGTGCTCGCAAAGTTGAAGCCGGCGTTCAGTTGGGCGAGTGCCGCGAACTCCATGTTCGCGACCGTGCCTCGGCCGTCCGTGTTCGCCGATAAATCCGCCGGGCGATACAGCACCGGCACGCCATCGCGCGTCAGTTGGACGGACAGCCAGATTGCGTCCGCGCGGTGTTCCAGCGCGCCGCTGATTGCGAGCAAGGTGTTTTCGGGGAAATCGGCCGTGCCGCCGCGATGCGCGACGATCATCGGCAAAGACCGTGCAGCGTCGACATGACGCGGGAGCGCCTGAGACGCGCAGCCGGACATGAATGCGGCAATGGCATAAAGCCAGAGCGAAGCAAGCGCACGTGAGGTCATCCAAAGCACTCCGCAGGACGGGTATCGAGCGAGCCATTGTGCATTCACTCGCGCGGCTGAACTCGCCTGATCGGTTGCAAGCGGCAATTCATCGCGGCTCGAACGGTAAGCGCAAAAAAAACAGCCATCGGAAACCGATGGCTGTTCGAGATGCTGCTGTCCGCCGACGCGGCACTCGCGTGCCACGTCTGCCGGTTGTCAGTTCTTATTAGAACTTGTGGCGCAGGCCGATCAGGACGAGTTCCTGGTGGCTGCGGCCGCTGTCGAAGCCGAAGTCGCTGATCGAAGCCGTCGCTCCGACCGTCGACGACGTGCCGTCGGCGTTCGTCACGCGCTGCGTGCCGCTTGCGTGCTGGTACGCGCCGACAGCGTAGACGTCGGTGCGCTTCGACAGGGCGTAGTCGGCGCCCAGGCTGACCTGGTGGTAGTTCGCCGACGTGTCGCCGCTTGCGTGCGTGTACGTGTAGCCGAGGCCCAGCAGGGTAGCCGGCGTCAGCTGGAAGTTCACGAACGCGTTGCCGACGTTGAACTTCTCTTGCTCCTGGAACAGCGAGTTGCCGTCGTTCTTGTACTGCGCGAAGCTGTACGACGCGCCAACCGTGAACGGACCGAAGGCGTACTGGCCGGCGCCGCGTGCGATGCCGATTGCATGAGCCGTCGAGTAGCCGCTGTTGATCACGCTGTTGAACAGCGAATCCGACGACGGGCTGTTCCAGCCGGTCGCGCGGTTTGCGCTCGGGTTGTTCACGTACAGGTAGCTGCCTGCCACGCCGAGCGGACCGTTGTTATACGTGACCGCGCCGCCCCAGGTCTGGCCCTGGCCGGTCGTGCCTGCCAGGTTGCTGAAACCGTAGATGCCTTCGAACTGGAAGCCCGAGAACACCGGCGAAACGTACTTGACGGCGTTGCTCACGCGCAGGCTGTTGTCGTAGTTGTCGACGTCGCCCGGGGTTGCAAACGCTGCGCCCCAGTAGTTGTCAGCCGTGAGGCCCTGAACCATGTCGACCGACGGGTCATATTGACGACCCAGCGTGACCGTACCCCACTGGTTGCCGCTCAAACCGACGAAAGCCTGACGGCCGAACTCGCGGCCACCCTGGTTCAGACGGCCCGTGCCCGGATCGAAGCCGCTTTCCAATTGGAACAGCGCCTTCAGACCGCCGCCCAGATCTTCCTGACCCTTCAAGCCCCAGCGCGGACCGGACAGCGTGCCGTTGACCATGCCGAACAGGTGGTCGCCAGCCGCATTGGCGTGGCTCACATAGGCCAGGCCGGTATCGATCACGCCATACAGCGTCACGCTCGTTTGTGCCTGTGCTGCGCCAGCTGCGCCGAGCAAGGCCAGCGAGAGGGACGTCAGTGCGAATCGTTTCATCGAATTCTCCACGCGAATGATTAATATCGTTGTTACCGGCGCAGAGAATAACGCAACGTTTCGTAACTTAAAAAACGAAAAAAATAGAGTGTCTCGAAAAACACACACAGTTGCCAAACGCCCGCCCACGCGCGTTCTGCGGCAATTCGGCAGTTGTTTTCGCGACGACAGTGGCGCTCATTGAAAGTTCCGCAGGGAGTTTCCCGAAAGTTCGGGCGGTATTTCTTCCCGACGGATTGGTTGCGATTTCGTTGATAAACGGCAAGCGCACGATTCGCCTTTGCCGGCTCGTCAATCCCTGCGAGACGTGTCGTGCTTCGAGAGCAACGCCACCGCCATGCCCGCGCTTGCCGCAACGAACACCGCGCGCCACGGATGCCGTTTCACGGCGGCGTTCGCGTGCGAAGCCTTGCGGCCCGCGCCGACCATCGCGACGGCGGTTGCACGCGTGGCCGTCGATTCCGCCCGCGCGATCGTGCGTGACAACGCGACCGCCCGTGCCACCGCCGATGCCTTATCAGGGCGGGGCCCCAGCGCGCCGGCATCCGTGGCCGCGGCAGGAAGCGCGAAGGATCGCGGGGCGGCATCGCCGGAAGTCGCTGAAGAAACCGGAGCCGCCGGCATGCCGATGCGCGTCGAGCCGGCGAGCATCGAGCCGATTTTCGCGCGGCTGCCGGGCGGAACGCGCCCGCCGCTCTGCACGCCGCCGGGGCCGCGCGGATCGTGCATCCGAGCCCGCGCCGCCGAGAACTCCGCGCCCAGCAGCAGCACGGCGGCCGAAAAGTAGAGCCACATGAGCAGCACCGCGAGCGATCCCGCCGCCCCGAACGCGCTGGCCGTGCCCGCGTGCGTCAGATAGAACGCGAACAACTTCTTTCCGGCAGAAAACAGCAGCGCCGCGACGAGCCCGCCGACGAGCGCATCGCGCCAATCGACCGGCGCGTCGGGCAGAAACTTCAGCAGCGCGCCAAACGCGGCCGTCAGAATCGCGAGCCCCACGACCAGTTGCACGATGTCGCCGATGATGACGAACGGCGAGTCGCCCCACAGCCACATGCCGACCGCCTGAATCGCCGTATCGAGCACTAGCGAGACGATCAGCAGAAACGCGACGCCCAGCACGAGCCCGAACGACACGAGCCGCACGCGCACCATCGCCATGACGCTCGAGCGTTGCTCGCCCGTCAGCGGCCAGACGATGTTGAGCGCCGTATTGAGCGATGAGAACGTCGCCGATGCGCCCACGGCCAGCAGCACGAACGAAATGATCGCGGCGATCCCCGTGCCGCCGCTGCGATGCGCGTTCTCGACGATGCTCTGCACGCCCGCCGCCGCCTGATCGCCGATCAGCCCGTTGACCTGATGGAACAACTGCCCGCGCGCCGCTTCAGGGCCGAAGACCCAGCCCGCGACGGCGATCACCATCACGAGCGTCGGCGCAAGCGAGAAGGCCGAATAGAACGCGATGCTCGCGGCCATCGCGGCGCAGCGGTTCTCGGAGAACTGCTTGAGCGCGTTCATCGCCCACGACGCGTCTTTCTTGACAGCTGCCTCTAATTTTTGCGTGGAAACGGAGCTCATCGTGGTCCTCTCGGTGGATCGGATCAATCTCGGCAAGGGTTGAGCCTCGCGCGGGCGTCCGCTTGCGGTAATTGCACCCGATTGAGCAGGTTTCATTCCAAATCGAGCCGACGCGGGCCTAAGCGTTTTCTTAAGTTCATTGTTATGATCCCGCCTTTGTCGCGCGACGCACGGCGATTGCTGTGTAGCGGCAAGAACGATCGGCTTTCTCGGTGCAATTCCTATGCAAGGTCAAGCATCGGGGCCGTATCGCGTACCTATAATTCAAACCACCCACTTATACGACGCGCCGAGGCAATCATGCCGCAAATGTCACGGCGACAGTTCCTCAAGGTTTCCGCGAGCACGCTCGCCGGATCGAGCCTGGCTGCACTGGGCTTCTCTCCGGCACCCGCGCTGGCCGAAGTCCGCCAATACAAACTGTCGCGCACCACTGAAACCCGCAACACCTGCCCGTATTGCTCGGTCGGATGCGGCATCCTGATGTACGGCCTCGGCGACAACGCCAAAAACGCAAAGGCCAGCATCATCCATATCGAAGGCGATCCCGACCATCCGGTCAATCGCGGCACGCTGTGCCCGAAGGGCGCATCGCTCATCGACTTCATTCACAGCCCGAGCCGGCTGCTGCATCCCGAATATCGCGCGCCGGGCTCGAACGAGTGGAAGCGCATGTCGTGGGACGAGGCGCTCGACCGCATCGCGAAGCTGATGAAAGCGGACCGCGACGCGAACTTCATCGAGAAGACGCCGGACGGCAAGACGGTCAACCGCTGGCTCAGCACGGGTTTTCTCGCGGCGTCGGCAGGCAGCAATGAAGTCGGTTATCTGACGCACAAGACTGTCCGCAGTCTTGGGATGCTCGCATTCGACAATCAGGCGCGTGTCTGACATGGCCCGACGGTGGCAGGTCTTGCCCCGACGTTTGGCCGTGGAGCGATGACGAACCATTGGGTCGACATCAAGAACGCGGACGTGATTCTGGTAATGGGCGGCAATGCAGCCGAGGCGCACCCGTGCGGTTTCAAGTGGGTGACCGAGGCGAAGGCGCATCGCAAGGCGCGGCTGATCGTCGTCGATCCGCGCTTCACGCGCACGGCATCGGTTGCGGATTTCTACGCGCCGATCCGTACCGGCACGGACATCACCTTCCTTGGCGGCGTCATCAACTATCTGCTGACGCACGACAAGATCCAGCATGAGTACGTGAAGAACTACACGGACATGTCGTTCATCGTGCGCGAGGACTTCTCGTTCAAGGACGGCGTGTTCTCCGGCTACGACGCCGAAAAGCGCAGGTACGACAAGACGAGCTGGGACTACGAGCGCGGCGACGACGGCTTCGTGAAGGTCGATCCGACCTTGCAGCATCCGCGCTGCGTCTACAACCTGATGAAGCAGCACTACGCCGCCTACACGCCCGAAATGGTGACGAAGGTGTGCGGCACGCCGACCGACAAGTTCTTGAAGGTCTGCGAGATGCTCGCGTCGACCGCCGCGACGAACCGCGCCGGCACGATCCTGTACGCGCTCGGCTGGACGCATCACTCGGTCGGCGCGCAGATGATCCGCACGGGCGCGATGGTGCAGCTTCTGCTCGGCAACATCGGCATTGCGGGCGGCGGCATGAACGCGCTGCGCGGGCATTCGAACATTCAGGGCTTGACCGATCTCGGCCTGATGTCGAACCTGCTGCCCGGCTACATGACGCTGCCGATGGAAGCGGAGCAGGACTACGAGGAGTACATCACCAAGCGCGCGACCCAGCCGCTGCGGCCTAACCAGCTCAGCTACTGGAAGAACTATCGCGCGTTCCACGTGAGCTTCATGAAGTCCTGGTGGGGCGACAACGCGACCGCCGAGAACAACTTCGGCTTCGATTTCCTGCCGAAGCTCGACAAGGCGTACGACCTGCTGCAAGCCTTCGAACTGATGGCCGCGGGCAAGATCAACGGCTACTTCTGTCAGGGCTTCAACCCGCTCGCCGCCGCGCCGAACAAGGCGAAGATCGGGCTAGGGCTGTCCAAGCTGAAGTATCTCGTCATCATGGACCCGCTCGCGACCGAGACGTCGGAGTTCTGGAAGAACCACGGCGAATTCAACGACGTCGATGCGTCGCAGATTCAGACCGAAGTGTTCCGCCTGCCGACGACGTGCTTCGCGGAAGAGCGCGGCTCGCTTGTCTCGTCGTCGCGTGTGCTCCAGTGGCACTGGCAGGGCGCGCAGCCGCCGGGCGAAGCGCGCAGCGACATCGAGATCATGTCGGCCCTCTGGCTGCGCTTGCGCCGTGCGTATCAGGAAAACGGCGGCGCGTATGCCGATCCGATCCTCAAGATGACGTGGCCGTATGCGGACCCGGAAAGCCCGACGCCGGAAGAACTCGCCATGGAGTTCAACGGCCGCGCGCTCGCCGACGTCACCGACGTTGCCGACAAGACCAAGGTGCTCGCGAAGAAGGGCGAGCAGCTTTCGAGCTTCGCGCAATTGCGTGACGACGGGTCGACCGCGAGCGGATGCTGGATCTATTGCGGCGCCTGGACTCAGGCGGGCAACCAGATGGGCCGCCGCGACAACTCGGACCCGACGGGCATCGGCCAGACGCTCAACTGGGCGTGGGCGTGGCCGGTGAACCGCCGCGTGCTGTACAACCGCGCATCGTGCGATGTGAACGGCAAGCCGTTCGATCCGTCGCGCAAGCTGATCGGCTGGAACGGCAAGACGTGGTCGGGCCCGGACATACCGGACTTCAAGGTCGACGAGCCGCCCGAGAACGGGATGAATCCGTTCATCATGAATCCGGAAGGCGTGGCGCGTTTCTTCGCCCGCGACGGCATGAACGAAGGACCATTCCCGGCGCACTACGAGCCGTTCGAGACGCCGCTCGGCTATAACCCGTTCTTCCCGGACAACAAGGCCGCCACGAGCAATCCGGCTGCCCGCGTGTTCCCGGACGATCGCGCGCAGCTGGGCACCGCGGACAAGTTCCCGCATACGGCCACGACGTATCGCCTGACCGAGCATTTCCACTACTGGACCAAGCACGTGAAGCTCAACGCGATCGTGCAGCCGGAGCAGTTCGTGGAAATCAGCGAGGACCTGGCGAAGGAAGTCGGCGTCGTCGCGGGCGACCGCGTGAAGGTATCGAGCAATCGCGGACATATCGTCGCGGTGGCGCTCGTCACGAAACGCATCAAACCACTGACCGTGGAGGGGAAGAAGGTGCAAACCGTCGGCCTGCCGCTGCACTGGGGCTTCAAGGGCCTGACGCAGCCGGGTTATCTCGTCAACACGCTGACGCCTTCCGTGGGCGACGGGAACTCGCAGACGCCGGAGTTCAAGTCGTTCCTGGTCAAGGTCGAGAAGGCATAAGGGGGAGACATGGCTCTGCAATCACTCGATGTGAAGCGCGTCTCCGCCACCACCACGCCGCCGCCGCAAATCCGGGAGCCGGCCACGGGCACCGTCGCGAAGCTGATCGACGTGTCGAAGTGCATCGGCTGCAAGGCTTGCCAGACGGCGTGCATGGAGTGGAACGACCTGCGCGATGACGTCGGCCATACGACCGGCGTCTACGACAACCCGCGGGATCTCACCGAGCATTCGTGGACGGTGATGCGTTTCACGGAGTACGAGAACCCGAAGGGCGACCTCGAATGGCTGATCCGCAAGGACGGCTGCATGCACTGCGAGGACCCGGGCTGTCTGAAGGCGTGCCCGTCGCCGGGCGCGATCGTTCAGTACACCAACGGCATCGTGGATTTTCACGAGGAAAACTGCATCGGCTGCGGCTATTGCGTGACCGGCTGCCCGTTCAACATTCCGCGCATCTCGAAGGAAGACAACCGCGCCTACAAGTGCACGTTGTGTTCGGATCGCGTGGCTGTCGGACAGGAGCCCGCGTGCGTCAAGACGTGCCCGACCGGCGCGATCATGTTCGGCACCAAGGCGGACATGATCGAGCAGGCGGCGGATCGCGTCGAAGACCTGAAGGAGCGCGGTTTCGAGAACGCGGGCCTGTACAACCCGGCCGGCGTCGGCGGCACGCACGTGATGTACGTGCTGCATCACGCCGATCAGCCGGGGCTGTATCACGGGCTCGCGCAGGATCCGAAGATCAGTCCGCTGGTGTCGGTCTGGAAGGGTGTGACGAAGCCGCTCGCGGTCGCCGGCATGGCGCTCGCGGCGCTCGCCGGATTCTTCCACTACACGCGGGTCGGTCCGAACGAGGTGACGGCGGAAGAGGAAGCAGAAGCGCAGCGCGAAGCCGACGATGCACGCACGGGAAGGGAGCGTTCGAATGAAACACGATAGCGATTTGCGCGACGTGCGGGGCAACCGCCTGATCGTGCGTTACACGCCGAACGAGCGCACGAACCACTGGATCACCGCGATCAGCTTCGTGCTGCTCGCGCTGTCCGGGCTCGCGATGTTTCATCCGTCGATGTCCTGGCTCTACGCCGTGCTCGGCGGCGGGCAGTGGACGCGCATCCTGCATCCGTTCATCGGCTGCGTGATGTTCCTGTCGTTCCTCGTGCTGGCGCTGCGCGTGTGGCATCACAACCGCATGGACAAGAGCGATGTCCAGTGGATGAAGCAGATCGACGACGTGCTCGCCAATCGCGAAGACCGCCTGCCCGAGATCGGCAAGTACAACGCCGGTCAGAAGCTCGTGTTCTACGTGATGGTCATCAGTCTGCTGCTGTTGCTGGCGTCCGGTGTCGTGATCTGGCGCGCGTATTTCGCGTTCTATTTCCCGATCACGGTCATCCGTCTGGCGGCGGTGGTGCACGCGGCGACGGCCTTCGTGCTGATCATGTCGATCATCATCCACATCTATGCGGGACTGTGGATCAAAGGCTCGATCAGCGCGATGGTGCGCGGCACGGTCACCTATGGATGGGCGCGCAAGCACCATCCGCGGTGGTTCAAGGAGATCATCGGGAAGTAGGCGTCTCGATCCGGCGCCGAGGAAGTCAACTGAACCGCTCGTGCTTCATCTCATGCGAGCGGTTCTTTTTTTAACGGATCAACCTTATCCGCGATCGGTTCAGCCGCATTTTCGTGGTCTGATCGCGTTCGATTTAGCTGATATGCTTGGCCGACGAGCGCGCGGCTGCTGCCCGTCGCGCCAGGCACCCTGAGGACACACCCAAGTGGTTCAACGCATACTCGAAGCCGGCACGATCGAATCGCTCGATCCGTCGGCCATTCCCCGGCTGCGCATGCCGGAACGCGCGACGGTGTTCAGTGCGCGCGCCGCGCGCCTGCGCCAGCTCGCCGATGCGAGCAACCCTATCGCGGGCTATCTGCGCCTGATGGCCGTGCTCGCCGATGCCCAACAGCGCGTGCTCGCCGATTTCACCGCGCCGACGCCGTCGCGTGAATCCATCGAGTTGAATCAGCGTCATTCGATGCCCATCGTTCCCGCGCTCACCGACGCCCGCGACCCCGCGTGGCGCGACGTGCTGTTCATGCTGCTTGACCGCATCGAGACGGCGGGCGCGCTGACGCCGGCGCTCGCGCAACTCGTCGCGCGTCTGCGCACGACCGAAGCCGCCGCGCTCGACGCCCAGGCCGACGCCATTCTCGCGCTGCGTTTCGCGGACATCGAGCCTGCCGGCGCGCCGTTCATCATGGCGGCGCTGCAAGTGCTGTGGACCGATGTCGCGAGCCGCATCGCGATGAGCGATGTGCCCTATGTCGACGCGCCCGGCGTCTGCCCCGTCTGCGGCACGATGCCGGTGGCCAGCGTGGTGCGTATCGGCGGCACGCACGACGGATATCGCTACGTGCAGTGCGGCCTGTGCTCGACCGAATGGCACATCGTCCGCGCGAAGTGCTCCAATTGCGATTCGACCAAGGGCATCGCCTATCACGCGATGGACGCAGCCGAGCATTCCGCCGAGGACGAACAGGCGAAAGCCGAACGTGCGCGAAACGCGCCGCTGAAAGCGGAGTCGTGCGATGAATGCGGCACGTATCGCAAGATCGGCTATCAGGACAAGGCCTACGATTTCGAGCCCTTCGCCGATGACCTCGCGAGCCTCACGCTCGATCTGCTGATGAGCGATGCCGGTTTCCTGCGCGCGTCGCCGCATCCGTGGCTGTGGCCCGAGCAATCGCGCGAGGCCGACGAACCGGATCAGGCGGACCAGCCACGATGAACGACGTCACCGGCGGCGACGGAAGCGAACTTCGCGCGCTGATGGCGCGGGTGCCATCGGTGGAGCGCGTGCTGGCGTCGGCGGTGTTCGAGCCGCTCATCGCCGATTACGGGCGCACGCAGACGCTCGCGATGCTGCGCGCGACGCTCGACGCATGGCGTGCCGGCGCGCAAGCGGGCCACGCATCGGTCGATGCGCTCACCGACACCATGCTCGGCCACGCGGTCAGTCTGCGGCTCGCGAAACACGTGCAAAGCCGCGTGAGAAGCGTATTCAACCTGACCGGCACCGTGCTGCACACGAATCTGGGCCGCGCACTTCTGCCCGATGAAGCGGTGCGCGCGGTGGCCGAGGCCCTCACGCGCCCGGCGAACCTCGAGTTCGATCTCGATACCGGCGCACGCGGCGACCGCGACGACCTCGTCAACGATCTGATCTGCGAGCTGACCGGCGCGGAGGCCGCGACCGTCGTCAACAACAACGCGGCTGCGGTGCTGCTGACGCTGTCGGCGCTCGCGCCGCGCAAGGAGGTCGTCGTGTCGCGCGGCGAACTGGTGGAGATCGGCGGCGCGTTCCGCATTCCCGACATCATGAACCGCGCCGGTGCGAAGCTGCGCGAAGTCGGCACGACGAATCGCACGCATCTGAAGGATTACGAAGAAGCGATCAACGCGAGAACCGCGCTGCTGATGAAGGTCCATTGCAGCAACTATGCAATGAGCGGCTTCACCAAGGAAGTCACGACCGCCGAACTCGCGCCGCTCGCGCGGGAGCGCGGCGTGGCCGTCGCGGTCGATCTCGGCAGCGGCACGCTCGTCGATCTCACGCAATGGGGCTTGCCGCGTGAGGCGACCGTGCGCGAAACCATCGAGGCGGGCGCGGATCTCGTCACCTTTAGCGGCGACAAGCTGCTCGGCGGTCCGCAGGCGGGTCTGATCGTCGGGCGCAAGGAGCTGATTGCAAAGATCAAGAAGCATCCGCTCAAGCGCGCGCTGCGCGTCGGCAAGCTGACGCTCGCGGCGCTCGAAGCGGTGCTGCGGCTGTACCGGTCGCCGGAAACGCTGCAAACGCGCCTCACGACCTTGCGCCTGCTCACGCGCCCCGCCGACTGCATGCGCCTCGCCGCCGAACGCATCCGGCCCGCGCTGCAACGCATGACGGGCGATGCCTTCATCGTCGCCACCGAGCCGATGTTCAGCCAGATCGGCAGCGGCGCGTTGCCTGTCGACGTGCTGCCGAGCTACGGCCTGACAGTCAGGCTCGCGAGCGGCAAGCGCGCGGGCGGGCAGTTGAACCGCATCGAGAAGAAGCTGCGCGGGCTGCCGCGGCCCGTGATCGGGCGCATCGCGGATGACGCGTTGTGGCTCGATCTGCGTTGCCTCGAAGAAGCCGACGAAGCCGCGTTCATCGCGCAGTTGCAAGGCGAGGACGCATGATCGTCGGGACCGCGGGACATATCGATCACGGCAAGACCACGCTCGTGCGCGCGCTGTCGGGCGTCGACACCGACCGGCTGAAGGAAGAGAAGGCGCGCGGCATTTCCATCGAACTTGGCTATGCGTATGTGCCGCTTGCGGGCGGCGGCATGCTCGGCTTCATCGACGTGCCCGGCCACGAAAAGCTCGTGCATACGATGGCGGCGGGCGCGTGCGGCATCGACTTCGCGCTGCTCGTGATCGCGGCCGACGACGGCGTGATGCCGCAGACGCGGGAACATCTCGCGATCCTGCAACTGCTCGGCGTGACGCGGGGCGCGGTCGCGGTGACGAAGACCGATCGCATCGACGAGGCCCGCGTGCGCGACGTGCACGCGCAAATCCGCGCGTTGCTCGCCGATACGCCGCTTCACGACGCACCGTTCTTCGATACCCGCGCGACCGGCGCGAACGATGCAGGCGTCGCTGCGCTCGATGCGCATTTGCGCGACGCCGCCGCTCACGGGGCGATGCGCCGCGACGACGGCTTTTTCCGGCTCGCGGTGGATCGGGTGTTCACGCTGTCGGGGCAGGGCACCATCGCAACGGGCACCGTATTCGCCGGCCGCGTGAACGTCGGCGACGTGCTCGCGCTCGCGCCGCGCGAGAACAGCAGCGAGCCTGTGCGCGTGCGCAGCATCCACGCGCAGAACCGCGCGGCGCAAGCGGGGCGGGCGGGCGAGCGCTGCGCGCTAAATCTCGCGAACATCGACAAGGACGCGCTCTCGCGCGGCGACTGGATCGTCGATGCGCGGATCGCGCGAGCGTCGGAGCGGCTCGATGTCGACCTGACGCTACTCACCGACGCCGGCATCACGCTGACGCATTGGGCGCCGATGCACGTGCATCTCGGCACGACGCACCGGGTCGCGCACGTCGCGCTGCTTGAAGGCGAATCGCTCGCGGCGGGCCGGACGGCGCGCGTGCAACTGGTGTTCGAGCAGGCGGTGTGCGCGCTGCCGGGCGATCGCTTCATCGTGCGCAACGCGCAGGCGACGCGGACCGTCGGCGGCGGGCGCGTGCTCGATCCGTTCGCGCCCGCGCGCAAGCGCCGCACGCCTCAGCGCCGCGCGTGGCTCGACGGGCTCGCCGCATGGCTCGACACCGCCCGCGCCGATGCGCTCTTTCACGAGTCGCCGTATGGCATTCCGCGCTCGCTCGTCGAGCATCTCTGCGGGATGCCGGCGGAAGCGATCGCGTTGCCTGATGGCTTGCGCCGCGTGCCCCTGCACGACGAGGCGATATTCATCTCCGCATCGCACTGGAACGCGCTCGCCGCGCGTCTCACCGATGCGCTCGCCGCGTTCCACGAACGCTTCCCCGACGAGCAGGGCCCCGACGCCGCGCGTCTTCGCCGCATGGCCGCGCCGCTCGCGCCCGACGCGCTGTGGCGCGCGGTCATCGACGATGCCGTGGCGAGCGGCGCGATCGCGCGCAGCGGGCCGTGGCTGCATGTGCCGTCGCATACGGTGGCGCTCGACGCTGCCGAGGAGGCGCTGGCGGGCGCGGTGCTGGCGTCGATCGAGCGCGGGCGTTTCGATCCGCCGTGGATGCGCGATCTGGCCCGCGAGCACGGCGCGGCCGAAGACGCGATGCGCCGCCTGTTGCGCAAGCTCGCGCGGCGCGGCGACCTGTTCCAGATCGTGCGCGATCTGTTTTATTCGCGCGCAGCCATCGCGGAACTCGCGGGCCTCGCGGCGCAGAACGCATGCTCGCGCGACGGCGTGGCGCACGCCATCGGCGCGGCCGAGTTTCGCGATGCGACCGGGCTTGGCCGCAAGCGCGCGATTCAGGTTTTGGAGTTCTTCGACAGGGTTGGTTACACTCGCTTTCACCGCGACCTTCACCTGTTGCGCGCCGATAGCCGCTGGCACGAGTCGGTCTGAATCGGCTGCACGGGTCCGTTCACTCGGGCGAGGCGAACGATGGAGCATGCTTACTACCAGTTGCTGCATCTGATGTCGGCGCATCCCGAGTGGTCGCTCGGCGTGGTCCTGCTCGCGTCGTTTCTCGAATCCCTTGCTTTCGTCGGCACCTTCGTCCCCGGCAGCACCGCCATGTTCGTCGCCGGTGCGCTGGTCGGCGCGGGCGCGCTCAATCTCGGCTGGGTAATGGTCTGCGCGATACTCGGCGCGATTGCCGGCGATGCCGTGAGTTTCTGGTTCGGCGCGCGCTACGCCGATACGCTCGCGCAGACGTGGCCGTTCCGCCGGCATCCGGGCGCGCTCGCCGCAGGCAAGCGGTATTTCGAAGCCCACGGCGCGAAGAGCGTCGTGCTCGCGCGCTTCGTCGGACCGATGCGCGCGGTCGTGCCGGTCGTCGCCGGCATATCCGGCATGCCGCCCGCGCGCTTCTTCGTGGTCAACGTCGTGAGCGCGTTGATCTGGGCGCCGCTGCATGTGCTGCCCGGCGTCGTGTTCGGCGCGTCGATCGAACTGGCGGGCGCGGTATCGGTGCGGCTCGTCGTCATTCTGGTGATCGTGACGGCTGCCGCGTGGCTCGTGTTCAATCTCACTCGCGTCGTCGTCTCTCATGCGAGAGGATGGACGGTCGCTTCGCGCGAACGCCTGCTGACGTGGTCGCAGCGAAAGCGCGGGTTGGCGGCGCGGCTCGTCTCACGCGCGCTCGATCCGGGCAATCCGGCGAGCGGGCTGATTGCCGTCATCTCCGTATTGCTGCTCGCGTCGGCGGTGCTGTTCTTCTACGTGCTGACGAACGTGACGCGCGGATCGTCGCTCGTGCAGATCGATGCGTCGATTTACCGGCTGCTGCAATCGTTCCGGTCGACATGGGCCGATACCATCCTCGATGCCGCGGCCGCCCTCGGCAGCATGCCGACGCTGCTCGCGCTCGCGGCGATGGTCATCGTGTGGATGGTTCTCGAGCGGCGCTGGCGCACCGTGGCCTACTGGCTCGTGGCGGTGGTGTTTTCGCAGGCGCTCGTGGCCGTGATCCGCTTCACGACGCATCAGCCGTTGCCGATGTCCTTCGCGCCTGCGGGCCGCACGTTCCCGAGCAGTCATCTTGCCGCGACGGTCGTCATCTATGGCTTTCTCGCGTTCCTGCTGCTGCGGCGCGTCGGCATGCTGACGGGCGTGTTCGTCGCGACGGCGACATCGGGAATCGTCACCGCCGTGGCGCTCGCGGGGCTGTACTTCGGCCGCTTCACCATCTCGGATGCGCTCGGCAGCACCGCGCTCGCCGCGATCTGGGTGTTTCTGATCGCGCTGACCGCCGTCTGGCGCAATCCGGGCAAGCCGAAGCCGCGTCCGCTGATGCCGCTTGCGGTGCTCACGGTGGTGTGTGCGAGCGTGGCCCTGCAGATGAGCGACGAGACGGAAGCGCATAGCGTGCCGCCCGCGACGGTCGTCATTACGCCGATCGAATGGACGGATACGGTCTGGCGCAGGTTTTCCTGTTACCGGTCGAGTCTGGACGGCGACCGGCGCGAACCGATCACCGTGCAGTGGGCCGCCACGCCCGCGCAGATTCGCGCGCAGCTTGCGAGCCGCGGCTGGCGGGAAGTCACGGGCGTGACGATGCAAAGCGTGATGTCGGTGGTATCGCCGAATGCGCCGGCGACCGCGCTGCCCGCGCTGCCGCGCCTGAACAACGGCGAGCCGTCGAAGCTGGTTTTCACGCGCTCGCCGCGCGGACCCGATCAACGCGACGTGCTGCGCTTCTGGCCGACGACGTATGCGGTGCGCGAGCATCCGGGCGCCGCGCCGACGCCGATCTGGCTCGGCTCCGTCGTGCACGAACGGCTGCGGCGGCCGTCGTGGCCGTTCAACGTGCTGCGCCCGGACCGGCGCATTGATCCGATGGCCTTCGATCATGGCGAGGGGTCGCCGTGGCGCGGCATCGAAATTGCATCGAGTGCGGGGTGCGGCAGCGTGCCGGTGATGCTGGTCGAGTCGGGGCCGAAATGAAGGCAAGCATGGAAGGCGGAGGCGCCGTTTGATCCAGATTCCGCCATCGGCGATTACACAGTGGGGCGCGGCTGCGGTGTTCGGCAACGTGCTGCTGACGCGGCTTGGCGTGCCGTTGCCGTCCGCGCCGCTGCTCGTGCTGGCGGGATCGGCGATCGCGAGCGGGCGGCTGTCGTTCTGGCATGTGCTGCTGGCGGCGGCGAGCGGCGCTTTGTCCGGCGATGCCGTGTGGTTCTCGGCAGGGCGTCTCTATGGACGGCGGCTGATTGCGGCGTTGTCGCGCCGGTCCTATGCGTTCGACACGGGCATGCGCTCGGCGAGCGATCTCTTCGAGCGGTATGGCGCGCCGATCGTCGCGGTATCGAAGTTCGTGCCGGGGCTCGGGCTCGTCACGCCGCCGCTGATGGGCACGACGCCCATCGCCGCGTCCGTGTTCTTTATGTGGGATGCGGCGGGCATCGTCGTGTGGGCGGGGTTCTGGCTGCTGGGCGGTGCGCTGTTTCAGCGGGAATTGCATATCGCGCTGGTGGAACTGCAGATGCATGGCGCGACGATGATCGACCTGCTGGTCGTGCTGGCGTTGCTGTTCTTCGCGTACCGGCTGCTTCGCCGCCGGCAGCCGCGAGACGACCGCACAGGCGAAGATGCCAGTTGACGCCGGTGCGTGCGATAGGCGTTACGCCGTTATAATCGGGCGCTCGCGCTGTTCATCTCAATTTGCGATCGAGGAAGGCATTCGTATCCGGTGGTGCGGCTGGGCTTCAAACCCAGTTGGGGGTGTCAGACACTCCCAGGTAGGTTCGACTCCTGCTGCCTTCCGCCAGGCATCTCTTAGGTGCTCTCGGTCACGCTCAAGAGGCGCGATATCCCACAGTTGCGCCGAAGGCGACTACGCGTGTGATCCAATGCGGCGCGTGTCAGGCGTTTGCATCTCGTGTATCCCACACGCCTTGAAGTCCTCGTTCAATCCCGTTCGCCGCGCCGTAAAAATTCGCGCATCTTCGCGATGTCGTGCGACGGCGAATCGCCCGTTCGCATCGAGCTTCCCGTCAACGCGAAAGCGATGCCCGCGCATCACGCAATGTGACGAAGCGCAATCCCGACGACCGAACGATATCGATCAGCCGCGGCAATACCGCCAGCACGACCGGATCGCCCGTCGGTGTCAACGCCGCGCCCGCGTCGTGGACAAGAAGAATATCGCGCGCGGCGAGTCCGTCCGTAAGCCGCTCGAGAACCCGATCCGCGTCACCCTCGCGCGTGTCGAAACCTCGCCGCGTCCACGCCGCGAGCCGAAGGTCCAGCCGGTGCAAAACCGGTTCCAAGAAGAGATTGCGTAATCCGGCGGGCGCACGAAAAAACATGGGCCGTTCGCCTGTCAGCGTTTCGAGTGCGTGTTGAGCGGAGTCGATTTCCTTCGCGAGCCGGAGCGGCAACGTCACCGAGAACGTGTGCACGTGACGATGCGTGTGATTCTCGACGGCGTGACCTCGCGCGACGATCTCGCGAACCAGCGCCGGATGCTCGGCAGCGCGGGTTCCGATGCAAAAGAACGTCGCGCGCACGCGATGCCGATCCAGAATGTCCAGGACTTTCGGCGTGACGATGGGATCGGGGCCGTCGTCGATCGTGAGCGCGACGGCATCGGCGTTGGACGGCGTGTCGGGCAGGCGGGTCCAGTTCGGCCCCAGAAGCTTCGAGCGCGGCCACAGCCCGATCGTTACCACGACGATGTGACTGACCATGACGCTCGCCAGCCACGCTATCCACGCTGAAGGTTGCAGCAGCCATCCGGATAGAGCGACGCCGTGCCAGGCGAAGGTCGCGATGACCATCGGCGGCCAGCCTGTGCGCGGCCAGCGTCTCGGTGCTTCGGCGCGCAGCCGAGAAATGATTTGCCTCATCTTGCGTGCAGTCTGCGCCACTTCGGTCAAGGCCCGAATGGCAGACGTTTCAATCTTAGTCAAGCGGCGAACGATATCACGCGCGCCGGACGTTGATGACCCGGCCCACGTGGGAATGTTGCACAAACCGCTGGATGCGCGTCGGTCTGGCCTCTCGAAAGACATACCTCGCGCACGCGCTGCAAGTCCTACTGCGTGTGCGTCGCGTCGATGAGACGGAGCCGCAAAAAGTACTCAACTTTTACTACTGCAATCGGCCGGAACGTCGGTATCATTCGCACCCCGTTCTAACTGAATCGTGCGCATCTCCGTCGAATTTTTACGTCAACAGGCTAAATAGTCGCTGCGCCGTGCCGTTAATTCGACGGGTTAATTACCTGTTAAGGAGCTAATGGGGTGGGCCACCGCCGAACCAGGCAACGCGCTGTCGCCGGTCGTTCTTCCCAGATGCTGATCGTTTTCCGAGCGCGAACACCGATATGCCCGATCTGCACTGGACCATTCCGGTTGCGCGCTGGTCTTCCTGGCCTGCCGCCGCATCCGTAGCCCCTGACGTGAGCTTCGTCGAGCCGATGGCGCGGCGCCGGCTCAGCGCACTATCGCGGGCCGCGCTCAAGGTCGCGTACGACTGCGCGGCGACGCTGCCCGCCGTGCGTGTCGTGTTCGCGTCGCGTCATGGCGAACTGCGGCGCACCACCGGCATCCTGTGCGATATCAGCGCAGGCGAACCCGTCTCGCCGACGTCCTTCAGCCTGTCCGTGCTCAACGCGATGACCGGTGTTTTCGGCATCGCGCGAGGCGACCGTGCGCCGGCGAGCGCCGTCTCGGCGGGAGCGCAGACGCTCGGCTTTGCGCTGCTAGAAGCGCACGCGCAGTATGCGACGGATGCCTCGTCGCCCGTTCTGCTCGTGTACGCCGACGAACCCGCCGATCCCGCATTTGGAACGATAGAAGACGAAGTGGAGGGCGGCGCGCTTGCCATCCTGCTCGACGCATCCGCGCAAGCGGGACGCCTCGAATGCGCGCGCACGGCGTTCAGCGACGACGCAGCCGGCGCCCCGTTCGACGCCGGCGACGCCACGCGCGCCCGGTTCGCCACACAGAGCGAAGCAGTCCGCCGATGCCTCGACGCAAAAGCGCCGGTTCAATGGCGCGGCCCCAACTCGACATGGCAATGGAAGTGGCATGAGGGCGCTTGACCATTGTTGGCGCCTCGTCGCGACGGCCCTTGCGTTCTCCGCCTTCGGCGTCTGCGGACTCGGCTTTTCGCTGATCGTGTTTCCGCTTGCCTGTGTGTGGCCGCATCGCGCGTCGAAGCAGCGCATCATCGCCGCGATCATTCACGCATTCTTTCGCGCGCTCGTCGCCGTGCTGATCGGCGTGCGCGTGATGAAGCTCGACGTGCGCGGAGCGGATGCGCTCAATCGCAAGGCGCAGCGCGCCGCCATCGTGGTCGCCAATCACCCGACCTGGCTCGACGTCATGGTGCTGCTGTCGCTCACGCCGCGCGCATGCTGCGTCGTGAAAAGCGCGCACTGGAGCAATCCGTTCTTCTGGGGTGTCATGCGGGCGGCGAATTACGTGAGCAACGCCGATCCCGTCGAACTCGTGGAAGCGGGCGCGCGGCAACTCGCTCGCGGCTACACGATGATCATTTTTCCCGAAGGCACGCGCAGTCCGGCGCGCAATCGCCTGCATGCGTTTTCGCGTGGTTTCGCGCATATGGCGCTGCAGTCCGGCGCGCCGATTCTGCCCGTCCTGATGGACTGCGACCCGCCCGCCTTCACGAAAAACATGCGCTGGCACGACGTGCCCGAGCGCCCTTTCCATATGCGCGTGAACGTGCTCGACGCGGTCGGAGCCGACGCGCTCGCCAATCGCGACGAACCGCCCGCGCTCGCCGCGCGCACCGTGACCAACGCGCTGCAAGCCCATATCACCGAGCACCTGATCGACCATGGATTCTTTAAAGCTTGAAATCAAACAGCTTCTGATCGAAGCACTCGATCTCGAAGACCTGACGCCCGCCGACATCGACGACGATGCGCCGCTCTTTTCCACCGATGGCGTCGGGCTCGACTCCATCGACGCGCTCGAAATCGGCATCGTGCTGCGCAAACACTATCAACTGACGATCGCCGCCAACGACGAGCGCACGCGCGAGCACTTCCGCTCGATCAACACGCTCGCCGAACTGGTCGCGGCCCAGCGCGAGGGCGCGCGGGCATCGGGCGACACTGCAACGAAGGGGGAATGACCGTGACCGACATCGAAATCCTTGAGCGCATCCGCGCGATTTTCAAAGAGAACTTCGGCATCGCGCCCGAGCGCGTGACGCCGCAAGCGCATCTGTTCGAAGAGCTCGATCTGGACAGCATCGATGCCGTCGATCTCGCGATCAAGCTGCAGGAAATGACGGGCCGCCGTATCAAGCCCGAGGAATTCAAATCGGTGCGCACGGTCGGCGACGTGATCGCCGCTGTCGAGTCGCTGCTGGCAGCACAGGACTGATGCAGCCGCGGACCGCCCAAGCCCGCGACGGCGCGCATCGAAGCTGGATCGGCTTCGCGCTGAACGTCGCGTTCAAGCTCGCGTATCCGGCCGTCATTCTGTGCGGCTGGTTCTGGAACGCGCCGCGCTATATCGGCTGCCTGCTGTTCGCGCTGATCTGGCTGCAGCGCTGCGCGGGCACGGGCGTCGTCGGTGCGTCGCTGCGCACGCTCACGGTCGTCGACTGGGCGGTTGGGCTCATGTTGAGCGCGGCATCGGCTGCGATCGTGTGGACCGACAGCGAGCGCCTGCTCCATCTCTATCCGTCTCTCGTAAATCTCGGCTTGCTGATTGCATTTGGGTCGACGTTGGTAAGCGGTCCGTCCATGATCGAAAAATTCGCGCGCATCCGAACGCCCGATCTGAGCGAGCCGGCCGTGCGCCACACGCGCCGCGTCACGGAGATCTGGTGCGCGTTCTTCGCCGCGAACGGTCTGTTCTCGCTCTATACCGCGCTGTACTGGTCGCGCGAGGCGTGGTCGCTCTATAACGGCGCGATCGCGTATGGTCTGATCGGGCTGCTGCTCGCGGGTGAGATCGCGTGGCGCTATCTCGTGATTCTGCCGCGCGCACGACGGCTGGGGGCGTCATGATTGCGCTGCACGAACTGCTTTCCGCGCGGCGCGATCCGCACACGCCCGTCTGCCGCGATGGAGCGGGGGACGGCGCGGACACGATCCTCACGCATGCCGCGTTTCGCGCACGCGTGGTGTCGCTCGCGTTGCAGTTGCACGAAGGCACGGCGCGCCGCTATGCGCTGTGCATCGACGATTCCTTCGATTTCGCCTGCGCGCTTTTCGCGCTCTTTGCGTGCGGCAAGACGCCGGTGATTCCCGCGAGTTCCGCGCCCGGCTATCTGGCCGACCTCGCCGACGCCTACGATGCCGTCCTCACCGATGCCGAAGTCGCCGCGGCAGCCGGCGCCCACGCGCCCGGCGCGCTTTCCCTGAACATCGACCCGCACGCGCCGCTCACGCTCTACACATCGGGCAGCAGCGGCGTGCCGAAGCCGATTCACAAGACGCTCGCCCAGTTCGACGCCGAAGTGCGCACGCTCGAACGCGACTGGGGGGCGCTGATCGGCGACGCGACCATACTCGCGAGCGTGCCGCATCGCCATATCTACGGCCTGCTGTTTCGCGTGCTGTGGCCGCTCGCGGCGGAACGCGCATTCGACCGCGCCGTCTGCGTCGAACCGCAGCAGGTACAGGCGCGCATCGCACGTTGCGGCGCGACCGCGATGGTGTCGTCGCCCGCGCAACTGATGCGCTGGACCGCGCTTGCGGGTTTTGCGTCGCTCACGCCCGCGCCGCGTGCGTTCTTTTCGTCGGGCGGACCACTTGCGGAGGACACGGCGCGCGACTACGCGGCGGTCTTCGGCGACGCACCCGTCGAGATCTTCGGCAGCACCGAGACGGGCGGCATCGCGTGGCGCAGGCAGAACGAAACGGCCGCGTGGCGTCCGGTCAGCGGCGTGGACGTGCGGCGTGCCGGCGACGGCGCGCTCGAAGTGCGCTCGCCGCATCTGGACCACGACGGCTGGCATCGCACGGACGATGCGATCGTCTTCGACGACGACGGCCGCTTCCGGCTGCAAGGCCGCCTCGACCGCGTCGTCAAACTCGACGGCAAGCGCGTGTCGCTGCCGGAACTCGAAGCGCGTCTCGCGCTGCATCCGTACGTGGCGCAAGCGAGCGTCGTGCCGCTCGCGGGCGCGACGCGCGAACGTGTCGGCGCGGTCGTCGTGCTGTCCGACGAAGGCCGCGCCGCACTCGATGACATCGGCCGCGTGGCGCTCGCAAAGAACTTGCGCCGTCATCTCGCCGCCTATTTCGACGTCGTGCTGTTGCCGCGTCACTGGCGCTTTCGCATCGCGCTGCCGTTCGATGCGCGCGGCAAGCTGCCGGTTGCGGCCGTCGCGGCGGCGTTCGGTCCGCGAGCCGAAGGCTTCGAATTGCTGTCGGAATCGCGGGACGGCGAGAACCTGCGCTATGAGTTGCGCGTGCCGCCCGCGCTCGATCATTTCGCCGGCCACTTTCCGGGCTTGCCCATCCTGCCCGGCGTCGTGCAGGTCGACTGGGCGATCCGGCTCGCGTCGGAACACGTCGCGGCGGCGCGCGCAATCGAAAGCGTCGATCGACTCAAGTTCATGGCGCCCGTGCCGCCCGGCGCGGTGCTCGAACTGCGGCTCGCGCACGATGCCGCGCGCCGCCGCGTGCAATTTGCTTATCGGATGAACGGACGCGACTGCGCGTCGGGCGCGATCGTTTATCGGGAGCGCGCATGAGCGGTGCGGACATCGCGGCGTGCATCGTCATTCCGATCTACAACCACAAGGACGCGATCGGTGGCACCGTGGCGCGCCTGAGCGTTCATCAGCTGCCGATCTTCGTCGTCGACGATGGCAGCGACACC
Organism: Caballeronia sp. RCC_10; assembly: GCF_041360715.1. Lineage (NCBI taxonomy): Bacteria > Pseudomonadati > Pseudomonadota > Betaproteobacteria > Burkholderiales > Burkholderiaceae > Caballeronia > Caballeronia sp. RCC_10. The sequence goes on from NZ_JBFUPT010000004.1 coordinate 39,965, forward strand.
GCGACGCAAGCCGTCCTCGCCGAACTCGCCCGCCGCTATTACGGGCAGATGACGCTCTTGCGTCTGCCGGTGAACGGCGGCAAGGGCGCCGCGGTGATGGCGGGCCTGCGCGCGGCACGACGTGCGGGCTTCACGCACGCGTTGCAGATCGACGCCGACGGACAGCACGACGCCAACGACGTGCCGCTCTTTCTCGACGCGGCGCGCGCCGAGCCGGGCGCGGTCATCCTCGGCCGCCCGGTCTACGACGAAAGCGTGCCGAAGTCGCGTCTCTATGGCCGCTATTTGACGCACGTGTGGGTGTGGATCGAAACGCTGTCGTTGACGATCCGCGATTCGATGTGCGGCTTTCGCCTCTATCCGCTCGATGCCGCCTGCGCGCTGATCGACAGCGTGCAACTCGGCACGCGCATGGACTTCGACATCGAGATCCTCGTGCGGCTGCACTGGCGGCGTCTTGCGTTCCGCTCGATCCCGACGCGCGTCGTCTACGCGACGGACGGCGTGTCGCACTTCGACGTGCTATGGGACAACGTTCGCATCAGCGCGAGCCATACGCGGCTCGTGTGCGGCATGGTGCTGCGCTCGCCGATGCTCATCGCGCACAAGCTGATGCCGCGCAGAACGGCGGCCTCCGAAGACGCCACGCATGGCGGGGCCGGCTGGTGGCGCGTCGCGGAGCGTGGCAGCCGCCTCGGCATGGGCCTGCTCGCGCTCAGTTGCCGCCTGTTCGGCATGCGTTTCACGGGGCTGTGGCTGCATCCCGTCGTCGGCTATTTCCTGCTGACGGGGCGCGCGGCGCGTGCGGCTTCGCACCGGTATTTCGCGCAACTCGCGCACGCCGCGCCCGGCGAGCGCACGCCGCAGCCCGGCTGGCGTTCGGCGTATCGCCAGATGCTCGCTTTCGCGCAGTCCGGGCTCGATAAGCTCGCGGCGTGGTCGGGGCGGATCGGCGATCACGAAGCCGTATTCGACGACCCCGCGCCGTTCGAAGCGCTCGTCGCGAGCGGCCGTGGCGCGCTCGTGATCGGCGCGCATCTCGGCAACCTGGAAATGACGCGGGCGCTCGCGGCGCGCAACGGCCGCGCGAAGGTCACGGCGATCGTCTACACCGAGCACGCGAAGCGCTTCAACAGCGTGCTGTCGTCCGCGAATGGCGACTTCGCGAAGCATCTGATCCACGTGAGCGACTTCGGCCCGGACACGTCGATGATGATGCAGGCGCGCATCGACGCGGGCGAGCTGCTCGTGATCGTCGGCGACCGCGTGCCGGCGCACGAATCCGGACGCACGACGGATGCGCGCTTTCTCGGCGCGACCGCCCCGTTCGCGCAAGGCCCGTATGTGCTTGCCCACGCGCTTGGCTGCCCGGTGTATCTGTTCTTCTGCCTCAGGGAGCGCGGCGGTTCATATCGGTTGTACTTCGAACAATTCGCCGAACGCATTGCGCTGCCGCGCCGGGAACGCGCGCAACACATCGCGGCGTGGGCGCAGCGCTATGCGTCGCGTCTCGAACACTACTGCCGCAAGGCGCCGTATCAATGGTTCAACTTCTTCGATTTCTGGGCGCGTGCGGGCAGCGCCGCGCCGATGTCCGTATCCGATCTCACTGAAAGCTCGCGTCATGGCTGAACTGAAGCACAACAAGACGCTGACGGCGAGCGCGATCGTCGAAGTGCCGTTTCACGACGTCGATGCGATGAACGTGTGCTGGCATGGCAACTACCTGAAATATTTCGAGGCGGGGCGCGCGGCGCTGCTGCGCGCATTCGATTACGACTACGGCGAGATGCGCGCGTCGGGTTATGTGTGGCCGATCGTCGAGGCGCATCTGAAATATGTGCGTCCCGCGCGGTACGGGCAACGTATCGACGTCCGCGCGGAACTGCTCGAATACGAAAACCGCCTGAAGATCGGCTATCAACTCGTCGATTGCGTAAGCGGGGATCGTCTGACCAAGGGCTATACGGTCCAGGTTGCCGTCGACGCAGCCACCGAGGAACTGCAATTCGTGTCGCCGCCCGTCGTGTTCGAGAAACTGGAGCGCGTATGGGCGCAACAATGAAACTTCGCTGCGTGAGCACGGCGCTCGTCGCCCTGCTGCTGACGGCGAACGCCGGCTGGCTTCATGCGGCCACGCCCGCGCAGAACCCTGGCGGCGACGCGGCGCTCGTCTCGCAAGTGACGTCGCGGCTCGGGCAGGTCAAGGGCGTGCGCGCGCAGTTCACGCAGACGCAGACGCTTGCGGCCATGAAGCAACCGCTGGTCAGCACGGGCGCTTTCGTGTTCTATCGCGAGCGCGGCGTAATCTGGCGCGTGCTGACGCCGTACAAGGCGACATTCGTCATCACCGACGCAGGCGTCGCGGAAGTCGATGCCAACGGCAAGCGCATCGGCACGAAAAGCGCGCAAGGCGTGCGCGGCGTCGCGCAGGTGTCGAAGATGATGCGCGCGATGCTCGGCGGCGACCTGTCGGCGCTTTACTCGCAATTCGATGTCGACGCGCAAGGCTCGCCATCGCAATGGACGCTTGGCCTGAAACCCAATCAGCCGCAACTCGCGCAGTCCATCAAGGGGCTGCGGATGAAAGGCGGCGCGTTCTTGCAGAGCTTGCGCATCGAGCTTGCGAACGGCGATGTCACGCAGATCGACTTCACGCAGAGCGAAGCGCTCGACGACGTGCCGGCCGCCGAGCGCGGCTTGCTGGGAGCGCCGTAATGCTGAAGGAACGGCAGCGCAGCCGCGCGACGCTTCTTGCCATACGCGCCGCGTGGCTCGTGCTCGCGCTCGTCGCCGCGCTGTATTGCGTCTATCGCTTCAAAGGGCCGTCGCCGCTCGAGACGAATCTGCTCGCGCTGCTTCCCGCGACGGAAGCCGATCCGGTCGCCGAAAAAGCCGTCGATCGGCTGGCGAACGCGCTCGGCGACCGCACCGTGTTTCTCGTGTCGAGCCGCGACGCCAGCCATGCGAAGGCGGCCGCGAAACGCTTCGGCGCGGCGCTGCGAACCAGCGGCGCGTTCGCATCGGTGACGGCGGAACTGCCGCCATTCGACCTCGCGCAGATCGGCGCGCTGTATTCGCCTTATCGCTTCGAACTGCTGACCCGCGATGACCGCGACGCGCTCGCCCACGCGGCGAACGGTGCGCCGGCGCTCGGTGATGCGCTGATGCAGCGCATCTATAACCCGGTGCGCGGGCCGCTCGCGACGCAACTCGCCGACGACCCCTTCGGCTGGCTCGAACACTGGTTGTCGGACTTGCCGCTCGGCACGTCGGGACTCGATCTCGAAGACAACTTGCTCGTCGCGCATCGGGGCGACACGACCAGCGTGCTCGTCGTCACCACGTTGAATGGCTCCGCGTATGAGTCGCGGACGCAGCGGGCGGTGCTGTCGGCGGCGGCGCAGGCAGAAGCGTCGGTGAAAGCGGCATGGCCCGACGCCACGGTCGCACGCGCCGGCGCGGTGTTCTATGCGCAGGCGGCGCGCAGCGCATCGGAGCGCGAGGTGCATCTGATCGGCGTCGTGTCGGCGTGCGGCATCGCGCTGCTGATGCTCTGGGTGTTCCGTTCGCCGCGGCTTCTGCTGCTCGGCTTCCTATCGACGACGCTCGGCATCGTGTGCGCGCTGGCCTTCACGATGCTCGTCTTCGGCAAGCTGCATCTGCTGACGCTCGTGTTCGGCGCGAGTCTGATCGGCGAGGCGGTCGATTATTCGATCCAATACTTCGTCGTCTATCTCGGCGCACAGCGCGGCTGGAATGCGCAGAGCGGCGCGCGGTCGGTGCGGCCCGCGTTGAGCGTGGCCCTTGCCACGAGCCTGCTCGGATACGCCATTCTCGCGTGGGTGCCGTTTCCCGCGCTCAAGCAGATTGCGTGCTTCGCGATGGCGGGCATCGGCGTCGCGTTCGCGTCCGTGATGTCGCTGCTGCCCGCGCTGCTCGTGAAGCCGCCGAAAGCCAAGCGCCGGCGTCTTTTCGCATCCGCCGCGACGCTGCTCGCACGCTGGCGCGGCGTGATCGGCGGAAAGCGCGCGTGGTTCGTCGCGGCGGCGCTCGTCGTGATCGCGTTGCCGGGCTGGCTGCGTCTCACGAGCGACGACGACATCCATCTGCTGATCCAGCGCGATCCCGTGCTCGTCGCGCAGGAAAGCGAGGTTCGCGCGGCCGTCGGCGTCGACGACACCGCGCAGTTCTTCGTGGTCCGGGGTGCGTCCGAAGAAGCCGTGCTCCAGCGCGCTGAAGCGCTCGGCGCAAGGCTCGATGCATTGACGGGCGATCGGTCGGTCGATGGCTGGCGCTCGGTCGATGGCTGGCGCTCGGTCGTGCAATTCGTGCCCTCGGCGCAGCGTCAGGCGCAAGCTCGCGCATTGCTCGCGCAACACGTGTTCGCCGACCCGGCCGCCTTGCGTGCAACGCTCTCGCGTGCGGGCTTCCGCGACGACATCGCCGATGCCTGGATCGCCTCGTTCGGCAAGGACAGTGCGCAACCGCTGACGGTCGAGCGCTGGCTCGCCGCGCCGTGGTCGCAGCCGTACCGGCATCTGTGGCTCGGCGCGTTCGATGCGGCCGGCCAACGCGGTTACGCGACCATCGTCATGCCGCGCCGCGTGACGCCGCAGAACGAATCCGCGCTGGTCGAAACGGCGCGTTCGATCGACGGCGTCGTTTTCGTCGACAAGGCCGCGAGCGTGTCGAAGCTCTTTGGCGCGTATCGCGTCGATAGTGGGCTCTGGCTCGGCGTCGCGCTGCTGCTCGTGCTCGTCTTGCTGATGGCGCGCTACCGGCTGCGCGGCGGCATAGCGACGACGCTGCCCGTGCTGCTCGCCGTCGGCGTGACGATCGCCGCATTCGGCTATGCACGCGTGCCGTTCAATCTGTTCAACTGCCTTGCCCTGATGCTCGTGCTGGGCGTGGGCGCGAACTACGCGGTGTTCCTGCGCGAAGGATGCCTGCGCAGCGACGCCGATCTCGGCGCGGTGTGGGCGGGCGTGCTGTTGTCCGCGGCGACGACGCTGCTGTCCTTCGGCTTGCTCGGCATGAGCGCGATGCCCGCCTTGAAGAGCTTCGGCGCGACGCTCGCGCTCGGCATCCTGGTCGCGGTGCTGCTCGCGCCGATGAGCATGCCGCCCGATAGGAGAAATGAAGCGTGACGCTGCCATCCGTTTATCTGCATGCGCTCGGCATGGTCAATGCACTGGGCGGCGACGTCGATTCGATTGCATCCGCGCTCGCTGCGGGGCAATCGCCGGGCATGGGACCGATGCGCACGCGCCGTGGCGATGCGTTCGTCGGCCGCGTGCTCGCGCCGCTCGACATCGCGCCGTCCCCATCCGTTGCCCGCTTCGATTGCCGCAACAACCGGCTGCTGCTCGCCGCGCTCGAACAGATTCGCCCCGGCATCGAAGCGGCGCGCGAGCGTTTCGGCTCGGCGCGCATCGGCGTGGTGCTGGGCACGAGCACGTCGGGCATCGGCGCAGCGGAAGAGGCGTTCCTGCACCGCGCGGAGGCGGGCTGCCTGCCGGAGCGTTTCGACTATCGCCAGATGGAAATCGGCACGGCCGCGCCGTTCGCAGCCGCCGCGCTGAACCTGCAAGGTCCGGCGTTCACTATCTCGACGGCGTGCACGTCGAGCGCGAAGGCGTTCGTCGCGGCCCGACGGCTGCTGCAACTCGGGCTGTGCGATGCGATCGTCGTCGGCGGCGTCGATACGTTGTGCGAACTCACATTGCAGGGCTTCGCGTCGCTCGAATCGACGAGTCCGTCGCGCACCAATCCGATGAGCCGCAATCGCAACGGCATCAACATCGGCGAAGGCGCGGCAGTGTTCCTGATGACACGCGACGAAGGCGCGGTGCGTCTCGCGGGCGCGGGTGAATCGAGCGACGCGCATCACGTGTCCGCGCCGGACCCGCAAGGCATCGGCGGCGAACTGGCGCTGCGCGCCGCGCTCGCGGATGCAGGCGTCGCGCCCGCCGGCATCGGCTACGTGAACCTGCACGCGACGGCCACGCGCAAGAACGACGAGATGGAATCGCATCTGATGGCGCGGGTCTTTCCACAAGGCGTGCCGGCGAGCGGCACGAAACCGTTGACGGGGCATCTGCTAGGCGCGGCCGGTGCGACGGAAGTCGGCTTCGCATGGCTGACGCTCACGCGATCGCGCTTTCCTTTGCCGCTGCATCGATGGGATGGCGCAGCCGACGCCGGCCTGCCCGCGCTCGATCTCGTTCAGGAAGAACGTCATCTCTCGCAGGAAGCGTCAACGCGCTACGTCATGAGCAATTCTTTCGCGTTTGGCGGCAGCAATGTCAGCCTCATCCTGGCGGGTTGACGCACGATGACCGGACACACTTACATCGACGAACACGGCGGCGCGTTTGCGCCGATCGAAACGATCATTCCTCATCGCGGCACGATGCTGCTCGTGGACGAAGTGGCCGCGTGCAGCGACGTTGCGCTCACCGCGCTTGCAACCGTGCGCGCCGACGCGTGGTATGCCGACGAACACGGCGCGATGCCCGCGTGGATCGGCATCGAACTGATGGCGCAGGCCGTGGCCGCGCACGTCGCGCTGATCGCGATGCGTGCCGGCGGCCGTGCGCGTCCCGGCGTGCTGCTCGGCACGCGCAGCTATACGGCCGATGTCAGCACGTTTGCACGCGATGCGCGGCTCACCATCCGCGTGGAAGAAGTGCTGCGCAGCGAAGAGGGGCACGGCGCGTACGAATGCGCGATCGAGCACGACGGCGAGCCTTACGCGCAGGCCGTCATCAAGGTCTTCCAGCCACGCGATTTTCAGACATTCATCGAAGGGAGCATCAGTTCATGAGCCGCCGAGTCCTCGTAACCGGCGCAAGCCGCGGCATTGGCCGGGCGATTGCGTATCAACTGGCCGCCGACGGCTTCGCGGTCACCGTGCATTGCCGCACCGGGCGCGCTGAAGCCGAAGCGGTGACGGCGGGCATCGCCGCGCAGGGCGGCTCGGCGCGCGTCGTGCAATTCGACGTGCGCGACCGCGCGGCGTGCCGTGAGGCGCTCGAAGCCGATGTCGCCGCGCACGGCGCTTATTACGGCATCGTGTGCAGCGCGGGCGTGACGCGCGATGCCGCGTTTCCCGCATTGACCGACGACGACTGGGACGTCGTGATCGAAACGGGTCTCGACGCGTTCTACAACGTGATTCATCCGCTGACCATGCCGATGGTGCGCGCGAAGCAGGGCGGCCGCATCGTGACGATCGCGTCGGTGTCGGGCGTGATCGGCAATCGCGGGCAGGTGAACTACAGCGCGGCGAAAGCCGGCTTGATCGGTGCGACCAAGGCGCTCGCCGTCGAACTCGCATCGCGCAACATCACGGCGAACTGCGTGGCGCCGGGACTGATCGAAACGGGCATGCTCGACGACGTTTCCGTCGATCATGCGCTGAAGACGGTGCCGATGAATCGCGTCGGCCAGCCGGGCGAAGTGGCCGCCGTCGTCAGCTTCCTGATGTCGGATGCGGCTTCCTATGTGACGCGCCAGGTGATCGGCGTGAACGGCGGGATGATCTGATGAAGCGCGTCGTCGTTACGGGCATGGGCGGCGTCACGGCGCTCGGCAATTGCTGGCATGAAATCGAAGCCGCGCTCCGGAGCGGCCGCAACGCGGTGCGCCGCATGCCGGAATGGGACTTCTTCGCAGGGCTTCATACGCGCCTCGCGTGTCCGCTGCCCGCCTTCGAGCAGCCCTCCGAGTGGCCGCGCAAGAAGACGCGGTCGATGGGCATCGTGTCGATGTACGCGGTGCGCGCGAGTGAACTGGCGCTGGCGGACGCGGGCTTGACGGGCGACACGTCGATCAGCGACGGACGCATGGGCGTCGCGTATGGATCGTCGTCCGGCTCGGTCGAGCCGATCCGCGCGTTCGGCACGATGCTCCGGACCGGTTCGATGACCGATGTCACATCCAACAGCTATGTGCAGATGATGCCGCACACGACTGCCGTGAACGTCGGCCTCTTCTGGGACCTGAAGGGACGCATTCTGCCGACGTCGTCCGCGTGCGCGTCGGGCAGTCAGGCGATTGGCTTCGCGTATGAAGCCATCGCCTCGGGCAAGCAGACGATGATGCTCGCGGGCGGCGCCGAGGAGTTGTCGGGCCCGGCCGTCGCCGTGTTCGACACGCTCTATGCGACGAGCACGCGCAACGACGAGCCGGGTCTCACGCCGCGTCCGTTCGATGCCCGGCGCGACGGTCTCGTCGTCGGCGAAGGCGCGGCGACGCTGGTCCTCGAAGAGTACGAGCACGCCGTGGCGCGCGGCGCGACGATCCACGCGGAGATCGCCGGATTCGGCTGCAACTCGGACGGCGCGCACATGACGCAGCCGACCGCGAGCACGATGGCGCGCGCCATGCAGCTCGCGTTGCACGACGCGCGGCTCGATCCGCAAGCCATTGCCTATGTGAACGCGCACGGCACGTCGACGGATCGCGGCGACGTCGCGGAGAGTCACGCAACCGCGCAGACGTTCGGCGAGCGCGTGCCGATCAGCTCGCTCAAGAGCTACGTCGGACACACGCTCGGCGCATGCGGCGCGCTCGAAGCGTGGTGGACCATCGAGATGATGAAGCGCAACTGGTACGCGCCGACACTCAATCTCACCGAAGTCGACGCCGCGTGTGCGCCGCTCGATTACATCACGGGCGAGGCACGCGCGATCGACGCCGAATACGTGATGAGCAACAACTTCGCGTTCGGCGGCATCAATACGTCGCTCATCTTCCGGCGCGTCCGATGAACAAGGCGCAAGGCATGCAGCGCGTCGTCGTTACGGGCATGGGCATCGTTTCGTGTCTCGGCAATACGCTCGATACAGTGAGCGCCGCGTTGAAGGCGGGGCGCTCGGGCGTGACGCGCATCGACGCGTGGCGCGAGCGAGGATTCGGTTCGCAGGTGGCGGCGGTGGCGTCGGTGGCGCATGAGCCGCCCTTCGATCGCAAGCTGGAACGCTTCATGGGCGAGACCGCGCGCTTCGCGTGTCACGCTGCACGCAAGGCCATCGACGATGCGCGCCTGGGCGACGACATGCTGCGCTCGCCGAAAGCGGGCGCGGTGATCGGCTCGGGCGTCGGCGCGATGGCCGAATACGACGCGGCGATGGGCGTCGCAGTGACGCGCGGCATCGAGAGAACGCCGCCGTACACGGTTCCCAAGGCGATGAGCAGCACGGCGTCTGCGAATGTCGCGCAGGCGTTCGGCATCGAGGGCGTCGCGTATTCGCCTTCGTCGGCATGCACGACATCCGCGCTCGCCATCGGGCAGGCGATGCAACTGATTCAGACCGGACGCCAGCAGATCGTGCTCGCGGGCGGCAGCGAAGCGCTGCATGACAACATGACGCTGATGTTCGACGCGATGCACGCGTTGTCGCGCGGCTTCAACGATACGCCGTGGCAAGCCTCGCGTCCTTATGACATCGCCCGCGACGGCTTCGTGATCGGCTCGGGTGCGGGCGTGCTGGTGCTCGAAGCGCTCGACCATGCGCTCGCACGCGGCGCGCGCATCTACGCGGAACTCACGGGTTTCGGGCAAAGCACGGATGGCGCCGGCATGGTGTCGCCGCATGCGGACGGCATCGCGCGTGCAATGCGCATGGCGCTCGACGAAGCGGGCGCGTTGCCCGGCTACATCAACACGCACGCCCCTTCGACGCCGCTCGGCGACGCAGAAGAACTGCGCGCGTTGCAGTCGGTGTTCGGCGCGGACGTGCCGCCGTTTTCGTCGACGAAAGGACTGACGGGGCATCCGCTCGGCGCGAGCGGCGTGCATGAGGCGATCTACACGTTGCTGATGATGCGCGACGGGTTCATCGCGGGAACGGGAGAGCGTAGCGCGTTCGAACCGCTTGCCGAGCGCATGCCGCTCGTGCGCGAGACACGCGAGGCGCAAATCGGGCGCGCGATGTCGGTGTCGTTCGGCTTCGGCGGCAGTTCCGCGAGCCTCGTGTTCGAAAAGTTTCAGCCGTTGCCCGTCGGAGAATGACGGGCGCATCCCTAGCAACAACCACAAGCGAAACCGCACTATGAAAACAAAAATCGTCCTCGCGATGATGGCCGGCGTGCTGATCACGCAAGCCGGCTGCACAACGAAAATCCGCGCGCTGCCGATGCCCGCCGCGCTGCAGACGCAAAAGCCGAACGACGTCGCGGTGTATTTCGGCGATCAGAAGCACGCGAACGTCAAGACGATGTTCGGCAGCAAGGAAGCAGCGGTGCGTGTGGCCCGCACGATGGACGGTCAGGAAGCGACCTGCAATATCGCGCTCGGCAAGGCGCTCGACCAGTTGCGCGACTATGCACGCGAGCAGCATGCCGATGCGGTCATCAACGTCACGACGCGCTTTCAGCACACGCAGACCACGTCAGCGAACGAGTTCGTCTGTGGCGCGAGCAACAACGGATCGACGCTTGCCGTGCGCGGTGATGTCGTAAAGCTGGACGTCGAATAAGCCAACCAACACGGACATGACCACCATGAAGCGTTTTTTTATTTGTGCGGCAGCCGTTGCAGCGCTCTTCTCGTCGCAATCGTTCGCGCGCAATACGATCAGGATCTATCCTGTCGCGCCCGCTCTGGTTAGCGAGCCCGACAAGGTCGACAAGAACATTCCGCTGTATTTCGCGGGGCAAGCGCATCCGCGTGTCGTGAAATCGCTCGGCGAATTCGCGACCAACAAGAAGACCAACGCGTTCGGCAAGAGCGACGAGGACGCGTGCAAGCACGTGTTTCTCTCGGCTGTGAGGGAGTTGCAGGAGCGCGCACGCAAGGAAGGCGGCAACGCGGTGATCAATATCAAGAGCAACTACCAGAACGTGGAGCGCGAGAGCGCGACCGAGTTCACGTGCGGCGCGGGCGCCGTGGTTGCAGGCGTCGCGTTGAAGGGTGAAGTGGTCAAGCTGAAAGACTGAGGTCGAAGCGCGAAGCGGCGCGTGCCTCGATGCACGCGCCGCATGAACGCCGTGCGCTGCTCAGGCGGTTTTTCTCGCGACGACGTTGACGAGCGTTTCACGCCGCTTGCCGGGCTTCGGCACGTAGAGGCCGATGCGCTCGAGCAGCCCGAAGTCTTTCGCGCGGCTCCACCAGAGATACGGCAGCGAGACGTTGTGCGGCCCGAAGTCGAAGCCGCCCTTGCGGATCATGTCGAGATAGCCGTCGGCGCTCTTTTGCACTTGCATCGGATGACGAAACAGCAGCCGGATGACCCACGACTTGATGTACGCATCCGTCGATTCCGCGAACATCAGCACGCCGCCCGGCTTGAGCACTCGGCGGAACTCGGCGAGCGCGCGTTCCTGTTCGACGAGGTGATGAAACGTCTGGTGACAGAAGACGACGTCGGCGCTTGCGTCCGGCAGCGGCAGGTTCGCGCAGTCGCCGTGAAGCAGTTCGATCGTCGTCGCTGCGGTTTCCGGACGATGCGCGCAGGCCCGCGCGGATTGCGCCGCAAGCGCGAGCGATGGCTCGTGGAAGTCGATGCCCACGATGCGCTGCGGCTTGAACGCTTGCGCAAGGAGACGGAACGAAATGCCCTGACCGCAGCCGACATCGACGATCACGGGCGCGGCGGGCAACGGAGCGTCGATGAGGCGTTTGAGGTCGTCGATCGCGACACGCAGAACATGATGTTCCCACGTGTGCGTGCGTAAAAACCAGACGCCGAAAGAAGTCTCGGGCACGAACGGCACATTGGATGATTCGGTGAACTGCACGATTGGATTCGGTAAAGAGGTGTCTTGAGGTTTTGATGCATGGTCCGCGTGTGATTGTAATCGCTGGTGCGTGAATCATGTGTCTTGTTCGCAATACGTTGCCGTGTGCAGCGAGGAAATTTGAAATGAGTCAAGAAAGTTCGGTGAAGACAAACGTCGATGTAGCCATCATCGGCGCGGGGCCATCGGGCGCGGTGGCTGCCGCGCTGTTGCGAAAAGCGGGACGCTCGGTGCTCGTGCTCGAACGCCAGCATTTCCCGCGTTTTTCGATCGGCGAAAGTCTGTTGCCGCAAAGCATGGCGTATCTGGAAGAAGCGGGGATGCTGCGCGCGGTCGTGGAAGCGGGCTTCCAGTACAAGAATGGCGCGCAATTCGTGTATCGGGATAAAGCGTCGGCCTACGACTTCCGCGACAAGCACTCGGAAGGATGGGGCACGACGTATCAGGTCGAGCGCGCGGTGTTCGACGATCTGCTGATTCGCTGCGCGGCCGAACAGGGCGCGGACGTCCGCTTCGGGCATACCGTGCTCGCCATGGAAACGGGCGATGCACCCGTGCTCGATGTCGTCGACGAGGCCGGCGCGCGGTATCAGGTTCACGCGCGCTTCGTGCTCGACGCGAGCGGTTTCGGCCGCGTGCTGCCGCGCCTCCTGAACCTCGAAGCGCCGACGCGCATGCCGACGCGCGCCGCCATCTTCACGCATGTGCGCGACGGCATTCCGGTCGAAGCTCACGATCGCAGCAAGATCACGGTGGCGGTGCATCCCGAGCATCGCGACGTATGGTACTGGATGATTCCGCTGGCGAACGGGCGGTCGTCCGTCGGATGCGTCGCGGAAGCGGCGTTTCTGGATGTGGACGAGGCCGAGCGCGAGCAGAAGCTCCGTTTGCTGATCCAGAGCGAGCCGAACCTGAACCGGTTGATCGGCAATGCGCCTTTCCTGATGCCGGTGCGGCATATCGGCGGTTATTCGGCGAACGTCGAGAAACTGCATGGCGCGGGCTATGCGCTGCTCGGCAATGCGGGCGAGTTTCTCGATCCGGTGTTCTCGTCGGGCGTGACGATCGCCTTGCGGTCCGCGCATCTCGCGGTTCAGGCGCTGGAGCGTCAACTGAATGGCGATGTCATCGACTGGCACACGGAATACGACGCGCCCTTGCGCAAAGGCATCGATACCTTCCGTGCGTTCGTCGAGCGCTGGTATTCGGGCAAGCTGCCGGACATCATCTTTGCGCCGGATCAGACGCCGGTCATCCGACGAATGGTCAGCTCCGTGCTGGCCGGTTATGCGTGGGACGAAACGAATCCCTACGTCGCCGATGCCGCGCGTCGGCTCGATACCCTGCATGAAGCGTGCATGCAGCGAGGCTGACCACGCTCGTCCGCCGCTCGCATCATTCGATGCGGCGCGGACGATTGCCGCTGCATGAGTCCGCTGCTTTCACGGACTTCATGTTCAAGGCTGCGCGTGCCGCGCCGCGTCCTCGATGACTGCTGCCACCTGCCGCGGACGCGACTCATACACGGAATGACTCGCGCCCGGTATCACGGTCGTGTGGCTATGCGCCCGCTCGTAATACCAGCGTTCGAGATCGGGATTGATGATCTTGTCGCCACCCGCGACGATGCCCCAGCTCGGCTTCGACGTCCACGCCGCAGCGGTCAACGGTGTCGAGAAGACATCCGCCGCCGTTGGCATCTGCGCATGTGCTTCGAACCTGGCTTTGGCAGGTGCAAGATCGGCCGCGAAGTCTTTCGGGAACACAGCCGGATTGAGGTACGTGTAGCCATCGGCGGTTTTCTCGACGGCGCCGGATTGCATCGACGTATCACTCGGCATGCGTTTGCCGAGCGCGCTTTCATCCTCCCCGACGGCGGGCGCATGCGCCGCGACATAAACCAGCCCGACGACGTTCGGATGCACGCCGGCTTCCGTAATCACCGAGCCGCCATAACTATGACCGACGAGTATCGTCGGGCCGTCCTGCACGTCGAGCACGCGGCGGGCGGCCGCCACATCGCCGGCAAGGGACGTCAACGGTTCCTGCACCACGCTGACGTGATACCCGTCCTTCACGAGGATGTCGTAGACCGGCTGCCAGCCGGAGCCATCGACCCACGCGCCGTGGACGAGAACGATATTCCTGACCGGCGCGGACGAAGGCGCGGAAACCGGCGCGGCGGCGAGCGCGGATGAAGCAAGACCAGCGGCAACCGCGAGCGCGATAGCGGCATGCGAGAGAAATTTCACGAGACACTCCGTCAACGGATACAAGCGCTTGGAAAAGCGGCGGGCGGGCCAGGCCGCCCGGCCGCGACTATCAACTGCCGAAGTAAGGCGTGCAGAAGTCAGCCGGTCCGACGCAGGTCGATTGCATCGACGTGCGCGCCGGCGCGCCCGACGACGTGCGCTGCTGCACGCCGCCGAAACCGCCGCTCGTCTCTTCGGCGGCGATTTTCGCTTCTGCGGCCTGGATGTCGTCGGGATAGTGCGGATCGCTCGCAACCGCCGGGTTGTAACCCGCTTGCTCGACGCGCACCAGATCCGCGCGGACCTCGGCGCGGGTGAGGGGACCATTCGACTGTGCGAAGCTCAAAGCGGGCGCGGCGAGGGCGCTGACGGCAACGGCGACGGAAACGAGGATCTTCTTCATGATTGACACTCCTTGGATGGATTGAATGACTGGGATGCGGCCCTGAAGCGCCTGTATGCAGTGCATCGGGCGCTGCTTCGTGCGGCTGACCGTGTCATCGATGCAGCCGTGAGTGAAATGTAGTCGGGCGTGGCTTGCCGGCCCATCGTACGAAGGCGCGCGAGCAGGCACGCTGGCGTTGGTTTCGCGTGTACGTTCGGATGACCGTGGATGCCTTCGAGAGGCGCGCGGATGACGCTCATCGAACGCAAGGCCAGCCGCCATAGGCAGGCCGCATGACGCCGTCATACCAAGGTATGACGGCGCCCCCGGGCGGCGCATGACCTATACGCACATATGATTTTCGGCGCTCCCCACCCTCGCTAAGATGGCATCACACGAGCGGACCCGCATGACCGGGCCGCGCCGACAGCCTATGATCGAGGACACGCGCTTGACCTTCCCTTTCCTGGTCTCAGTCATCGACGACGACGAATCCGTTCGCGCCGCCACGTCGAGCCTGCTGCGCTCGCTCGGCTGGGAAGTGCATCTGTACCCGTCTGCGGAATCGTTTCTGGAGTCCGGGCATTTCGACGAAGTTGCGTGCATCATCAGCGACGTGCAGATGCCCGGCATGACCGGCTTGCAGTTGCAGCAGCGGCTGCGCGAGCTGGGTCTCGCGTTGCCGATCATCTTCATCACCGCGTTCGCATCGGATGCGGTGCGCAGGCAGGCGCTCGACGGCGGCGCGTTATGCTTTCTCGGCAAGCCGGTGGACGGCGCCGTCGTATCCGAATGCCTGAGTACGTTGCAGCGAACGTTCGATCCCGGCGCCCAGTGAGCGCACGCATCCGTCAAGCCAACGCCATTTCGACTGCCCATGCATAAACCGCTTAGTCGGGCCGATTCGCGCGGCCAACCAAACGAGTCTGTCAGTCCTTTGCGCCCCGAGGTGCGAATTGCATGGGCGCTCGCCGGCGCCCTTGCTCTCACGGTTTTCCTGATCGACGCGCTCACGCCGCTCGACATCGCGATCGCCGTGTTTTACGTGGTCGTCGTGCTGCTCGTCGCGTCGTCGGGCGGGCGCACGGCAACGGTCCGCGCGGCATGGGGTTGCGTGCTCCTGACGCTCGCGGGCTTCGCCCTCTCTCACGACGACTCGGTGTCGACCGGCGCGATCGCCCGTTGCGCGGTGAGCCTGCTCGCGATCGCGACGACTTCCTATCTCGCGTTGAGGAACCAGACCGCGACGTCCGACCTGCGCGAGCAAGTCGAGGAGCGCAAGCAGGCCGAACGGGCGCTCGAACGCACCGAAGCGTTCCTGCTGGATGCGCAGCGCCTGAGCCGCACCGCGAGCATCGCGACGCGTTTGCCCGAAGGCACGATGTGGTGGTCCGACGAGGCCTATCGCATCTTCGATTACACGCGCGACGTGACGCCATCCATCGACGCAATTCTCGCGCGCACGCATCCCGACGATCTCGCGCTCGTGCGCAACGCATACGAAAACGAGAAGGGCGGTGCACCGGTGATCGACGTCGAACATCGGCTGCGGATGCCCGACGGCGCCGTCAAGCACGTGCACTACGTCGCGCATGTGGTGCAGCGAAGCGGCGAGCTGGAGTATGTCGGCGCCCTGATGGATATCACCGAGACGACGCTCGCGCAGGAAGCGCTCGCGCGCTCGACGGCGGAACTCGCGCACGTGACGCGCATTTCGATGCTCGGCGAACTCGCGGCGTCGATCGCGCACGAAACGACGCAGCCGATCGCGGCCATCGTCACGTGCGGCGATGCGGCGTTGCGCTGGCTGAACCGGCCGCAGCCGGATCTCGCGGAAGCGAAGCAGTCGATCACGCAGATGATCCGCGATGCGAAACGCGCGAGCGACGTGATCCAGCGCATCCGCGCGATGGCGAAGAAACACGAAGGGCCCGCCGCGAGGTTCGCGCTGAATGGAACCGTCGAAGAGGCGCTCGAACTGGTGCGCGGCGAACTCGACCGTCACAGCGTGGCCGTGCGTGTGCAACTCGCGGAGCCGTCGCCTGTGGTATGCGGCGACCGGGTCCAGTTGCAGCAGGTGCTCATCAACGTCATCATGAACGGCACACAGGCGATGGCTGGCCAAAACGCCTCGCGGCGCCTGCACGTTGCCACGCGCATGTTCGACGATAATCATGGGCATGTGATCGTCGAGGATTCGGGTCCGGGCATCGGCGAGGAGAGCGCGGGGCGCATCTTCAACGCCTTCTTCACGACCAAGGCGGATGGCATGGGCATGGGGCTTTCGATCTGCCGGTCGATCGTCGAGGCGCATGGCGGCCGCATCTGGGCGGAAGGCGCCGCGCAAGGCGGTGCGTCGTTGCAGTTCATTCTGCCCGTCGATAGGGAGACATGTGATGAGCAGCCGGCTGGATAACGCCGCGAGCAATGCGATGGTCTACGTCGTCGACGATGACGACTCCATGCGCGATGCCGTCGGCATGTTATTGCGTTCCGTGGGACTCGACGTGCGGACCTTCGCATCGGCGCAAGAGTTTCTCGCGTGCGAGATGCCGGACGTGCCGAGCTGTCTGATTCTGGACGTGCGCCTGAGAGGGCAAAGCGGACTCGCGGTGCAGGAGCAGATCGCGGCGAGCGAACTCGGCGTGCCGATTGTTTTCATGACCGCGCACGGCGATATCGCGATGACGGTCAAGGCGATGAAGGCCGGCGCGCAGGACTTCCTCGCGAAGCCGTTTCGCGATCAAGACATGCTCGATGCCGTCGCCAACGCGCTCGCCCGCGACGAAGAACGGCGCAAGTCGCGGCGCTCCGTCGCCGATCTGCGGGTGTGTTACGGATCGCTGACGCCGCGCGAACGCGAAGTAATGGCGTTCGTCGTGGCGGGACTCATGAACAAGCAGATCGCGTCCGAGATGAACCTCAGCGAGATCACGGTCAAGATTCATCGCGGACAGGCGATGAAGAAAATGCAGGCCCGGTCGCTGGCGGATCTGGTTCGCAAGGCGGAGGCGTTGGGCGTCGGGCCGAATCAGGGTTGACCGGATGCGGGCGTCATTGCGGGACGCAGCGCGCTGCCGTCGTCGCTCAATCGCCTGATACGCCGCGCGCCACTGCTCGCCGCCAGCGCGCGGCAGATGCACTGGCGCGTGCTCGCAAGCTATGCGGTCAAGATTCGGCGCAATACATACGCGAAATGCAGCGCGAATAGGCCAACAGCGGCTGTTCATAGCGCGCGAGCATATCGAGTTGCCAACGCGCACGTTGCATTTGCCGCTCGCCTGACGTGCGACTTGCTGCATCGCCAGCAGAACTCAGTCCGACTCCAAGCGCACCACGCAAGTCACTTCCACAACGGCCATCAAGTCCGTTTACACGATTTTTATATCTCCGCTTCATCTCTTCTCAAGTCCTTTACGTCCCTTCTCGTACGCTCCAGCCTGTCTTGAACTGCTTCGAAGGAGAACACGGCAATGGACTTGCTCTACCTCGCCGGGATCGTCCTCGTCTGGGGACTGTGCGCGGCACTCACGAGCGGCTGCGAGCGATTGAGCCGCCGCACGACGGGAGGCCATCCATGAACGCGTGGATGATCTGGCTGGCAAGCGCCTCCGCGCTGCTGCTTTTCGCGTACCTCGTGTACGCGCTGCTTCGTGCGGAGGACCTCGAATGAGCACCAACGCGATAGTGCAGATGACCGTGTTCATCGTCGTGCTGATCGGCCTGGCGATTCCTCTTGGACGCTACATGGCCAGCGTGCTCGACGGTTCATCGGTCGTCGTGCGCAAGTTCGGCCGCCCCGTGGAGTCGCTGTTGTATCGGCTTGCCGGCGTCGATCCCGGCGTCGAAATGTCGTGGAAACACTATGCGCTCGCCGTGATGCTGTTCAATGTGCTCGGCGCGCTGGTGCTCTACGGCATCCTGCGTCTGCAAGGCATGCTGCCGGCGAATCCGCAGGGAATGGCCGGCATGACGCCCGATGCGGCGTTCAATACCGCCGTGAGCTTCGTCACCAACACGAACTGGCAGGACTACGGCGGCGAAAGCATGCTCGGCTATCTGGCGCAGATGCTCGGGCTGACCGTGCAGAACTTCGTCTCGGCGGCCACCGGCATCGCGGTCGTGACTGCGCTGATTCGCGGCTTCAAGCGTCACGGCATGCAGACCATCGGCAACTTCTGGGTCGATCTCACGCGCACCACGCTCTTTATCCTCGCGCCGCTCGCGGTGATCTTCGCGCTCGTTTTCGTGAGCCAGGGGGCGATTCAGAACTTCAGGGCCTATCAGGACGTGCCGACGCTGCAAGTCACCACGTATCAGGCGCCGCAGACGGACGCCGAGGGCCACGCGATGAAGGACGCGGCGGGCGGCCCCGTGATGCAGGACATCAAGGTCGACAGGCAGACCTTGCCCATGGGCCCGGTCGCATCGCAGGAAGCCATCAAGATGCTCGGCACCAACGGCGGCGGCTTCTTCAATGCGAACTCGGCGCATCCGTTCGAGAACCCGACGCCGCTCTCCAACTTCCTGCAGATGCTCGCCATGCTGATCATCCCGGCTGCGCTATGCGTCGTGTTCGGGCGCACGGTCGGCGACGCGCGGCAAGGCTACGCGGTGCTCGCGGCGATGACCATCGCGTTTGCCGTGGCTTGCGGAAGCGAGATCGCGTCGGAGCAGGCCGGCAATCCCGTCTATGCATCGCTCAAGGTCGATACCCAGGCGTCCGCGCTGCAGGCGGGCGGCAACATGGAAGGCAAGGAGACGCGCTTCGGCATCGCGCAGTCGGGCATCTTCACGGTGGCGACGACGGCCGCTTCCTGCGGCGCGGTCAACGGCATGCACGATTCGCTCACGCCGCTCGGCGGCCTCGTGCCGATGCTGCTGATCCAGCTCGGCGAAGTGATTTTCGGCGGCGTCGGCTCGGGTCTTTACGGCATGCTCGCATTCGCCCTGCTCGCGGTGTTCGTCGCGGGACTGATGATCGGCCGCACGCCCGAGTACGTCGGCAAGAAGGTCGAATCGTTCGAGATGAAGATGGTGTCCATCGTCATTCTGCTGACGCCGCTGCTGGTGCTGGCGGGGACGTCCATCGCCGTGCTGACGGCGGCGGGGAAGGCTGGCATCGCCAATCCCGGCGCGCACGGTTTCTCCGAAGTGCTGTATGCGTTCAGCTCGGCCGCCAACAACAACGGCAGCGCGTTCGCCGGTCTCTCGGTGAATACGCCCTTCTACAACGTGCTGCTCGGCATCGCGATGTGGTTCGGACGCTTCGGCACGCTCATTCCGATTCTGGCCATCGCAGGGTCGCTCGCGGCCAAGAAGCGCCTCGCCGTCACGGCGGGCACGCTGCCCACGCATGGACCGCTGTTCGTGGTGCTGCTGCTCGGCACGCTGCTTCTGGTCGGCGCGCTGACCTACATTCCCGCGCTCGCCCTCGGACCGATCGTCGAGCACATCACGATGGTCCACGGCCACTGATTTCGAGGACAGCATGACTCAACAGACGCAAACGCCGCTGCACGCTCCCGGCCAGTCGGGGCGCGTGCGGACGGCTGCTCTTTCGATGTTCGACCCGGCGCTGCTGAAGCCGGCGATCGTCGATTCCTTCCGGAAGCTCGCCCCGCGCACGCAGTTGCGCAACCCCGTCATGTTCTGCGTGTACGTGGGCAGCATCCTGACCACCGTGTTGTGGATCGCCGCGCTCGCCGGCCAGGCGGAGTCGTCCGCCGGTTTCATTCTGGCGATCGCGCTGTGGCTCTGGTTCACGGTGCTCTTCGCCAACTTCGCCGAGGCGCTCGCGGAAGGGCGCTCGAAGGCGCAGGCCGCGTCGCTGCGCAGTGCCAAGCACAACGTCATGGCGAAGAAGCTCAACGAGCCGCATCCGAAGTCGCCCATCCGCATCACGACGTCGACCGACCTCGTCAAGGGCGATGTCGTGCTGGTCGAATCGGGTGACGTCATTCCCGCCGATGGCGATGTCATCGAGGGTGTCGCCTCCGTCGACGAATCCGCGATCACCGGCGAATCGGCGCCGGTCATCCGCGAGTCGGGCGGCGACTTCTCCTCGGTGACGGGCGGCACCCGCGTGCTGTCCGACTGGATCGTCGTGCGCGTCACGGTGAATCCCGGCGAAGCGTTTCTCGACCGCATGATCGCGATGGTCGAAGGCGCGAAGCGGCAAAAGACGCCCAACGAAATCGCGCTGACGATTCTGCTGGTCGCGCTGACCCTCGTGCTGCTGCTCGCGACGGCCACGCTGCTGCCGTTCTCGATGTTCTCGGTGGAGGCGGCGGGGCAAGGGCATGTCGTGACGATCACGGCGCTGGTCGCGTTGCTCGTCTGCCTGATCCCGACGACGATCGGCGGGCTGCTGTCGGCGATCGGCGTCGCGGGCATGAGCCGCATGATGCAGGCGAACGTGATCGCCACTTCGGGCCGCGCGGTGGAAGCCGCGGGCGACGTCGATGTGTTGCTGCTCGACAAGACCGGCACGATCACGCTGGGCAATC
Organism: Caballeronia sp. RCC_10; assembly: GCF_041360715.1. Taxonomy (NCBI): domain Bacteria; kingdom Pseudomonadati; phylum Pseudomonadota; class Betaproteobacteria; order Burkholderiales; family Burkholderiaceae; genus Caballeronia; species Caballeronia sp. RCC_10. Next base: position 60,859 of record NZ_JBFUPT010000004.1, read on the forward strand.
GCCAGGCGTCGGCGTTCACCGCCGCGCCGGGCGTGGACGAACGCGATCTCGCGGACGCGGCCCAGCTTGCGTCGCTCGCGGACGAAACGCCGGAAGGCCGCAGCATCGTCGTGCTCGCGAAGCAGAAGTTCGGCATTCGCGAGCGCGACATGGCGACGCTTCACGCGACGTTCCTCGCGTTCAGCGCGCAGACGCGCATGAGCGGCGTCGATCTGTCGCCCGGCAAGGCGTACTCCGGCGCGCCGGACCGCGAGATTCGCAAGGGCGCAGCCGATGCCGTGAAGAAATACGTCGAGCAGCATGGCGGGCGCTTCCCGCAGGAAGTGCAGCATGCGGTCGATGACGTGGCGCGTCGCGGCAGCACGCCGCTGGTGGTAGCCGAGCACAGTGAAGGCAAAGCGCGCGCTCTGGGCGTGATCGAACTGAAGGACATCGTGAAGGGCGGCATCCGGGAGCGTTTTGCCGAGCTGCGCAAAATGGGCATCAAGACGGTGATGGTCACCGGCGACAACGGCCTGACGGCGGCGGCCATCGCGGCGGAAGCGGGCGTGGACGGCTTTCTCGCGGAAGCCACGCCCGAGACCAAGCTCGCCACGATCCGCGCGCATCAGTCGGAAGGGCGGCTCGTCGCGATGACCGGCGACGGCACCAACGACGCCCCCGCGCTCGCACAGGCCGATGTCGCGGTGGCGATGAATACCGGCACGCAGGCCGCGAAGGAAGCGGGCAACATGGTCGATCTGGATTCGAACCCGACGAAGCTGATCGAGATCGTCGAGATCGGCAAGCAGATGCTGATGACGCGCGGCGCGCTGACGACATTCTCCATCGCCAACGACGTGGCCAAGTACTTCGCGATCATCCCGGCGGCGTTCGCGACGACCTATCCGCAATTGCGCATGCTCGACGTGATGCATCTTGCGTCGCCGTCGTCGGCGATTCTGTCAGCGGTGATCTTCAACGCGCTCATCATCGTGTTCCTGATTCCGCTTGCGCTGAAGGGCGTGAAGTATCGCGCGCTGGGGGCGGCGTCGCTGTTGCGCCGGAATCTGCTGGTCTACGGGCTCGGCGGGATCGTTCTGCCGTTTCCGTTCATCAAGCTGATCGACATGGCCATTTCGGCGCTCGGCTGGCATTGAACCGGGCATCACTTCAAAGGATAGCGACATCATGAAAAGCCTTCTTCGTCCGGCGCTGGTACTGTTCCTCGCGCTGACAGTCGTGACCGGGCTGATTTATCCCGCAGTCGTCACCGCGATCAGCCAGGCCGCGTTCGCGCATCGGGCCAACGGCAGCCTCATCGAGCGCGACGGCAAGACGGCCGGCTCGGAGCTCATCGGACAGCAGTTCGACGCGCCGCGATACTTCTGGGGGCGGCTCTCGGCCACGACGCCGAATCCGTACAACGCGGGCAGTTCGGGCGGCTCCAACCTCGGCCCGACCAATCCGGCGCTCGAAAGCGAGATCAAGACGCGCATCGATGCGCTGCGCGCGGCCGATCCCGACAACGCGACGCCGCCGCCCGTCGATCTCGTCACTTCGTCCGGCAGCGGCCTCGATCCCGACATCAGCCCGGCTGCGGCGGCGTATCAGGTGACGCGGGTGGCGAAGGCGCGCGGCATGACCGTGCCGCAGGTCGAGGCGCTCGTCGCGCAAGCCACGGCGGGGCGCCAGTTCGGGATCATTGGCGAGCCACGGGTGAATGTGCTAAAGCTCAATCTTGCGCTGGATGCCGCGAGACCGTGAACGCACCTTGACCACGACGAGCAATGACGATGACCCGCCCCGACCCCGATGACCTGCTCGACAAGCTCCAGCGCGATGAGCAAAAGCGCCGGCGCGGGCGCCTGAAACTGTTCTTCGGCGCATCCGCGGGCGTGGGCAAGACCTACGCGATGCTGCAGGCCGCGCGCCGGGCGCAGGCTGACGGGCGCGATGTCGTCGTCGGCGTGGTCGAAACGCATGGCCGCCAGGAAACGCTTGCTTTGCTCGACGGACTCGAAACCTTGCCGCTTGCGCGCATCGACTATCGCGCAAAGGTGCTGACGGAGTTCGACCTCGACGCCGCCCTCGCGCGCAAGCCGCAACTGCTGCTCGTCGACGAACTCGCGCACACGAACGTCAAGGGCGCGCGTCACACGAAACGCTGGCAGGACGTGCAAGAACTGCTGGACGCGGGCATCGACGTGTACACGACCGTCAACGTGCAGCATCTGGAAAGCATGAACGACGTGGTCGGGCGCATCACCGGCATTCGCGTGTGGGAGACGGTGCCCGATCGCGTGTTCGATCACGCTGACGAAGTGACGCTCGTCGATCTGCCGCCCGAGGAACTGCTGGACCGCCTGCGCAACGGCAAGGTGTATCTGCCGACACAGGCCGAGAGCGCGGTGCGCAACTTCTTTCGCAAGGGCAACCTGATCGCGCTGCGCGAACTCGCCTTGCGCCGCACGGCGGACCGTGTCGATGGACAGATGCGTGAGTACCGCGCCGACCGTTCGATCGATCGAATCTGGCGCGCACGCGAACGGCTGATCGCCTGCGTGGGGCCGGGGCCGCAAAGCGCGGCGCTGGTCCGCGCGGCGGCGCGTCTTGCAGCCGCGCTCAAGTCCGACTGGCTCGCGGTCTATGTCGAGACGCCCGCGCTGGAACGGTTCTCCGACGATGCGCGCGCCCGCACGCTCGATGCCCTCAAGCTCGCCTCCGAACTCGGCGCGGAAACGGTCACGCTCGCGGGCGCCGATGCCGCCGCCACGCTCATCGACTATGCGCGCATGCGCAACGTGTCGAAGCTGGTGGCGGGCGTGTCATCGACGCAACGCTGGCGGCGCTATTTCAGGCGATCCGTGAGCGAACGCATCGTCCGGCAGGCGGCGGATATCGACGTGACGCTGGTCCCGGCGGGCGTCCGCGAAGGCCAGCCGCAGCCGTCGCGTTCGTTCGCCGCGTTTCGGAAGGACATGCGTTCGCCGCCGCGCGCTTATGCTTTCGCGCTCGCGATCGGTGCGGGCATTACGCTCGCCGCAAGCGTGCTGGCCTATCACCGGTTCGCGCTGACGAATCTGGTGATGCTTTATCTGCTGGGCGTGATATTCGCTGCGGTGCGGCTGGGGCGCGGGCCGGGCGTGTTGCTGTCGTTCGTGTCGGTCGCTGCTTTCGATTATTTCTTCGTCGCGCCGGTGATGTCGTTCACGGTCAGCGACACACAGTACCTGCTGACCTTCGCGGTCATGCTGCTGACGTCGCTCACGATCAGCCATCTGACGTCGAGTCTTCGGCGCGAGGCGCGCGTCGCATCGCTGCGCGAGCGGCGCACCAGCGCGATGTACGCGATGACCCGCGAGCTGGCCGCTGCGCTGGTGACCGAGCAGATCATCGAGATCGGCATGCGGCACATCGCCGATGTCTTTCACGCGAAGACGCTCATTCTTCTCCCCGACAGCGCCGAGAAGGTCCAGCAAAAGGTGATCGACCCGGACAAAGACGTCATGCTCGATGCATCGAGTGTCGATCTGGCCGTCGCGCAATGGGTCTACGATCAGCAAAAGCCGGCCGGCTCCGGCACCGACACTTTGCCTGCCGCCGATGCGCTCTATCTTCCGCTCAGGGCGCCGTTGCGCACGCGCGGCGTCCTCGCGTTCGTGAGCGAGCGCATGTCCGATCTCGACATTCCGGAGCAGCGCCGGATGCTCGAGACTTTCGCGGCGCAGATCGCGCTTGCGCTCGAACGCGTCCATTACGTGGAGATCGCGCGGGATGCGCTGGTCAGCATGGAGTCGGAACGCCTGCGGAACTCGCTGCTGTCGGCGGTTTCGCACGATCTGCGCACGCCGCTGACGTCGATCGTCGGGTTCGCGTCCGTGCTGGAAGAGCAGGGCCGGACAGGGGGCATGCAAGCGGAAAATGCTCAGGAGATCGTCCAGTCGATCCACGAGGAAGCGCTGCGCATGAGCAGCGTCGTCACGAACCTGCTCGACATGGCGCGCCTGCAGTCGGGGACGGTTCGGCTCAACCGGCAATGGTTCATGCTCGAGGAGATCATCGGCGCGGCGCTGGCCACGATGCGGCGCACGCTCGAAGGACGGCGTATCCGCGTGAATATCGAGCCGGAATTGCCCTGGCTGCAACTCGACGCAGTGCTGATGGACCGGCTGTTCGTGAATCTGCTGGAGAACGCGGCGAAATACACGCCGCGCGGCACGGACATCGAGATCGGCGCGAGAACGGAACAGGCTGCGGACGGGCGTCAGGTGCGCGTGTGGGTCGACGATCACGGGCCGGGCGTTCCGATGGAAACACAGGCGCAGCTCTTCGAGAAGTTCACGCGCGGCGAGAAGGAATCGCCGCAAACGGGCGTCGGTCTGGGCCTTGCGATCTGCCGCGCGATCGTCGGAGCGCACGGAGGCGAGATCGGCGTGGAAAACCGTGAGGCCGGAGGACGGGTGGGCGGCGCGAGGTTCTGGTTCACGCTGCCCGCGAACGCAACGCCGCCGGATGTCGCGGAAGAACAGCCGTTGACTGGAGCCGCGACCGGGCAACAGGCGATGCCGCGCTCGCAGGTCCCGTAAAAAGCGACACGCATTAGCGCGATTGCCCCGCTTGCGATTACGCCTCACCATTAAGTCACCGCGTCAACTTTCCGAGCGCCCGATGCCCGAATCCCCGAATACTGCGATCCTCATCGAAGACGAAAAGCAGATCCGCCGCTTCGTGCGCGTGTCGCTCGAAGCACATGGCATGACGGTCCACGAGGCGGAAACCGGGCAGCAAGGTCTGATCGAAGCGGCAACGCGCAAGCCGGATATCGTGATAGTGGATCTCGGCCTGCCGGACATGGACGGCATCGACGTGATCCGCGAACTGCGCACATGGACCGCTGTGCCGGTCATCGTATTGTCGGCGCGCACGCAGGAAGATCAGAAAGTCGCAGCACTCGATGCCGGCGCCGACGATTACCTGACGAAGCCCTTCGGCGTATCGGAATTGATGGCGCGTATCCGTGCTCACTTGCGCCGGCGCGATCAGGCGGGCGCGAAGGAATCGGCGGCGGTGACGTTCGGCGATGTCACCGTCGAACTCGCGATGCGCCGCGTCACCAGGGCGGGCAACAGCGTGCATCTGACGCCGATCGAATATCGCCTGCTTGCCACGCTCGTGCGTCATGCGGGCCGCGTGTTGACGCACCGGCAACTACTGCTGGAGGTCTGGGGGCCGTCGCATGTGGAGAGCCCGCACTATCTGCGCATCTACATGGCTCACTTGCGCCAGAAACTCGAGCGCGATGGCGCTCAGCCCGAGCACATCGTGACGGAAACGGGAGTGGGATACCGGCTGGTCGGCGCGGTGTGAGGGATGCCGGCCGGCGCGGCGTTATCGGCGCAAGACGACAGATCAGCCGGGCGGCGCCCGATCGCGCCCGCCCGGCCAGAGCTGTCGTTTACTGCATCGCGAGCTTCCTGATATGCATCAGCGCGAACAAGCTGACGATGGCCGCCGCGATGAGATAGAAACTCGGCGCAAGCTGATTTCCCGTCAAGCCGATGAGCGACGTGATGATGAACGGAGCGAAGCCGCCGAACACCGTCACCGACACGTTGTAACCGACGGACATGCCAGTCGTGCGGTTCTTCGTCGGGAACAGGTCGCTCAGCAACGCGGGCAGCGCACCGAAATAGGCAGCGTTGGCGACCCCGAAGAAAATCTGCACCCCGACTAACGCTCCGAATGTCGGATGGTCGTGCAGCAGTCGAAAAACCGGATACGCGCAGACGAGGAAGAACACGCCCGCCACGATCATGATTCGGGTTCTGCCGATACGGTCGGACAGGTGGCCGAAGAACGGCGCGCCGATCATCTGGATGACGCCCGTCGCGATCGTGGCAGTGAACGCAGCGGATGCCGGCAAGCCCAGTTGCTTCACGGCATACGTGGGCATGTACAGGATCAGGTACGTCGCTACGGTGCCCAGAACCACCGCTCCAATGGCCAATATGAGGCGCTGCCTTTGATCCGTGAAGGTATCGGCCAGCGGCGTTTTCGCCGTTCCTGTGCTGACGAACTCGGGCGTTTCGTCGATGTTCCGCCTGATGTAGTACGCAACGGGGCCGATGAACAACCCGAAAAGAAACGGCAATCGCCATCCCCAGCTCAGGACTTGCTCGGGCGTGAGCGCCGTGGTGAGCCACGTTCCCGCCAAAGCTGCAAGCAGGGTAGTGAGTCCTTGACTGGCCGCTTGCCAGCTGGCAAAGAATCCACGGCGTTGACCACCGTGTTCGGCAAGAAATGCAGTCGCACTACCGAACTCGCCGCCGGCGGAGAAGCCTTGAATCATGCGAGCGAAGACGATTCCGACTGGCGCGAGGATGCCGATCGTCGCGTAGGTCGGCATGACCGCGATAAGCAGGGTGCCGATCATCATCAAGAGGATCGACAGCGTCAGTGCGGCTTTTCTGCCCGCCTTGTCCGCGTAGACACCCAGCATGACCGCGCCGAGCGGGCGCATGAAGAACGAGACCCCGAACGTGCCTAGCGTCAGCAGCAGGGAGACAGTCTCGCTGCCGGCGGGGAAAAAGAGCTTCGAGATCGTGACGGCGAAGAATCCGTAAATGACCAGGTCGAACCACTCGAGCGCATTGCCGATCGATGCAGCCACGATGATTCGCCACGCGCGACGGCTCGGTGCGGTCTTTTCGAGCGAGAAGCTCGGTATATCGGTCATTCAGTCTCTCCTCTTTTCTATTGTGATGTGAACATACGCGGCGCGTTCCGTGAGCGGAATCGTCACCGGCGTTCAGACGCATTATCGACTGGAAATAATCTTCGGGATCGGATTCGTTGCCGATAGTGAGGCGCGCGGCGTGATAGGCTCCACTGTCTTTTCGGACACCGCAAACGGACCATCCGCGCGTCTGGCGATGCCGTCAGCGCCCTTGCAACGTTCGACTACGCAAATCTCCACGCGCTCGACGCATACGCGCCTGCAGCGCACGCACGACAAGGATAATCACGCTTTGATCAAGGCAATTCTGTGGGACATGGATGGCACGCTCATCGAGAGCGAGTCACTGCATCTGGCCACGCTCGTCGAGGCGCTGGCGCATCACGGGGTGGAAGCGGGCGATGAACTGCATCCGCTCGTCTTCGGCAAGACCGGGCGCGAAGTGCATGCGCTCGTGCGTGAACGCTTCGGATTGTCGGTCGACTTCAGCGAATGGTCGGCGTTCCGTGCGCGGGCATATCTGAACGGCGCGCCACGGCTCGTGCCTCGTCCCGGCGCGCTCGAGGTGTATCGCAAGGCGAAGGCGGCGGGCATGACGCAGGCGATCGTATCGAATGCGTCGCGCATGTTGCTCGAAGCGAACCTGCGCTCGCTGGGCATCGAAGATCCTTCGCTCATCACGGTCAGCGTCAATGACGTGCGTCACGGCAAGCCGAGCCCGGAGCCGTACGAACGCGCTGCGTGGCTGCTGCGTCTCGCGCCCGAAGAGGTCGTTGCTGTCGAAGATAGCCCGACCGGTGCGGGCGGCGCGATCGCCGCCAACATGCGGGTGATCGGCTGGCCTGTCGATGACGATGCCGCCGCGCTCTTTCCGCCCGAAGCGCACATCGTGCGTTCGCCGGACGAACTGGCGGCAGTACTTGGTTTGAACGCGATCCCGCTATCGAAGTTACCGGAGATGGACAGGTAACCGAACTATCGCGAGCCTTCTTTCAGAACCGGTCGATCATCCCGACCTGCACCCCGCGAACCGGCGCACCGGGGTAAGCGGGCGGGAGGCCGGTGACATTGACGCCTCGCAGCGTGAACGTCGCATCGCCGCGATTGCGCAGCATCGCGCCGCTCGCGTACAGCATCAGCTTCGGCGATACATCGTATTCGCAGGCAAGACTGAACTGGTCCGCGTCGTTGCCGCCGCCCGAGCGGTCGCGCGCATAGGCATAGCCGACCGATGCTCGCAGACGCGGGCTGAACGCATAGCGCATCGATGCGGACAGACCGTCGTCGTGATAGCGCGGCGAACCGCCATCGCCATTGAAGAACGACAGAAAGGCCGTCGCGTGGCCGAGCCGATACGACACCCCGCCGAGATTGGCTCGCAGTGTCGTCGCGCCGCCGTGCGTTTGCTGATGCGCGTAGGACACACGCAGCGGACCGTGACGCCACGCGAACGTTTCATAGTCGCCGGACAGGCCGTTACCGCTGCCGCTGTCGCGCAGTGCGATCATCACGGTCATCGTGAACCCGTGCAGATCGGGCGACAGGTACGTGATGCCGTTATTCGTGTACGGCGTAATCTTCGACAGATTGTTGAGCCCCGATGCGATGGTCCCCGCGCCGAACGCATCCAGTTGCCCCTTGAACGGAATGTAGATCGGCGAGTACTGACGGCCCGCGCGCACTTCGCCCCACGGTGCGCCCACGCCGATCCACGCCTGGCGATTGAAGAGCGTGCCTGCGGTGGACATCGTGCCGTCGGCGGAACTGAAGCCGCTTTCGAGAGCGAACAAGAGACGCGTGCCGGAGCCGAGTGCTTCGGAACCGCGCACGCCGAATCGCGAGCCGCGATATGCGCCCGAGTCCATGCGCGGTGTCCACGATGAACCGGGGTTCGTAACTTCGATACTCGTATCGATGACGCCATATAGCGTGACCGAGCTTTGTGCGTGAACCGCCGATGTGCAGATGCCGCACATCACGGTCAGGCAGATCGAAACAGAGCGCCTCGCAAAAGGGCGGCGCGTGAGAATCGTCGAACTCATGGAACCTTCGAGGGAGCCGCCGATATCGCGAAAGCGAAGGATTCGAACGGCGGCTTGCACATTGCGCGCAGCCGCCGTTCGTCTTCAGGACGGAAGCATGTGCAGCATGTCAGCGATTCAATGCATAAGCGATGACATAGTCTCCGCGATCAGGCGACTGACGCGCGCCGCCCGCGGAGATCAGCACGTACTGCTTGCCCGTCTTGGGCGAGACGTAGCTCATCGGGCCGCCCTGGCTACCGACGGGCAGACGGTCCTTCCATACTTCGCGGCCAGTTGCGCTATCGAACGCGCGCAGATAGTAATCCTGCGTACCGGCGATGAACACGAGTCCGCCTTGTGTCGCAAGCGTCCCGCCGAGCGTCGGCATGCCGATGGGCATCTTTGCACGCATCTTGATGCCGAACGGACCGGTATCCTGCACGGTGCCCGCCGGCACTTGCCACAGCAGCTTGCGGGTCTTCAAATCGACCGCCGACAAGGTGCCGAAGGGCGGCTTCTGACACGGAATGCCGAGCGGCGACATGAAGCGGTTCTTGTTCACCGCGTACGGCGTGCCCTTCAGCGGTACCGCGCCCATGCCCGTGTTCACCGCTTCCCCGCCGTTGCTTGCGGCTGCGTTGTCCGTCTTCTGCGGGATCATTTGCACCCAGAGGCCGAGGCGCATGTCGTTCACGAAGATGACGTGATGATTCGGGTCCGTCGACAGGCTGCCCCAGTTCATGCCGCCGAGCGATCCGGGGAAGCTGAGCGATACGTCCGTGTCAGGCGCGGTGAACAGGCCGTCATAGCGCATCGACTTGAAGCTGATGCGGCAGATGAGCTGATCGAACGGCGTCGCGCCCCACATGTCCGATTCCTTCAGCGGTCCGACGCCGATGGTCGGCATGTCGACCGAGAACGGCTGCGTATCCGGATACTGCTCATTTGCAATCGTGCCTTTCTTCACCGGGCGTTCCTCGACTTTCGTCAGCGGCTTGCCCGTCATGCGATCGAGCACGAAGATCTGGCCGGACTTGGTGCCGAACACGACAGCGGGCTTCGTCGCGCCGTCTTCCTGCGGGAAGTCGATGAGGCTCGGTTGCATCGGCACGTCGAAGTCCCAGAGGTCGTTATGGACCGTCTGGTACACCCACCTCTCCTTGCCGGTCGTCGCATCGAGGGCGAGGATCGACGTTGCATAGCGATGATCCAGCGGCGTGCGGTTGCCGCCCCACAGGTCCACCGACGAGCTGCCCATCGGAATGAAGACCGTGTTCATCGCCGGATCGTAGGACATCGGCGCCCACGAGTTCGGCGTGCTGCGTGCGTAGGTCTGGCCCGGCGCGAGGCGCGCGTTCGGATCGTCGTGGCCGGGGTCGAACGCCCAGCGCATCTGACCGGTGATCACGTCGAAGCCGCGCAGGACGCCGCCCGGCATGTCGGTCTGCACGTTGTCGGCCACGCGTCCGCCCACGACGATCGTCGTGCCGGCCATCGTCGGCGCGGACGTGAGCTGATACTTCGGATCGGCTGCGTCGCCGAGGCCCGCTTTCAGATCGACGAAACCATGATCGCCGAAGCCTTCGCACATCGCGCCGCTATCGGCATCGATGGCGACGAGGCGCGCGTCGATCGTGTTCATCAACAGGCGGCGCTGACAGTTCGCGCCAGCCGCGATCGATACGGGAGTGACGGGCGTCGCGCCGCTCAGCGCGGGCTGCGCGAGCGGCTGGGTTGCATCGAAGTAAGCGAGACCGCGGCAGCGATTCCACACCTGCGCCTGCGCGTTGATTTCGCGCTTCCAGATCTGCTTGCCGGTGTCCGCATCGACGGCGATCACGTTGTTATGCGGCGTGCAAAGATAGACGCGATCGCCGATTTGCAGCGGCGTTTCCTGATCTTCCGCGCCGTTGCCGGTCGGGCTGACCGGGACATCGCCCGTATGAAAGGTCCAGGCAACCTGAAGGTTCTTCACGTTGTCGCGCGTGATCTGATCGAGCGCGGCGAAGCGGCTTCCGCCCGGCGTGTTGCCGTAATTGCTCCAGTCCTTCTGCGCCTGATCTTTCGCGACAGGGACGAGCGGCGTCGGCGCGCCATCGAACGCGACGGTCGGATGCGGCTGGAACATCTGCACGAGCGTGATGAGCATGCCGAGTGCGATCAAAGCCGCAAGCGCGAAAGCCGGTTTCGTCGCCGGTGGCGCTGCATCGGCCTTGCGAAGCGACGGCCATGCAAACAGCGACAACACCATGAAGCCCGCAGGCACCATGAGCCGCGAGACGAGCGGCCAGAAATCGAGGCCGACGTCGATCAGCGCCCAGATCAACGTGCCGAGGAATGCCGCGCCATAGATGACGACAGCGGACCACTTCGCTCGAAAGAACTGCACCGCGGACACGACGATGACGACGCCCGCAACCAGGAAATACGCACTGCCGTGCAGTGACACGAGCTTCGCGCCGCCGACCACGAAAAACAGGCCCATTGCCAGCAGCACGAATCCCAGCAAACCACATCCGACCCTCAGCGCCGCCGAAGGACGGACTTTACTTTTGGACATCTGACTTTCTCTCTCTTCTCTCTGCAGGAAACCGGTGAACGCATCGCGCGCGCAGGCCAGGCGACTCAAGGGTTCCGTAAGCCGATTCCGCGCGACGGCCGAATTTTAAACAAATAGTTAAAATTCTGCACGAATCGCGGCGCGGCCCTGTTTTTCAGGGGCCGAAATTCGAAGAGAGCGAGGATGAAAGGGCGAACGGGCGTGCAGTCAGCGCATCACGGCGCGCTTGGCCCGTTAGAACGCCGTACGCTTGCGCAACGTCTCTGACGGCATTTCTCCATATTCCTTCGCATAAGCGATGGAGAAGCGCCCGAGATGGAAGAAGCCGCAGCCGAGTGCGATATCCGCGACACGCGCGTTTGGTCCGGCGGCGAGCAGCGCATGGCGAGCGTGCTGCATGCGGACGTCGCGTAAAAACTGCATGGGGCTGATACCGCGTGCGCCATGAAATCGCTCGCGCAACGTACGCGCCGATACACCCGCCGCCCGCGCGATATCTTCCAGTTGCAACGGCTCGTCCGCATGGGCGCGCACGAATTCCTCGGCGCGCCTGACGAACGCGGGCGCGACCGACGACTGCGCAACCGCGGCGCTTGGCGCACTCGGCAACGAGCAAGTCAGCAGATCGATCAACAGCCGTTCCATGTGCCCGGCGATATGCGCGTTCGAGCGTGCGCTTTCCAATAGCGCCGATGAGCCCGTGAGCGCCCGCAACTGCTGCATCCATCCCTGCAGAGGCGGGCTGTCTATGCATATGCGCGGTGACAGTAGCGCGCCGGCTTCACGGCTCGCTCTCCTGAAGGCGTCCGCATCGATGCGAAGCACGAACTGCTCGCAGTCGGGCGACAACGATGCGTCGAACGGCTGGCCGGGCGCGCACAGCACCGCGTTGTTGCGATCGACGGCGAGCGTCGCATCGAGCGTGCGGACCTCTGCGTGGCCGCGCAGACAGAACATCAGAAGATAGTAGCCATCGACGGATTCGACATCCACATGCATGGACGTGCCGAACGAAATAGCGCCGAGGCCGAGGCGGCCCAGCTTCACGAAGTCCATGTACGAAGGCCCGCGATCCCTTCCCGATGGCACGAGCACATGAGGTTGCATGACCCGCGAGATCAGGTCGCGCGTCTCGTCGAGATCGTTCGATTCGAAAAGCCGATAGCTGCGTAACGCGTCGGGCGCGAAAAAAGTCGGGGACATGGCTATGCGAGCGAAAGCAGATATGAATCGGACCAGCGAGTGCCGCGAAGACCCGGTCAATAAAAACCGCCGTTTATGGATAGTACGTGAATCAGCGCTGTTTTTGGTGGATAGACCCGCCATTCTCTCTCTTCAAAAATGCGATGACACCGTGACGCTTCGATTACGGCGCCCCCGCAACAGGAGAACATCCGTGGAAACGGCTGAACTGGTTTTTCGCCCGCAAGGTCCGACGGATTCGGATCACGTTCACTTCCCGCACGACGACGGCTCGCGCGTGCCCTACAAGGTCTTCAGTTCACAAGCCGTGTACGACCGCGAGCAGGAGCGCATCTATCGCGGCCCGACCTGGAATTTCGTGGCGCTCGAAGCGGAGATTCCCAAAGCCGGCGATTACAAGGGCACGTTCGTAGGCGATACGCCGGTCGTCGTAACGAGGCTCGAAGACGGCGGCCTCGCAGCGTGGGTGAATCGCTGCGCGCATCGCGGCGCATCCGTATGCCGCAAATCGCGCGGCAACGCGACTTCGCATACCTGCGTGTATCACCAGTGGAGTTTCGAGAACAGCGGCAATCTGCTCGGCGTGCCGTTCAGGCGAGGGCAGAAGGGCATGACCGGCATGCCGGCCGATTTCAACCCGAAGAATCACGGCCTGCGCAAGCTGCGCGTCGATAGCTACAAGGGTCTCGTGTTCGCGAGCTTCAGCGATGAAGTCGCGCCGCTGCCCGACTATCTCGGCGCGCAGATGCGTCCGTGGATCGACCGCATCTTTCACAAGCCGATCGAGTATCTCGGCTGCACGCGCCAGTACTCGAAGTCCAACTGGAAGCTGTATTTCGAGAACGTGAAGGACCCGTATCACGCGAGCATGCTGCATCTGTTCCATACGACGTTCAACATTTTCCGCGTCGGCATGAAGGCCCGCTCCATTCCGGACGCGACGCATGGCCTGCACAGCATCATCACCGTGACGAAGACCGGCGAGGACACGTCGTCCGCGTACAAGCAGCAGAACATCCGTTCATTCGATGAAGGCTTCGCGCTCGAAGACGATTCCATTCTCGGCCTCGTCTCCGAGTACGAAGAAGACACGACGAACCACATTCAGCCGATCTTCCCGCAACTCGTCGTCCAGCAGATCCACAACACGCTCGTTGCGCGCCAGTTGCTGCCGAAAGGGCCGAACAACTTCGAGCTGGTCTTCCACTTCTTCGGCTATGCGGACGACACGCCCGAGTTGCGCGCGCTGCGCATCAAGCAGGCGAATCTGGTCGGTCCCGCCGGCTATATCTCGATGGAAGATACCGAAGCGACCGAGCTCGTCCAGCGCGGAACCGTGCGCGATGCTGATGCGACTTCGGTCATTGAAATGTCGCGCGCCAATCCTGATCAGCAGGATACGGTCATCACCGAAAGCCTGATCCGCAAGTTCTGGGTCGGCTACCAAAAACTGATGGGCTATTGAGCAGCGAGGTGACGCATGGAACAAATGAAGTTGTGGTTCGAACTGCACATGCTGCAGGATCAATACATCAACGCGCTCGACAACGACAGGCTCGAAGCATGGCCCACGCTCTTCACCGAAGACTGCCTCTACGAAATCGTGCCGAAGGAAAACGCGGACATGGGCTTGCCCATCGGCATCATCCACTGCACGAATCAGAAGATGTTGCGCGATCGCGTCGTGTCGCTGCGGCACGCGAATATCTTCGAGGAGCATAGCTATCGGCACATGACGTCGGGGCTTACCGTGACGCGCGAGCAAGACGGCGTGATCGAAACCGAAAGCAACTACGTCGTGATTCAGACGCGCACGAACGGCGAGTCGAACGTCTATCAGGCGGGCAAGTATTTCGACAAGGTCGTGCGTACTGCGGACGGTCTGCGTTATCAGGCCAAGCGCGTGATCTACGACACATCGCGTGTGCAGACGCTGCTCGCGACGCCGATTTAGGGAGCCGACATGGAACAAGTGACGAATACGTGGCAAGCCATCGGCATGCTCGACGATTTCATGGAAGGCGAGCCGGCAGCGGTCGTCGCGGGCGACAAGCCGGTGGCGGTCTTCCGTATCGGCGATGAAGTCTTCGCGCTGCACGATCTCTGCACGCACGGACACGCGCGGCTGTCGGAAGGCTATGTTGAGGACGGCTGCGTGGAATGTCCCCTGCATCAAGGGCTTTTCGATATTCGCAGCGGCGCGCCGCGTTGCGCGCCGGTGACCGAAGCCGTGCGCAGCTATCGCATCCGCATCGTCAATGGACAGGTCGAGATCCATGTCGAGTAAGCCTTATGTGATCGCCGGCGCGGGACACGCGGCGCGTCGTGCAGCGGAGACGCTGCGTGCGCGCGATGCCGACGCGCACATCGTCATGATCGGCGATGAACGCGCGTTGCCTTATGACCGCCCGGAACTGTCGAAAGGCGCGTTGCTGTCGGAAGAAGGCGAGCGCCGCATCTTCATCCGCGATGCCGCCTGGTACGGCGCGCAACGTGTCGATATGCGGCTTGGCATGCGCGTGGAGGCCATCGATCGCGCGTCGCAAAGCGTCGTGTTGAGCGACGGTGCGCGTGTCGAATACGGACGCTTGCTGCTTGCAACGGGATCGCGCGTGCGGCCGTTTCCAGGCCATGTCGATGACGGCGTGAAGCTGCATTACGTCCGCACCGTCGACGATGCACGCGCGTTACGCGCGGCGCTGTCGCCGGGCAAGCGCGTCGCGGTGCTGGGCGGCGGCTTCATCGGGCTCGAAGTGGCGGCGTCCGCGATCAAGGCGGATTGCGCGGTCGTGCTGATCGAGCCTGCGCAACGGCTGCTCATGCGTTCGATGCCGCGCGAAGTGGCGGACTTCATGCACGCGCTGCATCGCGCGAAAGGCGTGGACATGCGGCTCGATACGAAGCCGCTCGCCGTGCGACGTGGAGCAGGTCATGCGATCGTCGAGACGGATCGCGGCGATATCGCGGCGGACATCGTCGTCGTCGGCATCGGTGTCGTGCCGAATGTCGAACTCGCGCAGGCGGCGGGGCTCGCTGTAAACAACGGCATCGTCGTGGATGAGCAATGCAGGACCGGCGACCCTTCGATCTTCGCGGCGGGCGAGGTCACGATGCATTTCAACCCGCTTCTGAAGCGGCATGTGCGCGTCGAATCGTGGCAGGTCGCGGAGAACCAGCCCGTTATCGCGGCGGCGAACATGCTCGGCGCGGAAGAGCCTTATGCGGAAATGCCGTGGCTCTGGTCGGATCAATACGAATGCAACGTGCAAACGCTCGGCCTCTTCGATGTTGCGCATGAGACTGTGCTGCGCGGTGATCCGTCGTCGGGTTCGTTCTGCGTGCTGGCGCTGAACGGCGCCGGTGCGCTGGCCGCCGTCGCCGCCGTCAACGCGGGCCGCGACATGGGCGCATGCAAGCGGCTGCTTGCAGCAGGCAAGCCGCTCGATATCGGCGCGCTTCGCGACACTAACGTCGCCCTGCGAAGCCTGATTGCCGCATGAAAACAGGCTGAAAAATGAGCACAGCGATCATCGAACGTATTGAAACTCGTCTCGTCGATTTACCGACGATACGCCCGCACAAGCTCTCCGTCGCGACGATGCACGGACAAACGCTCATGCTGGTCAAGGTGTTTTGCAGCGATGGAACTGTGGGAATCGGCGAGGGCGCGACCATTGCCGGCATGGCTTATGGACCGGAAAGCCCCGAATCGATGAAGCTCGCGGTCGATGCCTATCTCGCGCCTGCGTCTATCGGCAAGGACGCGACGCGCGTGCAGGCATTGATGGAGCATCTCGGCAAGCTCGTCAAAGTGAATCACTTCGCGAAGAGCGCGCTTGAAACCGCATTGCTCGATGCGCATGGCAAGCGTCTTGGCGTGCCGGTTAGCGAATTGCTCGGCGGACGCCGCCGCGACCGGCTGCCAGTGGCATGGACGCTTGCTTCGGGCGATACCGACCGTGACATCGCCGAAGCACACACGATGCTCGAAGCGCGACGCCACAACATCTTCAAGCTGAAGATTGGCGCCAAGCCCATCAAGGCCGACATCGAACATGTCGCAGCCATCAAGCGCGCACTCGGCGATCGTGCCGCCGTGCGCGTCGATGTGAACACGGCATGGAGCGAAACGCAGGCATCGTGGGCGATTCCCGCACTCGCCGATGCGGGCTGTGAACTCGTCGAGCAGCCGGTTGCATCGCCCGCAGCGATGGCGCGCCTCACGCGGCGCTTTCCTGTTGCATTGATGGCCGACGAAATTCTCCAGGGACCGGACAGCGCGTTCGAAATTGCGAAGCACGCCGGCGCGGACGTGTTCGCGATCAAGATCGAACAGAGCGGCGGTCTCTTCGCCGCGCAGCGTGTCGCCGCGATCGCGGATGCCGCCGGCATCGAGCTTTATGGCGGGACGATGCTCGAAGGCGCCTTCAGCACCGTGGCATCGGCGCATCTCTTCGCTACCTTTGCGAATCTCCAATGGGGCACCGAACTGTTCGGACCATTGCTGATTACCGAAGAGATCTTGACGCAGCCGCTTGATTACAGCGACTTCCAGCTGACGGTGCCGAATGGCCCCGGTTTCGGTATCGAGCTGAATGAAGCCGTAGTCGAGCGATTCACGCGCGATGGCCTGATAAAACTCACTCGTTAAGAGGATAAAAGCGATGCTGTTCCATGTGCGAATGGATGTGAACATCCCGGCCGACATGCCCGCTGATGTCGCCAATGAAATCAAGGCGCGAGAAAAGGCCTATTCACAGGCGCTTCAGCGCAGCGGCAAGTGGCGTCACATTTGGCGTCTCGCCGGAGAGTACGCGAATTACAGCATCTTCGACGTCGAAAGCAATGCGGAACTGCACGAGATTCTCATTGAATTGCCGCTGTTCCCGTACATGAAGATTTCGGTGGCGCCGTTGTGTCGCCATCCGTCGTCCATAAGGGACGACGCTTGAGCGTCAAAACACTCAATTCCCCAATACAAAACGGAGACATGAATCATGAGGGTCAAGGTATTCCAGAGCGAGGAAGTGCAGGCCTTGTTGAAAGCCGCGACGAACATCGCGAGCGATGCAGGGAATGCGCGCACGAAGC
Source organism: Caballeronia sp. RCC_10 (assembly GCF_041360715.1). Classification (NCBI taxonomy): domain Bacteria; kingdom Pseudomonadati; phylum Pseudomonadota; class Betaproteobacteria; order Burkholderiales; family Burkholderiaceae; genus Caballeronia; species Caballeronia sp. RCC_10. The sequence continues at coordinate 78,455 of NZ_JBFUPT010000004.1, forward strand.
ACATTACGCATCGCTTGCTGAGCGATCTCTTCAAAGCAATCGACGATCTAGACATGACGCCCGATGAAATCTGGGCTGGCGTGAACTATCTCAACAAGCTCGGTCAGGACGGCGAGGCGGCGTTGCTTGCCGCAGGTCTGGGCCTCGAAAAATTCCTCGACATACGCATGGATGCGGAAGATCGCGAGACGGAAATCAACGGCGGCACGCCGCGCACGATCGAAGGACCGCTATATGTAGCCGGTGCGGCGGTGCTGGACGGTGTAGCGAAGATCGATCTCGACGCCGATGAAAACGCGGGTCCGCTCGTCATTCGCGGAACGGTCACGGGACCGGACGGCAAGCGTCTTGCGAATGCGGTGGTCGAATGCTGGCATGCCAATTCAAACGGCTTCTATTCGCATTTCGATCCGACCGGCGCGCAAAGCGACTTCAACCTGCGCGGCGCGGTGCGAACGGATGCCGACGGCAAGTATGAATTCCGTACGTTGATGCCCGTGGGGTACGGCTGCCCGCCGCAAGGGGCGACACAGCATCTGCTCACCGCGCTTGGCCGGCACGGCAACCGTCCGGCGCACGTACACTTCTTCGTGTCCGCGGATGACTGCCGAAAACTGACTACGCAGATCAATATCGAAGGCGATCCGCTCATTTGGGACGACTTTGCCTACGCCACGCGTGAAGACCTCATTCCTCATGTGGTGGAAAAGACTGGCGGCAAGGCATTGGGCCTGAAGAGCGACGACTACAAGGAAATCGAATTCGATTTCAAGCTTACGCCGCTGATTCAGGGGAGAGACAATCAGATCGTGCAGCGCAATCGCGCAGCGGCTGCTTGAGGATCGATTGACCGAGCAGCCCCCGCCTCGCGGGGGCTTCTGTTTTGTTGCTTCAGAACTTGTGCCGAACGCCCAACTGCACGAACGTTTGCCGATCCGACGATGATGCCGTCAACGCATTGAGCGTGGCTCGCGCGGGTCGTCCCGTCGAGTCGGTGCCGCCCGCGAACTGGGTGCTGCTGATGATGTACACATCGGTGCGCTTCGAGAGGTAATAGTCGAGCGACAACGACACGTTGTTATAGCGCGACCTGCCAATGCTTCCCACGCCCGATCCGCGCGTGTAGCTGTACACCAGTTCGCTCAGCAAGGCCGGCGTCCAGTAATAGGTGACGTTGATCTCCGCCGTATCGAACTTTGCGGTGCCCGAAAGCCGCAGCGGGTTCCAACCCGACGATGTGTCGCCGAGATCCTTGAACTGCACGTTGCTATACACGAGGCCGATGGTCGCCGGACCGATCGTATAGCGGCCCGCCGCAGCGATCGCCTGATATGTGCGCGCCGATGCATAGCCGCTATAGATCGGGCTCGCCGTCATGTTGTTCAGGTTCGTGCCAGCGACGTTGGTCGGCGTGGCCGTGAAGAACGACTGATTCGGGTTGCGCACGTTCATGTAGGCGACGCCCGCCGAGAAGTTGCCATAATCGTAGCCGATACCGGTCGACCATATCTGGTTGCGCGAAAAATCGCCCGCCTGTCCGCCGAATCCATAGACGCCGCCGAACGTGAAGCCGCCCAGGCTCGGGCTCATGTACTTGATCGAGTTGTTGACGCGCTTGCTATTGTTGAGGTTGTCGAGATCGCCCGGATGCGCGGTGGTGCCGCCACCATAATTCGACGAGTTCATGCGTGTTTCGACGAAGGTTACGAGCGAATCGTATTGACGCCCGAGCGTGACCGTTCCGTAGGCATTGCTGGAAAGACCGATCCACGCTTGCCGTCCGAACTGCGCGCCGCCTTGCAACGATCTGCCATTGCCGAGATCGAAGCCGTTCTCTAACTGGAAGATGGCGGCGAGACCGCCGCCCAGATCTTCATTGCCTTTGAAGCCCCAGCGCGAGCCTTGCATGATGCCGCTCGATCCGCCGATGACACGGCCACCGCCGCTGTTGCTCTGATAATTGACGCCGTAGTCGATGAGGCCGTATAGCGTGACCGAGGCGGCATGAGCCTGCCCGATGCCGCATACCGAGAGAAGCGCAGCGATGGAGGTCGTTCTTATGTTCATTGGCATAACGAATGAAGAGTGATTGGGGTGTCCGCAAGCTCCACGGAATGCAGTGCCGATTCCGTCTTGCAACAGTACCGAGCCTCGACGAACTGCGTATTCGCAATCTATCAACGCGGGTTTGCAAGAACCGCAAGGCTGATTCGGGACCCCGAATGCGCAAACAAAAAGCGCGCTGCCCAACGGACAGCGCGCCCCCGATCACATCGCTCAATGAAACTTCAGATAAGCTTGCCTTCGCTCGATTTCCAGTTGCGCATCAGCGTATTCGTTGGCAAGGTCTCGTCGATCATCTTCTTCGCTGTCTGAATGCCTGCAACAGGAAGACCCGTTGGATCGAGTACGCCGATCTGCACGAGCACGGACGCCTGATCCCAGTAAATGTGCTCGTTGTACAGCTTGTCGCCGCGAAAGCAGACGACCGCGAGCATCGGCACCTCGAAGTATTTGCCGGTCGGCTCCAGCCCCGGCAGCAGCCAGTCGATTTCGCGATCATGCGTCGCGCAGAAGACGAACTCGTCGACGATGCGGTCCGCGCCGATCGTGCGCGAGACCGGGATCAGCTTCGTGTCTGCAGGATTGGCGTCGACGAAGTGATACTTGTAGAAGCGTTTCAACTGATCGTGACCGACGCCGCCGGTCATCGTCGGGACGTGATTGACGTAAGGCTCGGCGACCATCGTCGGCACGACTGCGTCGACGTCTCGCGTGGCGAACTCGTAATAGCAGTGGCGTTCCCACAGCGCGTTCAGATCGTGAATCGGACCGAGCACGCTTCGCAGCAGCGCGACCGTGCGCGAGTAGGCCATCGTCGCGGCGGGCTTGTCGTAATGGGGCCGCTCGGGCGTGGCGAACGCGTGGTCGCAGTCCGGATACACATGGGCCGCGATGTGCGGATTGCGTGCGAAGGCTTCGAGCAGACGGTCGCGCGTGTCGGGCGGACAGAACGCGTCATTGCCGGCGAAATGAAAGAGCATCGGACAGCGGATATGCGGTATCTCGCCGATATACGCATCAAGCCCGACGCCGTAATAGCTCGTCGCGCAGTCCAGGTCCAGACGCGCGGCGGCAAGCATCGCGAGCTTCCCGCCGAGGCAGTAACCGATTGCGCCGACCTTGCCCGCCTGCATCGGCAACGCGCGGAGTGCGGATATCGTCGAGCCGATATCCGCAATGGCGAGGTCGATGTCGAGCCGCTCGTTATAGCCGAGTGCCTCGTTGAAGTCCGCTTCGCCATAGCCGAGTTCGACGCCCGGCTTCATGCGCCAGAGGAGATCGGGAACGAGCACGACGTAGCCTTCTTCGGCGAAGCGGTCGGCCATCGCGCGCATATAGCCGTTGATGCCGAAGATCTCCTGCAGCAGCACGAGGCCCGGCCCCGAGCCTTGCGCCGGTACCGCCTGATACGCACGAAAGCGCTGGCCATCGTGACTGTCGATGTCGATGTAGGAACCCAATGTCGTCTCCGTCGTTGAACGCGGCTAGTAAGTGGAGTGAAGCCGGGCGTGTATCGCGGCGCGATCAGCGGCGAGACCCGCTGCAAGCTGCTGCGCCATCGCGCCGATAAAAATCTCGCTCGCGCTGCCCGCCAGCGCGTCGAGTGCAGCATCCGCAACATCGGCGGGCGAGAGCTTCGGGCCGTCGAAGTCGCGGCTCATCTCCGTATCGATTGCGCCGGGGAGCGCCGCAATCACCCGCACGCGATGAGGCGAGAGTTCCGCGCGCAACGATTCGGTCAGGCGCAACGCCGCCGCTTTCGATGCACATAATGAACCCATCGCGGGAAGCGCGGTGCGCGCAAGGATAGAGAGTACATTGATCATCGCGCCTTCGCTTGCTTTCAGTGCGGGCGCGAACGCTCGTGACATGCGAAGGACGCCGAAGTAATTGACTTCGATTTCGGCGCGCGCATTGTCAATCGCATCGGCGGCAAAGAACGCGGATTGCCGATTGACGCCCGCGTTGTTGATGAGCAGCGTCGTATCGGCGGCGACGATCGCGGCGCGGGCCACGCTCGCATCGTCGGTGACGTCGAGTGCGATGGGGACGACGCGGGCATCGCGGATCGTCGTATCGCCGGTACGCGACGCGGCGTACACCTTGCCCGCGCCGCGTGCCAGCAAGCGCACAACGAACTGCGCGCCGAGTCCGCGATTGGCGCCCGATACGAAAGCAACGGTCGTGTGATCGATCATGGACGTTTCGTTCAATCCGCTCAGGCAAGCGGGAAGTCCGCAGGCAACGTGACTTCGAGCAGTTCGAGATCGGCGCTGCAGTTTGCGAACGCATAGCGGAGTTGGCCGGGTATCGCGATGCTGTCGTCTGGCTCGAGACGCCATTGCTGGCCGCTCGCGCTGACATCGACGCTGCCCGCGAGCACGAAGAAGAAGCAGAACTCCGTGTCGTGCATACGCGCGGCTTGCTGGCCGGCCATCGACGGACGCACGACGCGCACGCCTGCGAGACCCCTCGTAGCGCGGCCGATGCCCGTATCGCTCGCGATGAAACCCGGCGATTTCCACGGCGTCCACGCTGCATGCTTCGCGACATGACGCACGAAGGTTTGACCGTTGAAGTCGTGCGCGGCATCGTAGCGCGCGTTGGGCAGGGTCATGTCGTGATCGGCCATCGTGATGTGCTCGGCGGGGCTGCCCAGTTCGATCACTTCCGCGCCCGCCGAACTCTCCAGCACGCGATGACGAATTTCTGGCGGCTGCAAGACGCAATCGCCCGCTTCGAGCAGGAACGGCTCGCCCTGTCCTTCGTACGCGAGCCGCACCCAGCCCTTGCGGCAGAAGATGACCTGAAAGCGGATCTTGTGGAAGTGCACGTAGTCGGGCACCGGACCGCCGTCGAGAATGCGGATATGGGATGCGATGAACGCGCCGCCATGACGCTCCGGCAGCAGATCGCGATAACGCATGCCCGCGCGCCCGACGCTCCAGTGCGCGGCATCGCCTGCATGCGACAGCACGAGTTGCTGGCGCGTCTCGGGCAGACGCATCGGCGGATTGGCGTGCACGAGCCGAATAGTCACGCCATTCGGTGCGATCAGCTCGCGCGTCTCGCCGGGCGTATCGGATGGATCGTCGCACAGCACCTGCAAGGTTTGCAGGCCGTCCTGCACATCGAGGCCGAGGCGGATTGTGAAGCTGCCGCGCGAGAGGATTGCGGTACGCGGGCCATCGGCGGGGAAAATGGCGTCGAGACGAAAGCCCAGACGCGCGATGAAGAATTGCATCGTCGCGGGAAGATCCGTGCAGCTCATCGGAATGAGGAAGCCTTGCACGCCTTCGATCGCGGCGTCAGGGAGAATGGATGCGGAAACGGTGATGTTCATAGGAGATCGCGTGAGTGTCGAGGTCGGACGGCGGCGCATGACGCATATCATGCACGGCGACGGCCGGCGGACCCGTGAGCACGCAAGCGATGCCGATGCGTCGCGGCGCACGCGAGCGAACGATGGCCGGCTTCATGCCGGCAAACATTGCGCGAGGCGGACGAGCCCCGCACGCGTCGTGCAGACTCCCGGCGAAAAGCGCAGCGTGCGGCCTCGCGAGTCGACGAATACACCCGCTTCCTTCAGTTGCACAACGAGCTTCGCGGCGTCGAGATGTGCGGGCGCTTCGGCCATGATGCTGCCGCCGCGCTCGTCGTCGTGGCGCGGCGAGAGCAGGCGATAGCCTTTGTCGTCGACCATCGCAATGAGTTCGTGCGCGAGCGCGAGGTTGTGCGCGCGAACGCTTCCTGAAGGCTGCGCGCGCAGCCACGACATGCCGGGCTGCGATGCGACGAAGGGCAGCACGGACGGCGTTCCGGTATCGAATCGTCGTGCGTCGCGTGCATAGGAAAACGAATCAATGTTCCAGTTGAACGGGTCTTCCTGACTGAACCATCCGCGCACGGCGGGGCTTGCGTTGCCTTGCAATGCGTTCGGCGCGATATACCCTAGGCCCGTGCCGGGCGCTCCGCATAGCCATTTCAACGTCGATCCGCATACGAAGTCGAAGGGCGTTTCGTTGAGATCGAGCGGCAGGATGCCGATGCCCTGCGTCACGTCGAGCGCGACGAGACTGGCGCGGCGTCGCGCGTGGGCGGACATCGCGGGGAGATCGACGCGCTTCGACGTCAGCGACGAAACCCACGTGACGAGCGCAAGTGCAACATCGTCGGTCCATGCTTCGATGAAGTCTTCGTCGCGCACATACGATTCCCCTTCGCGCACACGCACGGTCCGCAATTCGAAGCCGCGCCTTTGCGCGAGACCCGAAAGCAGGAAGTGCAGGCTCGGGAAGCAATCGGCGGCGACGAGCACGGTGCGATTTTTCAGCGTCGCGTCGGCGAGGCCGTCGAGATAGCGCGCGAACGCATCGGTGACGTTCTGCGCGCCGAATACCTCGGCATCGTTCGCGCCGATGAGCGCGGCCCAGTCGCCGAGCAGCCGCGCGCGTGCGGCCAATGCCGCGTCCCAACGCGTATCGTCGGCGGCGCACCAGGTGTCGGCGAAAGAGGCGAGGGCATCGCGCATGGCCTGACGATGTCCCGGATAGACGCCGACCGAGTGATACATGAGCCAGCCGCTGAAGTCATCGGTTCGGTTGCGAAGGTCGTGGTTCATGGTCATCGTTTAGATATGCTTGACGAGCTTGAAGTGATAGACCGCTATGCATGAGAGACTCAGTACCGCACAGGCCATCAGATAGAACGCAGGGGACAGCGGATTGTGCGTGGCGCCGATCATCGCGGTGACGAGCCAGGGCGTGAAACCGCCGAACGCCATCACGCCGATGTTGTAGCTGAAGCCCAGCCCCGTGCTGCGAACCGAAGTCGGAAACAACGAAGAGAGCACGGCTGCGAGCGGCCCGAAGTAGATCGCCTTGAGCGCGCCGGCAAGCACCATGATCGCCATCAGCACCGCAAAGGACGGGCTCGACAGCAGCCACGCGAAGCACGGATAGATGGTGGCAAACGTGACGATCGCGGAGAGCACCATCATGCGGCTGCGGCCATAGCGATCCGCGAGATGGCCCATCAGCGGCGTGAACAGCATCAGGATGGTCCCGGTGACGACCGTCGCCGCGAAGCCCGTCGATGCCGGCAAGTGCAATTGCTTGACCGCATAGGTCGGCATATAGAGGATCATCAGATAGCTTGCGGCCGTCGACACCGCCATGATGCCCGCCGCCAGAAAGATGCGGCCCTTGTGATGCGCGAGCAGATCGCGAACGGGCGCGGCATTGTGCGTGTGTTGCGACGAGGCGGGCAGCGTGTCGTCGATATGCTTGCGAATATAAAGTCCCACTGGGGCGACGAGCAGACCGAAGACGAAAGGCGCGCGCCATCCCCATGACTCGATCTGATCGGGCGAGAGCATCGTGCTCAATGCGAGGCCCGCGCAGGACGCCAACACCGTGCTCATGCCCTGGCTCGAGAACTGCCAGCTTGCGAGAAACGCCTTGCGTTTGCTCTTCTGCTCGATCATCAAAGCGGTGCCGCTGCCGAACTCGCCGCCCGTCGAGAACGAAATCAGAATGCGCGCCGCCATCAGCCCGAGGGGCGCGGCAAGGCCGATCGACGCATACGTCGGAATCAATGCGCAGATGAGCGTGCCGACGGTCGTCAGTGCGAGCGAGACGAGCAACGCGGCCTTGCGTCCGCGCCGGTCCCCATAGCGCCCGAGAACCAGCGCACCGAGCGGGCGAAACACATACGAAAGGCCGAACGTGCCGAAGGTCATCAGAAGGGACACGTTCTCGTCGTGCGCGGGAAAGAACAGCTTCGACAGCGTGACCGCGAAGAAGCCATACGCGGCGAAATCGAACCACTCGAGCGCGTTGCCGATGCTCGTCGCGACGATGAGCCGTCGCAACGGCTTGGCGCTTTGCGGCCGCGAGCGATCCTCGATGACAGTCGAATCCATGATGTGCTTCCAGTCAGAGGTGGAACTTCGAATGTGGGCTTAACGTGCGCCCGGAACGCCGGCCTCGCCGAGGTCCCAGAAAACGCCGGTCATCAATTGCAGCGCTTCGCGCATCACGGGTGCGAGCACGTGTTCGTCGGGCGCATGCTGACGGCAGCCAGGATACGAATGCGGAATCCAGATGGTCGCGAGATTCAGCGTATCGGCGAAGCATTCGTTGGGAATCGTGCCGCCGAGGTTCGGCAAAAGCGTCACGGGCCTGGCCGTCGTTGCTTCGATGGATCGCTCGGTGAACGCGACCCAGGGATCGTTCGGATCGAGACGCGTGGCGGCACCCGATGCTTCGACCGACACTTCGATGCCGTCGAAACCTTCGCGCGCCAGGTGCTGTTCGATCAGCTCTTTTGCGCGCAGCCATTCGGTGCCCACAACGAAGCGCAACTGGCATACCGCTTCGGCCGCACGCGGAATCGCACTGACCGGGTTCGCCACGTTGCCCGCATTCATCGCGAGCACTTCGAGCGTGTTCCATGCAAACACGCGCTCGGCGGGCGTGAGTCCGGGTTCACCCCAATTCGACGACAACGCAGGATCGCCTTCGTCCGCGCCCACTTCGAGTTGCGCGACGCGCGCGCGGACTTGCGGCGGAATCGGCGGTGGCAGAAGCCCGTTGATGCGAATGCGGCCGTTGCCATCGACAAGACTCGCGAGCGCATTGGCCAGCACGGTTGCGGGATTCGCGAGCACGCCGCCCCAGTTGCCCGAATGACGCGCACCAGCGGCGTTCGTCACGCGCAAGCGGAAATGCAGCGCACCGCGCGAGCCGAGGAAGATGGTCGGCGACGAAGCGCGCTGGCGCGGGCCGTCGGATGCGATCAACAGGTCAGCCGACAACCGCTCTCGCATGTTCTCGCAGATCGCGTCGAGGCCTGGCGATCCCACTTCCTCGCCCATTTCGAAGATGATTTTCGCGTTGAAGCCTAGTTCGCCGCGCTCTGCAAACACAGCCGCGAGCGCGGCGAGATTGATCGAGTGTTGCGCCTTGTTGTCCGCGATGCCGCGCCCGTACCAGCGATCGCCTTCCACGCGCACTTGCCAGGGCGAACGTTCGTTCGTCCAGTTCGATGCATCGCCATCGATCACGTCGCCATGTCCGTAGAGCAGCACGGTCGGCCGATCCGGGGATTCGATGCGTTCGCCCACGAGAAACGGCGGCATGCCCGCCACGGGGTTATCGACGATCTCGCAGATGAAGCCGAGTTTCGCCAGCGAAGCTTCGATTTCTTCACTCAGGTAACGGCGTAAAAGCGGCGCGGCGTCAGCGCGCTGGCTTTCGGTTGCGAGCGCCACGCGGCGGCTCAGCGTAACGAGGAAGTCGCCGCTGTCGAAGTGCGAGCGGGCGAGGGCGAGAGCGCTTTGTCGGGACATGTCGTGTGGTGTTGGGGTCAGCCTGGAGTCAGGTTAGCCCTGTAGCGGTATTTTTGTATTCGCAATCAAACAAGGTACATTTGCGTTTTCGTCAAACCTCCGGCTTTGCCGGTGATTCGCCATGCGCAAGCTGCTCGAACCGTCGCTTTACTATTTTTCGGTGGTGGCGCAGGCAGGGTCACTCAGTTCGGCAACCGAGAAACTCGGCCTGACCGTGTCGGCCTTGAGCCGTCATATCGCGAAGCTGGAGGGCGATCTCGGTGTGTCGCTGTTCGAACGGCATGCGCGCGGCATGGTTTTATCGCATGCGGGCAGGCTTTTGCTGCGCCATGCGCAGCGCACGTTGGCCGATGCCGAAGCGGTATTCGAAGAGATCCAGGGCGAAGAGCGGCGACGCGCACGCACGCTGACCATTGCCTGCACCGAAGGCTTTGCGTTCGACTTCTTGCCGGTATCGCTGGCGGCATTTTGCGCAAAACATGCCGATGTGGCGATTCAACTGGAAGTGGTGCAGTCGGATCGCGCGAGCCAGATGTTGTTGTCGGGAGAGGCGTCGATTGCCCTTGCGTTCAGCTTCAAACCGGAAGCGGGCGTGGTCGTGCAATTCACGCAGCGCGCGCCGGTAATGGCGTTGATGCATCTGGAGCATCCGCTCGCGCAGCGATCGAAGATCGCATTGAAAGAACTCAGTGCCTATCCCGTTTTGTTGCAGGACAAGGGGACGACGAACCGGCAGCTCTTCGACATCGCGTGCAACGTCGAGAGCATTGAGATTTTGCCGGTGATGACGAGCCGTTACGTCGCGGCGCTGTATCGTTTTGCTCAGGTGGTGCCGAACGCCATCATGCCATCGGGGTATGTGTCCGTCGCGAAGCGGCTCGCCGCTGACGATCTGACCGCCATTCCGTTTGACAATCCCTTGCTCACACAGCGGCGCTTGCAGGTCATGTCACTGGCTGGAAGACAACTCGACCCCATAGCGGAAGAGTGCCTGCGATGGATTATCGACGATCTGACGCGGACTTCGCAGGAGTCGCGGCGCGGGTGAGTCTCGTTACGTCGGCGCAGCATCTCGACGCGCGCCACGTGGTCTGTTCGATCTGCATGTATCGCAACAACATGGCGAGTTTCTTGTTGGCGATGCGCACCGGCTCACGGTCGTTGAACAGGCGATAATCCGCCATCATTCAGCGATGACAGCGACGGCCTTTATTTCCACGATGTAACCTGCCGCACCGCCCAGCATATGCGCGCCCACTGCCGTCCATGCAGGCAGTGGATGTGTATTCAGGTATCGGTCACGGACTTCCATGAAGAGCGGAAGATCGCGCATGTCGGTGTGAAAAGTGGTGACGTCGACGATGTCGCCGAGCGTCGCGCCTGCCGCTTCGAGCACGGTCTTGAGGTTCTCGAAAGCTTGCACGATTTGCGCTTCGCGTTCTTCCACCAGTTTCATGTTTCCGTCTCGGCCGATCTGACCGGAAACGTACACCGTGCTGCCGACTTTCACCGCCGGAGCGTAGCGAATCTTGTCGTACACCGCTTCCATTCCTGCGGGGACAATGGCTTTGCGTTCGTTCATCGTGGCGTCTCCTTTTGATTCCGTTGTCATGCTTCAGCCGTTGTCACCGCCTGCAACCGGCAGCACCGCGCCTGTGATGTAACCCGCTTCGTCGGACGCGAGAAAGAGGATCGGTGCGACTTGTTCTTCGAGCGTGCCGTAGCGTTTGAAGAACGTCGACTGCGTGACCTGCTTCACCGCTTCGCTCATCCAGACCTTTTCTTGCGCGCTGTCTCCTGCGGCGTTGCGAGGCACGCGCCGGGGAGGCGCTTCGGTTCCGCCCGGCGCCGCCGCAACGACACGGATGTTGTGCTCGCCGTACTCCATCGCGAGGGCTTGCGTCATTGCGTTGACACCGCCTTTCGCCGCCGAGTAAGGCACGCGACGAATGCCACGGGTCGCATTCGACGATACATTCACGATCGTTCCGTGACCTTGCGCGAGCATGTGCGGCAACACCGCGTGGCAGGCATAGAGCGTCGGCATGAGCGAGCGGCGGATTTCCGCATCGATCTGGGCCGGTTCGAATTCGGCATAAGGCCGCATGCGGATCGCACCGCCCACGCCATTGATCAGAATGTCGATGCGGCCAAACCGCTGTATGGCGAATGCCATCGCCGAGGCTGCGCCTTCGTAGGTCTCCATATCCGCGACGAAGCCGGCCGTATCCGCGCCCGTCGCTTCAGCCGCGACTTCCGCAACGAAGTCCGCGCGATCGACAAAGAGAACCTTCGCGCCTTCGGATGCCGCACGCAGCGCCACGCCCTGGCCGATGCCCTGTGCCGCGCCGGTGACGACCATTACCTTGCCTTCGAATCTATGCGTGTTCATGGGCCACCGCTGCGACGTTGGGAGTGAATTTCTCGTAGTGAAAGCTGTTTGGCGCGACGCCGTTATCGTCGAAATGCTTGCGCACTGCGTCGACCATCGGCGGAGGGCCGCACAGATAGACATCGACATCGCCATCGTTCAGGCATTCAGCGGGCATGTGCTGCGTGACCCAACCTTTGCGCGGATGACTGGATTCGGCTTCGGCAACCACGGTCGTGAACGTGAAGTTCGGCAGCTTCCCGGTGTAGGCCTGAATGGCTTCGACCAGCACGAGGTCGAGGTCTCGCGTCACGCCATAGATGAGATGAACCTTTTGTTGCGAGTTCGTGCGTGCCAGCACTTCGAGCATCGAGAGGAAGGGTGCCAAACCGGTGCCGCCTGCGAGAAACAATAAAGGCCGTTCGACGGGGCGCAGATAGAAGATGCCGATAGGTCCGGTCAATTCCACCTTGTTGCCCGGTTGCGCGGATTCGAGCCACGTGCTCATCACGCCGCCCGGAATCTTCTTGATCAGAAAGCTGATCTTCGATTCCCCCGGCGCACACGAAAACGAATACGAGCGATGCTGCCCGCTGCCCGGCACGTCGATATTCACATACTGGCCAGCGAGGAAAACGGGAGGAACGCTGTCCACATCGAGTTCGAGAACCACGGCGGCATCGTTATGCTGCTCGACCTTCGTGACCGTTGCCGCGAACTTGTTGTGCTCGGTCTTGCAAGACGTCGACGACGCCGGGACCGCGATGACGCAATCGCTTTGCGGCACCATCTGGCACGTCAGCACGAGACCGCTGTCTTTCTCGTCGTCGGAGAGCGCGTCTTCGATATAGTCCTCGCCGAGATCGTAATTGCCGCTTTCAGCGCGGCACTTGCATGTGCCGCATACGCCGTCGGAGCAATCCATCGGCAGATTGATCCTGGCGCGAAAGGCAGCATCGAGAACCTTCTCGCCGGCCTTGCATTCGACAAAGCGCGTCACGCCGTCTTCAAAATTCAGTGCGATGTTATAGCTGGACATATTGCCTCCTACTTCCTTTGTCTCGTCTCTTCAAAGCGCATCAGACGTGGTAGACGTCGAGCACCTGGCGGATATAGTCGTTCTTCAGCGCGATCTTCTTGCTCGAAATGAGCAGGCGGTCGTCGATCTTGCGGAAGGTGACGTAAGCGGTGCCGAAGAACTGGTCCGTGACCTTGTAGCGATGACTGAGCGTGTTGAAGTTGTACCGGACCTCGACTTCATTGTCGCGTTGGGCCAGTACTTCGACATTCGTCACGTTATGACTGGTCCGTGGCTCCGGCATCGACGCGCCGCTGCGCTCGGTCTTGATGCGGAACACGCGATCTTCGAGTCCGCCGCGATCCGCGTAAAACATCAACGAAATCTGGCTATGCGGGTCGTCGGTCAGCTTGTCGTCGTCGTCCCACGCGGGCATCCAGTACGTGACGTCTTCGGTATAGCAGGCGAGCCATTCGTCCCATTGCCGATCGTCGAGAAAGCGCGCTTCCTGATACAGCGCATTGCAGACCTTCTGATAGTCGATGCTCATGCTGTCGTCTCCGACTGTTCCTTTTGCAGGGCGTCGCGCATCACCCGCATCCAGTAATCGTGCTGAACCACGAAGAGGCCTTCGTCTTCGCTGCGCTCGCCCGAGATGAGCGGATTCAAGCCCATGCCCTTTGCATTCGCGTCGGGACCATGCACCCACAGCGGCGCGCCGCGCGACATGTCGTTCCACATGGATGTCGTGTTCGCGTAACCGGCCTGGCATGCGCGGAATTCTTCGAGATCGTCGCTCGTGCCCATCCCCGAGACGTTGAAGAAGTCTTCGTACTGACGAATGCGGATGGCGCGGCTCTCTGCGCTTTCGCCCTTCGGCGCGAAACAGAAGATGCTGACTTCCGTTTTATCGACGCTGATCGGACGGATCACGCGAATCTGCGTGCTGAACTGATCCATCAGGAACACGTTCGGATACAGGCAAAGATTGCGCGTCTGATTGACGATGTACTTCGCCTTGTCTTCGCCCACGCGTGCCGCGATTTCGTCGCGATGCTGATAGACCGGCCGCACTTCGGGATTCATCGTGTTGGTCCAGAGCAGGATATGGCCATGCTCGAAGCCATACACGCCAGCAACCGACTTGCTCCAGCCGTTTGCATCGACTGCCTTGGTGCCTTCGACCTTGCGGCGTCCCATCGTCGCGGAATAATTCCAGTGCACGGTGCTGACGTGATAACCGTCGCATCCGTTCTCCATCTGCATCTTCCAGTTGCCGTCGTAGATGTAGGAGGAATTGCCGCGCAGCACTTCGAGACCATCGGGCGCTTGCGACACGATCTGGTCGATGATGACCTTCGTTTCGCCGAGATAGTCTTCGAGCGGCATCACGTCGTCGCTCAGGCTGCCGAACAGGAAGCCGCGATAGTTCTGGAATCGCGCGACCTTCTTCAAGTCGTGCGAGCCTTGCTTGTTAAATTGCACGGGATACTCAGTGGTTTTCTCGTCCTTCACTTTGAGCAGCTTGCCGGCGTTCGAGAAGGTCCAGCCGTGAAACGGGCACGTGAAGCTGCCCTTGTTGCCGTGTTTCCGGCGGCAGAGCATCGCGCCTTTGTGAGCGCAAGCGTTGATGACCGCGTGCAGTTCACCCGTCTTGTCACGCGTAATGACGATAGGTTGGCGGCCGATCCACGTGGTGTAGTAATCGTTGTTGTTCGGGACCTGGCTTTCGTGCGCGAGATACACCCAATTGCTCTCGAAGATGTGCTTCATCTCGAGTTCGTACAAGTCGGGGTTCGTGAAGATGTCGCGACGGCAGCGGAAAACACCGTTTTCCTTGTCGTCCTGCACCGCGTTGGCGAGCAGGTCGTCGAGCTGTCGTGCTTTATCGAGTGTTGCGGACATGAGTCGTCTCCCTATGCGGGCTTCGTCGAGAAGCCCATTGCATCGGTTTGAATAGTCGTGCGGGGGTGCTGGCGATATGGCGCGATGTTGCGTCAGGCTGCGACGGCGACGCGAGTGCGATTGACCAACTGGTTGTCCTTGCCCTGCACCAGCGGAGTCAACGCGATGTCGAACACGATTTCCTTGTACGCATCGGACTTGAGGCCAAGGGCTGCGCCGCCGGTCTTCTCGACCACGTGCGGCACGAGTTCTTCGCGTGTGGCGTAAGCGAAGTCATCCCAGATCAGCGGATCGCCTTCGATGTTGATTTGGGTCGTCAGCTTGCGAGTCTTGTCGCTCGTCACGAAGAAATGCACATGCGCCGGACGATTGCCGTGACGCGCCATCGCATCGAGCAGTTGCTGCGTCGCGCCTTGCGGCGGGCAGCCGTAGCCAACGGGCATCAAGGTGCGGAATTCGTATGTGCCGTCCGCGCCGGTTTTCACGGCCCCGCGAAGATTGAAGCCATCCTGCGCGCCGGTCGGATCGAAGTGCGAGTAGAAGCCCTTCGAGTTGGCGTGCCAGCATTCGACGACCGCACCGGCAAGCGGCTTTCCATCCGGACCCGTCACCGTGCCACGGATGATGAGCGGGCCTGCATCTTCATCGGCGTTGATATCGATTCTGGAAACGCCATCACGAACAGGCGCGCCCGCGACATACAGCGGGCCTTCGATCGTGCGCGGCGTGCCGCCGTGAACATCGGCTTCGCGATCCTCGGCGTCCATGCGAATGTCGAGATACTTTTCGAGGCCAAGGCCGGCGGCGAGAAGCGCGGCCTCGCCATCTTTGCCGAGCTTGTTGAAGTAATTCACGCCCGCCCAGATTTCATCGGGCGTCATGTCGAGTTCGTCGATGGCTCTGAAAAGATCGCTCAGCAGGCGATGCGTGATCTGCTTGACGCGGACGTTGCCGTCCTGACTTCCCAAATTCGCAGCGGCCTTCAACAGGTCCTGAACTTCCTTCGAGTCGAATACCTTGGCACTCATGTCTGCTCCTGTGTCTCTGTCTTTTGCTGGGGTTAACCCTCGTTTCAAGCCGAAGCACGTATGCTCATAAGGTATAGTCGGGGCTTGAAACAAAGCGTGAATGCAGAATAAAGGACGGCAAACAGCATGGTCCAACACTGATTTAGTATCGGGCTATATCCCGGAGGTATCGTATGGAGCTGCGGCATCTTCGTTACTTCGTGGCGGTGGCCGAAGAGCGAAACTTCACGCGCGCCGCGCAGCGGCTTCACATCGCCCAGCCGCCGCTCAGCCGGCAGATACAGCAGTTGGAAGAGATTCTCGGCGTGCAACTCTTCGAAAGAAACTCGCGCCCGCTGAAACTCACTGAGACCGGCAAATTCTTCTACGCTCACGCGGTCCAGTTGCTGGCGCAGACGTCCGAACTCGAATCGATGACGCGGCGAGTCGGCAATATCGAGCGCAGCATGTCAGTGGGTTTCGTCGCATCGACGCTCTATGGCCTGTTGCCGAAAATCATTCGCCGCTTTCGCGACGAGAACCCGACAGTCGAACTCAGTCTGCACGAGCTATCGACGATGGATCAGATGCGGGCGCTCAAGGATGGACGGATCGATGTCGGCTTTGGCCGCCTTCGTCTCGAAGACGCGAACATCCGCCGCGTGGTTCTGAGAGAGGAGAAGATGATCGTCGCGTTTCCCGTGGGGCATCCGCTTGCGCTTTCGAAGCCGGTCTGCGCGCTGCGCGATGTGATCAACGAGACGCTCATCGTCTATCCGAAGACGCCGCGCCCAAGTTACGCCGATCAGGTGCTCGCCGCATTCAAGGACCGGGGACTGGAGCCGCGCAAGGTGTACGAGGTGCGCGAAATCCAGATTGCATTGGGGCTCGTGGCGGCGGGCGAGGGCATTTCCATCGTGCCGAGCAGCGTCTATGGCCTGAAGCGCGATGACGTCAGCTACCGGGAACTCGACGACCCGACGCTGGTATCGCCGATCATCATGAGCATGCGGGCGATGGACGAGTCGCGCGACATCAGGGAGATGCTCGAACTGATCTATCGGCTCTACAACGAGGCGCAGATTCCCCATGTGGCGCCCGCCGAGAAAGGGCAGTGAGTTCGTCATACCTCCGGGGTATCGCATTAGACGTCGATGGTCTTGGACAGGCGGAGATTGCCCGGGCAATACTTGAGTGACTCCTTCCACTCCGCCATTTCAGGTATGAACGCTCAAATCACGTCTGTCGAAGCGATTCTGGTCGACCTTCCGACCATTCGCGCACACAAGCTCTCCATGACGACGATGCAGCAGCAAACGATGGTCGTCATCCGTCTGCGATCGAGCGATGGCATCGAGGGCATCGGCGAAGCTACGACCATCGGTGGCCTGTCTTACGGAGAAGAAAGTCCCGAAGGCATCAAGCTCACGATCGACACTTATCTCGCCCCGGCGCTGATCGGGCAGGACGCGACCAACATCAATGCGGCGATGCTTACGCTCAACAAGGTCGCACGCGGCAACCGGTTCACTAAGTCAGGACTCGAGACCGCATTGCTCGATGCACAGGGAAAGCGCCTCGGCGTGCCCGTATCGGCGCTGCTCGGCGGTGCGGTGCGCAAGACGCTTCCGGTGCTTTGGACGTTGGCGAGCGGAGACACCGCCCGCGACATTGAGGAGGCCGAAATGCTTCTGAACGAACGCCGCCACAATACGTTCAAGCTGAAGATTGGCCGTCGGAGCGTGCGCGAAGACGTCGCTCACGTGTCGAAGATCAAAGCGGCGCTGGGCGATCGCGCGAGGGTCACGGTGGACGTGAATCAGGCATGGAACGAAGTGGATGCCGCTCTGGGTATCCAGGCGCTGGAGGCAGCGGGTATCGACCTCATCGAGCAGCCCACGCCGCGTGAGAATCGCGGTGCGCTTGCGCGGCTTGCGGCGCGCTTCATCGTTCCCATCATGGCCGACGAAGGCGTCACCGGTCCCGAGGATGCGCTCGACCTCGTGCGCGATGCCTGTGCCGATGTCTTCGCCCTGAAGATCGCAAAGTCCGGCGGCATCTACGGCATGATGCGCACGGCCGCCATCGCCGATGCGGCGGGTGTATCGCTCTACGGCGGGACGATGCTCGAAGGCAGCATCGGTTCGATTGCTTCGGCACATGGTTTCAGCGCACTTCCGCAGTTGGCGTGGGGCACGGAGCTGTTCGGCCCGCTGCTGCTCAAGGATGACATCGTGACGAATCGTCCGCAGTATCGCGACTTCGATCTTCATCTTCCGCCAGGCCCGGGGCTTGGATTGCAGATCGATGAAGACAAGCTCGCTTTTTACCGACGCGACAACAAGGCGTGAGCGACCGTCTCGTTCAACATGCAGTGTGAGTGTTACCCTTGAGGAGAAGTCATGCTTTATCTAGTAAGAATGGACGTCCGCCTGCCGCACGACATGCCGCCCGCACAGGCAGAAGAAATCAAGGCGCGTGAAAAGGCCTATTCACAAGAATTGCAGCGCGCAGGGAAGTGGCAGCAGTTGCATCGCGTCGTTGGCGAGTATGCGAATTACAGCGTGTTCGACGTCGATTCGCATGACGAGCTGCACACCATGCTGTCGGCTTTGCCGCTGTTTCCATACATGACGATGCAGGTAACGCCGCTCGCTCATCATCCGTCGTCGATTCGCTAAAAGGCGCTGAATCATTCCATGAGTCAGAACAAGAACGGCACGCTGGATTCCGTCAATCAGAAAGGCTTATGGTCGATATCGGCGGTCACGGCGGGGCTGCTGGCTGTCGTCATTTCCTATGCCGGCCCGCTCGCGATTTTCTTTCAGGCGGCGCATGCCGCGCATGTCGGCAATGACGTAGTGGCCTCGTGGGTATGGTCGATTTCGATGGGCGCGGCGGTATCGGGATTGACGCTGAGCTGGTGGCTTAAGCAGCCGGTCATCACGGCATGGTCCGCGCCCGGATGCGCGTTGCTCGTAACGCTTTTTCCGGGGATGCCCGTCAGCGATGCGATCGGCGCGTACATCGTGGCCGGTGCATGTATTCTCGCGCTCGGTCTCTCGGGCCTGTTCGATCAGATCACGAAGCGGATTCCAAAAGGCATTGCCTGCGGGATGATGGCGGGCATTCTCTTTCAGTTCGGCACCAGCCTGTTCAAGTCGGTGGCCATTCATCCGTGGCTCGCGCTCGGGATGTTCGGCAGCTATCTCGTGTTTCGGCGCCTGGCCGCGCGTTACTGCCTGATTCTCGTGCTTGCTTGCGGTTGCGCGCTGGCCGCGGCGCTTGG
Organism: Caballeronia sp. RCC_10; assembly: GCF_041360715.1. NCBI lineage: Bacteria > Pseudomonadati > Pseudomonadota > Betaproteobacteria > Burkholderiales > Burkholderiaceae > Caballeronia > Caballeronia sp. RCC_10. Next base: position 97,460 of record NZ_JBFUPT010000004.1, read on the forward strand.
CTTGACGCATTTCGATACCGTGAGCGTTCAAGTGACTCATCCGGTGTTCACGCTGCCTACCTTCAACTGGCAATCGACGATCAGCCTGGCGCTGCCGCTGGTCATCGTGAGTCTGACGGGCCAGTTCCTTCCCGGCTTTGCGATTCTGCGCGTCTCCGGATATGAAACGCCGAGCCGGCCGGTACTCGTCGGAACCGGCCTCGCGTCGATTCTGGTCGCCTTCACGGGCGGCGTGACGATCGTCATCGCGGCGATCACTGCCGCGCTATGCACGGGTCCGGATGCACATCGCGACCCGCAGCGCCGATACATCGCGGGCATTGCAAACGGCTTGTTCTATTTGATCGGCGGAACCTTCGCGGGAACCGTCGTCATGCTGTTCGCCGCGCTTCCGAACGCTTTCGTGGCCGTTCTCGCGGGACTGGCTCTGTTGGGCGCCATCGCCACGAATATCGCGGGCATCGTCCACGATGAGGCGCATCGCGAAGCCGCGTTCATCACGTTTATTGCGACTGCCTCCAACATGACTTTTCTCGGTCTCGGTTCCGCGTTCTGGGGAATCGTCCTGGGAACGGTCGCGCATCTCGTGCTGAGAAGGACCGCTGCTACGGGTTAGTGAACGTTCGCCGCCGAATCCTCACGAATAAAACGACGGCTTCGGCGCACGCCCATTGAGCGCCCAGTCGCCCAGTTCGCGCACCTTGTAGTCGATCGGATCATGCAGCGTATGCACACGCACGTTGCGCCAGAAGCGATCGAGACGCAGCGCCGCCGTCGTCGAACGCGCCCCGGTCACATCGAACATGCGGCTCGCGACTTCCAGCCCTGCACGCGCCGCCGCGACCTTCGACGTCGCCACTGCAATGGCCACTTCGCCGCGCTCGCTCTCCGTCAGCGCAAGGCCGCGTTGCCATGCCTCGTCGAACGCTTGCGTCGCGCGTTCGGCGAGCAGGCGGGCGCCCTCCAGCGCGACCCAGAAGTCGCCGTAATGCGCAATCACATACGGATCTTCCGAGGGCCGCTCTGCCTGCGATGCGATCCACGGCCGCGCCTGCGCGAGCGTCGCTTCGCGCGCCGCCTGCAATGCGCCTTCGCCGATGCCCACGTAGATGTGGCTCAAGATCGCCTGTGCGAGCAGCGGTCTAAGGCACGCGAAAGGACTCGACAGCGGGCCGGGATCGTTCAGCAATTCATCCGGCGCGATGCTGACGCGCTCGAAGATCACAGTGCCGCTGTCGGTCTGACGCTGGCCCATGTTGTCCCAGTCGTCGAGCGCGGTGATGCCCGCGCGATTCGTCGGCGTCACGCCGATGAGCAGCTTGCCGTCGCTGTCGAATGCGGAGGCGAGCAGTTGATCGGAGTCTCGGGCGCCGGAACAAAAGCTCTTGCGGCCATCGAAGAGATAGCCGTTCGTTTCACCGGGAAGCGCACGCGTGCTCTTGTCGAGCGGATTGAGCGCATTGCCCCAGAACCAGCCCTGACTTACCGTCTCGGACAGCCAGTGGCGAATCTGCGTATCGCGGCCGAAGAGGCGAATCGTCGCGAGTTGCAGATGGTGAAACGCGAAGAGATGCGCGAGCGAACTGTCGACTTGCGCCATGCGCCTAACGATATCCAGCGTCGTCGACCATGAAGCGCCGTTGCCGCCGTATTGCGCCGGAATCGACAGGCGAAGCAGGCCGCTCTTGCGCAGCAGGTCGCGCTCGTGAAATGCGGTGCCGCCGGATTTGTCGCGCGCTGCGGCGGTTTGCGCCCATTCGCGCAAGAGCGCGTCGAGCGGCTCGGTCCACGGGGCGTTCTCGGTGCGGCTCATTGCGGTACCTCCTGATCGTGATGGGTCATCCGGCGTCGTGTGCGGGGCACGCGGTGCGTGACTGCAAGCGTATAAGACGCGCATGCCGAAATCCATAGATTGGTAGCGGAATTTCACGGGGAATTGCAGCTGTTTTAAGTGGACGTGGGGTCGCCGCGCAAGTCCGCCCGGGCCGCGGATTTCGCTCAGTGGATCTATATTTCTCAGCCAATAAGTCGGAGCGGTTCCAAAGCTTCCGAAAGAAAGTCGTGCCCGGATGAAGTTAACCGAGCCGCGCACCTTCGCCAGAGAGCTTTTCTCGCAGCTTGCCTTCTTTGTACGAGGTCTTATAGATGCCGCGCGTCTGCAGTTAGGCAATGACGATACGGATGAAATCCTCGTAACTTGCGGGCGTAAGCGTGCGCGTGAAATCGAAGCAGATGTTGCACCGTGACGCCGCGCTTGCCATCGGCTGAGAGAACCAGTTGCTTCGCATGGCTGTATACGCGGAGGCGCGAGAGTTCGCGCTATCGCCTAATGCTCAAACCTCAATTGGTTATCGTTAGAAATTGGATGGAGCGAAGCGCGGCTGACGTTAGCATGTGCTTCTCTCCAACTCGTCCTCCGGTTCAATCAAGCGATGTCCAATTCTCCCCGCTTCGGTGTCTGGGAGCTCGTTCATGGCAGCCGCGCGGCGCTGCAAGATCCCGAGGAACCTTATGACGCCTCCTGGGCGCGCAACAAGGCGCTCGTGCTCGAAGCCGAGCGCCTTGGGTACGACTCGGTGCTCGTCGCGCAACACACGATCAATCCGCACGACCCCTCGCTCGATCAGCTCGAAGCATGGACCGCATCGGCGGCTCTGGCGGCGCTCACGTCGCGTATCGAGATCATCGCGGCCATCAAACCTTATCTCTATCACCCCGTGGTGCTGGCGAAGATGGCGCAGCAGATCGAACACATCAGCGGCGGGCGCTTCGCGATCAACCTCGTCAATGCGTGGAACCGGCCGGAGCTGGAGCGCGCCGGTATCGGCTTCGCCGAGCACGATGAACGCTATGCCTATGGCCGCGAGTGGATCACGGTCGTCGATGCCCTGTTGCGCGGCGAAGCCGTGAAGCATCGCGGTGACAACTTCCGTATCGACGATTATCAGTTGCGCCCGGCCGACCCGTTTCGTGCGCGTCCACGCATTTACGTGGGCGGCGAATCGGAACCCGCGCGTTCCCTCGTGGCGGCGCATGGCGACGTGTGGTTCATCAACGGCCAGCCACACGATGATGTAGCCAGCCTCATCGCCGATGTTTCCACACGCACGCGTCCGGACGGGCGTGAGCCGTTGCGCTTCGGGCTATCGGCATTCGTGATCGCGCGGGACACGGAAGACGACGCACAGGCTCATCTCCAGCATCTCTTTGCGCTCGCGGAACTGGACAAGCCGCTGCGCGAGCGGCAAAAGGCCAATACGGATCCGAACGCGGTGATGCACAAAACGTTCGCACGATCGGCGCGCGTCGGATCGAACGGCGGCACGGCTGCCGATCTCGTCGGCGATTACGATACCGTCGCGCGGCGCATCGTCGACTTCCATCGCGCGGGCATCGAACTGTTCATGCTGCAATTCCAGCCATTCGAAGCCGACATGTCCCGCTTCGCGCATGAAGTCATGCCGCGCGTGCGCCGCCTTTTGAACGCGTGATTGCGACGCGCCTCCGCCGTGGTTCAGCGGAGGCGCGTCTCATCATCAAAAGAACGCGCCCGTAGGCGGCAATTGCCCGGTCAGCAGGTTCTGCCCGAGCAGGCGTTCCTTGTAAAGCCTCGGGTTGTGCGACGCGATCACCTTGATATTGCGCCAGTGCCGGTCCAGCGCACCGATGCGCGACACGACCGAGCCCGAGCCGAGATCGATCAGCCAGCTTGCAATTTGCGGCGCGAGATCATCGATGACGACCTTCGCTTCCGATGCTGCGAGCGTGGCGGCGAGCGTCGCGTCGTAATCGTCGGGCGTGCCGTGAGCGTCCCACGCGCGTTGTAGTGCATCCACCGCGCGGTCCGCAGTCGCCTCGACGCTCGCTGCATAGGCGCGAATGCGGCCAAGTAGTGATTGCAGAACCGGCTCGTCCGTGGGATGCGCCGCTTCGCCGTGATAGAAGTTGCGTCCCCGCGTTCGCAATACATCGACCGCGTCCAGCGCCGCGCGACGCACGATGCCCGCAATGCAGTTGGTGAGATACACCTGATGGAAAGTGAATCCCCAGGGCGCGGCTTCGTCGGACTTCGGCGGATCGGCCGGATAGAGATGCGCGGCGGGAATCGTCACATCGCGAAAGCGCGCGGTTCCCGAGCCTGTCAGCCGTTGACCGAAGCCTTGCCAGTCATCGTCGTCGCTGACGCCGGGGCCGCGTTCCAGCACGTATTGCACCGTGCGGCCCGCGCGGCTTTCCACTGCCACGCCGATGAACGCATCGTTATAGAGATTGCCCGTCGCATAGACCTTGTCGCCGGAGCCGACATAGACATCGCGCGATGCGTCCCATTCGAGCCTGCTCAAGACCTTCGCCGGTCGGGCGCCGGCCGCCGTCACGTCGCTGTCGACGAAACTCAGTCCGAGTGTCTTGCGCTGTCCAGTCAGTTCCAGCACGCGCGCATGGAACGGATGATCGCGGCGTCGTAGCGCGGCTTCGACCTGCCACAGATGATTGCGAAACGCATGCGCGATGTTCGAGTCCGCCGCGGCGACATCACGCGCGACGCCGAACATGTCGTGCAGCGATGCGCCGTGGCCGCCGGCATCGGACGAAAGACGCAGCGCGCCGAAGCCGAGCGCCTTGAGCCTGGCGATCTCTTCATGCGGCAGCCGATGCGCGCGTTCACGTTCGGCGGCCGTCGCGGCGATATCGTCGATGACTTGTGCGAAGCCGAGCGTTGCCGACACGGCGGACACGAGCTTCGGCGCCGCGAAGTGCGTGCGTTCGGTCATGATCGTTGGTCTCCTCGCATCACACTTTGATGCTGTAATCCGCGACCCGGATGCGCGAATTGATGATCTTGCGTTCCGCGAGCCAGTCGGCGGCGCGCTGAAACTGCGCGATGAAAGCGGCGTCGTCGGGCTCGTGAAACTGATTGACGCGCTTGAGGCTCGTCAGATACTCGCGAACCTGATCCGGGTACTTGCCCTCGCGCTGCACGAGCAATTCGGCGTCGGCGGAATGCGCAGACTGCCATGCGCCTTCGACGTAATAGGCGTCGATCACTGCGCGGACCAGCTCCGAATTCTCTTCGGTGAACTTACGACGCGAGACGAGCGAGCTATAGTCGATGAGAAACTCCAGATCGCGGCCTTCGTTGAAGATGTCCTTTGCATCGTTCGAGAAGCGCGAGATGTCGACGCCCGGCGACCACATCGACCACGCGTCGACCTTGCCTTGTGCAAATGCAGGCGCGGCATCGGGCGGATTGAGGTAGACGAATTGCACCTTGTCCCGGTCGATGCGATGCTTTTCCAGCGCTGCAATCAACAGGAATTCGCCGAGTCCCGAGCGGTTGACGGCGACCTTGCGGCCCGGCAGATCCGCGACGCTATTAATGCCGCTCGACTTCTTCGCGATGATGGCCGTCGAGCGCGGCGAGTAGATGTCGAATGCGTTGAAGACGATGGGCGAACCGGCGAGCATGGCGGCAAGCGCGGGCGTTGTCGATCCCCAGAAGCCGAAGTCGGCGCTGCCGCCGACCACGGCCTGAATCGAGGGTGCGTGGTTCGGAAACGGGCCGATCCATTCGACCTTGATGCCTTTGGCGGCGAGCGTTTTCTCGAATACGCCGCGTTGTTTGGCGATATCCGGCAGACTGCCATAACCCCAGCCGATACGCACGGTATCGGTGTTACGCGTGAGCTTGCGTGCCTCGGCCGCGTACGCCGGGAAAACACTGCTGGCGGCCATGCCGGCCAGCAAGCCACCCGCCGCGCGCAATAACTGGCGCCGGGTCATTGAAGAATCATTCATCCTTTCGGGTCCTTCTGGTCTTATGGGAAATCGGTCAGTGACGTTGCACGCCCAGTTCCGCGAGAAGCGTGGGCCGCAGCGCGAGAGGCGCGTGGTCTTCGGTGTCGAACGACGCCGCGATGCGTCCGGCGCGCATGACGAGGATGCGGTCGGCGAGGGCGAGTGCTTCGTCGACATCGTGCGTGACGATCAGCACGCCCGGCTGATGAAGCGCGACGAGTTCTTTCACGAGCCCATGCATCTTGATGCGCGTGAGCGCATCGAGTGCGGCGAACGGTTCGTCGAGCAGCAATAACGCGGGGTCGTGGATGAGCGCCCGCGCGAGCGCCACGCGCTGCGCCTGACCGCCCGACAGATTGCGCGGCCAGTCGTCCTCGCGGCCGGCGAGCCCGACTTCGGCGAGCGCCCGGGCCGCGCCGTCACGGCCAATCGTGTGTTCGTGACCGAGCGCCACGTTCTCCCACAACGTCGCCCACGGCAGCAGGCGCGGCTCTTGAAACACAACGGAAGGCCGCTCGGGCGCGTGAATCTTGCCCGCGTCGGGCGTATCGAGCCGCGCGAGCGCGCGCAGCAGCGTGGTCTTTCCGCAACCGCTCTCGCCGAGCAGCGCGACGAATTCGCCTTTGCGGATATCGAGGTCGAGCGAATCGATGACGATGCGGCTGCCATAGCGGCGTTGCAGCCCGCGCACGGACACGGCGAGCGCCGATGGCTCCTTGCGGTCGCGGGTCCGTGCCCCCGTCGCGATGGGTTCGATGCTTTGCGTCACTTGCGCGCTCCGTTGACGTAGTTCGCGTGCCAGGAGAGCAAGCGGCTCTCGAGCATGCGAACGAGTGCGTCCGCGACGACGCCGATGATCGCGTAAATGATGATGGTGAGCAGAATGACGTTGGTGTTCAGGAACTCACGCGCGTCCATTGCGAGAAAGCCGATGCCTTGCGTTGTCGCGAGCGTCTCGGCGATGACCAGCGCGAGCCACGCATGTGCCAGCGCATAGCGCACGCCGGTGAGGATCGAGGGCATGGCGCCCGGAATGACGATTCGCCGCACGACGCCGGCCCGGCTCATGCCGATCACGCGGGCAAGTTCCATCAGCTTGGGATCGATCTGCCGGATGCCCAGCATCGTGTTGATGTAGATGGGGAAGAGGACTGCGAGCGCAACGAGAAAGATCTTCGCAACTTCGCCGACGCCGAACCACACGATGACGAGCGGAAGCATCGCGAGAAAAGGAACGGCGCGGATCATCTGGATAGGGCGGTCGAGCAGCGCCTGCGCAAACGGCGAGAAGCCGACGAGGACGCCTAGCGCCAGCCCGATGCTTCCGCCGATGACGAAGCCTGCGGCAGCGCGCAACAGCGAGACGCCGAGATGAATGAATAGCTCGCCGTTTTGCGTCATGTTCGCGGCGGTCGCGAAGACGCTGCTCGGTGCGGGAAGCACTTGCGGCGCGATCAGTCCGAGCCGGGCGGCGGCTTCCCATAGCAGCACGACGATCGCGGGAACTGTCCAGGATAGCCATCGATAGAGCACGTGCTTCGAAACGCCCATGCGAGGAGGCGGCGTCGACGCATAGGTGTTGCGCGAGGAAGTCAGGTCGGCCATGTCGGTTTGGATTCAGCGATCGTTCGGACTCGATACGCCGGTCGGTGAATGCTTTTGCAAAGCAACGCTGCCGGATTGTCGAGAGAGAAAGCGAGTCATTAGAAGCCGGCATGCACTTGCGTAACAAACGATTTATTGTTGAATGCTTTTCAGTCCGGGAGTGGCAAGCAATCGTCCGGGCTTGATTCAGGTCATCTCGCGGCCCAATTCTTGCTGCTTAGCGCCGCGCTACGGCAGACACATCACGGGCGCTACAATTCAGCCATCGCAGCCAGAGCGTTCGGCAAACACGGCAGAAGCGCACACATAGCTGAATCAGCAAAGACCAGAGAAAGGGAGAAGTTGAATGGCGGGGGAAGGGTTGAAAGCGGTCTTGCTTGTCGAAGACAGTGAGAACGACATCGAGTTGACGCTTCTCTCGCTACAAAGGGCAGGCCTGGAAAATCCCGTCGATGTCGTCCGCGACGGTGTAGAGGCGCTCGAATATCTGCGTTGCGAAAAGAAGTGGAGCGACCGTCCCGACGTGCATCCGGCCGTCATTCTGCTCGACAAGAAACTGCCAAGGCTCGATGGTCACGACGTGCTCGCCGCCGTCCGCGCAGACGAGCAATTGCAGCACATTCCGATCGTGATGCTCACGTCATCGAGACAGGAGACCGATCTTCTGACGAGTTACGATCTCGGCGTGAATGCGTATGTCGTGAAGCCGGTGGAGTTTACGGATTTCATGGACGCCATCAAGGACATCGGCGCGTTCTGGCTCGTTTTGAACAAGCATCGCGCACGGCAGCCAGGCACCACGTCGGCCGCGCAGCCCGCAAGCGACGACGACTAATCACTCAGCGGCAAAGTCACGACGAACGTCGTGCCGCAGCCGATGCCCGCGCTGTGCACGTCGATGCGCCCATGCTGGCGTTCGACGAGCGTCTTGACGAGCCACAAGCCCAATCCCAGGCCGCTGACGCGCCCCGACGAACTCGGCTTCAATTGCTCGAAGCGATCGAATACCTTGTCGATCGCATCGGCTGAAATACCGCAGCCCGAATCGCTGACGGTGAGTACGGCATGTCCGTTCTCTGACGACACGGATACGTCGATCACGCCCGTATCCGTGAACTTGATCGCGTTGGTGACGAGATTCCAGACGATTTGCTTGACGCGCGCGGCATCGCCCTGAATGGTGCACGGGTCCAGCCGGGCGCTCGTCAATTGCAGCTTCTTGTGATCGGCCTGCAAGCGAAGATCGTTGACGAGATCCATCACGAGCCGATTCAGCGCGAGCGGCGCAAACTCGATAGACAGCTTGCCGGAAACGATTGCCCCGCTGTCCAGCAGATCATCGACCATTAGCGCCAATTGCTTGGCGTTGCGCTGAATGGTGGCGGTGGCGCGTGGCAGACCGGCCTTGTAGTCGGTGCGCTCCAGCAATTCGGCCCAGTTGAGGATCACGCTGATCGGCGAGCGCAACTCGTGTGACACCGCCGTGAGGAAGTGATCCATGGCAAGCGCGTTCCTGTCGCTTTGTTCCCGTGCGAGCCGCTCATCGCCTGCGATGCGCTGTTGATCGATCTCCTGCTGCTTGCGAGCGGTGATGTCGAGCACGAAGCCGAGCATCTGCGTGGGCTGGCCGCCTTCTCCATAGCGTGCGCGGCCACCGACCATGACCCAGTGGCCCGAACCGTCCGGCCATATGACGCGATATTCCACCCGGTAATCCCGATGCGCGACGATGGACGTCTCCAGTTCCTCGCGCACGCGCTCGCGATCGGCCGGGTCGATGAGTTCATTGAACAGGCGCTCGGTCGTCAACTCTTCGTGCGGTTTCAGTCCGAGATTGATTTTGGCTTGCGTGGTGCAGGTGATGACGCCGCTCATCAAGTCCCGCTTCCATGCGCCTACTTTCGCGAAAGCGAGAACTTCGGCCAGTTGCTCGCGGCTTTCCTGTAGCTGCCTTTCTTTCTCCGCAGCGATGATCTGGCGAAGCTGGGCTTGCGATCGCAGACGCGCTTTCTCGCGCTTGTCGGCCTCGCTGCGCCGCACGCGATCGGTGACATCGCTGACGCGAATGGCGTAGTAGGAACGCCCGCTATCGGCGGGCACGATCACGCTCGCCTTGATCTTCCAGAAGCGAAGCGCGAGCTTGCCATCCTCGTTCGAAGGCCATTCGGCGCGAAAGGGCGGCGATGAACGTGTCTCGCCCGGTTGCAGATCCGCGATTGCAGTCGCAACCCACTGGTTGCGGGCGGCGCGATGTGCTTCGCTTCCGTGTTGATTGATCTCGTAGATGGACCTGCCAATGACTGCCTCGCGTGTATGCCCCGTCAACTGCGTATAACTGGCGTTGACAAAACATATACGGTAGCTCTCGTCCAGGATGACGTAAGCATCGAGGATCGCTTCAAACCATGCTGCCGCGTCCGGGACATCTGTTTGAGAAAGCGATCTATTGAAGTCATCCATAGGAGCTTAAAGGAAAACGCGAGCGCGTTATTGATATTGTGCGCGTTGCAAGATGACATTCTCCCATTTTTCTCGATTCGTGTACGTTGCCGACTGTCATTCTAATCGCTGATTCACAGTGAAAGAGTGCATCGCATGAAGCGAATGACGTTCTGACGGACATTCACTTCGCTTTCTTTCTGCGCTTGTTTCTTCTTGTTTCTGTGAGTTCCGATCTCGGCGGCGGTTCCGTGTCGATTACATCGGCGGCCGTTAATGGTTGTTATACGGCATCCATCGGTGAGCCTGAAGCTGAACAGAAATTGGACGAGTGAGCGAAAACGTCTATCCAAGTGGTAAGCGTGCAAACAATGGCATTTGATTTGCTTGTCCATCGACAGCCCGGAGCGCACATCCACGGGTAAGATATGCGCGAACTCACTGACCTCTGTAAAAGGTTCCTGAGTGAACGAAACCCGCCGAAGCGTCCAACCGCGGAAACTCACTCGTGACTCTCGACTGCCGTAGAAATGCCCACGACCAACGACGACGCACTGGCGCTCGCGCTGCTGGAACTCAACCCGTCCGCATGCGCCATTCTTGCCCGGGATCTGTCTGTCATTGCGGGTAACAGGCATTTCGTCGAACGCTTTGGCGAGCCTGCGCCGGGGCGAGTATCGGAAGAAATTCTTTCACTTCTCTTGAAAGACGATCCTGCTTCGTCGAGGGACGAGTGGGGCGCCCGCGTGTTCGCCGTCGCAACAGAAGCCCTGCGGACGATGCAGCCTGCGATCGTGGTTGTGCCTGCATCCACCGCTTCGACGGCGGAACACGGGGCAGCGTGGACGCTGGAGTTCCGTCCGCTCCCGAAGCGCACGAATGCCGCTCGAGAGCCCGCGGCGCTACTCGTCGTGATGCCGTCCGGTGCGCATCCGGCGTCGATGGACATCGAGACCGCGCTGGCGGGATATCGCATGCTCTCAGAGGCAATGCCGATCATTTTGTGGACGGCCGGCCCGGATGGCCTGCTCGATCACATGTCGAGCGCGGCATTGCGCCATACCGGCGCAGAACAGCCGCTGCTCGGACGCGCATGGGAGACGTTGACTCACCCGAACGATCGCGAAGCAACGGTTCAACGATGGGCCGCATCCGTGCAGGACGGCACGGACTATGTCATCGATCATCGGCTTCGTCAGCCAGACGGGACGTTTCGCTGGATGCGTTCGCTCGCGACGCCGCTCAGGGATCGCGAAGGCGCGCTGGTGCGCTGGCTCGGCGCGACCATCGACGTCAACGAGCCTAAGAACATCGAGCTGGAGCGCTTGCGGCTCGAATCGCGATATCGCGCGCTCGTGACGGTGGCGAGCACGATCGCCTATGTGTGCGACGAAATCGGCCGCTTCGTGATTCCGCAGCCCTCGTGGGAAAGCTATACCGGGCAGCCGTGGGAAAAGCATCAGGGCTACGGATGGATTGAAATGATCCATGAAGCGGACCGCGCGCTGGCTCAGGCCGCGCTCGAGCGCGCCGTCAAGACGGATCAGCCTTATCGTGCCGACGTGCGCCTGTGGCATGCGGCGTCTTCGACGTTCCGGCGGTGTCAGGTTCGTGCGGCGGGCACGCGCGGCAAGGACGGTGATATCTACGAATGGGTCGGCATGATCACCGATGTCGAAGAAACGCTACGCACCGCACAGAGCCTGCGCGAGGAACGCGAACGTCTGGACTTGTCGATCGAAGCGGCGGAGATCGGGACGTTTCATTGTCCCATTCCACTCAGCCGAATCATATGGAATCCGAAATGTAAGGAGCATTTCTGGCTCGCACCCAACGCGGAGGTCGATCTGGAACTGTTCTATCAGATCGTTCATCCGGAGGACAGGCAAAAGACTCGCGTGGCCATCGAGCGGGCCGTCAACAAAGGCATTCCCTACGATATCGAATACCGCACGGTTTCGCCGGCCGGCGACGTTCGATGGATTCGCGCGAAAGGGCGCACCCACGTCGATGACGACGGCCAGCCGGTGCGATTCGACGGCATTACCATCGACATCTCGCATCAGAAGAGCCTGGAAAGCGAGCGCAACCGGCTGCTGGCGAACGAACGGCTTCTGCGCCTGGAAGCGCAGCACGCGAGCAGCCTGAAAGACACGTTTCTCGCGACCGTATCGCATGAATTGCGCACGCCGCTCAACGCGATGCAATCGTGGAGCTATCTTCTGCGTCACGAGAGCGGCAACGCGGAGCTGCGCGCACGCGGGATCGACGCGATCGACCGGAACGTGAAGTTGCAGGCTCGCCTCGTCGATGACCTGCTCGACCTGAGCCGCATCGCGGCCGGGCAGCTTCTCATCGAGATGGGAAAGGTCGATCTCGTGCAGCTGTTGGTATCGGAGATGGAAGACGTGGCGCTGGAGGCGGTGGCGAAGGAAATCGACATCGTTCATGAACTTCCCGAATCGCTCGTGATAGAGGGCGATTCAACGCGGCTCAGCCAGGTCTTCTCGAATCTGCTCGGTAATGCGCTCAAATACACGAAGCCGGGTGGCCGCATACGCATCGACGCACGCAGAAAAGGGGACGCTGCCGAGATCGAGGTGGCCGACACTGGCGAAGGAATTCCGGCGTCCTTTATCGAGCGCGTCTTCGAACCGTTCGCGCAGGCTTCGAACGCGACGGCGACGACGCGGGCGTTCGGCGGACTCGGGATCGGCCTCGCGATCGCGAAAAGCATCGTCAATCTGCATGGCGGTTCCATCACGGCGTATAGCGGCGGTGCAGGGCAGGGTAGTGTCTTCACGGTGTCGCTGCCGTCCAAGACCACCGACGATGCGCGATCCGGCGGCGTTGCCCCGTTGCATGCTGCTTCAGCATCGCATCGCGATATGCTCGACAGTCTCGACATTCTGCTGGTTGAAGACGAAGCCGACGCGCGTGATGCAATGATCGCCGTGTTGGGTTCCGTCGGCGCGCAAGTGTTCGGGGCGGAATCGGCGTCGGCTGCGCGGACTTGCCTCGCGACGCGGCAGTTCGACGTGGTGCTGTCGGACATCGGGATGCCGCACGAAGATGGTTACTCGCTCATTCAATCGTTGCGGCAGGCGGGGCATCGGACGCCGGCTATCGCCGTGACCGCCTTCGGCAGCGCGGACGACAAAGCGCGTGCGTTGCAGGCGGGGTTCGATTTGCATCTGTCGAAGCCCGTAGATCCCGCCCGTCTTTTTGATGCAATACGGAGTCTTATCTCCGAATCACGGATTAGCCAGCGGCGGTGATAGTTGGATCGTCGGCATGTTGCGGCAGTCGGGCTAGGCGTCGGGCGGTGCGTTGTGTTCTTTGACGAGTGCAGACCGCTGCGATTGTGTGCTTTGCTGCGCGCCGCGCGTTCGAACAGGCCGCGCAAACGGTGGAACGTCCGCAAAGGCGAACGCTGATCCAAGTCACTTGCAGCGACGCTTCCGGTGCAGGCTAATTTTTGCGTCGGCAAATGGATCGATACGGGCGCGTCGCCGCCGAGCGTCACTTCCGGAAGCCGGTGGCCTTTTTAGTTAGCCACTGACGTAAGAGCGCCTATTGCGCTGCCAAAAGGCAACCGTAATGGCTTCGGCGCGCCGTTCGTTCAGAAGCGTCGCCAACGCGCGAAGCTCGACGCGCGTGGATCAAGCTCGCCCCGCCAAGCGGCACTGCCCTTGAACGGAGCAAACATTTAAAAGTGATAAAATGAAAGAGTCGTCGAGGCGCGTCAACTCGACAGTTTTACGCCTTAGGCTGATCCAGCTTGCCTTGACAGCCTCAAAGACTCAACAATAGGCGACAATCGACTCTCGCAAAAAAATGATAAAAATGAAAGTGAAAAAGCCAGCGGCGCTCTCCATCAGCTATACTGTCGTTTTTGTTCTGCGGATATCGGCGGAACGTTCGCTCTCTCAGGTTCTGGCACGGCCCTCGGAATGGCCAGAACTTTCAAAGCCGGCTCAATGAGCCGGCTTTTTTTTGCCTGCCGCTCGCGCATCCGGCTGGACGCCGTTGCAAATCATTGACCGTAATAACGATATTGCGAAAAACGATGCGACAATGGAACCGGTTCCAAGTTATCCTGCCCGCGCAGCGCTGGAATTAACCGTGTTTCGGCCAGCTAGAACCTGAGAGAGAGCCGAGGATCAAAAGCCAACGGCCGGCGCTGCATCCCCGAAGGCAACCGCACGCGCCGCTGCCTTCGTGCTGTGATGCTCAGACTTGCGCCTGACCGCCGTCGACGAACAATTCGGCGCCGTTCACGAAACTCGCATCGTCGGACGCGAGGAAGAGCGCGGCTGCAGCGATTTCGTTCGGATCGCCGACGCGCCCCATCGGAATGCGCGACGCCAGATAGTCCAGCAAGCCTTGCTGCTGCGTCTCGTCCGGGCCTGCGAGTTCGACGAGTCCGGGCGTCTTCGTCGCACCGGGGCTGATGGTGTTCACGCGGATGCCGCGGTCCTTCAAATCGAGAATCCAGCTTCGGGCGAAGTTGCGGATGGCAGCCTTCGACGCCGAATACACGCTGAACGCCGCCGTCCCTTCGATGGTCGTCGTCGACCCCGCGAGGATCACGGATGCGCCTTTCGACAGCAGCGGCAGCGCCTTTTGCACCGTAAAGAGCGTGCCCTTCACGTTGCGGTCGAAGGTGTCGTGATAATGCGCCTCGGTGATCTCGCCGAGCGGCAGCATGCTCCCGCCGCCTGCATTGGCGAAGAGCACATCGAGCCGGCCCCTTTCCCCGCGAATCTGCTCATAAAGCGCGTCGAGTTGATCGAGTTTCGACGAATCGACGCGCACGCCGGTTGCCGAGCCGATCGCGTTGATGGCCGCGACCGCTGCATCGAGTTCGGCTGCGCGACGGCCCGTGATGTACACGTGCGCGCCTTCCGCTGCGAACCGCTTGGCGGTGGCGAGGCCGATGCCGCTGGTGGCGCCGGTGACGAGTGCGATCTTGCCTTCGAGCTTGCGTGCCATGGTGTTGCTCCTTGTGTGTCCGGTTGAAGTGTCATGTCGTGAAGCGATGTGAGAAGGATATCGACGAGCGCGTCCTTTCGAAATAGAATCGTCTGCAAACCATCGTTGCAGAAATGAAATGACGAAGCTACCGGATTTCGAGGGCCTGGCGATGTTCGCGAAGGTGGCCGAAGAAGGCTCGTTCGCAGCGGCTGCCCGCGCGATGGGCGTCTCCGTCGCGACGGTATCGCGCGGCGTGGCGCGGCTGGAGGATCGGCTAGGCGCGAGGCTGTTCAATCGAACATCGCGGCAACTGGCGCTGACGGAGTTCGGCGGCACTATCGCGGAGAAGGCCGGCGACATTTATCGGCAGGCGGAGGAAGCGGAAAGCGCCGCACGCGAGATGTCGGTGCAGCCGCGCGGACTGGTTCGTCTCGCCGTGCCGATGTCGTTCGGCTTGCGCTGGGTCGCGCCGCTGATGCCCGCGTTCTTCCGGGCGTATCCGGAAGTCTCGGTCGACTTGCATTTGTCCGATGCGACGGTCGATATCGTCGCGCAAGGTTTCGATGCGGCGCTGCGGATCGCCGCCTTGCCGGATTCGTCGCTGGTGGCGAGGCGCTTGTGCCCGGTGTCGCAACTCGTCGTCGCGTCGCCGGACTATCTGGAGCGATACGGCCGCCCGGCGCATCCGCGCGACCTCGCGGGCCGGCCGTGCCTTTCCTACGCTTATCGCGCGGGCAACGCAGTGTGGCGCTTCACGAACGATGCCGGCGAAGAAGAGCCGGTCACGCCGACGGGACCGTTGCGCGTGACGAACGCCGATGCGCTTCTGCCGATGCTGCTCGATGGGCTCGCCATTGCCGAATTACCCGAGTTCATCGCGGGCGAATATCTCGCCGATGGCCGTCTGGAAACAATCCTGACCGACTGGCGGCTGACGCGAGGCGGCCTGTACTTCGTCACGCCATCGGCGAGGGCGCGTCCGGCGAAGGTGACGGCCCTCGGCGATTTCTTCGCGGCGCATCTTTCCGAGCCTGCGTGGCTGCTGCACCGCTGACACGCCAATCACATCGATAACGCTCAGTGCTGCCGAGGATGCGCCAGAAAGAATCGCAGCATGGCGGCGCTGGCGTCGGGACCGGTGGGATCAGTATAGGAGCCGCGTGAACTGCCGCCTGACCACGCATGCGGCGCGCCGTGTATCGTCCAGAACTCCGCCCGCGTGCCTTCCGGCGACACCAGCTTGCGCACGGTGTACTTGCGCGTACTCACCATGTCGCTTGCGGGCGCGGCGGACGCGGCGGTATCGACGCTGAAGCCGCGCAGGATCGCATCGGCGTTTGCGTGATGGACGGTCGTATCCGCATCGCCGTGGAAGACGATGAGCGGACAGGGCGACGGCTGCGTCGTCTTCGTGTGCCCGGGACGCTGGCCGCCGCGCATCGCTGCGAGCGCGGACGGAAGATCGTGCGCCGATCCGGCAGCCAGTCCCGAATGCACGCCTGCCGCAGCGTACAAGTCCGGATAGGTCTGCGCGAGTATCGCCGCCATCGCGCCGCCCGCCGATAACCCCGCGACATACACGCGCTTCGGGTCCACGCTATGACTCGCCATGACTTCACGCGTGATGCCCGCGATCAACGATGGCTCACCGCGCTCACGCGCCTGATCGGCCGGTTTGAACCAGTTCCAGCACTTCGACGGATTCGCCCCTTGCGGCTGGATCGGATAGACGACGATGCAGCCGTGCTCGTCCGCGAGTGTGTTCATTTGCGTGCCGGCCGCGAAATCGTCGGCGTCCTGCGTGCAGCCGTGCAGCATGACGATGAGCGGCACCGGCTCGCCGCGATATCCGCTCGGCACGTAGAGCTTGTAATCGCGCTGCCCGGCGGCATTCGCGTAGCTTTTCCGGCTGAAATGTCCGCGATCCTCGACGGCAGTATCCGTTTCAGTCCGCGTCTTGTGAAAGCGGCCGAAGGGCGTCGTATCGACCTTTGCTTGTTCAGGGCGTTGCCCTTGCGGCGGCTCCACGTGCGTGGATTCGCCGCTTAACGCGCGCCGGATGAGATCGGTGGCGGCGGCGGTGTCGTGTTCCTTGAAGCGTGCAAACGCTTCCTTCATCGAGTCCAGAAAGCCTTCGTTGAGTTTCATTGTGAGGTCCGTTGTTTGTTGGCGTGCATGGCGGCGTTAGCGGATTCGACCCGCGAGCGCAGCTTTGACGGCCGCTGGTGCGTGCAATGCGCCGCGCACCAGAATGGAATCGATCGTGGCCAGCGCGAGCTCGGGCGTCACGTCGGCGGCAATGCTGGCGAGTCCCAGCACCTGAATCTTGAGTCGCTCGTTCGCGGCGCGCACCGCTTCGAGATCGCGCTTTGAGAAGTACTGAAGGCCCAGCACCAGTTCGCGCCGCGTCACCGTTTCCCGAACGACGACCGCGTGAACGGACAGCTGGTTGCGAATGGCCGTGCGAATGAGGTCCGTCCGGTTCGAATAGAAGCCTTCTTCGACGAGCAAGTCGATCTGGCCCAAGTCCACTGGGCCGAGATTGATCGTAATTTTTTCCGTCTCGCCGCCGCGCGAGCGCGACGATTCGGGCGCATCCGTCTTTTCCATATTCGGTTATTCCATCCATTCACCATCCAATGGGATGGTTATAGGCTTATATTTCGCCGATGTCAAACGAATTCACGTTTGCGCGCCTCGATACTGGCGGGCGAATAGAGCGACTGCGGCACCGACCCGACGACACCCGGAACCTTGACTTCCCCCGCCTTTGCGCGCGAGCATGATTGACCCGTGCGATCCGTTTCATACCGGCCGAATTAGTACGTACTCCCTACATCATTGCCTCGCGATGAAGCAGTGCTCCTCCCCGCCGCGGCAACAGATACGTCTATGCATGGCGAGCGATGGCGCGCGCATCGCTTACGCGACGTGCGGTTCGGGGCCGCCGCTCATCAAGGCGGCGAACTGGCTGAGTCATCTCGAGCTGGACTTCTCTAGCCCGGTGTGGAGTCATCTGATGCTGGAGCTGTGCCAGCATCACACGTTGATTCGCTACGATCAGCGCGGCTGCGGCCTCTCCGACAGAGACGTCGCCGACATTTCCTTCGATGCGTGGCTGCGCGATCTGGAAACCGTCGTCGACGCGTGCGGCATCGCGCGTTTTCCATTGCTCGGGATATCGCAGGGCGCATCGATCGCCGTCGCGTATGCGGTGGCGCATCCTGAACGCGTGACTCATCTCGTGCTGCACGGCGGCTATGCGAGAGGACGCCTCAAGCGCACGAACGATCCCGCCCTGCACGAGGAAGCGGAAATGCTCGTGCGTCTCGCTGAGATAGGCTGGGGCAAGAGCAATCCCGCGTTCCGCCAGTTCTTCACCACACAGTTCATACCGGGCGGCAGTCCGGAACAGCATCGCTGGTTCAATGAGCTGGAACGCATGACCACCACGCCGCGCAACGCGGC
This sequence comes from Caballeronia sp. RCC_10, assembly GCF_041360715.1. Lineage (NCBI taxonomy): Bacteria > Pseudomonadati > Pseudomonadota > Betaproteobacteria > Burkholderiales > Burkholderiaceae > Caballeronia > Caballeronia sp. RCC_10. The sequence goes on from NZ_JBFUPT010000004.1 coordinate 115,745, forward strand.
GCGCATCATGCGCGTCTTCAACGAGATCGATGTGTTCGATTTGTTGCCCAAGGTGGAATGCCCGGTACTGGTGCTTCACGCGAGCGGCGATGCGCGCGTCCCGTTCGACGAAAGCCGCCTGATTGCAGGGATGATTCCGGGTGCGCGCTTCGTCCCGCTCGAAAGCGACAATCATCTCGTGCTCGAAGCCGAGCCCGCCTGGCAGCGATGGCGCGATGAAGTGCGCGGGTTTCTTCCGGCGTTGACCACGCCCGATCCCGCCTTCGCAATGCTGACGCCGCGCGAGCGGGACATCGTCGAATTGCTTGCGGGCGGCCGCGACAACGCGCAGATTGCCGCGCGCCTCGCATTGAGCGAAAAGACCGTGCGCAATCATCTCACCAGCATTTTCTCGAAGCTCGAAGTCGATAGCCGGGGACAGGCTATCGTGCTTGCGCGCCGCGCGGGCTTCGACGACGTTTCTTCGTAGACCCAGCCTGGCCGGGACACGTGTCCCGCTTTCACGCCCAGTGCGCGCCTCATCCCGGCGTCGACCGGGACGCGGGACTCATGTTTTCGCGCATGCGTCTGCCCAGAATGATCTCCAGACGGTGGCGCAACGCTTTCTTCCTTCTTCCGCCGAACCGTCCTTTATCTTCCGACAGACAGTTCACGGAGTATGTTCATGAAAGCCTTTAGTCCTCAAGCCGCCCAGCAACGCTATATGAAATGCATCGAAGCATCGCGCCGCATTCGCTGGGACATCGACCGGGACGTATTACGCGGCCGTCAATTCGACCCGTTGCACAAGTTCATGCCCGAAGGACTGAGCGAAACGGAACGCCTGCCGTTTCTCGATGACGCCGAGCGCCGCCTGATGTCGCAGATTCAGGGCCGCACGTACGCGAACATGTTCGGGCTGATCGAGCGTTTCATCGGCGCGAAGATGATCGAACTCGGCCGTGAACACGCGCTCGCCAATCAGACCGCTTTCGAGGCGATCGTGCGATTCACCGATGAAGAGCTGAAGCATCAGGAACTGTTCCGCCGTGTCGATGCACTGGCGGCCGCCGTCATGCCCCACGGCTATCGCTTCACTGCCAGCGCCGATGACGTCGCCGCGCTCGTGCTGACGAAGTCGACGTGGTCGATTCTTGCGCTGACCTGCTGCATCGAAATCGTCACGCAAGTGCATTACCGGCAGAGCATGGAAAGCGACAGCAACATGTCGCCGCTCTTCAAGGACATCTTTCTGTTTCACTGGCAGGAGGAGTCGCAGCACGCGATCATCGACGAACTCGAATGGCTGCGGGAAGACGCGCGCATCGACGAAGCCGCGCGTGACGAGGCAGTCGGCGATCTGATCGATCTGGTCTGCGCGATAGACGGCCTGCTGCAGACTCAGGCCGCAGCGGATGCCCATTGCTTCCTGTCGATGCTCGACCGCGCGTTGTCCGACGATGAAGAAGCGCGCGTGTGCGCCGGCGTGCTGGATGCGTATCGCTGGCAATACATCATCTCGGGCGTCGAGGCGCCGCGCTTCGCCGAGGTGCTGACGGGCATGGTAAGTGACGCACAAGGGCAACGGCTTGCGGCGGCGCTCGAACCGCTGCACGCCCGGACGCTCATTTGCGGCACGGATGTCTTCGCGCAATCGTGATGGCGCAAGCCGGATCACACGACCAAACGGTGAAATACCATGATCATGTTCTTGTTTTATCTGCTGAACGCCTGGCTCGACGCGAACGAGCGCAAGCGGTGCGATGCCTACGTCTCCGAAGCGACGGATCTTGCCGACGTTGAAAGGCGCATACGAAAGCTCGAAGCAGGGGACGTGCTTCGTTGATTCTTCGAAGCTCGTTTTTCGATGACGCATGCGCCACGCCGGACACAGAAGCCGGCGGCGCATGCATCGACCGCACGGGCCATCACACGCTCATACCGCTTCCGCTTGCAAATAGCGTTTGACTTCAGGGTTGGTCACGAAGCTCGCAGCGGACGAGGCCAAGAGTATGTCGCGGGCTTCTTGCGGCTTTGCAATGGCGAAGCCCTGTACGTAGTCGACGCCCAGTTCCTTCAGCGCATCGAGCGTTTGCAAATCCTCGACCCATTCGGCGATGCTGCGCATGCCGAGGTTGCGCGCGAGGTTGATGATCGCTTCGACGATCGCGATATCGGCGGGATGGTTGCACATCGTGCGCACGAACTCGCCGTCGATCTTGAGCGCATCGGCCGACAGCTTCTTCAAATAGCGCAACGATGTCTGACCCGCGCCGAAATCGTCGATGGCGATCTTCGCGCCCATGTCGTGAACGCGTGCGATGAAACGCTCCGTATGCTCGAGGTCGTGCAGCGCGACGCTCTCGGTGATCTCGATGCACAGGTAATGCACGATGTCCTCGTAACGCGAGAACAGCGCGAAGAGTTCGTCGAGGAAGTGCTCGTCGTTGAGCGAGCCGCCGCTCAGGTTCACGCACACGAAGCGCGTTCTTGAGAGCGATGCGCGGTTCTCGCTCAACCATGCGAGCGTCGTCGCGAGTACCCAGCGGTCGATCTGCACGATCGTGCCCGAGTCCTCGGCGGCGGCGATCAGCTTGCCAGCAGTCGCGACCGCGCCATCCGCGGTGCGCAGTCGCAACAGCATTTCGAAATCGAGCGATTCTCCCGGCGCCTGCATCGACATGATTGGCTGCATCACGAGGAAGAGTCCGTCGGGCAGGCGGCTTTCTCCCAGCGCTTCGATGAGGCTGATTTCGGCGGCGCGTTCCTCGAAGGCGGGCGCACCTTTACGCAATGCGACGAGCCGCGCGTTGCCGCCGCGCTTGGCGGCGCGGCATGCGCGGTCCGCGTAGGCGAGAGCGTCCTGGCCGTGTTCACCCTGCGAGCATTCGACGACGCCGATCGATCCCCTGACTTGGAAGGCGCGCGTATCGACGAGGAAGGGGGCCGCGTTCAACGCGGTGACGAGTTCCTTGCAGCGCGCGATCGCGTCGTCGATCTCCATGCCGGCAAGCACGCACACGAACTCGTCGCCACCGATGCGCCCGATCGGCACATGCGAGCCAAGGCGCTCGACCAGACGCGCGGTGACATGCCGAAGGATTTCATCGCCCGTGCTGTGGCCGAACAGATCGTTGAACACCTTGAAGCGGTCGAGGTCGAGATACGCGAGCGCCCATGCGTCGCTCTTTTCGCATTGACGGGCGATGGCGTGTTCGATCCCGCGCCGGTTCAATAGCCCGGTGAGCGGATCGTGTTCGGCGAGGAAGTGCAGGCGCTCGACGGCTTTGGAGCGGTCCGTGACGTCTTCCAGCGAGCCTTCGATGAAGCCCTTCGCGCGAATGGCTCGAAGCGAGTAGCGGCGTCCGTCGGTTGTCGTGCCGGGCGCGCCCTCGATTTCGATCGAGGCAGATTCATCGCCTTGCAGCAGTTCGTTCAACGCGCGCTCGGCGCCTTGCGCGAAGTAGTCGGCCCAGCGATGCGAACCATCCTGCCCATGCGGCAAGCCGAGCATGGCATGCAGCGCGGGATTGGCGCGCACGAAGCAATGTTCCTCGTTCAACGTGAAGAGGCCAATGGGCGTGACATCGTAGGTATTGCGCAGCTCGATCTGCATCTGACGGCGGCGTTCGCGGTCTTCGCGCATGCGTTCAGCGATTGCGAACGCGCACAGCATGCTCGACGACAGCGCCGTCAAGACGGGACTATGCGCGCCTGCGAGTCCCTTGAAGCCGAACGCCGCCTCCAGCACTTCCGACAGCGTCGCGAAGAGCACGATGCCCATCGACGCGACATACCACAACACCGTGCGCGATCTCGCCTTGAAGACGAGCTGCGCGAGAAAATACGTGAGCACCACGATGCAAAAGCTCGCGCTCGCCCACAGCACGGGAATGAAGTGGGCATAGCTCAGCATGAAGGCAGCGGCCATCAGAATGCAACCGCCGTATCGGACTGCGTGCAGAGTCCAGCGAAGGCCAATCGCTTTCAGTTCGCGGCGGAACAGTTCGACGAAGAGCGTCGCAGTCAGGATGTAGTAGGACGCGAACGTGAATTCGCGCAGAAACTCGATATGGCCGGGCGGAATGAGCCGGCCCATCCATTCGGTATCGAATCCCATTGCGTTGGCCGTCAAGCGCAGATTGCCAACGAGCCATGCGGCAAAAATGACGTACGTCCATTCGTGATTGATGATCGCCGTCACGAATACGAAGATCGCGAGCGTGAGCAGGCCGCCCGTGATCAGCGATGCGCCCTGTTGAAAATCGAGTGTGGTTTCTTCGAGCTTGTCGCGGCTCAGTGCGGTCGCGGTGATGTACGCGGGTCCGGAGAATGTGCCGCGGCAAAGAATGGGGATGTCACGTGTTTGCGCACTGAGTTGCAGCGCAAAGCCCGCTTTGTTGAAGCGAATGTCGCCGTGCGTGCCGTAGCGGTCGCCGGTGCCGAGCAGGGCAGGGGTAGGGGCCGCGCTCCAGCAGGATATCGTTTGCGCGTGCCGCGACGGAAGATCGATGAACGCGGGTACGCTGGTATTGCTTGCGGGCGCTTCGAGCAGAAACCAGAACGGCGTTTGCGCGAGATGGGTGCTGAAACGCGCAGTGGGCGCGATGGACGCCGTATCGCGCAGGCGGGCGATGGCATCGGTGGGCCGCAGCGTCGCGGCCGGATCGGCGATCACGTGGAAGCGAAGCGGAACGGTGCCCGTCGTGTCGAACTGACGCGGCGCCCAGAACATGACCGCGATGGTGCCGAGCGCAATCACGAACGGCGCTACGTATACGGAGAACCGCAGGAACGCCCAACTCGTCAGCCGGTCTCGAAACGTCCACTTATCGCTTGTCATTTAGTGCCCTTTCCTCCTTGGCTACCGCTTTCATCTGGTGGATCGAGATGCTACGACAATCGACAGCGGCAACGCGAATGCGTCGCCGCCGACGATCATCGGTACGCTCGTTATGCCCGGGCGTACGTTTGCTACCTTACGCTTCGCTCAGCGATCGCAGCCCGCTGTACTCGACGCCATCCGCTTGATCCGGCCTCGACGCCACGCTGACATCGATGTCGACATGATTCGTCTCGAAGAAGAAACCATAGAACGAGTGATTGACCGCGGCCCAACGCTGGCGGACCAGCGCAACCGGCTTTGCCATCACCCGATGCGGCATGCCGCCTACGTGCGTCATCGGAAGAAATTCGTTCTGGCCATACACATCGTTGAACAGCATCGCCTCGTACTCCCGGTCGAGCGGTGAACGCGCGGTAATCAGCATCCAGTCGATATCGTTCTCAACGCAATACATGTAATACGCCTTGCACAGCGCCACCTTGACCATCCGGCCGATTGCGCCGCGTGCGACGCCGAGCCGCGTCGCCTCGGCAAGTCGCGCCTGGTTCAGCCAGTCGGGCAGGCGGACGGATTGCTCAACCGCCAGCGGTCCGGATACGTTGGTCTGGATCCGCATCGTACCGAGCGGACCTCCGTCCAGCCGCGATTGCGCGAGCAGCACGACCGTGCCGGGCGCGGCATCGAGCGCCTCGACGTCCATCGTTTCTGCGAATTCCGGCAGGTGACGCCCATAGGCGGCCCGGCGCATTTCGACGGCTTTCGAGAGTTCTGCCTGATCACTCACGATCTTTATCGTAAACGGCAATCTTTCCGTTTTCTTGACTGTGCTTGGCGCCAGGCCTTCTTCGAGCGACGTGAAGCCCAGATGTTGCGTGAGAAGCGCTGAGTCGATGCGGTCCATTTTTTATCCCGTGGATTAAAGAAAGAAAAAAGTGCGCCGCTTTAGGGAATAAGGTTGGCCCCTAAACGCGACGACCAAGATTCTCACGAACGTGCGGGACGTGATGTGTCCCGGCCGGCAAGCCGGGAGTGTCGTGTCGACGGAGCGAGTAGCTTTTACATGAGTATTTACGAGTTCCTTTTTTCCTTAGCGAGTGCACGCAAAAGTCAAGGCGTTTCTTACCTATACGACACGAAGTCGCTAGCGTTCGTGCGTTGCTGGTAGTCTGCGGCCTTCGTATTCAAGACGCCGGATCTTTGACACTGGATCGGCTGCAACTCAATCCGCTATGCAGACAGGCAGATAATGAACCTGAGTTTGAAACGGGACCCGCGATCACTGGCCGTCCTTCTCGCAGGCCTCGGGCTTTACGGCGCGAGCGCGTGCGCTCAGTCGTCCGTGACGCTTTATGGACTCGTGGACACGGCGCTGCGCTACACAACTCATGCCGACACGTCCGGCAATGACCGCCTGCAACTTTCGAACGGCGGCCTGAGCGAAAGTCACTGGGGCCTGCTTGGTTCCGAAGACATTGGCGGCGGCAACAGCGTCGTTTTTCAATTGGAGAATCGCTTTTTCCCGAATAGCGGGACGAATGACCCGGCTTATCCTTTCTTCAATACGGCCTTCGTCGGCATCCGGTCGTCGACTTTCGGGCGTCTGACGCTGGGGCGGCAGGTCAATCCGCTTGCGACGGCCGTGCTGCGCACCTATGTCACCAATGCCTGGCTGCCGACGGTTTATGTTTTCCGCCCGGAGGTCGGCATGGCGCAGGGCGTCTGGACCAGCAACATGGCCAAATACACGGCGCGCTGGCAAGACGTCACGATGGAACTCTCATATGCGTTCGGCGGCGTTGCCGGGGCCTATGGCGCGGGGAGCCAGATTGGTGCATCGGTATCGTATGTGCCGGGCTGGCCGTTGCGGCTGGCCGCGGGCTATCTCGACACGCGCGACGCCGTGAACAGTTCAGCCCACATAAAGTCGTGGACGGCGGGCGGAGCCTATACGTTCGGCAACACATCGGTGAACGCGGGATGGGCGGTGAATCGCGAGGACGGTGCATATGTGGGCAACGCGCCAAACGGCCCCTATACGCCCGCGCTGTTGACGGCGCTGGGATTCACGCAGTTTTCATCGCGGCAATTGTTTTTTGGCGGGGTAACGCAGTTGATTGGCACGCGCACGCACGTGTCAGCCAACTTCTGGCGCACGCTTCAGGATGGCAAGAATGCAAGCGGAGACGGCAACGCGACGCAGTTCCAGGTAGTGGCCGATCACGGCATATCGCGCCGCACTGACGTCTATGTCGAAGCCGATTACTCGCTCTATCGAGGCGGCCTGATCGGTGCGCAATTGCAGGGCGTCAGCGGATTGAGCGCAGCGAACGGATCGACTCAACTGTCCGTCATGACCGGCCTTCGGCATAGCTTCTGAGCATCGAGCGATGACTTCATCGGACCAGGATATCGAGCGTTGCGTGTTCGAATTGCTGGGAAGGCGCGCGGCAACTGCATCCATTTGCCCTTCGGATGTCGCGCGTGAACTCATTCCCGACAGGGAAAGCGAATGGCGCAAGCTGATGCCCGCAATACGGCAAGTCGCCGCGCGGCTGGCGCGAGAGGAAAGCATTCTGATCACGCAAGGCGCGGTGACGTTGTCGCCGGAGTCGATCGATCGCGGTCCGATCCGCTTGCGGCGCGGCCCTCGATTTCCTGCGACTTGATGGCTCGCTCAACCACCCGCTATTCGATAGCTTCCCGTCTTCTTTCCGACGAAGTTGAAGGTTCCCTTGTCGGCGGGCAGCGGCTGCACCTGTTGCCAGTCGAGTTGGCCTTCGATGCCCTTGTATTTGCCCGTCCCTGAGCCAAGGACCGCTTTTCCTGCAATGGTGCCCGCCTTGTGACTGAACGTCTCGACGAACTTGTCGCCGTCCTTGTCAGTGAAGACGCAGAATCCGTTCGCCTCGCCGCCGCTGAATCCGGATTCCACACAGCGCGCAATCACGTTCTGCATCAAGGGCGTCTTGACGTTGTTGGTGAAGGCCATCGTCGCTTCATACAAGTAGACGACGTCCTCGCCGCCTGCGGGTATCGCGCTGATGTCGCGTCCGAGAGCCGTGAAAGTCACATCGATGGGGCCTTGTTTCGGGATCGTCTGCGCCGATACGGCGCTTGCCGCAAAGAACACGATGACCGAAGCCCTCACCAGTTTCTTACTAAAAAGGCACGTCTCGCCTTGCATGACGACACCTCCGTACATTAACCCCGACAAATCACTGCGTTATGCTTATCGATCGTTCGGTTTCCTTAACGGAAGAGAAATCGAAGTCGCCGATGCATACGGTTATAGGGCTTTCAAAGCGAAAGGTCCAGTCATCGGCGAATGATTAGGATATTTGATGAATGTTCGTTCCATCAAGGCGCGATAAGCGGAACGCGCAAAAAAGGCGAAACACTCGTTTCGCCTTTTCCCGAGCACAACGTCGAAGACTCAGGATGCCTTGGCACGCTTCTGCAATTCCGCGGTCGTTTCTCCTCCGCCATTGGGCAGCCAGCCCGGCGGGCGCAACACGAAGCTGACTGCATCGGACACGCTTTTAGCGTTCACCACGTCTTTCGCGAGGCTCGTCCAGTGCTCCGTCTCAACGACGATCGGATTGCGCGATGTAGTCGGCGTGGTCAGTCCATAGCGGCAGGGTTCATCGGCGCGTTCTTCGACATACGTGCCGAACAGTCGATCGAAGACGATCAACACGCCGCCGAAATTCGCATCGAGATAAGCCGCATTCGACGCATGATGCACGCGATGCGATGAAGGCGTGTTGAGCACGTATTCAAGCCAGCCGAGTTTCGGAATCCACGTGGCGTGCAGCCAGAACTGATACAGCAGGTTGATCGACAACGCGGCGAGCACGACTTCCGGCTTCACGCCGAACCATACGAGCGGCGTGAAAAACATCGCGGCGCCCGTGATCTTGCTCGTCCAGCCGAGCCGGTACGCGGAAGAGAGCGTCAACTGGTTGGGCGAGTGATGCACTGCATGCGTCGCCCAGAAGAAACGCATGGTGTGCGAAGCGCGGTGATACCAGTAGTAACAGAACTCCATGCCGATGAAGAGCACCAGCACGGTCAGGGGTGTGTTGCTCGTCACCGTGTGAATGCGATGCTCCCACGCGAACGCGAACACCGGCGTCGCGAGTGAAAGCGGCAGAAACGCAAGCAGCTTGCGGCCGACGAGATCGGCGAGGGAGATCCAGACTTCGTGCCAGCCGAATGCGCGCGCGGTGCCCTTGTGGACGCGGCTGAGAATCAGCGCTTCGAGCATCGACGCTCCGAGCACGATGATGAGCACGTACATCGATAACTTTCCGATCATTTCCATGATGTCGCCATGAGTGGGTTGCGGATGAACGCAACTGTAGTGATGGCGCCCGTTAAAAACCACGCAGCATTTGTTTCGCGAGATGTCGCGGTTGGGCGTGGACGCGCCGAACCTGACGAAAGGCTTGTCCCCGTCGCCTGTCCTGTATAACATTGCGAATAATTCCTATTTACCAACGGGCGTCGAATGACCGCAGCCGCGCGCAAATTTCCTTCGAAGGCAGTGTCAGCATGAGGCCGGTGCTCGTCCGGCTGCACCGCTGGTTTGGCGTCGCGACCGCGCTGTTCCTCTTCGTGTCGGGGCTGACCGGGGCGATCATCGCGTGGGATCACGAGATCGACGCGATGCTCAATCCGTCGTTCTTCCAGGCGCGCACCGGCGGCGCGCCGCTGCCGCCGCTCGAGCTAGCGCGGCGTGTCGAAGCCGCCGATCCGCGCGTCGAGGTCACGTATCTGCCGCTCGGCGTCGAGCCGGGGCATGCCGCGCAGATCATGGTCTGGCCGCGCACGAATCCGTCGACGGGCGCGCCGTATGCGGTCGACTACAACCAGATCGCCGTCGATCCCGCCACCGGCGAAGTGCAGGCGCGGCGCATGTGGGGCGTGGTGTCGCTCGCGCGAATCGATCTGATGCCGTTCCTCTACAAGCTGCATTACACGCTGCATTTGCCGGTGCTCGGCGGCTTCGATACCGGTACGTGGCTGCTCGGCATCGTCGGCATCATCTGGTTTTTCGACAGCGGCATCGCGCTCGTGCTGTCGTTCCCGAGCGTGAAGGCATGGCGAAAATCGCTCGCGTTCCGCTTCCGTCGCGGCGGCTATGCGCTGACCTTCGATCTTCATCGCTCGGGCGGCGTGTGGATCTGGGCGCTGCTGCTGATGATGGCGCTCACCTCCGTTTCGATGAATCTCGCGGATCCGGTCGTGCGGCCCATCGTGTCCGCGTTCTCGAAGCTGTCGCCGTCATTCCTCGAAAACGCCGATCTGGTGCGCCCCGCGCCAACGAGCCAGCCTCCCGCGACACGCGCGCAGATCATTGAAACGGCGGCGCGCGATGCGAAGCGCGAGAACATCGCCGAGCCGATGGGCGCGCTCTATTACGTCCCTGCGATGCAGGCGTACGGCGTCGGCTTCTTCGCGCCCGGTCACGATCACGGCGATGGCGGCCTCGGCAACGCTTGGCTGTACTACAACGGTCACACGGGAACGCTCGCGGGTTCGTCGATCCCGGGCCGCGGCTCGGCCGGCGATATCTTCATGCAGGCGCAGTTTCCGCTGCATTCGGGGCGCATCGTCGGGCTGACAGGGCGGATTCTGATCAGCGCGGTCGGCTTGGCAGTGGCCGTTCTAAGCGCGACCGGTCTCATCATCTGGATGCGCAAGCGGGCGGCGCGCCGGCACTCGGCCGCCGCTGCGGACGCTCGCGCGGCGCGAGGGCGGTCGCTGTCGTCGTGACGCACACGGCTGAAGGCGACAGCGCGGGACGTGGCAATGTCACAAATCGCACGGCCGTTTAAACAATAACGAATCTTATTTACGCTAGAATCCCGCGACAAATTGAGTCGGCCACGCTCCCGCGATGGCCGGCAAGACAAAAAATGCCGCCCGGATTCCATCGATGCCCCGGGCCGGAACCGACCAACATCGACGTACCTCCGATTCATGCCCGTTCTCCGTTCGCATCCCTTGCAGGCCGCGCCTGCGAAGGCGCTGTCGCATCGCGCCGTCATCGTCGCGGCGATTGCCGTTGCTTTTTCCGTTCCGGCCTACGCGCAAACCACCGCCGCCGCCGCTCCATCCGCTGACAACACGCTACCCGCCGTCCGCGTCGAGGCGAGCAAGGAGCAGCTTCCCGGCGATCTCGCCCCGACGTTCGCGGGCGGCCAGGTGGCGCGCGGCGCCGATTTCGGCGTGCTCGGCCAGCAGCGCACGCTCGACGTGCCGTTCAGCATGACGACGTACACGTCGAAACTGATCGAAGACCAGCAGGCGCGCACCATCGGCGACGTGCTCGCGAACGATCCTGCCGTGCGTACCGCGTACGGCTTCGGCAACTTCGCCGAGACGTACATCATTCGGGGCTTCCAGCTCGACGGCGACGATGTCTCGCTCAACGGCCTCTACGGCGTCACGCCACGCCAGCTCGTCGCGACCGATGCGCTCGCGCGCGTCGACGTGTTCAAGGGCGCGAATACGTTCCTGAACGGCGCATCGCCGAACGGATCGGCGGTTGGCGGCGGGCTAAATCTGCAACTGAAGCGCGCCGACGACAAGCCGCTCACGCGTGTCACGCTCGAAGGCACGGCGTCGGGCGAGATCGGCGCGCATGTCGACGTGGGCCGGCGTTTCGGCAGCGAAGGGCAGTTCGGCATCCGCGTGAATCAGGCGAATCACGACGGCGAAACGAGCATCGACGGCGAACATCGCCGCGACAACACCACGGCCGTTTCGCTCGACTGGCGCGGCGACAAGCTGCGGCTCTACGGCGACTTCCTCTATCAGCGGCAGCGCGTGAACGGCGGGCGGCCGACCGTCAACGTCAGCGGCGATTTCATTCCCGAGACGCCCTCGGCAACCTACAACTACGCGCAGACGTGGACCTACAGTTCAATCGAGGATACCGTCGGCATCCTGCGCGCGGAATACGACTTTCTGCCCGGCTGGACGGCCTATGTCGCGGGCGGCATGCGGCACACGGATGAGCACGGCGAGTACTCGTCGCCGACCGTTTCCAATACCGGCACGACCGCGTCGCGTCTCGGCGTGCCGCACAAGGAAGACGGCAGCTCGGCGGAAGCGGGCGTGCGCGGGCATTTCAATACCGGCCCGGTGTCGCATTTCGTGACGGCGGGCGCGTCGATCGTGCGCGTCGATTCGATGTCGGCCTATACGTTCGCCGGCGCGTTCCCGACGAGTCTCTACGACACGCCGCAGGTGCCGTATCCGGCGACCACACTGTCCGCCGGCAATCTCGCCGATCCGGGCACGACGGCGCTCAATCTGATGCGCAGCGCATCGGTGTCGGACACGCTCGGCTTTCTCAACGACCGCGTGCTGTTCACCGTCGGCGCGCGTTATCAGGAATTGCACACGAACACGTTCGATTACACCGGCAAGCAGACGCGCGCCTATAACGATTCGATCACGACGCCGCTGTTCGGCCTCGTCGTCAAGCCGTGGCAGAACGTGGCGTTCTTCGCGAATCGCAGCGAGGCGCTGGCGATCGGCGATTCCGCGCCGAACACGGCCGTCAACTTCGGCGAACAATTGCCGCCCCAGAAGTCGAAGCAGTACGAAGTGGGCGCGAAGTACGACAACGGCAAGTACGGCGCATCGCTCGCGCTGTTTCAGATCGAGAAGCCGCTGACGTACACGAACAGCGCGGGCTACTTCGTCGATAACGGGAACGAGCGGCATCGCGGCGTGGAGGCGTCCATCTACGGCGAGCCGTTGCGCGGCGTGCGCCTGATCGCCGGGGCGACGTACATCCACGCGACGCAACAGGACACGGGCAGCGCGACGACGGACGGCAACATGCCGATCGGCGTGCCGACCTTCATGTTCAACGTCAACGCGGAGTACGACGTGCCGGTGCTGAACGGCCTGACGGTGACGGCGCGCTGGATCCATACCGGCTCGCAATATCTGAACGTGACGAACACGCTGTCGATTCCGGCATGGGACCGCTTCGACCTCGGCGCACGTTACGCGACCGTGCTGTTCGGCAAGCCGACGACGTTTCGCGCAAGCGTGCTCAACGTGGCGAACAAGTCGTACTGGTCGTCGACGATCGGCGGTTATCTGACGCAAGGCGCGCCGCGCACGGTTCTTCTGTCGATGACCACGGATTTCTGATGAACGCGGAGTGAAGCAAGCGCCGCCGGTTCGCGTCTAGAACCGGCGGCGTGCTTTTTAGTGGCCTCGTGAACGCGCTACGCCGCATCGGCGAGCGGTATAAACTTAGATGTATATGTCTCGCGCACGATGCGCCCACACCGTCATCATGGAACCGACCTCGAGTAAAGAACCGTCCCGCAGGCGCTTGTCGGCGCGCTCGCTCAATGTCCTCTCGGCGCTGGTCGGCATCGGCACGCTGGCGCTTGGCATCGGCTGGCTGATCTACAACTGGGCGGTGAATCTGGAAGTGCCGTACTTCGCGATTCCGCTCGTGCTGACCGTGCCCGTGATCGCCGCCGTGGCGTTCCGGAACATGTGGGATTAGGGAAGTACAAAAGAGGAAGCAGAAAAACAAATCGCCGCGATGAACGCGGCGATTTGTTTTACAGCATATGCGTTGGTAGGCTCGATTGGACTCGAACCAACGACCCCCACCATGTCAAGGTGGTGCTCTAACCAGCTGAGCTACGAGCCTGTTGAGCCGCGCATTATAGAGACCCCCGAGCGGATATACAAGCCCGTGCACGAAGAATCTTCAGACGGCTCACGCGCTCACACGCTCACGCAGCGAAAGCCCGCATACACGTACTGATAATGCCCCTGGAACCAGTTGCGGAAGCTCGGCCGGAGCATGCACGCCGCCGTGCGCGGTGAGCCGCCCTTGATGATGAAGTGTTTGCCGTCGAAGAAGTTCGCCGAATAGCCGAGATAGAACGGGAAGGGCTCGAAGCCATCCAGCGGGCCGAATGTCGTCGATGTCCATTCCCAGCCGTTGCCGAACTGCCCCTCGACGCCGAACGCGCTGCGGTTCTCGGGATGCGCCTGCACCGGCGTCGGGTCCCAGCGGCGGAAATCGAAGTTGCCTTCCGCGACGTGCGGCGCGCCCGTGGCCGCGCGTTGCCACTGCGCTTCGGTCGGCAGCGTCTTGCCCGCCCAGCGCGCATACGCGCTGGCTTCCGCATGGCTCACGTACACCGGCCAGTCGAGCGGAAGCGGCATCTCTTCGAACATCGTGCGCAGCTTCCAGCTGGCATCGGCTTGGTCCGCGCTGGCTGCAGTGTCGTCGGCCTCGTCGCCCGGAATCCAGAAGGCCGGATGCGCAATGCGATGCCGTTCCTTCCACGCCCAGTCAGCGTCGTTCCCGAAGTCGCGATTCCAGTAGCCGCCTGCATCGATGAAGCGCAGGTAATCGCGGTTCGTGACCATGTAGCGGTCGATATCGAACGCCGGCACATCCACGCGCGTTTCATCGAACTCGTTGTCCCAGCCGAATTGGGCGCTCGCGCGGGAAAGACCCAGCGTGACCGTGCCTTCGGGAACGTGCACCGTCTCGTGCACGAGCGGACGGTCCGAGGTCCGCTCGGACGCCGCGTTCGCCGGTGCAATTTTTCTGTCGACCGGCAATTGATGCAGCATGTAGGCAAGCGTTTCGGCATGCATCAGCCGATGCTCGATCGCGACTTCGAGCAGCTTCACGGGAGGTTCGTCGGCGGACGCAGGTTCGGCGACGAGCCTCGTCGGATCGAAGCGTGCGTCGATGTCCGCGCGCACTCGCATCTTGTAGGCCTGTACTTCGTCGAGAGAAGGCCAGTCGCCCGGCTGATCGGTCGGCAGCCCGCCATCGACGGGATCGATGCCGAATGCGAAAAGCTGGTCGTAGGCGGGATCGGCGTTCGGCAGGTCGAAGAGGCGCTTGTCGAACAGATTGCGGTCGAACGCCTCCAGATGGCCGATATAAAAGACGATGCGATGCCGTTCAGCGATCGGCCGATCGTAGAGATGCTCGCGCCTGACGATGTCGAAAAGTTCGTCCGTCACACGGCGCGCTTCGGCGAGCCGCTCCAGCAGGGGATGACGCAGGGATGGTTCGCGATTCATTTCGCTCGGTCTCCGGTGCAAGCCGAAAGCATTGCATAGGATTCGAGCAAGCGCCAAAACGCCTGCCCGGTTGCATGAAAGAGCTAGTGTGTAGCGAAGTCCGTGCCACGCGCGCCGAACGCGGCGTTTGTTCGGGTGCGCCGAACAAACCTCCGCGCGCTCGCGCGATTGTCAGATGCCGCGCAGTCCGTCGAAATCGCGGATGCGGATGGACTTGCCCTGCGCCTCGATGAGCCCGAGCTTGTCGAAGCGCGACAGCGTGCGGCTCACCGTTTCGAGCGTCATGCCGAGATAGCTGCCGATGTCGTCGCGCGTCATGCGCATCGTGAACTCGGCGGTGGCGTATCCGCGCCGCGCGAGCCGCGCCGACATGTCGAGCAGCAGGCGCGCGACGCGCTCGTCGGCGCGCAGCAGGCCGAGCCGCACGACGTGTTCGGCTTCGCGGTTGATCGCCTGGCTCATCATGCGATGCATGCGCCGTTGCAGTGAATCCGTCTCGCGGCACATGCGCTCGAAGAGCGCGTACGGCACGACGCAGACGGAGCTGTCTTCCAGCGCGACGGCGTCGCACGTGTGGCGGCCATCGCCGATGCCGTCGAGGCCGAGCGCATCGCCCGCCAGCAGCAGGCCGGTCATGCGCTCGCGTCCGCCGTCGCGGCTACCGTCATTCGTGACGACGGTCTTGAGCGAACCAGAGCGCACCGCGTAGAGCGAATCGAACGTGTCGCCGGTGCGAAAGAGCGCATCGCCGCGACGGATCTTGCGCGTCACGGAGATGATGTGTTCCAGCTTGGTGACGTCCCGGGCGCAGAGGCCTTCGGGCATGCACAGATGGCGCATTGCGCAGCTGGAACAGTGCGCCGCTTGCCGCCGGGGAAGGATCGGATCAGACATGGCGAGCTCGGGTTCTTGATGGATGACAAATTGATTGTCCCATAGCCCGCTTGCCCGACCGTGCGGGAAAATGCCACGCCTCCGGTGCTTGCACAATCTTTACATCATGCGGTAGAGCCGTTGTCCGAATTCGTTGCCGCCGAGGGAATCAAGAGCACCGGCAAGCTGGCTTGCCGCAGGCAACGCTCCGCAACGCTGCCGAGAATCATCCTTTTGAAGCCCTTGCGGCCATGCGTGCCCATCACCAGCAGATCGGCGTTGAACGCGCGCGCAGCGCCGATGATGAGCGAGGCGACATCGTCGCTGACGGTGGCTTCGACGGTCACGATGTCGCCCGCGACGCCGCGCGCCTTCATCGCTTCGGCGGCTTCCCGCGCCACCGTCGCGCCCTGTTCGGTCAGGCCCTTCTGCAGTACGGACGGATCGTAGCCGGGCACGTCCATGTACATCGGCCCGCTCTCGACGACGTAGTACGGCTGGACGACGGCCTGATGCGTGACGGCGAGGTCGAGGGCGGTGTCGAAGGCGTGCTGGGACGTGCGGCTGCCGTCGATGGCGACGATGATGCGTTTGAACATGGCGTGTTCCTCGTGCAATGAAATGTCGGGCGCATCGCCGCCGGTGCTCGGCGCGGGCGCCTGCCTCGCCGCGATACGCGCTTTGCAGCATAACGCGCGGCCGTTGCCGCAAAACCGCGCAATTTTGGGATGAGTCGATCTGTCGCAAGCGACGCCGTACAATCCTTGATTCCACCGACTCAGCGCCCGCTTAACACGCCGCATGACCGACGACCGCACCACCGAACCCCAGCCGCATTCACTCGCGTTCCGAACCGCCCTTTACGCGATGCTCGGCATCGGGCTCGTCAACATGCTGGTGGCGCTGGACCAGACGGTGGTGAGCACGGCGCTGCCGTCCATCGTCGCGGAACTGCACGGCTTCGAGTATTACGCGTGGATCGCGAGCGCCTACCTGCTGGCATCCGTCGTCACCGTGCCGGTGTTCGGGCGGCTCGGCGATTATTTCGGCCGCAAGCGGTTCGTCATCGCGGCGGTCGTCACGTTCACACTTGCCTCGGTTTTGTGCGGGCTCGCGCCGAACATGCTGTTTCTGGCGTTGTCGCGCGGACTGCAGGGCGTGGGCGGCGGGATGATGGTCGGCACCGCGTTCGCCGCGATCCCCGATCTCTTTCCCGATCCCCGCACGCGCGTGCGATGGCAAGTCGTGCTCGCGGCGGCGTACGGCATCGGCACGGCGGCCGGGCCGTCGCTCGGCGGATGGATGAGCCAGCACTGGGGCTGGCGTTCGACGTTCCTGATCAACCTGCCGGTGGGCGCGGCGGCGTTGTACTTCATCTGGGCGCATCTGCCGAACCTGCACCGGCCGCGCGAAGGCGCCGTAAAAATCGACTGGACCGGCGCCGTGCTCGTCGCGCTCGTGCTGGGCGGTTTTCAGGCGCTGATCGAGTCCGTGCCGAAGTCGGGGCTGTCGGGCGGCAACGTGGCGCTCGGTTGCGCGGTGATCGGCGGCGCGGCGGCGCTCCTCGTCTGCGAGCGGCGCGCAACGCATCCGATCATCCCGCTGGACATCTTCCGCGATCCGCATCTCGTCACGCTGTTCACGCTGTCCTTCATGGCGGGCTTCGTGATGTTCTCGCTGATCTTCTTCGCGCCGCTGCTGCTGCAGGGCGGCTTCGGGCTTTCGCCGCAGGAAGCGGGGCTGCTCGCCACGCCGATTGCCGCGTGCATCGCGCTCGGCAGCTTCATCAATACGCGGATCGTCATCCATTTGCGCAAGCCGACGATGATCCTGACGATCGGCTTCTCGCTGCTGGTGCTGGCGTCGGTCGGGCTGTCGTTTGCGCGCGTGTCGACGCCGCACCTGTGGATCGAATTGCCGATGGCGGCCGTCGGCATCGGGCTCGGCTTCGTGCTGAACAACATGAACGTGTTCGGGCAGGAGATCGCGGGGCGCGAGCGCTTTGGCATCACGACGGCGCTGCTGCAATCGACGCGCATGGTCGGCGGCATGCTCGGCACGAGCATCGTCGGGACGATCGTCGCGCATCATTACGCGAGCGTCGTCGAGCGCACCATCAGCGTGCTCGGCGCGGCGGCATCGGCGCAATGGCAGCCGCGTTTCGTCGATCCGCGCATTCTCGTCGACGAAGCATTGCGCGATACGCTGCTGCGCGATCTGGGCTCGGCCGGGCTCGACGCGCCCGCGCTCTTCGACGCTGCCCGCGATGCGCTCGTGCAGTCCGTGCACATTGGCACCATGCTGACGGCGGTCGCGGCGCTCGTCGCGGTGTTGCTGGTGCGGCGGATCGGACATATAACGTTCCGGAAGGCCGGCAAGGGCTGACGCCGCGGTGATCGTGCGACGGAACGCTTTGGCCGTCCGCGAGTCACTTTGCCAGGCGCGCACCGATCCGGCACACGCCATGCGTTGCCGAATGCCGCATCCCTTGCCGCCCGCTCAGGCACGGGCAGCACCACCAGCACGGAGGTTCACCATGATGATTACCGGAGAAATGCTGATCGGCGCATCGGCCGTGCGGGGCGCCGAAGTTACGCTCCGCGCGTTCGACCCCGCTCGCAACGTCGACCTGGAACCCGTCTTCGGCGGTGGCGGTGCGGCGGAAGTCGACCGCGCGTGTGCGCTCGCGGACGCCGCGTTCGATCCGTATCGCCACGCGCCGCTCGAAACGCGCGCGCAGTTTCTGGAGGCGATCGCGGACAACATCATCGAACTGGGCGATGCGCTGATCGAACGCGCGCAGGCGGAATCCGCGTTGCCGAAAGCGCGGCTCGAAGGCGAACGCGCCCGCACGATCGCGCAGTTGCGGCTCTTTGCGTCGCTGGTGCGCGAAGGGCGCTGGCTTTCCGCAACGCTCGATTCCGCCCAGCCGGATCGCAAGCCGCTGCCCCGTCCTGATCTGCGTTTGCAGAAAATTCCGCTCGGCCCCGTTGCGGTGTTCGGCGCGAGCAACTTCCCGCTGGCGTTTTCGGTTGCGGGCGGCGACACGGCGGCGGCGCTCGCGGCGGGATGTCCGGTCGTCGTGAAATCGCATCCGGCGCATCTCGGCACCTCCGAACTCGTGGGCCGCGCGGTGCAGAAGGCGGTCGCCGACAGCGGCTTGCCCGAAGGCGTGTTTTCGCTGCTCGTCGGCGCGGGGAACGCAATCGGCGAGGCGCTCGTCGCGCATCCGGCCATCGCGGCGGTCGGGTTCACCGGCTCGCGGCGTGGCGGTCTCGCGCTCGTCGAGATCGCCGCCAGGCGAAGCGTGCCGATTCCGGTCTATGCCGAAATGAGCAGCGTGAATCCGGTCTTCGCGCTGCCCGGCGCGCTCGCCACGCGCGGCGATGCGCTCGCGGCCGGCTATATCGATTCGGTCGCGCTGGGCGTCGGCCAGTTCTGCACGAATCCCGGCCTCCTGTTCGCGCTGGCGGATTCGAAGCTGGAAGACTTCATCGACGATGCGATGGCCGCGCTCGAAAAGAAGGAAGCGCAGACGATGCTTACCGCGGGCATGGCGGCGGCGTATGCAGACGGCATCGCGCATCGCGATGCGTCGGGCGCGCAGCGTATCGCGACGGGCAAGGAGAGCGAGATGGCGAGCGGCGCGCTGCCGGCGCTGTATCGGGTGAGCGCGGAGCAGTTTCTCGCGACGCCGCAGCTTGCCGATGAAATCTTCGGCCCGACGTCCGTGATCGTTGTCTGCGCGAACGAGGACGAGATGGTCGCGGTCGCGCGTCAGCTCGAAGGCCAGTTGACCGCGACGCTTCTGATGGACAACGACGACATCGACCTCGCGCGGCGTCTGATGCCGGTGCTGGAGCGCAAGGTCGGGCGGATTCTGGCGAACGGCTTCCCGACGGGCGTCGAGGTGGCGTATGCGATGGTGCATGGCGGCCCGTTCCCCGCGACGTCCGATGGACGGTCCACATCCGTCGGCGCGATGGCGATCGAGCGGTTCCTGCGGCCGGTTTGCTATCAGGACTTGCCCGCGCCGCTCTTGCCACAAGCGCTGGCGGACGAGAATCCGCTCAATCTGTGGCGGCTGCGCGATGGGGAACTCGGGGCGAATTGAGCTAATTCAGTCGCCACACAGATACGCGTATGAACCGCGCGCTTTCGGCGCGCCGTCGCCCGCAACGACTTTGCATTCTCAAAAAGGACCACTCGATGCCTCCATCCGACCGCCGCTATCCTGACCCCGCCATCCGCGTGCTCGATCCGCGCTTCAACGCGCTGCGCATCGCTTCAGCGTCGGTCGAATGCCTCTATCAGGGCGCGCGCTGGTCGGAGGGCCCGGTGTGGTTCGGCGATGGCCGCTACGTGCTGTGGAGCGACATCCCGAACAATCGCATCCTGCGATGGGACGAAGAAAGCGGGCAGGTCGGCGTGTTCCGGAAGCCGTCCAACAACGCAAACGGCAATACGCGCGATCGTGAAGGGCGGCTCGTCACTTGCGAGCATCTGACGCGGCGCGTGACGCGCACCGAGTACGACGGCTCCGTGACCGTGCTCGCGGATCGCTTCGAAGGCAAGCCGCTGAATTCGCCGAACGATGTCGTCGTGAAGTCGGATGGATCGATCTGGTTCAGCGATCCCGTGTTCGGTATCGACGGCTACTACGAGGGCGAGAAGCAGGAGCCGCAACTGAGGCCATGCGTGTATCGCGTCGATGGACAGAGCGGCGAGATCACGAAGATGATCGACGGCTTCGTCGGCCCGAACGGACTCGCGTTCTCGCCCGATGAATCCGTGCTGTACGTCGTCGAATCGCGCTCGACGCCGCGCAAGATCTTCGCGTTCGATGTGCTGAACGGCGGCCGGTCGCTCGGCGAACCGCGCCTTCTGATTGACGCCGGTCCCGGCACGCCCGATGGCTTTCGCGTCGACATCCACGGCAATTTGTGGTGCGGCTGGGGCATGGGCGATGCGGAACTCGACGGCGTGCGCGTATTCACGCCGCAAGGCGAGGCGATCGGGCATATCGATTTGCCGGAACGATGCGCGAACGTGTGTTTCGGTGGCCGGCATCGCAACCGGTTGTTCATGGCGGCGAGCCACGGCTTGTATTCGCTGTATGTGAACACGCAGGGATGCTGAAGCAGGCCTGACGTCTCACGTCTTCGGTCACGCGCCGCCAAGCCTCAGTCGAGCGACGGCTCGCACGGACCCTTCGTGGCGCGCGCCATGCCCGAACGTCCCAGCGCCGTCACGCGCTGCAAGGTCAGCAGGCCGAGCACGGCGAGTCCCGCGCCGAGCATGAAGTCGGTTTCCACGCCCGCGCGGTCGACGATCGCGCCGCCCACTGCGGAGCCCATCGCGATCGCCACCTGAATGATGCTGACGAACATGGCCGAGCCGGCTTCCGGATAGTCCGCCGTGCCGCGCTGAATCCACACGCTGAAGCACAGCGGCAGCGCGCCGAACGCGACGCCCCAGATCAGCATGGCCGCTGTTTCGCCGATGTGCGAATGCCCGAACAGCAGCATCGATACGATCGCGCCGAGAAGCAGCAGAATCATCACGGCCACGGACTTGACGAGGTGCTTCGCGACGATCGCCGACATCAGCGCATTCGAGAAGAAGCCGATCACGCCGAAGCCGAGCAGCAGCAAGGTGATCGCGTTCAGTGAGAAGTCCTGTTCCAGCAAGGGCGCAATGTACGTGTAAGTCGAGAAGTGCGCGCCGAATGCAAACGCCACCATCACCATGCTGAGTCGCGCATGCGGCCTTGCCAGCAGCGCCTTGAAGTCGTGGATGCGCAGACCGGACGCGGACGGCAGCCGTGGCACCAGCAGCGCCTGCGCCATCAGCGCGACGGCGACGAGGCCCGCAGTCGCGGCAAACGAAAGCCGCCACGACGCAAACGACGCGATGAAGATGCCGAGCGGCACGCCGATGACCGTCGCGAACGTAACACCCGTCAGGATGATCGCCGTCGCCTTCGCTGCGTCCTTGCCCTGCACGAGGCGAGGCGCCGCCGCCGTCGCGAGCGTCCAGAAGCCGCCGAGCGCCGCGCCGAGCATCGCGCGTCCGACGAGCATCATCGCGAAGCCGGGGGCCATCGCGCACACCACGTTCGACACGAAGAGGACGGCGGTGAGCAGCAGGAACACATATCGACGATCCATGCGGCCCGCGCCGATGATGAGCGTCGGTGCGAAGATCGCGGCCATGACGCCGGGCGTCGTCACCATCAGGCCCGCGATGCCCGGACTGACGCCCAGGTCGCGAGCAATCTGCGGCAGCAGGCCGACCGGCAGAAATTCCGCCGTCACGAACGCGAACGCACTGACTGCGACCGCGAGCACGGCAAGCCACTGGCGTAGCGTGGTGGAAACGTCGTCCGGTGCCCCGGAGACGGTGGGCGAGTCGATATGCATAGAATGAAAACCGGAAAGTGCCGGCGAAGCCGTGGCCTCGCGTTCGGCCGTCGCAAAGCTGACGCCCGGCGCGTTCAGCACTGAACGGCCGGCGCGGCGAAGGACACACTGTAAAAGGACGGGCGGCGAGGAAAAAGGGCGGCGCGTCGAATTGACAATCCAGGGCAGCCGAACAATCGCGGCAATGTACGCCCAGCAACGCGCGAGGCGTCAGGAGCGGCTGATTTTTTCCATGATCCTCTCCGGATGCTTTGGCGCTTCGAAGCCAAACCGCGCATAAACGCCGTGCGCATCTAGCGTGACCAGCATCATTCGGCGGAGCCCTTGCAAGCCGGGATGCGCCATGATGCATTCGATCATCCACGTGCCGAGTCCGGCGCCTTGATGCTCAGGCAAGACGAACACATCGGCGAGATAGGCGAACGTCGCGGTATCGGTAATGACGCGCGCATAGCCAATCTGCCGTTCGCCCTCGAACAGTCCGAACGCGAGCGAATGCCGCGCAGCGCGCTCGACCGTCTCGCGCGCTATCCCCGGCGACCAGTACGCCACTTCGCTCAGATAACGGTGAACGACATCGAAGTCGAAGGTGTCGATATCGGTGGTCACGCGATAATCGTCGCGCGTGCATCGCATGGCATCGTTTTGCATGCTTAGTGAACCTGATAAATACGCCCCGTCTCGGCGCCTTCGACACTGCGGCTGTACGCAAGCGCCACGCGCGCTCCGCTCGCTGATTCGAACCCGCGAAAGTAAGGGCCGTAGCTCTCCATCGCTTCCGTGAGCACCGTCGGACTGACCGCGTTGATGCGCAAGCCGCGCGGCAGCTCGATTGCCGCGCCGCGCACGAAGCCGTCGATGGCGCCGTTGACCGCCGCAGCGCTCGCGCCCAGCCGGATCGGCTCCGCGCCGACGATGCCGCTCGTCAGCGTGAATGAACCGCCATCGTTCAGATAATCGCGCGCCGTGAGGACGAGGTTGACCTGGCCCATCAGCTTGTCGTCGAGGCCGACGCGAAATTGCGCGGGCGTCATCTTCACGAGTTCGCCGAAATGGACGTGTCCCGCCGTGGCGACGATCGCATCGACGTGGCCAATCGTGTCGAAAAGACGCTTGATGCTGTCGACATCGAGCAGATCGACGCGATGTGTCCCGCGCGTCGCGCCGATGTCGATTATTTCGTGACGCGCCTGCAATTCGGCGCATACAGCCCGGCCGACCGTGCCGGTCGCACCGATAACGGCAATTTTCATGAGCAGCCTCGCTATGCGTTGCGGTTGAAGATTCGCAACGCATTGTGCACGCGCCACTGCACGATGAAAAGCCGCGAAGCTTTTGCTTATCCGGCCTTGCGCGACGGCATCGGCGAAAGCAGGTAGAGCGACGCCGCGAGCCGGCACGCCAGCATTGCGCCGGAAAGCACGGCGGCGCTGGGAAACACATGCCACTGCATCGCGAGCGTCGGAGCAACGAGTCCAACCGATGCGAACCCGAGCGCCACCGTCACCCAGCGCGCCCATTGCAACCGCGACGCGACGCACAGGTAAAGGAGGCCGACGAGCACGCGGGAAACGATGGACGCCGCCACGGGATGGCTCGCCACATCGCCGGGAAAGCCCAGCGCGAGCGAGAGGCCTAGTTCGGCCCATGAGAGGGCGTAAGCCGTGCCGAGACACGCGAGCGCGGTCTTGAAGCGTTGTTCGGCCGACGATCGCGCTGGCGCGGCGGCGTGCGTTTCCAGTGGCGGCGGCGCGGGGGTGTCGGCAGTTTCGTCAGTGGCGTTGTAATCGTCGTATGCCTGACTCGTGCTCATGTTTCCCTTCCTCTTCTCGTTCGATTGATGCGGCTGTCATCCGAATCTTCTGTGCGGCCAAGCTCTTGCGCAATCGGTGTGCCTGCTTTTGCCCGTGTTGGAATGAACGTTGCTGCATTGCATGAAGACACCCACGGCTCGCCTCGCGAGCCCACGACAAAGGAGCCGACAATGAGCAACACCAAGGAACAGAATCCCCATTCGGAGCGCCATGAAGAGATCGTGGACAAGGCAGTAGAAGACACGTTTCCGGCGAGCGATCCGCCCGCGACCGGCGGCGTGACGCGCATCGAGACCGACGATGAGGCAGAGAAGAAGAAGGACGAGTAAAGCCGATCCGCAGACAGGCCGCGCATGTCGTGCGCGGCCTGTCTGCACGCCATCACGAACGCTCTATTTCAATGAGACGCGATGGCCGCAGGTGGTTCAACGCATAGTGCTTGCGGCCGCGCAACGTGTGGCCGCGCGCATCGCGTGCTTCGAAGCGCTGCTGCGCTTCGACTTCCGGCAGCGCCGGCGTGACCATGCCGCGATCGATCATCCGGCAACCGCGCTCCAGCGCCAGCGCAAGGCCATTGCGCGCGGGACGGCTGTCGAAGCCGCCGAGTCCGTCACCCGGTTCGGGAACAGTATTGACGAGCGTCGCATTCGATGAAATGACCGAATCCGGCTCGCGTGCGCGCATCTCCGCTTCCCGTTTCGCATGGATGTTCTTGCCATCGGCATCGACGGTGTCGTCGAGTGACTCGTCGTTGAGGACATCGATGCCGCGCGGATGACGGCTTTGCGCCCGGTTCGGCGCGGCCGTGTCTTCCATTGCGCCCGCGCCGGCATGCGCTTCGCGGCCGGCCTCGGCTTTCCTCGCATCGTCCATGCTGACGTGCGCGGTTTCGGTCGCAGGTGTTTTGATCGGGCTACGCGCCGCACGATCGCTCTGCTTGTCTTGCGGTTCGTTAGCTTCAGCGTTGTTCACGATGACCTCCTGCAGTGGCATGAGTGACGATGCTTTGCTGCAAGAGCCGTTCCGGATTTCTGACGACGCAAGCGGAAGCCTTGCACGATGGGCGCTCCATCGACGATAAAAATTTCGCGGATTTTTTTCGCCACTCAGGGGTTTTACTACCAGTATTATTTGAAGCTTGTCCGCAGCAAAGCGCAATAGGGCGCAACACGCGCGACGCTGCCCGACTTCAGGCAACGCCATTCGAGAGAGCAGGGCACTTTAGGACGGGTGACTCATGCAACACGATGCAGCCTTTTTCCATCGAGGCTATCTACTCAACTGCGCGCCAGCCCGGACGGCGGACGGAAGCTATCAACCGTATGTCGTCATCTCGCGTTCGAGCGATGGCGAACTCGTCGCGAACCGCTTTTTCCCCGCTGAATTGCGCTTCCCGAGCGAGGAGGACGCGATCGCGCACGCACGCGACTGGGCCGTGCGCTGGATCGATGCAAGCCATGTAACGGTGTGAGCAAGCGCGTCGAATCGACAGAGTCGCGTGCGAAAGCGCCAACTCCGGACTGCGTCGACGCAAGGCCAGTCGAAACCGGGTACGCTTGAGGTAATTCCGCCGTGCGCGTCACGGTCGCCGTTTACATTTTTTCGTTGTCGATATGCAGAACACGCCTTCGGTCAGAACTTCCATGCCACGCGACATCGCGCCTGACTCCCTCAACGACGCGCCGCTTCACGACTCGCGCGAATGGGGCTTGTCGCGCATCGTCGCGGAACTGCGTGAGTCGCGCGAGGAATTGCATCGCACGCGGCATCCGCTTGGCATACGCGAATTGCCGTCGCGCGACGCCATTCTTAAGATCGTCAATGGTCTGCGCTCCGCACTCTTTCCGACGCATTACGGCGCGCCGGATCTGACTGACGAAAGCGTCGATTACTACGTCGGGCAGACGCTCGAAAACACGCTGCGCCTGTTGCATGAGCAGATTCGCCGCGCATTGCGCTTTCTGCCCGAATATCGCGACACGAACGATTCCCAGCTGAACACGCTTGCATTCGGCATCGCGCGTGAATTCGGCGCGCAATTGCCGGCAATCCGTGCGCTGCTCGTCTCGGACATCAAGGCCGCTTTCACGGGCGATCCCGCCGCGCAGCACATTACCGAGATCCTGCTGTGCTATCCGGGCGTGTGGGCCATGACGCATCATCGTCTCGCGCATGCGCTGCACAAGCTCGGCGTGCCGCTGCTCGCGCGCTTCATCAACGAGATCGCGCATTCGCTGACGGGCATCGACATTCACCCCGGCGCGACGATCGGACCGAGCTTTTTCATCGATCACGGCACGGGCGTGGTGATCGGCGAGACGGCGGTCATCGGCGAGCGGGTGCGCGTGTATCAGGCCGTGACGCTCGGCGCGAAGAGCTTTCCATCAGGCAATGACGGCGTGCTCGTGAAGGGCAACGCGCGGCATCCGATCGTCGAGGACGATGTCGTGATCTATGCGGGCGCGACCATCCTTGGCCGCGTCACCATCGGCAAGGGCTCGGTGATCGGCGGCAACGTGTGGCTCACGCATAGCGTCCCGCCCGGCAGCAACGTTTCGCAGGGCAAGGTGCGCGAAGGCGCGGGAGCGGATGCGCCGCGCAATGGCGTCGGCGGCGACAACGGCCACGGCGCATAGAAAACAAAAAAGGGCCGCTAAGGCCCTTTCTTTTGCGTGCCGCGAGTGTGCGCGTCAGGTATTCGTCACGCTGAACGCGCTCGATTGTCCGACAATCGCAAGAAACTCGCGCCGCGTGGAAGGATCGTCGCGGAACGATCCCAGCATGCGCGACGTCACCATCGCCACGCCCGCCTTGTGCACGCCGCGTGTCGACATGCACTGATGCGCCGCTTCGAGAATGACGCCCACGCCGAGCGGCTGCAGTACTTCATCCAGCGTATCCGCGATCTGCGCGGTCATCTTCTCCTGGATTTGCAGGCGCTTGGCGAACGCATCGACGAGGCGCGCGAGCTTCGAGATGCCGACTACGCGCTTGTTCGGCAGATAAGCGACATGCGCACGGCCGATGATCGGCACCATGTGATGCTCACAATAGCTCTCGAAGCGAATGTCCTTCAGTACGATCATTTCGTCGTAACCCTGCACTTCGGAGAAGGTGCGGGCGAGGATGTCGTGCGGATTCTCGGCATAGCCGGCGAAGAACTCTTCATAGGAACGCACGACGCGCGCCGGCGTGTCCAGCAGGCCTTCGCGGCGGGGATCGTCGCCGGCCCAGCGCAACAGCACGCGCACGGCGGCTTCGGCTTCCTCGCGCGACGGACGATCGGCTGAGTCAGCGGGCATGTCCGAGCCGGTTAGATGATTTTTGCGCGGGCTGCTCATTGAAAACTCCTTCTGTTCGGTTTTGCGGATAGCGCCTTATATTGTTCCACGTTTTGGAAGGCCTATACGCTTGTCCGGTCTTTAGAGCTTTCAATGGCCGCCCGTGCCCGCATGACAGCATGCGATCAGGCCGGGTGGCTCTCCACGCCGCCGAGCACCATCCACGACACGCCGAACTTGTCCTGCACCATGCCGAAGCGCTTGGCGAAGAACGTCTGCGTCATCGGCATCTGCACCTGGCCGCCGTTGCCGAGCGCGTTGAAGAACTTCTCGGCCTGTTGCTCGTCGTTGGCCGTCAGCGAGAGCGATACGCCCTGAAAGTTGGGCTTGCCGCTGCACATGCCGTCGGAGGCCATCAGCATGGAATCGCCGATGGTGAACGCGGTATGCATGACCTTGTCCTCCGAGCCTGCGGGCAGGCTGCAGCCGCTGGCCGCTTCGCTGCCGCTGTCTTTCGACGCATCGGGATTGTCCCTGAACCGCATCATCATGAGCACTTGTGCGTCGAGCTGTTCGCGATAGAACGTGACCGCTTCTTCGCAACGGCCTTCGAAAAACAAATAGGGTTGAACTTGCATGTCTGCTCCTTGAAAGAGACGGTCAGGGCTTTTCGTCGGGGTCCATGTCCATCATCAGCGGCACCGAGGCGTGCTCGTGCACCACGCGCCAGTCGCCGTCTATTTTTCTGAAACATACGGTGGCGCGAACGATGTCGTCGCGCCCGCCCGCCGCCACGCGATTGAGCGAGTGCAGAAACGCGAGGTCGCCGCTTGCCGCGACATGCATCTCCCGGAACTCGAACGTGAACGGGCCATTGATGCTGTCGAACCAGCGCTGCCAGTTCTCGCAATAGTGCTCGACGCCCTGCATCGACGCGGGCGGTACGACATCGAACACGACGGCATCCGCCGCGTAATGCGCGACCAGCGCAGACGTGTCTTTTGCGAGCACCGCTTGCCGCCACGCCTCGGCAATCTCGCGTATGCGCGCTTCGTCATTCATACGGTCGTTCAGAACGGACATGCTGCCTCCACACGTGACGGTATTCCTACGATGCACGCCTGTCGTGACAGAACAACGGCAAAGGCGTACGCAAAATAATTCTTCACTTGTGTACACCGTCCACAAAAAGTAGCAGAGATAATGGACGCTGTCCACATAACGCATCGCCCGTGCAAGCAAAAATGACAAGACCGAACGCGACGAAAGCGCGAAGCACTTACAGACATGGCGATCTGAGGCGTGCGTTGATCGACGCCGGGATCGAGCTTGCGCGCGAGGGCGGGCCGGATGCAATCGTGCTGCGTGAAGCGACGCGCCGTGCGGGCGTCGTGCCTAACGCGGCGTATCGGCATTTCGAAAGCAGGCAGGCGTTGCTGTCGGCGGTGCGGTCGGCGGCGTTGTCATCGGTGGCTGCGGCGATGGAAGACGAACTGGCCGCGCGCCCGAAGAAGCGTCGCCGCGCCGATGCCGCGCGCTCGGGGCTGCGCGCGATCGGTGCGGGTTATCTGCGTTTCGCGCAGGAGGAGACGGGATTGTTCCGCACCGCGTTTGCCGCGCCGCAAGCGGAGTGGGCCGAGCACGACGCGCCCTATGGCGCGGGACCGAGCGGTCTCGATCCTTTCCAGCTATTGAGCCGCGCGCTCGATGAGATGGTGGAGGCGGGCGCGCTCGAAGCGCGTCGCCGCAGGCAGGCGGAGTATCTGGCGTGGAGCGCGGTGCATGGTTTCGCGCTGCTATTGATCGAAGGTCCGCTGCAAGGGCTCGGTCCTGAAGAGGTCGAGCCGCTTGCCGCGCGTCTGCTTTCGATGGTCGAGCAAGGATTATGAGCGGTTAGCCCTTGTTTTTCGCATCGACGCTTGCCACCGGTTCGACAATGCTGAGGAGCAGCAAGAGACAGAGCAGGGACGTGCCGAACATATAGAGGAACACGCTCGTCCAGCTATAGCGATCGAGCAGCAGCCCGACGGCGAGCGGGGCGCACGCGCCGCCGATCTGCCCCAGGGAATTGACGATGCCGAATGCCGTCGGATACGTCGCTTTCGTGGCAAGGCCCATCGGATACGCGGAATAGCCCGCGAAGCCGATGCCGAGCATGAGGCCGGACACGATCAGCGCCGCGCCGAGATAAGCGACGCTATCGGGCGCGTCGATCAGCGCGAACATCATGATCATGGTGCCGAACGCGCCGAGCATCATCATCGGCTTGCGGCGGCCGCCGAGCAGACGGTCGGAGATCAAGCCGCCGAGCATGTTGCCCGCTACCGCGCCGATGAACGGCGCCGACGCGAGAAAGCCCATCTTGACCGAGGCGAAGCCTTTCACGGTGACGAGATACGTGGGAATCCACGAGATGAAGATGTTGCTGATGCCGATCATGCAGCCATAGCCCAAGGCCACGCCGAAGATATTCCACGAGCGGAACACCTGGCGAATCGTGTCGAGCGGGGCCACGCGCTTCGTGCGATTGATGGCGTCGAGCCAGGGCATCGGTTCGAGATGGCCGCGGCTCGCGGCCTTGGCTTCGCTCTTGCCGGCGGGCGCTTCATCGAGAATATAGCGGCGTTCCTCGGGTGAACAGAACCTGTTTTCTCCGGGTGAATTCGTGACCAGCACCATCCACACGAACGCGAGGACGATACCTGGCACCGCGAACACGTAGAAGATTTCACGCCAGCCCCAAAGCTGGATCACGATGATGCACACAGGCGGCACGATCAGCGGCCCGAGCTTCGACGCTGCGATCCAGAGGCCGGTTGCCGTGCCTTTCTCTTTGGCCGGAAACCAGCGGTTGATGATGTTCGTGCAGCCGATGCCGAGCGGTCCTTCCGAGAAACCAAGGCCGACGCGATACGCCTGAAGCAGAAACACCGACGACGTGGTGCCCATGAGGCCAGTGAACACGGACGTCAGAATCATGAACACGGCGAAAAGAAAGCCCGTGGTCTTTTCGCTGAGACGCTTGTAAAGCAGGCCGACTGGGATCTGCACGAACCCATAGGCGAACGAAAAGAGGCTGACGATCAAGCCAGCCTCGGTATTCGTGATGTGGTATTCCTTCTTGAGATAGGGCAGTGCGATGCCGAAATTCGCGCGGTCCGCGCAAGCGATGGCCCAGATACAGAAGATCAGGCCCATCACGATCCATCGATGACCCGTGCGCTTGCCCGCAATGGGCTCGGCCTGCACGGACGAGACAACGCCTTCAGCGTTATTCATGTGACTTCCTCCGGTTCATTCGACGCAAGGAGAACATCGCGCATGGGTTGAACGCGTGTTCTTGCGAAGGGGACAGCCTTAGCGGGCGGGGCCGCTAAAACGTGCGAAGGCGGGGAAGTGCAAGGGAAGTGCGAATGTAAGGCTCGATTTCACGCTGATGTCTCCGATCAGATTCAAGGCAATTTTTTGTGTTCTTTCTGCCGATGAACCGATTCTCGCGGCGGACGTGATCAGCCGTCCAATCTTTTATTGCTATTACCTGATTCCCGTATTGAATCGGTTGCAGCGCTCCGCGTGAAGCATCGAATCGTGGATCAATTGATAGCGATTTGGGATTGGACGCGCACTGGAAAAGACGACATGATCCGTCGCAATCCATCGCCCGCGACGAACGCGATTCACACGGAGACACTCTCTTGAAGCCCAACATCCTGCAACTGAATCCCATCCTCGTGCCCGCGATCAACGACACCTTGAACGCGCAGTACACGATGCATCGCCTCTTCGAACAGGACGACAAAGAGGCGTATATCCGCGAGCATGGTGTCTCGATCAGGGGTGTCATCACAGGCGGGCATACGGGCATCTCCAACGAACTCATCACGAAGCTGCCGGCGCTCGAAGTAATCGCGGTCAATGGCGTGGGCACGGATGCCGTCGATCTCGAATTCGCCCGCTCACGCGGCATTCCTGTGACGGCCACCTTCGGCGCATTGACCGAAGACGTGGCGGATCTGGCTATCGGTTTGATCATCACGGTGCTGCGCGAGATCTGCCCCGGCAATGAGTTCGTCAAGGCCGGCAAGTGGCCGTCCAATCCGAGCCCCGCTGCGATCCCGCTGTCGCGCCGTTTTAGCGGCAAGCGCGTGGGCATCGTCGGGCTTGGGAAGGTGGGCCGCGCGATCGCGCAGCGCGCATCGGCGTTCGGCTGTCCGATCGCTTATACGGACATTCGCCGCATGGACGATGTCGAGCATCGCTTCGTGCTCGATCTTCTATCGCTCGCTCGCGAAAGCGACATTCTCGTGCTGGCCGCCGCAGCGGATAAAGCGCAGGGCATCGTCAATGCAGCCGTGCTCGATGCACTCGGCAAGGACGGCTATCTCATCAACGTTGCACGCGGCAAGCTGGTGGCGGAACACGATCTCGTCGATGCGCTGAAGGGCGGCGTGATCGCAGGCGCGGGCCTCGATGTGTTCGTCGATGAACCGAATGTGCCGTCCGAACTGTTCGGCATGGATCGCGTGGTGTTGCAGGCGCATCGCGCGAGCGCGACCGTGGAATCGCGCACGGCGATGGGCGAGATGGTGCTGGCGAGTATCGCCAAGGCGCTCGCAGGTCAGCGTCCTGAAGGCAGCCTCACGACCTGATTGACGCGGCAACGCAGCGCGACACCTCTGGCAGCGCACCTATAATGATCGGCTATGCCGTCACCCGCGCCGTTTGCGCCGATCACGATGCTCGACCTTGGACAAGTACGTTGCTTCGTCGCCGCCGCGACGGAGCTGAACTTCCGACGTGCCGCCGCGTTGCTCAACATGACGCAGCCGCCGCTCAGCAGGCAGATTCATCTGCTTGAAGAGAACCTGGGCGTCAAGCTGTTCGAGCGCATCGGACGCACCGTCAAGCTGACGACCGAAGGCCACGTTTTCCTCGCCGATGCATCGCGGTTGCTCAATCTCTCCGAGCAGGCGGAAAGCGCCGTGCGTCGCGCGAGCAAGGGCAAGACGGGGCGCGTGCGAATCGGCTTCACGGCGCGGCGGGGTATGAACTCATTCCGGAAGTGCTCGTTGCTGCACGGCGCGAATTGCCGGATATCGATGTCGTGTTGCTCGAACTTATTTCCGTCGCGCAGATCGAGGCCTTTGCCGCTAATGCAATCGACCTTGGTTTTCTCAGGCCCTTGCCGTCGCGTCAAAAGCTCGAGTTTCAGCTTGTCGACCGAGAGCCTTTGATCGTCGCACTGCCAGCGGGTCACGCGTTATGCGGCCATGAACAGATCGCGCTCCGGCAGCTCGATCAACAGCCGTTCATCATGCACTCGCCTACGCACGGAAAATACTTCTATGAACGCATCATGGGCATGCTTGCTGCGGAAGAAGTGAATCCGCATTTCACGCAATATATCGATCAGACGCCGACCATTCTGTCGCTCGTGCGCGCCGGGCTGGGTGTGGGCATTCTGCCGGCATCGGCGCAACGCTTCCATTACGACAACGTTGAGTTCCGCCTGATTGCGAACCACAGCGTGCAGGCGGAAATGAGCATGGCCTGGCGCGCGGATCAGGACAATCCCGCCGTCACCGCTTTCAGGCTGATGGCGGCGGATCACTTCGCCAGCAAGGCACAAAGCTGACTACAAGATGTGAAGCGCCTTCGCCGTCGCATCGATCGCCGCGTTGGCCCTGGCGACGATCTCATCGATTTCATCGTGCGTCACCACGAGCGGCGGCGATAGCAACATGCGGTCGCCGCTTGCGCGCATCACGAGATTGTCGTCGAAGCTGAAATTGCGGCATAGAGTTCCGATCTCGCCGCCATTGGCGAACCGCTTGCGATTGACCGGATCTTCAGCGAGTTGAATGCCTGCAACGAGACCCGCACCCTGTATCTCGCCGACGAGCGGATGATCACTCAGCGCATCACGCAATCGCTGTTGAAAATATGGTCCCGCATCGTCTTTGACGCGTGCGACGATGCCTTCATCGCGCAATAGCCTCAGGTTCGCGACCGCGACGGCCGCCGCGACCGGATGCCCGGAATAAGTAAATCCGTGATTGAACTCGCCGCCATTAACGATCGCATCCGCGATGCGGTCCGACAGCCCGACCGCGCCCATCGGGACATAGCCGCTCGTGAGACCCTTCGCCATCGTGATGACATCCGGCGCGAATCCGAAGTGGCGATGTGCGAACCATTCACCCGTGCGCCCGAAGGCGCCGATCACTTCATCGGCGATAAGCAGAACGTCGTGCTTGCGGCAGATGCGTTCGATCTCCGGCCAGTAAGTCGATGGCGGAAAGATCACGCCGCCCGCGCCCTGAAACGGCTCACCGATGAACGCAGCGACGTTCTCCGCGCCGAGTGCGACGATCTTTGCTTCGAGCTGACGTGCACGCGCGAGGCCGAATGCTTCGACGTCCATTTCGCCGCCTTCGCCGAACCAGTAAGGCTGATCGATATGCGCGACGTGCTCCATCATCGACGGCATCTGCTCGTGCATGTAAGTCATGCCGCCGAGCGTGCCGCCCGCTATAGTCGATCCGTGATAGGCGTTGTGTCGCGCGATCACATGACGCTTGTTCGGCTTGCCTTGCAAAGCCCAATAGCGATGCACCGCGCGCAGCGCCGTATCGTTCGCTTCAGAGCCGCTGTTGCAGTACAGAAAGCGATTGAAGCCTGCCGGAGCCAGTTGCGCGAGCATGCCGGATAGCTCGATCACCGGCGGATGCGTCGTTCTGAAGAACGTGTTGTAGTAGGGCAATGCCTGCATCTGTGTGCATGCTGCATCGACGAGTTCGCGCCGTCCATAGCCGACGTTGACGCACCACAGCCCCGCCATGCCATCGATGATGCGCTCGCCATCCGAGTCCCACAGATAGACGCCATCCGCTTTCACGATTACGCGGCTTCCCGCGCGATTGAGTTCCGCCATATCCGAAAAGGGATGCAGATGATGCGCGGCATCGAGCGCACGATAACGCGCTGTCGAGTGGATACGATCATTCATGTTTGCCTCCGCTATCAGACGTGCAGCAATAGATGTTTGCGTTCCCATGAACTGATGACTCGGAAGAACGCTTCGTATTCGGTTTCCTTCAACGCAAGATAGGCGCGCACGAATTTCTCGCCGAACATGTCCGCGAGCGGCTCGCAGGCGCCCATCAGCGTCAAGCCTTCGTCGAGATTGCGCGGCAACTGAAAGGGCATGCGATAGCCGTCGCTGGCGAGCGGCGCAGTCGGTTCCAGATGCTGCGTCATGCCGAGATAGCCGGCAGCAAGCGTTGCCGCAATCGCGAGATAAGGATTGCAGTCCACGCCCGGAAGGCGATTCTCTATGCGCCTTGCTTCGGGTGACGCATGCGGCACGCGAAAGCCGACCGTGCGATTGTCGTAGCCCCACTGGACGTTGATCGGCGCGGCCATGAAGCGTGAGAATCTTCGGTATGAATTGATATACGGCGCGAACACCGGCATCAGCGCAGGCGTGTATTTCTGCAGGCCCGCGATGTAGCTATAGAACAGGCCCGTTGCTTCGCCGTCGCGCCCGGTGAAGAGATTGCGCCCGGTCTCTTCATCGACGATGCTTTGATGCACATGCATGGCCGAGCCCGGTTCGTTCTCCATCGGCTTGGCCATGAACGTCGCGTACATCTTGTGGCGCAACGCGGCTTCGCGCACGGTGCGTTTGAACAGAAACACGCGGTCCGCGAGATTGAGCGCATCGCCATGCAGAAAGTTGATCTCCATCTGGGCCGCGCCGACTTCGTGAATCAGCGTGTCCACTTCCAGTTCCTGTACCTCGCAATACTCATAGATGTCTTCGAAGAGCGGATCGAACTCGTTGACCGCGTCGATGGAATACGCTTGCCGGCCCGTTTCCGCGCGGCCCGTGCGGCCGACGGGTGGCTGCAACGGAAGGTCGGGATCGCGATTGACATCGACGAGGAAGAATTCCAGTTCAGGCGCGACGACGGGCCGCCAGCCTTTCGCCTCGAATTTCTGAAGCACTTGACGCAACACGCGGCGCGGTGAAATGGCGACCGGCGTGCCGTCGAAATGCACGCAGTCGTGAATGACTTGCGCGGTCGGGTCAGTGGCCCACGGAATGAGGCGGATCGTCGATGCATCCGGTACGCAGATCATGTCGGGATCGGTCAGGCCCGTGAAGCTCGCGTCGTCGGGATAATCGCCGGTTACCGTCTGGATCATGACGGCCTGCGGCAGGCGCATGGATTCGCCCGATTCGAACTTGCTGCGCGGAATGATCTTGCCGCGTGCGGTGCCCGCCATGTCGGGAATGATGGCTTCGATTTCAGTGATGCGATGCTTGCGCAGGAATTCGTCTATGCGTTCCATTTGCGTTCTCTCTTTCCGATGCGTTTTCATAGGCGCGCGCATCTCCGGCCAGGGCGGGAGATGTCGGCCGCAAAGCGTGCAGACGAGCCAGGCCCGCGCGAATGCTCGCGCTCAAGCGGCTGTGCAGGGAAGAAGCGGAAGAAGCGGAAGAAGAGGCGCTACGGCAGCAGCGAAGCCGCGCCGACGCAATCCACGGCGATGAACGCGCGCGCTGCAATGGCGTTGCGTCGCCGCACGGAACGGCGAGACAGGATGGTGACGACCGGCATGAAGCGGCAATCGGGATAGATGCCGCAGCGATCGGTGAAGAAGCGGCTCGCGCTTCTGCTAACCAGAGGGCTTTGGACGCTCACGATAATGCTCGTTTGGCGAAATTGAACTACTCGAGGGATGGCGGCGCATGGCCACTGAGTCCCTCTAGCGAGAATATACGAGCCATCGACGCCGTCAAGCCGTGTTTTCCAGCGCAGAGGTTTTTGTCATGCAGAAAGGCTCAGTCCAATTTCATTGATAATGTCGCCTCGTCGTTCTTTTGCCTTCTCGTTTTCAACGCGCCCGATGCTCGCCAATCTGCTCGTCCAACTCGTCAACGGTCTCGCCGATGCCTGCGCGCTCTTTCTCGTCGCATCGGGACTCTCGCTGATCTTCGGCGTGACGCGCATCGTCAACTTCGCGCATGGTTCGCTGTATATGCTCGGCGTGTACGTGGCGTATAGCCTGACGAGCCGCTTCGGTGCGAGCGTAGCGGGATTCTGGGCATCGGTCGTGGCCGCAGCGGTCGTCATCGGCGCATTGGGCGCGGTCATCGAAATCGGCGTGCTGAGACGCATCTATCACGCGCCGGAGCTATTCCATTTGCTCGCGACCTTCGCGCTCGTATTGATCTTTCGCGACGCCGCGCTTTACCTGTGGGGCCCGGAAGATCTGTTCGGCCCGCGCGCGCCGCATCTCGCGGGCGCGGTGCAAGTGCTCGGCCATGCGTTGCCGGCTTATAACCTCATGCTCATCGTGATTGGACCGCTCGTGCTCGCCACGCTCTGGTATGCGCTGACGCGCACGCGCTGGGGCACGCTCGTGCGCGCGGCCAGTGCGGACCGCGAGATGCTCGGCGCGCTGGGTGTGAATCAGGCGTGGCTCTTTACCGGCGTGTTCTTCGTCGGCGCATGTCTCGCGGGGCTGGGCGGCGCATTGCAGGCGCCGCGCATGTCGGCGAATCTGTCGCTCGACATCGCGACGATCGGCGATGCCTTCGTCGTCGTCGTGGTGGGCGGCATGGGCTCGATTCCCGGCGCGTTCGTCGCGGCTCTGCTGATCGCGGAGATCAAGGCGCTGTGCATCGGGATTGGACACGTGTCGGTCATGGGCGTGGACTTCTCGTTGTCGCGATTCACGCTGGTCGCGGAGTTCGTCGTGATGGCGGTCGTGCTCGTGTTGCGGCCCTGGGGGCTCTTCGGTCGTCCGCAAGCCATCGCGCGTTCCGCCGCGCCCGCCGACAGGCCGCTCGTTCCCGCGACGCGGCGCACGAAGTTCGCGGCGGGCGCTGTCGTGTTGCTGCTCGTGCTCGCGCCGCTTGCTGCAAACGCTTTTCCGTACATGCCGGTGTTGCTGGTCGAGATCATGATCGCCGTGCTGTTCGCCGCAAGCCTGCATTTCATCATGGGACCGGGCGGCATGCATTCGTTCGGACATGCCGCTTATTTCGGCCTCGGCGCATACGGCGCGGCGTTGTTCCTCAAGGCATTTTCCTTGCCGATGGAAGCGGCGCTCGTTCTATCGCCGATCATCGCGGGCCTGGGCGCTATCGTCTTCGGCTGGTTCTGCGTGCGCTTGTCCGGCGTCTATCTTGCGATGCTGACGCTCGCGTTCGCGCAGATCGTATGGTCGGTCGTGTATCAGTGGGACGCCGTGACGGGCGGCAGCAACGGCCTGCTCGGGTTGTGGCCATCGCCGTGGCTTTCGTCGCCGGTCGCCTTCTATTACTTGACGCTGTTGGCCGCGATAGCGGGCGTTTGGTTTCTGCGCCGCATGCTGTTTGCACCGCTCGGTCTTGCAATGCGCGCGGGCCGCGATTCGCCTTTGCGCGCGGAAGCAGTCGGCATCGACGTGGCGCGCGTGCAGTGGGTTGCCTTCGTCGTTGCATCGCTCGTGTGCGGACTCGCAGGCTCACTGTACGCGTTCTCGAAGGGGAACATTTCACCGGACGTGATCAGCGTCGCGCGCTCCGTCGACGGCCTCGTGATGGTCCTGCTAGGCGGCATACAGACGCTGACCGGGCCTATCGTCGGCGCTGCGGTGTTCACGTGGTTGCAGGACACTGTCGCGCGGCAAACCGACTACTGGCAGGCGCTGCTCGGCGCGGCCATTCTCGTGCTCGTCATCGCGTTTCCGCAGGGCATTGCAGGCTTTCTGCGCGATAGATTCCCGGAGGCGCAATGACGCTCTTGCGCATCGAACATCTGTCGAAATCGTTCGATGGCGTGCAGGCCGTCGATGACGTGTCGTTCTCGTTGAAGGCGGGGGAGCTGCTTGCGCTCATCGGTCCGAATGGCGCGGGCAAATCGACGTGCTTCAACATGATCAACGGGCAACTCAAGCCAGGCGCAGGCTCGATCGAGCTGGACGGTCAACGGATAACGGGTAAGCGTCCGCGCGACATATGGCGGCTCGGCGTAGGCCGCACGTTTCAGATCGCGGCCACGTTCAATTCGATGACCGTGCTCGAAAACGTGCAGATGGCCTTGCTGTCGCACGAACGGCGCGTTTTCAGCCTGTTTTCACGCATCGCTTCGTGGCGCGAAGACGAAGCCATGGCGTTGCTGGATCTCGTCGGCATGGCGGGACATGCACAACGCAGTTGCGCCGTGCTGGCTTATGGCGATGTCAAGCGCGTCGAACTGGCCGTTGCTCTGGCGAATCGCCCGAAGCTGTTGCTGATGGACGAGCCGACCGCCGGCATGGCGCCCGAAGAACGCAACGCGCTGATGGCGCTGACCGCGCGCCTTGCGAAAGAGCGCAACATCGGCGTGCTTTTCACCGAGCACAGCATGGACGTGGTGTTCGAATATGCGGATACGCTGATCGTTCTGGCGCGCGGCAAGCTGATCGCGCAAGGCGATGCCGATGCTATTCGCAACGACTCACGCGTGCGCGAAGTGTATCTGGGCACGGGCGCATCGTTCAGTCCGCATGCCGCGCTCAACGACGGAGCCGCTCGATGACGCTGCTCGAGGTCGGCGCCCTCAACGCATTTTATGGCCGTGCGCAGATTCTTTTCGATGTCGCCTTCGACGTGCGGCCCGGCGAAGTGGTCGCCTTGCTGGGCCGCAATGGCGCGGGCAAGTCGACGACCATGAAGGCCATCATGGGCCTGTTGCCGCGTACGACGGGCGCGATATCGTTCACGGGCGAGAGCATCATCGGCTTGCCGCCGTATCGCATCGCGCGCATGGGGCTGGGCTATGTGCCGGAAGACCGTCGCATATTCGGCGATCTGACCGTGATGGAGAATCTCGACACCGGCCGTCAGCCCCCGCGCGAAGGCGCGCCCTTGTGGACGCCCGAGAAACTCTTTCGCGTGTTTCCAAACCTGAACGAAATGCGGGGCCGCCGCGCGAGTCGCATGAGCGGCGGCGAGCAGCAAATGCTGACGATTTCCCGCACGTTGATGGGCAATCCGCGCGTGGTGCTGCTCGATGAGCCGTCGGAGGGCGTGGCGCCGGTCATCGTCGAGCAAATGGCCGATATGATCCTCGAATTGAAACGTGAAGGCATCGCCATTGTTTTGTCGGAGCAGAATCTGCACTTTGCGGCGCTCGTCAGCGACCGCGTTTATGTGCTCGAAAAAGGCCAGATTCGCCATGAAGGCCCGATGAATGAATTCGTGCGCGACGATGCCGCGCGTCGTGCGTACCTGGGCGTTTGAGCGTCATGCTCGCGCGAAAGCAATATCGCTAAAGGAGAAAGATTGATGACGATTCGTGCAGGACGATTGCTCAAGCTCACTTTGACCGCCATGGCGGCGCTAAGCGTTTTCGAAGCCCACGCGGACACAATCAGAATTGGCGAAATCAATAGCTATAAAGCGCAGCCCGCTTTTCTGATGCCCTATAGAAATGGCTGGAATCTCGCGCTCGAACAGATCAATGCCGCAGGCGGCGTCAACGGCAACAAGCTCGAAGTCGTCTCTCGCGACGACAACGGCAACCCCGGCGATACCGTGCGCGTGGCGCAGGAACTCGTCACCCGCGAACAGGTGAAGCTTTTGTTCGGCGGCTATCTGTCCAACACGGGCCTCGCGCTCGCTGACTACGCCAGGCAGCGGCGCATATTCTTTCTCGCCGCCGAACCGCTGACGGACAAGATCGTCTGGCAGAACGGCAACAAGTACACCTATCGCCTGCGGCCTTCCACTTACATGCAGGTCGCGATGCTCGTGCCGGAAGCAGCGAAGCTCAAAAAGAAGCGCTGGGCGCTCGTCTATCCGAACTATGAATACGGCCAGTCCGCGGTGGCGACCTTCAAGCGCCTGCTGAAAGCCGCGCAGCCCGATGTCGAATTCGTCGCGGAGCAAGCCACGCCGCTTGGCAACGTGGACGCAGGCGCGGTCACGCAAGCCCTGGCCGATGCGAAACCCGACGCCATCTTCAACGTGCTTTTCAGCGCGGACCTCGGCAAGTTCGTTCGCGAGGGCAACACGCGCGGGCTGTTCAAGGATCGCGCGGTGGTGTCCTTGCTGACCGGCGAGCCGGACTATCTCGACCCGCTCGGCGCGGAAGCGCCCGCGGGCTGGATCGTGACGGGCTATCCGTGGTATTCCATCGATACCCCCGCGAACAAGCAGTTCGTCGCGGCATATCAGGCGAAATACCATGACTATCCGCGCCTGGGCTCGGTCGTCGGCTATACGGCGATGATGTCGCTTGCCAATGGGCTCAAGAAAGCGGGCAGCGCCGATGCCGACAAGCTCGCAGCCGCATTCAAGGGCTTGCCTGTCGATACGCCCTTCGGTCCGATCGTCTATCGCAAGCAGGACAATCAATCGACGATGGGCGCCTACGTCGGCGTCACCGCGCTGAAGGACGGCAAAGGCGTAATGACGAATTTCCGTTATGTCGATGGCGCGAGCGTGCAACCATCGGATGAAGAAGTGAAGAAGCTGCGCCCGGCAGATTGATCAGTCTTTGGGAAAGGGCTTGCTGAAGTATTTCGATCCGGCAAGCCCGAAACGCCAGGGCACATCCATCGCCTTGCTGATGCCGATGCGCGGCCCCGATACGATGTCGAACGCTTCTTCGGGCGGCTCGATATGAAAGGGCGCTTCCAGCAGCGACATGCCGTTGTTCTTGTGCGTGATGCCGAGCGCCTGCGCCACGCGCCCCGGTCCCGAGCACAACAGCTTGAGCGGTTCGAGTCCGCGCCGCTCGCGCATCGCGTCGATGCCGGTCAACGGTTCGATCGCGCGAATCAGCACCCCCGCGCCGTGACCGGCTTCGCGGCACACGAAGTTCAGGCACCAATGAATGCC
Organism: Caballeronia sp. RCC_10; assembly: GCF_041360715.1. Taxonomy (NCBI): domain Bacteria; kingdom Pseudomonadati; phylum Pseudomonadota; class Betaproteobacteria; order Burkholderiales; family Burkholderiaceae; genus Caballeronia; species Caballeronia sp. RCC_10. Next base: position 156,940 of record NZ_JBFUPT010000004.1, read on the forward strand.
ATACGAGCGATACACATACGCATGCGCGGGCGGCCCGAACATGACCATGTTGCGGGGCGTGGGGCCTGAGAAGCTGTGCGATGCCGGGTCTTCGCGGTCGTAAGCTTCGGTTTCGACGATACGGCCGCCGACGCCATCCACGGTCACGATCGCGCCGATGAGACGGCGCGCGACCACATCCGAGGCGGCGGAAAAATCGATGGGATCAGGGTTCGCTTTCACACCCGGCATTTTACGGGCGAATGTTGATCGGCGTCATTGCGTCAGCCGCAGCACACCGAGCCTGCCCGCGATCTGCTGAAAGATGCTGTTCAGCGTGGCGTTGTCGGGTGCATGGTAATAGTTGCCGGGACTCGCGCAACTTTGCATCGTGACCTGCGCGGTCGAACTCGAGGCCGACGCGCCGAACGTGATCGCATAGACCGTGATGCCCTTCGCCTTCATCGCCGAGCAGATCGCCAACTGAAACGTGTTCGCGTCGTCGGGCCAGCCCGCGTTGTTGCCGCTCGAAGGGTCTCTCGGATCGCCGCCATGCAGTTCCGCGGAATCGGTGCGTGCATTGGTCATCGAGGAGCCGTCCGCGCGTTTCACCGCGTTCGCGGCAAGGCTGTTCGATCCCACGCCGGACAAGCCGTTGAAGTACAGCGTATTGGGAATGGAACCCGCTGCGCCGATCTGATTCAGTCCATCGGTCAGCACGATCATCACGCGCTGGAGATTCGACACGGTGCCATCGGTGGGCTTGGGCAAGCTCGTATCCGTCGATACCCATCCGTTTCCCTTGCCCGCCACGTTCTGCGACCACGCGGGTTCGAGCATGCGCCAGCCCCATAGCAGACCGATCGGAATGACGGTCGAACCGGAAGGCGTCATCGCGTTGACGGCACTGGTGAGCGCCGTCTCGTCTTGCGTGAGGAAGGTGACCGGTGTGGTAAGACAGCCGGAATTTTGCGTGAGCGTTTGCCCGGAGGACGTGTACTGGTCGTAGCGATACCCGATGCCGGTTCCTTGTCCCGAACTGGGATAGTCACACAGATTGGCGCCGCCCGAACCCAGCGTGACCGGAACGTTGCTCGCGACCGTGGGAGAGTAGTTTCTCGAAAGGCTGCACGAGCTGTAATTGCTCCTGCTGCTATACGTGTAGACGCTCAGTCCGCTCGTCGGCACGTTGTAGTAGTAACGGCCGAACTTGCGCGTATCGCCCGGCGAATACGCTTCCGGGGACAGGTAGCCTCCCGTGCGCGGCTCGACGGGGCAACCGCTCCAGCTTGCCGTCTTGATCGAAGAAGTCGCGTTATAGACGGGCCATGACGAACTGAGCCAGCTCCCGCTCGACGACAACGCGCCGCTCACGTTCACCGTGCTCGCAAACGGCACGAGCCCGATATAGCTCTTCTTCGATGCCGATGGCAGCACGCTGTCGATCAGCGTGTTTGCCGCTTTCTTCAGTCCGGTCATCTTCGTATCGCCGCTGACGCCATTCGCGGGCGAACTCATCGAGCCGGTGTTGTCCAGCACCATCACGAGTTCCAGCGTGCTTTCGGGCAGGCGCAACGCCGTGTTCGTCGCCGAGACGATGGACGCCTGCGGCGACGACGGCGTCGAGCCGGAGCCGGACCCCGACCCCGGACCGCTCGCATGCATGCTCAGGACCTTCGGCGCGAAGAGCGGCATCGAGCCCGATGCGGACAACGAAATTTTCTGACCGGCGGCGGGCGTGCCGGTCACGGTCGCGACGAAACTGGCGTCGGGCATCGTGAAGCCCAGCGCGTTCGTTGGCATGTTCGCGTTGTAGTAGGCGCGGGCGTCGGCCTGCCAGGTCGCGAGATTCGCGCCGGTCGGCGTGCCATTGAAGTGCGAGAGGTCCGCGCCGGCCGACAGCGTCGCGACGTCGAGCGCCATCTGCATGCGGCCCTGCGTCATCGCGTAGTCGATCGCATCGAGGGACATGCACATCGAGCCGATCGTCGCGCTCGCGCACATGGCGAACAGAATCGCGACGGCGCCGCGTTCACCATCGCGCACGCGGCGCACGAAGCGCCTCGCGGCGGGCATCGGCTTGAACGTGAGCCTGGCTGAGAGTCGGGCGCGCGGGTCCATGGTCATTGCTTGTAGAGCGGAAGGCCGGTACGCGTTCGCACGTAGACGCGGCGATAGATGGTCTGCTTGCCCGGCAGCCCGGACATGAAGTTCGATGTCATCGTGAACGGGTTATACGACAGGAACACTTCCACGATGATCGCGGAATCGCCGATGCGGAACGGCCACGTCGCCGGCAGCAGATTCGTCTTCGTGACCTGTGACGTCATGCCCGCGTTCTTCGTCCAGCCCGACGGCGATGCGGTCCAGTAAATCGTCGCGGTCCCGGCTTTCAGCGAGTACGAATTGTCCGTGATGCACGGCAGCGAGTCGCACACGGACGTGATGTAGACCATGCCGTTTCCGTTGAGCTTGTAGGGCGCGGCGATCAGCGCAGCCGCGCGCCATACCGATGCGGTGCTGTTCGCATTGGTGGTGTCGGAGTCATCGATGATCACGCTCGACATTTGCCCGAGCGAGTTTGCGACGGTAAAGGCCGTGCGATCCACCGCACTGACCGCGCGCATGTACATGTACAGCTCGGTGAAGCCGAGCAGAACCAGCAGCATCAGCGGCACGATGACGACGAACTCGACCGACACGCTGCCGCGATCCGAATGCAGCAGCGCCCTGATTCTCCGCGCCAATTTATCGAATAGCCGGGCCATGTTCATTTCTCGTTCTGCACGATGTAGTTGCGCTGGAACGTCAGCTCCTTGACGCCGAACATCTTTGGAATCCCGGTGACGCCCTGCATCGTGAGCTTGATGTTGTAGACCACGACATCGCCGTATGCGCCCATGTCGCTCGACGGCGTGTAACTCGCATTCGCGAGGTTGCCGAACGTGACGTAGTTGGCTTCGGTAATGGCCACCTTGGCGCCGAGCTTCGTCCATCCGTTGAGAATCCGGTTCACGATCGCGGACGCCTGATCCTGTCGAGTGCCGCTGGCGGGCGCCGTCGTCGTGAGGCCCACGCGTGACGCTTCCTGCGCCGCGACCTGCACGGTCGCATCGACGATCATCTCCAGCGCCAGTTCGATGGTGCCGACGATCAACACGACCGCGACCATCAGCACGAAAGCGAATTCGATCGCCGCGATGCCGCTGTCGTCGCGAAGAAGGCGCGTCGCTTTCACTTGATGCCGCCGGCTTGCGCGAGCCGTTCGCGCTGAATGTCGTAGTAGCGCAGGTTGTCTTCCACCGATGCCTTCGGCAAATCGCGCGACAGGATTTCGGCGGCGGCTTCCCTGTTTCCGAGCAGGCCGTAGGCGAGCGCGAGGTCCTGACGCGCTTGCGGCGGCGCGGCGGGGAAGCGCGTTACATCAAGCAGGACGTTCGCGCCTTCACGCGGATCGCCGCCGAGGATCAACGACATGCCGAGGTTCACGGACAGCATCGGGTCCCCGGCATGCTTGCTCAACGCATCGCGCAGGAACGCCTGTGCCGCCGCGTGATCGCCCGTCATGTCGATGGCCGCGCCGAGTCCGGCGAGCGCGAGCGTATCGTCCGGCGAGAGCGCGACGAGGCGTCGATACGTCGCAATCGCGTCATCGAAGCGGCGCTGGCGCAACGCCACGCGCGCCATGCCGATGAGCGGCGCGGGCGCGTTTGCATCGACCTTGCTCGCGCGGTCGTAGTACACGCCTGCCCGCGTGAAGTCGCCGACCGCATACAGCGTGTTGCCGAGCCCGGTGAGACCCGCCGAGGAACGAGGATCGGCCTGCACCGCTTTTTCGTAGAGCGAAGTCGCCAGTTCGAGATTGCCGGATTCGAGCGCGGTGTCCGCGATGCGCAACTCGCTCATCGTGCTGGGCGCGGAGTTGCGCATGACCGGATGCGTATCGGTGACCTGGCGCGTGGTCGTCGTGCACGCGGCGAGTGCAATCACGAGCGATGCCGCGCCGGCTCTCAACGCAAGATTCAGTGCGCGATGCGCGGCGGTTTTTCGAGTGTTCATTTTTTTGCGAAAACGCTCATGAGTTGAATGACGGCCGGGCCTGCGGCAATGAGCATCACCGCGGGAAGGATGAAGACCATCATCGGCACGGCCATCTTGGGCGCGAGCTTCGCGGCCTTTTCTTCGAGCGACACGATGTGTGCAAGCCGCTCCGTATGCGAAAGCGTGCGCAGGGCCTGCGTGATCGGCGTGCCGTAACGCATCGATTGCGTGAGCGTCGAAATGAGCGCGCGAATCGACGGCAGGTCGATACGATCGGCCAGCGCGTGCAGCGCGCGCTGGCTGTCGCCCGACAGTTTGAGTTCGTCCGCCGTCAGCGCAAACTCGCTTGCAAGCGGCGGACAGATGGTCTTCATTTCATCCGCGACGCGGCGGATCGACACGCCGAGGCTATTGCCCGCGTTGGTGCAGATAACGAGCAGGTCGAGTGCATCGGGCAGGCTCGACGCCATCGCCTTGCGTCGGCGCGAGGCGAAGAACGCGAGCACGTATTCCGGCAGAATCATGCCGACGACGAACACGAGCAGCATCATGATGCCGCGCACGGCGGGATAGCCGCCCACCACGGGGATATGCGAGCCGAGCATCACGGTGAACGCGGCGCAGATGAGGCCGACGACGAACTTCACCGCGAGCAGCACGGACACCGCTGCCTGACTGCGATAGCCGCTGCGCACCATCTCTTTCCTGAGCTTCTCGCGATACTTCGCGTCGAAGAGCGGCAGACGGTCGCCGAGCCGCGCGAGCCAATGCGTCGCGCGCACGACGGCACTGTCGTTCTGGTCGTCTTCGTCGCTCGCGCCTTCATTGCGATGCGTGAGCCCGGCCTGACGCACGCGATCCGCGATGCGCCCGCGCTGGCCGCCATGCTTCGTCGCCCACCAGATCGCAATCGCGATCACGAGCGTCAGCAGCATCAGCAGGTTGATGAGTGTTTCGACGTTGCCCTGGCTCATCGCGATGTATCCAGTTTCGACATCTTGTGAACGACGCTCAATCCCATCACGAGCGAAATCGCCGCACAGGTGAGCACTTTCTGACCCGTCGCCGTGTCGAACAGCACCATCAGATAGGCGCGATTGAGCAGGAACATGCTGCCGAGGATGACGAACGGAACGGACGCGAGGATCTTCGTCGTGATGCGCGCCTCGCCGGTCAGCGCACGCGTCTTCTGGCGAATCTCACGGCGCTTGCGCACGATGCCCGCGAGGTTTTCGAGCGTCTCGCCAAGCTGTCCGCCGGTTTCGCGCTGAAGCAGCAGACATACGCAAAAGAACGAAAAATCCGCGATGCCGATGCGCGCGACCGCGACATTGAGCACTTCTTCGAGATCGAGGCCGACCTGAAGCGCATCGCCCATCTGCTTGAATTCGCTGCTGAGCGGCTCGGGACATTCGCTGGCTGCCGTGCCGATCACATGCGTCACCGGCACGCCCGCCCGCACCGCGCGCACGATCAGGTCGATCAGATCGGGGAAGCCATCGAGGAAGCGCCGCTTGAAGCGTTCGATGAGAAAGCGGTAAGCCTGCATCGACACGAACACGGGCAGCCCGATCAGCAACACCGGCGTCAGCATCGAAGGCAAGGGCAGAAAGCGCGCCATGGCGAGCGCGATGATCTCCGCGACGATGGCCGCGCCCAGCACCACGCGCAACCCGATCGCGCCGGCCACCGTCTTGAGCCGAGCGATTCGCGGCGCGAACCAGAGGCTGAACGCGTTGTCGTTGCGGCTCAATGTATAGAGGTCCGAATGATCGTGACGCGCATCGTGCACGCGCATGCCGTTCTGCGGAAACGCCGAGCGGATGCGCGCGCGGATGCGAGCGTCGGGCCTCTGATTGCGCATGTCCTGCAGCACGAGCGCCATGATGCCGAGCAGCAGCACGCCGGCAAACGCGCAGAAGGTAATCAGGTCGACGGAGGTCATGGCCTCATCGCCTCCAGCAGCGCATCTTCGAGACCGTAGTAAGCAGCGCGCGTCGCAAACGAAGGCCGCACCGCCGCACATTCGTAGACGCCCTTGACTTCCTCGCTATAGGCGCTCGCGTCGTAGCGGAACGTGAACAGGTCCTGCGTGATGATCACGTCGCCTTCCATGCCGACCAGTTCGGTGATGCGCGTCACGCGCCGCATGCCGTCGCGCATGCGTTCGATCTGCACGATCATATGCACCGCGCTCGCAATCTGGCGGCGGATCGACAGCAGCGGCAGGTTGCCGTTCGCCATCATCACCATGCTTTCCAGACGCGTGATGCCGTCGCGCGGCGTGTTCGCGTGGATGGTGGTCATCGAGCCGTCGTGACCGGTGTTCATCGCCTGAAGCACGTCGAAGGCTTCCGCGCCGCGCGTTTCACCGAGAATGATGCGGTCGGGGCGCATGCGCAGCGCGTTGCGCACGAGGTCGCGTTGCGTGACCGCGCCGAGTCCTTCGGCGTTTTCCGGGCGCGTTTCGAGGCTCACGACATGCGGCTGCACGAGCTGCAGTTCCGCCGCGTCTTCGATCGTCACCGTGCGTTCGCGATGTTCGATGAAGTGCGACAGCGCGTTCAGCAGCGTCGTCTTGCCTGAACCGGTGCCACCCGACACGATGATGTTGAGCCGCGACGTGCTCGCGAGCTTGAGCACGGTCGCCATCGCGCTGGACATGTTGCCTTGCTGCGCCATGCGATGCAGCGTGATGTTGCGCTTCGAGAACTTGCGTATGGAAATGGATGCGCCGTGAATCGCGAGCGGCGGCAGCACGACGTTCACGCGGCTGCCATCGGCGAGACGAGCATCGACCATCGGGCTGCTTTCGTCGACGCGACGCCCCACGCCCGCCGCGATCCGCTGCGCCACGTTCACCACGTGGTTGTTATCGCGAAACTTGCAGTTCGTGAGTTCTAGCCGTCCGTGACGTTCCACGTAGACCTGATCGGGACCGTTGACGAGTACGTCGGTGATGGTGTCGTCCGCGAGCAGCGGTTCGATCGGGCCGAGCCCGAACATGTCGTTCAGCAGTTCGCCGACGATCTGCTGCTGCTCCGCGATGGTGATGTTCAGGCGCTCGCGTTCGGCCACATCGAGCACGAGTGTCTCGACGCCCGGCTTCATCTGCTCGCGCGTCTTGCCCACGGCCGCGGACGGGTTCATCGCTGCGAATACGCCGTTGCGAATGACTCTGAAGAGGTCCGAGCGCACCAGCACGTCGTTGCCTTCGGGCGCGGCGGGCCGCGCGGGCGGGGCGACGGGCGCGGCATGAACGACCGGCGCGACGGCTTCTTCGTCCGCTTCCGGCGTTGATCGCGAGGCCTGCTTCTGCCCGAACATCATCCTCTCCCGCGCTTGAGCTTCTGGAAGAAGGAACGTTCGGCGCTGACCTGCTGCCCGGTCAGGTCGCCGCCGATGCGCGTAATCATCTGATTGAAGCCGTTTGCTGTTTTGTCCTTCGGCGCTTCGCCCAGATTTTCGGCGGTGGCGAGCGCCTTCGCCTCGAACGGGATTTCGTACAGCACGGTGCGTCCGACTGCCGCCATGAAGTCGCCCGTCTGCACCTTGCCGCTCGTCGCGGCGTTGGGGTTGTTCAGCAGGAGCGAGGTCGGCGGGTTGTTGTCGCGATCCTCGATGTGCCGCAGCAGGCGAATGGTCGAACGCGTCGAGTGTACCGAGCGGTCCGCAACGAGATAGACGCGCGCCGCGTGATCGAACGCTTCCTGTGCAAGCGGGTCGTTCGGGTTGCTCACGTCGAGAATCACGTAGTGGAAGCTGTCGCACAGCAGTTCGAGCACGCGCTGCAGCGCGCCTGCGGAAAAAGGCCGCGCCGCGGCGAGTTCCAGTTCCGCCGACAGCATGAACAGGCGCGTGCCCTTCGGGACGAGCGTGCGCTCGACGTATTGCGGATCGAGCCGGTGCACGTTCTGCAAGACATCGACGAGACCGTTGTTGGTCTGCAGGCCGAGCATCGAATTGGCGGCGCTGCCGTAGAGATTCAGATCGACATACGCGACCCGCCGATGCGTGTCCTCGGACAGATGGCGCGCGACGTTGAGCGCGAACGTCGTTACGCCGACGCCGCCGCGTGAGCCGACGAAGGCGATCGTTTTGCCCGCCCGCGCGAGCATCACCGGACTGACCTTGCCTTCCGACACGCTGATCGTGCGCTTCAGCAATTCAACCGTTACCGGCTTCACGAGATAGTCGCGCACGCCGATTTTCAGCAGGCTGCGGAACAGGCCGACATCGTTGCGCTCGCCGAGCGCGACGACCTGCACCGACGGCTCGCACACTTCGGCGAGACGGCCGAGATCGGACAGCGGCATCACCGATTGCTGCAAGTCCACGAGCAGGAACAGCGGCGAGCGGTCGATCTTCGCGAGATAGGCGATCGCGTCGTCGACATTGCCGACTGCAACATGCGCATGCGGCATCGCCTGTTCGAGCACGAAGCTTTTGACGATCTGCTCGGTCTTGCGATCCGCGACGAACGCGATGAAGTCCGCGTTGCGCGCGCCGGACTTGCTCTTCGTGAAGGAGAATTCAGTGCTCATGGATGTCTGCCTTGTCGTTCGTCACTTGCTGCTGCGTGAAGTCGACTTGTCGAGTTCGATCACCCGGCCGGTTTCATACCGGCGCACCGCGCTCGCCGCGACGGCCGCATCGGCGGGGCCGAGCGTGCGCGGCGCGACGAGGTCCTCGCCATGCGCGACTTGCGCCGCGAGATTGGTGTAGGTCGCGCATCCCCACTGCATGCGCGGCCGGCGAATGCCGGCGTCGGTCAGCAGCGACGGACGCGACAGGCTCGCGCAGTCGGGCGGCACGGCGGCCGTGCCGTCGAAGCCGATCACCGACGCTTCCGGCATGTTGCGCGGCGGCTTGAAGCAGCCGCTCGCGCTCATCGCGAACGCGCAGACGAGAAGGAGAGAGAGCAGTCGTGTGGGTTTCATGGCGGCCTCAGTACACATATCCGGCCGCGCCGACGAGACGCGGCTGACCGCTTTCCACGGCCCCGCCGTTCTTGCGCCGGAAGCCGTATTCGACGTCGCTCGACGGCGAAATCAGCGATTCCAGCGGCGAGCGCAGATTCGACGGATTCGTCGGCTCGACGAGATACGGCGTAACCATGATCACGAGTTCGGTCTTGTTGTTCAGATAGTTCGTCGACGAGAACAGCTTGCCGAGCACGGGAATGGAGCCGAGACCGGGCACTTGCGAAACGATGTCGCTCGTATTGCTCTGCAAGAGGCCGCCGATCGCAAAGCTCTGTCCGCTGCCAAGCTCGACGGTCGTATCCGCGCGACGCACCGACAGCCCCGGCACCGTCACGCCGCCGGTGGTGACGCTCGCGCTCGTGTCGATCTGACTGACTTCCGGACGCACCTTCAGGCTGATGCGGCGGTCGTTCAGCACGGTCGGCGTGAAATCGAGCTTGACGCCGAACTGCTTGAACTCGACCGAGATCGCGCCGTTCGTCTGCGAGACGGGAATCGGAAATTCGCCGCCCGCGAGGAAGCTCGCCGTCTGACCGGACAGCGCGACGAGATTCGGCTCGGCGAGCACCGTGAGCAAGCCTTCCTGATTCAGCGCATCGACGAGCGCGCGAATGTCGACGTTGTTGGTCCTGAAGCCGCCGAAGATCGAGAACGCATTGTTGGTCGGCAAGTTAACCGGATACGACACGCTGCCATTCGAGCCGGTGATGGGGTTGCTCAGGTTATAGATCGGACGGCCGCTGAAGATGCCGCTATAGAAGTTGCCGACCGCGTTGCCCATCGCCTGCCAGTTGATGCCGAGTTGCTGCGTGACGTTGCGATCGACCTCGGTGATGCGTACGCGCAGTTGCACCTGCAACGGCCGGTCGATGGTCATGCGGTTGATCAGCACTTCCTTGTCCGCCAGATACGGCGTGACCGCCTGCACGATGGCGTCCGCATCGGCGGCCGTGGCGGCCTGGCCCGTCAGCAGCAGGGAGCCTTGTCCGGTGCTGACCTGGAGGTTCGTATTCGGGAAGCGGGCGGCGAGCGAGGCGCGCAGCGTCAGCATGTCGCGCGTGACGACGACCGTGCGCTGCACGATCGGCTTGTTGTTCGCGCCGAGCACGTAGAGCGTCGTCGTGCCGGTCTTCTTGCCGAGCACGAAAAGCGATTTGGGCGACGGCACCTGTACATCGGCGATCGCGGGATCGGCGATGAACACCGATACCGCCGGTTCACCGAACTGCAGCAGCGTGCCTTTGCCGGCATCGAGCGTGAGCGGGCCTTGCTGGCCCGCGTAGGCGGGCGGCGTCGCCCCACGCACGATCGACGGTGCGGTGTAGGGTGGCGGCCGCACGGACTCCGCTGCCTGCGCGGTGCCCGCGGCGATGGCCGCGCACATCGGCAGGGCGGCGAGCAGCCTTGCATCGGTACGGATCGAACTGAACTGCGTTTTCATGAACCTGAATCCTGGCGATGGCGCGCGAAAGGACGGTGACGCGGCGTCAACGTTCGGTGGGAAGGGCCGGCAGCGGCGGCGAAACGCCGGCGATACCGGTGACGCCCGCTTGCGCGCCGCCCGACGTGTCCGACTTCTCGGAGCCGCGATAAATGGTCACGGTGCGTGCAACGGCCGGCGCGTGCGGCGCGGCGTTCGCCGTCCCGGCCGGCGCCTGTCGGTTGCGCGGCAGATCGCGGACCGCGCGGGAAATGTCGCCGGCCCAGATTGGCTTGCGCTCGTCCGCCGTCGATGCCGCCGTCGCGGCCGGATCGCGCGTGACGGTGGCGAAGCTGCGCAGCGCGAGCGACAGGCTGCCGAGCCGCGCGGCGACCGCGACGACTTCGCCCATGTGCGGCGTGACTTCGAGCGTGACGGTGCGGGCGCGGGCGATGGCGGCGTCCTGCCCGTCGCTGTCGTTCTTCGGGCGCTTGATCTCCGAGCCGACCGCCAGCACGCGGACATGCTCGACCACCGTCTCGCTCGATACCGCGAGATCGGGCGAATCGGTGCGGCGCTCCATCTGTTGCGTCAGCAGCAGGTCCACGTAATCGCCCGGCTGGATCAGGCCCGCGTTGCCGGAGACGTCATCGACGGCGACGGACACCGCGCGCATTTCCGGCTTGAGCGTCGCGGCGAGAAAGCCGGGCGCGCTCGGGAGGATCACATCGTCGGTGACGAGCACCGCGCCGCTCTCGACCGGATGGCGCAGCAGCGCGCCCTTGAGTTCGGGCGCTTTCGCATCGCCGGAAACGATCGCGTTCGGCGGCACCTGCGTCTTGTCGACCGTCTTCCACGAGAGATCCTCGTCGCGAAGCAGCAGTCCTTGCGGAAGGCGTGCCGCGCTCACGAGGACTTTCTCCATCGTGACGGCGGACTTGCCCGAATGCGATGCGCTGGCGATCACCACGCGCACGATCAGCGCGATCAGAAGCGCGCCGACGAGCAGCACCGCGAATTTGATGATGTTGGACATGAGGATGCCGTCCTATTGCGTCGAAAGAAGGCGCAGCACCGCGGGCAGCACGATCACCGCGCCGCCGCCGAACGCGAGCGCGACGCCGTACGGCACACCGCGCCGGGCGGAGAACATCGCCAGCGCGCGCAGCGGGACGAAGCGCTGCGACGGATTCATGTTGCGCGTGGCGAGGCTGAGGAGCGAGACGAGCGTGCCGATCACGGACACGAGCGTGAGCGTGGCGAGCGACAGGCCGAAGCCGACCCACAGAAAGATGACGGAGGCGAGCTTGGCATCGCCGCCGCCGAGGAGCCGCGCCGCGAACAGCAGCGCACAGGCGAAGAAGACGATGACCGCGAGCACCAGATGCGCGATGAGGTCGTCGAGCGGCATGCCGGCCATGAGCGCATCGACGAAAAAGAGCGCGCCGATCGCGTGGACTATTTTCGTGGGCAGACGTCGCGCGCGCACGTCGACGACTGCGAGCCACAGGAGCCCGCAGACGACGACAAGACGAATGACAACGGAAAGAGTCGGCACGATGGATCGATGGGTAATTGGCAATACGGAGAACGGCAAGGTGGAGATCCGGGCGAAGCGCTGCACGGATCTCCGGGTGCATCGCCGGCGATTAAGGTTTCGCAGCGGTGATGGCGTTGGTAATGCCAGTCCACAGGCCGCTGATCGCGGTCGAGAAGCTGGTGCCGGCCGCGACCAGCGCGATCACGACGATGCCAGCCAGGATGGCGTATTCCATCGCGCTGACGCCGCGTTCGTCGCGTACTAACGCCTTCAAGAACTTTTGCATGGTTGCTTCCTTTCAAAGGGAGGAGAGAACGACTTCAAGCGCTGCAGGGGATTGCTTACCGGTTGAAGCTTATCCACCACCGCCGAGAGGCAATCCGTCGAACAGGAGGCAGAACCACGCCTATATCGAGAACGTTTGGCGGTGGGGTGGATAGGAGCTTTATCGGCAGAAACGCGGTCGTCTTGAGTGGGGTTCATGGCTACCGCTCCGCATCGAAGAAGACTTGATTTCGGCGCGTTACAGAAAACGCGCGAAACCGCAGCGCGCAATCGTTTGCGCGTCATGCGAATGCCTTCGATGCGGTGCTTCTCTACCGCGCCGAGAAGGCACGCCCGTTGCTCAAAGGGCGATACGACTAACTTCAAAAGGAGCACCGACATGCCGGAGAAAAAAACCGTCGAGCGCGCAAAGAAAGCGAAGCGCGAAGGGCAGTCCTCCAGCACCCAGGCGGGCGCGTTCGTGAAGGAGCAGATCGATCACGTCCGCGAGGGCAAGCACGGCGCGAAGTCGGCGAAGCAGGCGATCGCCATCGGCTTGTCGGAAGCGCGGCGCTCGGGCGTCAAGCTGAAGGCGCCAAAGAAGGGCGAGGCGTCGGAAGGCACGCGCAAGAAGGCCGCGCAGGATACGAAGGCCGCGCATCGCAAGACGAAGAGCCCGAGCACCGAATCGAAGGCGAAGCGTTCGGAGACGTCGACGCGCGTACTGAAGCGCGAAAGCACGAAGGCGGCGTCGCACAAGTCGCTGTCGAAGCAGGCCCACGCCAGCGCGAGCCGACGTTCGGCCGCCGATCGTTCGGCGTCCGCGAAGAAGGGCTGGGCGACGCGTCGCGCGCACGCGGCGGGCAAGAAGTCCGCGTCGAGTTCGCGGCACGCGTCGCGGTGACGAAGCGTTGAGAAGCGTTAGAACAGCGGGATTCGCGCGAGTCCCGCGTTTCGCTTAGCGCGGATCGCTTACCGTCTGGTTCAGCGTCTGCCCCGCGATCACCGTGTTGACGAGCTTGATGTCGTGCACGTTGTACGCATAGATCGGTCCGGGCGATGCCGCCGTCGCCGGGCCCGCTGCGACGGGTGTGCCGAAGTCGCAATTGGTGATGGTCACGCCGGTGATCGCCGGAATCGCGGGTGTGGGCGGCGCGCCGTTGTAGTCGAACGCGACCGGCCCTTGCGCGACGATCGCCTGAAAGCACGATCCCGTCTTGCCGCTGAGGGTCACGTTGCTCGCCTTCACGTTCGAGATGTTGACGTTCTGCACGAGCGCCGGCCGCGTGCGGATCGCATCTTTCGACGGCTGATAGTCGCAATCGAACGTGATGATCCCGCCTTGCGCCGCCGACGGGTTCGCCGCCGTCGCCGTCACCACGCCGAGCGGAACGGTCGAATTGATCGGGCTGCCCGCGAGCAGACTGCTGCCATAGCCGGAAGGCGTGAGGCTCACGCCGTTCGGCAGTGTCACGTTGTCGACATAGAAGTCCTTCACGAAGCCGCCGCGATTCATGTTCGTCTTCACGCGGATCGCGATGTTGAGCGAGTTCGTCGCCCAGAACTGATTCAGCATTTGCAGGTTGCGCGCGTAGATCTTCTGCACGCCGCCGCCCATTTCGCTGCCGAGCGTGATGCCGCCGTGGCCGCTGTTCATCGTGCAGTTCTGAATGACGTGATTCTGCGCGGGGCCGTATTGCGTATCGAGATCCTTGCCCGACTTGATCGCGATGCAATCGTCGCCCGTGTTGAACGTGACGTTTTCGCAGAGCACCATGTCGCAGGCGTCCGGGTCGAAGCCGTCGTTGTTCGGGCCGATGCTGTCGACCGTGACGCTGCGGATCACGACGTTGGTGCAGTCGGTCGGATGGTGCTGCCAGAACGGCGTGTTGATCGTGCGATAGCCCTCCATCAGCACGTTGGTGCAGCCGATGAATTCCACCATGCATGGCCGCAGATAATGCCCGATGCCGAAGACGCGCTTCTCGATCGCGACGCCGGCTTCGGACAGCGCGGGCAGGTAGTTCTGGTCCTGCTGCCACGGTGTCGCCGGGTCGGTCAGCTTGGCGTAGAGCGAATCGGCGATGCCGGGCGCGGCCGTTTTCAGGTCGACGTTATTCGGATTGGCGAATGCCTGCGAGGGCGTCGACGATCCCGCGAAGCCGTATGCGCCGCTGTTGCCTTTCCACGTCCACCAGCACGTCGCGGTGTTGCCGCTGCCCGCGAACGGCGTCATCGCCTGGCCGTTCAGCACGGAGGTATCGCCTTCGCCGGTGATCGCGATGTTGGTCTGATTGCGCGCATAGACCGGCGGGCCGTAGTTGAGGCAATCGTTTGCCTGCCAGCGGCTATAAAACAGCTTGCCGTTCGCGCCGCAGTCGATCGGGCCGTCTTTCGCGAAGTCCGCCGGGTTCTGACTGAAGAAGATTTCGCAGTTCGCGCTCAGATGGAAGTCGACGTTCGACAGCAGCACGATCGGCCCCGCGCAATACCAGTTCCCCGTTGGCACGACGACACGCCCGCCGCCGGCCGCGCTGCACGCCGCGATGGCCGCGAGAAAGGCGGGCCGCGAATCGAAGGAGCCGGGCGCGTGCGTCTGGTCCGCGCCGGTGCTGAGCGGCGACTTCGATGGATCGGTGTACGGATTCGCCGCCGCGACGACCGCGCAGGGCTTCGCGCCGTAATCGGTGACGAGGAACTGGCGGCCCGGCACCATCGACGTCGACACCTTTTTCAACGCGTTGACGATCTGCGTCGCGGAACCGGACGGGCCCCAGATGGGATCGGCGGCGGTCGCCGGGGTGCCGGAATCGTCGTGGCCGCCGCAGCCGGCGAGGACACCCAGGCTGCCGAGTCCGCCGATCAACGGCGCGCTCGCCGATACACCGGCAAACTTCAGGATGCTGCGGCGTCGGGGCGAGGTGAGAGTGCGATTGCGGTCCTTCATGCGTGTCTCCATTCCGGTTTGGCCGGATATATCGTGAGGATTTAGCTGACGTCGTACAACCATGCGCCGCGTTTCGGCGATGAGTTAGGAAACCGTTTACCTACAAGGACGATACCGGGCGGTTCCCGCAAGCGTCAAGGCTCGGCCGACATGCTTCGGCTCAGGACTTACCCCTAAGCCACTTATACGATGTCAGCCGTCGATAGGGCGCAGGACGGCGCACGTTTGAACGACCATCGACCTAGAATGAACGGTCTCGTGTGTCTGAACGGAGCCGCCATGCTCGAATTCGACCGCCGCGCCGAAACGCCGACGCTGGACATCGCCTATGCCGACGCCGGCCCCGCCGATGGGCCGGCTGTCATCCTGCTGCACGGCTGGCCCGACGCGGCGCGGGCGTGGACGGCGGTCGCGGCGCGATTGAACGCCGAGGGCTTTCGCACCGTCGTGCCCGAGTTGCGCGGCGCGGGCGGCACGCGGTTTCTGCGCGATGCTGCCGTGCGCGACGGCTCCGGCGTGGCGCTCGCCAACGACGCCGTCGAACTGGCGGACGCGCTCGGCATCGGGCGATTCGATATCGTCGGCCACGACTGGGGGGCGCGTGCCGCGTACACGGTCGCCGCGCTGTTTCCCGAACGCGTGCGGCGCATGGCCGCGATTGCGCTCGCGTTCCAGCCGCGCGGCGAGTTCGCGCTGCCGCCGGACTTCGGGCAGGCGCGGCGCTTCTGGTATCAGTGGTTCATGTCGCTCGATGACGCACCGGCCGCCGTCGCCGCCGATCCCAAGGGCTTCGCGCGTATCCAGTGGGACACGTGGTCGCCGCCCGGCTGGTTCGACAAAGCCGAGTTCGCCGCCACCGCCCGCTCATTCGACAACCCCGACTGGGTGGCGGTCACGCTCAACGCCTATCGGCGGCGCTGGCGCAGCGATCAGCCCTCGGATGCGTCGCTCGCGCCGCTTTACGAGCGCCTGCGCGGGATCGAGCAGATCGGCGTGCCCGCGCTGATGATCCAGGGCGGCGCCGATACCTGCGACGATCCGTCGATGTCCGAGGGCAAGGAGGCGTGCTTCACGGCCGGTTACCGGCGCGTAGTCATCGCCGGCGCGGGGCATTTTCCGCCGCGCGAAGCGCCCGATGCGGTGGCAGACGCCCTCATCGCGCACCTCCGCTGACGCCGACCGGGCGAGCTACTTGCAAAGGCACAAGCGCACACTTCTGGCGCGTCTGGCGACACATACTGTATAGGTGTACAGTACTGTTCGCTGCGGCAGGCGCGCGCTGCCGAACACTTGTGCGCGCCGCCCACGGCTGTCGACCGACGCGCGAGAGCCGTCCATCACCTTGAACCGGTTGAAAAATTGGCATCGAACAACGCAATCCGCATTCGCGGCGCCCGTCAACATAACCTCAAGAATCTCGACCTCGACCTGCACACCGGCCAGATGACCGTCGTGACGGGTCCGTCCGGGTCGGGCAAATCGAGCCTCGTCTTCGATACGCTCTACGCCGAAGGCCAGCGCCGCTACGTCGAAACGTTCAGCGCGTACGCGCGCCAGTTTCTCGACCGCATGGACCGCCCGCAGGTGGATCGCGTGGACGGCGTGCCGCCCGCCATCGCCATCGACCAGACGAATCCGGTGCGTAGCTCGCGCTCGACCGTCGGCACGATGACCGAACTGAACGATCACCTGAAGCTTTTCTACGCACGCGCCGCCGAACTGTTCGACAAAAAGACCGCGCATCTCGTACGGCACGACACGCCCGAGACGATCTATGCCGAGCTGCTCGAACGCACGCGCGCCGGCGATCCGCGTCTCGCGATCACCTTTCCCGTCGAATTGCCCGACGCCACGAGCGACGACGAAATCGCGCAATGGCTCTCCGCGAGCGGCTACACGCGCGTGCAGGCGAAACGCCACGTAGAGACGGACGCGGGCGCGCGGCAGGTACTCGATGTCGTCGCGGACCGGTTCCGTTTGCAGAACACCGAGCGCTCGCGTGCGCTGGAAGCCATCGAAGGCGCGCTGTTGCGCGGCACCGGGCGCGTGAACGTCTACGTGCTGAACGAAGAGGGCGAGCCGGACATCTGGCGCTTCTCGACCGGCCTGCATAGCCCCGAAAGCGACGTGCGTTATGCCGATCCCCAACCGGCGCTGTTCTCGTTCAACTCGGCGTATGGCGCGTGCGAGACGTGCCGTGGTTTCGGGCGCGTGATCGGCGTCGATTACGGCCTTGTGATTCCGGACGAGAAGAAGACGCTGCGCGAAGGCGCGGTCAAGACGCTGCAAACGCCGGCGTGGAAAGAGAATCAGGACGACCTCGTGAAATACAGCGCGAAGGCGGGCATCCGCCTCGGCGTGCCGTGGAACGAGTTGACGCAGAAAGAACGCGACTGGGTCATCAAAGGTTCGCCCGACTGGACCGGCAAGTGGCAAAGCCAGTGGTACGGCGTGCAGCGCTTCTTCGACTATCTTGAGTCGAAGGCGTACAAGATGCATATTCGCGTGCTGCTGTCTAAGTACCGCAGCTATACGACGTGCCCCGCGTGCGCGGGTGCCCGTCTCAAGACCGAATCGCTGTTGTGGCGTCTCGGCACGAAGGAACAGGCCGATGCCGTCCTCGCCCCCGCCGATCGTTTCCTGCCGAACGGCGTCGACTGGACGCGCGATCAGCTCGAAGCACTGCCGGGCCTGACCGTGCACGATCTGATGCTGATGCCGATCGAGCGCATCCGCCGCTTCTTCGACTCACTGACGCTGCCTTCTACCTTGCTCGACGAAGCGCTGAAGCTGCTGCACGCCGAAGTGCGGACGCGCCTCAAGTATCTGTGCGACGTGGGCCTCGGCTATCTGACGCTCGATCGCCAGAGCCGCACGCTGTCGGGCGGCGAAGTGCAGCGCATCAACCTGACGACGGCGCTCGGCACGTCGCTCGTGAATACGCTGTTCGTGCTTGATGAGCCGAGCATCGGGCTGCATCCGCGCGACCTGAACCGCATCGTCGAAGCGATGCATCGTCTGCGCGATGCGGGCAATACGCTCGTCGTCGTCGAGCACGATCCTTCCGTGATGCTCGCCGCCGATCGTCTCATCGACATGGGGCCGGGGCCGGGCGAGCGCGGCGGGGAGATCGTCTACGACGGCACGCCCGACGACATTCAAGCCAGCGACACGCTCACCGGCGCGTATCTGGGCGGCCGCAAGCAGGTCGCGCACGCGGCGAACTGGACGCGCCGCGTGGTCGATGCGAACACGCCGCGCCTTGTGCTCGAAGGCGCGAGCGATCACAACTTGCAGGACGTGACGGTCGAGATTCCGTTGCAGCGTCTCGTCTGCGTGACGGGCGTATCGGGTTCGGGCAAGTCGACGCTGATTCAGGACGTGCTCGCGCCCGCGCTGATGCGCCACTTCGGCAAGGCGACGGAAACGCCCGGCGCGTTCCGTGCGCTGAAAGGCGCGGAGCAACTGGACGACGTGGTGTTCGTCGATCAATCGCCGATCGGCCGCACGGCGCGCTCGAATCCGGCGAGCTACGTCGGCGCGTTCGATGAAATCCGCAAGCTTTTCGCGAAGGCGCCGCTCGCCGCGCAGCGCGGTTACGGCGCGAGCATGTTCAGCTTCAATTCGGGCGATGGCCGTTGCCCGACCTGCGGCGGCTCGGGCTTCGAGCACGTCGAAATGCAGTTCCTGAGCGATGTCTATCTCCGCTGCCCCGATTGCGACGGCCGGCGTTATCGCGCGGAAATTCTCGATGTGAAGATCGAGCGCGGCGGCCGTGAACTGAGCATCGCGGACGTGCTGGAGCTGACCGTCAGCGAGGCGGTGTCGCTGTTTGCTTCGGATAGCGAAGTATTGCGCGTGTTGCAGCCTATCGTCGACGTGGGCCTCGAATACGTGAAGCTCGGTCAGCCGGTGCCGACGCTGTCGGGCGGCGAAGCGCAGCGCCTCAAGCTCGCAGGCTTTCTGGCGGAGACCGCATCGCCGAACCAGAAAGACCGGCTCTTCATGTTCGACGAGCCGACGACGGGCCTTCACTTCGACGACATCGCCAAGCTGATGCAGGCGCTGCGCCGCCTGCTGGAACGCGGTCATTCGCTGATCGTCATCGAGCACAATCTCGACGTGATTCGCGCGGCGGACTGGATCATCGATCTCGGTCCCGAGGGCGGCGACGGCGGCGGGCAAGTGGTGTGCGTCGGCACGCCCGACGATGTGGCCGCCTGCGAAGCGTCGCACACGGGCCGCGCGTTGCTCGACTACGAAGAAGCGATGCAGCCGGGCGCGGCGGAAAAGCGCGCGGGCGTGCCGCTGCAACTCGCGGCGGAAGTGGCGAGCGCACGGCGCGCGCTGCAGGGCGAGGGCGTCGTGCGGATCGTCAATGCGCGCGAGCACAACCTCAAATCGCTCGATGTCGATATTCCGCACAACAAGTTCAACGTGGTGACGGGCGTGTCCGGTTCGGGAAAGTCGACGCTCGCGTTCGACATCCTCTTTCACGAAGGCCAGCGCCGTTATCTGGAATCGCTGAACGCGTATGCACGTTCCATCGTGCAGCCGGCGGGGCGGCCCGAAGTCGATGCCGTCTACGGCATTCCGCCGACCGTCGCGATCGAGCAGCGCCTGTCGCGCGGCGGGCGCAAGAGCACGGTCGCGACGACATCGGAAGTCTGGCACTTCCTGCGTCTGCTGTACGTGAAGCTCGGCATCCAGCACTGCGTCAACGACGGCACGCCGGTGCAGGCGCAAAGCGCGGAGTCCATCGCGGCGCAGATTCTTCGCGATTTCAAGGGACAGCATGTCGGGCTGCTCGCGCCGCTCGTCGTGAATCGGAAGGGCGTCTATACCGATCTCGCGAAGTGGGCGAAGGCGCGCGGCAATACGCATCTGCGGGTGGATGGCGAGTTTCACCCGGTCGATCCGTGGCCGAAGCTGGATCGTTTCCGCGAACATACGATCGAACTGCCGGTGGCGGACCTCGTCGTATCGGCGGATAACGAGGCGCAACTGCGGCGCATGCTCGAAGACGCGCTCGAAGTCGGCAAGGGCGTGATGCACCTGTGCGCGCCGCTTCACGAACTGCACGGCGCGTTGTCGAATGGCAAACGGCGCGGCAGCGAAGAAACGATCGTATTCTCGACGAAGCGCGCCTGTCCCACGTGCGGCACGAGCTATCCCGAACTTGACCCGCGCATGTTCTCGTACAACAGCAAGCATGGCTGGTGCAACACGTGCGTCGGCACCGGCGTCAAGCTCACGCGCGAGCAGCGCGCCGCGTTCGACGACACCGTCTTCGCGCAGGACGATCGGGGCCGCGAGCAGAGCATCGGCTCGGTGGATCAGGAGCCGGACGATATCGTCGATCAGCCGTGCGCCGAATGCGAAGGCACGCGCCTGAACGA
The DNA here is from genome assembly GCF_041360715.1 of Caballeronia sp. RCC_10. Lineage (NCBI taxonomy): Bacteria > Pseudomonadati > Pseudomonadota > Betaproteobacteria > Burkholderiales > Burkholderiaceae > Caballeronia > Caballeronia sp. RCC_10. The sequence goes on from NZ_JBFUPT010000004.1 coordinate 177,515, forward strand.
TGTCGCGCGGGCCGTGACGTTCGGCAATTATCCGATCACCGAAGTGGGGCGCTGGACGGTCACGGACACGCGCGAATGGATTGCGGGCCTCAAGCTGACGGGCCGCGATGCGGATATCTCGCGCGACGTCGTCAGCGAAATCGAAGGGCGCTTGCAGTTTCTGGAAGAAGTCGGGCTCGGCTACCTGAGTCTCGATCGCGCGGCGCCTACGCTCTCGGGCGGCGAAGCGCAGCGCATCCGGCTGGCCGCGCAGCTGGGCAGCAATCTGCAGGGCGTGTGCTACGTGCTCGATGAACCGACCATCGGTCTGCATCCGCGCGACAACCTGATCCTGCTGTCCGCGTTGAAAAAGCTGAACGACAAGGGCAATACGCTCGTCGTCGTCGAGCATGACGAGGACACTATTCGCCGCGCGGACCACATCATCGACATCGGTCCGGGCGCGGGCAAGCGCGGCGGCACGGTCGTCGCGCAGGGCAGCGTGACGGACCTCGCGGCGCACAAGGCGTCGCTGACCGGGCAGATGCTGGCGAACCCGATCGTGCATCCGCTGCAGCCGCGCCGGGAAGTGCGCGCCGGGTCGGGCAAGCGTGCCGCCGTGCCGGAACAGTGGCTCACGGTCGAGAACGCGACGCTGCACAACCTGCGCAACGTGACGGCGAGCGTGCCGCTCAACCGGCTCGTCGCGATCACGGGCGTGTCGGGGTCGGGCAAGTCGACGCTCGCCCGCGACGTGCTGATGACCAATCTGCTGGATGCCGTCGGCCGTTCGGCGCTGTCGTCGCCGGCCGAGCGCCGCGCGCGCAAAACGGCGCAGGCGGCGCAGGGCAAGCCCGCCGCGAAGTCGCGCTCGAGCGTGCTCGCGCGGGAAGCGCCGCGTCCGAAGTTCGATGTCGTCCATACATGGCACGGCTGCTCGGGCGTCACCGGTTTCGAGGCGATCGACCGCGTGCTCGAAGTCGATCAGACGCCGATCGGCAAGACGCCGCGTTCGTGCCCGGCGACGTACATCGGCATGTGGGACACCATCCGCAAGCTGTTCGCCGATACGCTCGAAGCCCGCGCGCGGGGCTACAAGCCGTCGCGTTTCTCGTTCAACACGGGCGATGGCCGTTGCCCCGCCTGCGAAGGCCAGGGCGTGCGCACGATCGCGATGAACTTCCTGCCGGACGTCAAGGTGCCGTGCGACGTCTGTCACGGCCAGCGCTTCAATCCCGAAACGCTCGCGGTGACGTGGCGCGGCAAGAACATCGGCGAAGTGCTGACGATGGAGATCGACGAAGCCGTGAAGTTTTTCTCGTCGATGCCGAGCATCGGGCATCCGCTGCAGCTGATGAAGGACGTGGGCCTCGGCTATCTGACGCTCGGCCAGCCGTCGCCGACGCTGTCGGGCGGCGAGGCGCAGCGCATCAAGCTCGTCACCGAGTTGTCGAAGGTGCGCGACGACATCACGCGGCGCGGCCAGAAGCCGCCGCACACGCTGTACGTGCTCGACGAACCGACGGTCGGCCTGCACATGGCGGACGTCGCGAAGCTGATTCGCGTGCTGCACCGGCTGGTGGACGGCGGGCATAGCGTGATCGTCATCGAGCACGATCTCGACGTGATCGCCGAAGCCGACTGGGTGCTCGACCTCGGGCCGGAAGGCGGCGTGAACGGCGGGACGATCGTCGCGGCGGCGGACCCGGAGACGCTCGCGAGCCATCCGCGCAGTCACACGGGCACGGCGTTGCGGCCGGTGCTCGGGCGCACGCAGCGCGCGGAAGACGCGGCGTGAAGGACGGCGCCGCGTTCGTCGCGTCGATCCGCGCTGTTGGCGTTGCAGCGGCGGCATTGATATGCTGGCGCCCTTTCCACCACTCGCGATGACGACTCGATGGACACGCAGGATAAAGCCGTAGCCCTGAAACGAATGAAGTGGTTCGCCGCCGGCTTGCTGGTCGCGGCGGGCGCGCTGTTCGCGCTTGCCAAGAGCCAGCACGATGCGGGCGCGTGGGCGTGGGTATCGGCGTTCGCGGAAGCCGCGATGGTCGGCGCGCTCGCGGACTGGTTCGCCGTCGTCGCGCTGTTTCGGCATCCGCTCGGCGTGCCGGTTCCGCACACGGCCATCCTGCCCGCCAACAAGGCGCGCGTGGCGGACAACCTCGCCGTTTTCGTGCGCGACCGCTTCCTCGGCACCGATGCGCTCGTCGAGCGCGTCAACGCCTTCGATCCGGCGAGCCGTCTGTCCGCGTGGCTCGCGGAGCCGAAGAACGCCGACCTGCTCGGCAGAAAAGCAGTGACGGCGGTCGGCCAGTTGCTGTCTTTCGTCGACGACGAGCGCGTCAGGGCCACGCTTCACGAAGCCATCCGCCGCCGGGCCGAGGCCTTCGATTTGTCCGCCGCGGCGGGCAATCTACTGTCCACGCTGACCGCCGACCGCCGTCATCAATTGCTGCTGGACGAGGGTCTCAAGCAGATGGCCGCGTGGCTCGACAAGCCCGAGGTGCAGGAGATGCTGGCGGCGCGCATCGTCGCGGTCGCGGGGGAGGAGTATCCGAAGCTCGTCGGCATGCTCGGTTTCGTCGGGCTGGACGCCGCCGACCTCGGCAACAAGTTCGCGGCGGGCCTCGTGCGCGGCGCGAATCAATGGCTGCACGACGTGACGAGCGACCCGGAGCACGAGCGCCGGAAGGCCTTCGACGCCGCTGTGGAACGCTTCGTCGAACGCCTGAAGTCGGACCCGGCGTTCAAGGAGCGCATCGACCTGCACAAGCGCGAGTGGCTCGACAAGCCCGAGTTGCGCGGCTATGTCGATGGCCTGTGGGACGAATTCACCGCATGGCTCGGGGCCGACCTGCAGCGCGCCGATTCCGCGCTGCATGTGAAAGTGGTTCAGGTGGCGTCCGGCTTCGCCCAATCGCTGGGCGGCGATCCCGCGCTGCGCGAGTCGATCAACGAGCATATGCGCGATGCGTTGAAGGCGCTCGCGCCCGAGTTGCGCGAAGGCATCGCGAAGCACATCGCCGCGACCGTCAAGCAATGGGACGACGCGACGCTCGTGCGTGATGTCGAACTGAACATCGGCCGCGATCTACAGTTCATCCGCGTGAACGGCACGCTGGTGGGCGGCGCGGTCGGCTTGCTCATTCACGCGGTGACGCTTTTAAGCATCTGATCAGCATCTGATCAGCAGATCAGCGTGCGGTCACGGCCACTCGACCATTACGCTTCCCGCGCCATACGGCATGTTCTCGGCGCTGCTGCCGTGGACCGTGACGGTCATTCCCGACGTCAGCGCGGCGGTCAGCAGTTCGCCGCGCGCCGGTTCGGTGTGCGCGAGCGGCGGCACGCACCACTCGTTGCCGTCGGGCGTCTGTAGCACATAGACGGCGCCCGCGCCGAGCAGGTCGGAGTCGATCACTCTGATGATGTTCCCCATTTCGCTCGTCGCGAAGCGCGTTGCGCCGCAATGGAACGTCGGGCTGCCCGCACGCGGCAGGCCGATCGCGACGCCGGTGATCGTCGAAGCGTCGTCGGCGCAAATGCTGACCGGCAGACTTTTCGCCAGCGCGGACATCAGTATCTGGTGCCGGCTCGGGTGATCCACGGTGTTCATCTGCGCGCAGTAGTGAGCGCCATCGGGGGTACGCAGCACGTAGCGGATATTCTCGAGCGAATCGGAATCGATGATGCGCACGAGCATGCCGCTGCGTGTCTCCGTCAGCTTGGCCCCGAAGAGCACGAGCGACGGCGCGGCGGGCGCACTCAGCGCGCCGACCGCGATGCCGGTGACGTAGTGCTCCTTATCCCCGTTGACCGTAACCGGCAAGCCCGTCTTGAGTCCGAGCAACAGGAGGTTGTTCCGGTTCGCGTGCTCCTGCCGGTCGATCTGCGCGTGATAGCGCGTGCCGTCCGGCGTTTTGACGATGACGATCAGCGTGTTGGACACTTCCTTGTCCGTGATCTCGTCGATGACGCCGGAGCGCGGCGTGCTCGAGATGAAGGCGGGCGCGGCGCTCAGGTGCGGCCCGAACGCCTTCGATCCGACCGATAGCGCCGTGAGGTAATAGTCGGCGTCGCCGGCCACGGTGACAGGAAGGCTTGCCCTGAATGCCGCCATCAGCAACGCGTTGCGATAGCCGTGCTCGCGCGGACGAATCTGCGCGCAATGGTGCGAGCCGTCCGTGCTGCGCACGATGTACGCCATGCTCGCGAGCGTATCGGCATCTTCGATCTGGGCGATGCCTCCCGTCCTGACGTCCTCCAGGAGGTGCCAGGTGGCGTCAATGGAAGGAAGTCGCGGAGCGCCGGGCAGTGCAGCGGAAATGTCGGTGATACTGTGGCCCGCGTCTCCGGTCATCGTGACAGAAAACCCGAATTCGAATGCCATCAGCAGAACCGAATTACGATCGGGGTATTCCCGATAATCCAGTCGCGCGCAATATAGCGATTCATTTTCGGTTTTAAGTACGTAAATAACATTATCCGGCGATACCGACTGAATGACGCGAATAATGACGCCGGTTCGGGTGTCATTCAGGAAATAATCCGCGGACGCCTGAGATGGCGTACTCATTGTGGGCTTGATTCTCATCGCGCTCTACTTCTGTGCTGCAGCGGTTCGTGATCGGCGTCGGTGCCAGGTCGACGCGGTATGGCGGCGCGGCCGGATTCATTCATCCAGCGGTGCGGCCACCGGATTATATTTAAATGGCTATCTTTAGGATATCGGTTAGAAAACATTATGCGCCGTTGATCCCGGTTGAATTGTCATTTTTTGATTAAGAACAATCTCAGATAAAAATAAGAAACATCCTATTCGTAGAATAATGACCCTTGGCTTTTAAATGACGCACGCGGTTTTTATCTACTTCGGCATTTCGTGATTCGCATCAGGGAATCCGCGGTCATGCAGACAGGCCGCAGTCGCGCGAGAATGCGACTTCGTGCACGCCGCCGCCGCCAACACGCACAATCGATCCGCCATGCCGAATACGAACATCGAACTCATCGAGCGTTTCTACCGCGCTTTCGGAAACGTCGACGCCGACGCGATGGCCGCCTGCTACGCACCCGACGTCCGCTTCGAAGACCCTGCCTTCGGCGTGCTGTTCGGCCGTGAAGCGGGCGACATGTGGCGCATGCTGCTGCATCGCGCGCGCGACTTCGCATTGAGCGTCGACGGCATCGAGGCGCTCGGGCAAACCGCGAACGCGACTGCCGTCGTCCGCTACACGTACTCCGCGACGGGCCGGCCCGTCGTCAACGAGATACGCACGCGCTTCACGATCCGCGACGGACTCATCTTCGAACAGACGGACGCCTTCGATCTCTGGCGCTGGAGCCGTCAGGCGCTCGGTCCCGCCGGCTGGTGCTTGGGCTGGACGCCGCGCATGCAGCAGGCCATCCGCCGCAAAGCGCGCCGCGCGCTCGCCGACTATCGCAAGGAGGTGTCGGCATGACGGCGCTCGACCCGGCGCGCTTCGAAGACGAATGGCTCGAAGCGGACGCGCATGGCGGCTTTGCATCGGGGACGGTGGGGACCGCGCGCACGCGTCGCTATCACTCGCTCCTGCTTACGGCGACGCAGCCGCCCGCCGGGCGCGTCGTGCTCGTCAACGGCGTGGAGGCCTGGCTAGATGTCGACGGCGCACGCGTTCCGCTTACGATGCAGCGTTACGCGCCGGACGTGCTGTATCCGGACGCATCGGCGTATCTCGATTCCTTCGATACATCGCCGTGGCCGACGTGGCGGTATCGCATCGGCGAGAGCGCGATGGCCTTGGCGGAGGTGTTCGTCGCGAAGGAGAGCGGCGAGACCGTGTTGCGCTGGCGTCTCGAAGGACCAGCGACCCGAGCGGCGCTGCACGTGCGCCCACTGTTGTCCGGGCGCGATTATCACGCGCTGCATCGCGAGAACGCGTCCTTCAGCTTCGATGCGACCGTCGATGGCGAGCGCGTGCACTGGCGACCCTATGGCGACCTGCCTGCCATCGGCGCGACGAGCAATGGCGCATACGAACACGCGCCGGACTGGTATCGCAACTTTCTGTATGTGCGCGAACGGGAGCGCGGGCTCGACGACATCGAAGACCTTGCGACGCCCGGCGTCTTTCACTTCGATCTCGCGGGCGGCGAAGCGGTGCTGATCCTGCACGCCAGTGCCGCCGACGATCCGCCGCGCGAACGCGATGCGCTCGCGCTTGCATCGCAACTCGACGCGCGGGAGCGCGAGCGCCGCGCCGCATTTGGCTCGCGGCTCGCGCGCTCGGCCGATGCCTATGTCGTTGCGCGCAAGCACGGGCGCACGATCATCGCGGGCTTTCCGTGGTTCACCGACTGGGGCCGCGACACGTTCATCTCGATGCGCGGCCTGCTGCTCGCTTCGGGACGTCATCAGGATGCCGAATCGATTTTGCTCGAATGGACCGACACGCTCTCCGAAGGCATGCTGCCTAACCGTTTCCCCGATAGCGGCGGCCTGCCCGAATACAACTCCGTCGATGCGTCGCTGTGGTTCGTGATCGCGGTCCACGACTATCTCGCGACCGGCCATGCGCCCGCCGCGACCACGACGCGCCTGCAACGCACCGTCGATGCAATCCTGGAAGGCTATATGCGCGGCACGCGCTTCAACATCGCCGCGGACGACGACGGCCTCTTGCGCGCAGGCGTTCCCGGCGTGCAACTCACGTGGATGGACGCGAAGGCGGGCGACTGGGTCGTGACGCCGCGCATCGGCAAGCCGGTCGAAGTGCAGGCGCTGTGGATCAACGCGCTGTCGATCGCGTCGGCGTGGAACGCGCGCTGGCAGCCGATGCGCGATGGCGCGCAGCAGGCGTTCCAGGCGCGCTTCGTCGACCCGCAGACGCACGCGCTCTACGATGTCGTCGATGCCGGTCACGAGCCGGGCAAACTCGATCGCTCGATCCGTCCGAATCAGATCTTCGCGGTCGGCGGTTTGCCGTATGTCATCGTCGATGACGAGATCGCGCGTGCGGTTATCGCTCAGGTCGAAGCGCACTTGCTGACGCCGCTCGGGCTGCGCACGCTCGCGCCATCGGACCCGGCGTATCGTTCGCGTTATGCAGGCGGCTTGCTGGATCGCGATGGCGCTTATCACCAGGGCACCGCGTGGCCGTGGCTCATGGGCCCGTTCGTCGAAGCGTGGCTGCGCGTGCATGGCGCAGCCGGCGTGCGCGAGCGCTTTCTCGCGCCGCTTCACGCGCATCTCGAACATTACGGCATCGGCCATATCAGCGAAGTCGCGGACGGCGAAGCGCCGCATATGCCCGGCGGCGCGCCGTTTCAGGCGTGGTCGCTCGCGGAGCTGATGCGCGTCGAGAAGCTGATCGGTGGCGCATGATGCATCGTTTGTGCGGGCGCTCGTCGAATCGCGTTAAATTGGGCGTCTTTGACAATCACCCATAGCCGCACCGAGGAACTCCCATGCCGAAGCCGCGCACCGTCAACCAGATCCATACCGTCGAAGGCTCGCGGCTGCATGGCGGCGACTGCCCGCGCTGGCAACGCTGGGGCCCGTACTTGAGCGAGCGCCAGTGGGGCACGGTGCGCGAGGACTACAGCGAATTCGGCACCGCATGGGAGTACTTCCCGCACGATCATGCGCGGAGCCGCGCGTATCGCTGGGGCGAGGACGGCATCGCCGGCTTCGGCGACGACAAGCTCAACTGGTGCGTCTCGCTCGCGCTCTGGAACGGACGCGATCCGATCCTGAAGGAGCGGCTTTTCGGCCTCACGAATCAGGAGGGCAATCACGGCGAGGACGTGAAGGAGCTGTATTTCTACGTCGACGGCACGCCGACGCATTCCTACATGCGCATGCTGTACAAGTACCCGCACGCGGCGTTTCCGTACGCCGATCTCGTCGATGAAAACGCGCGTCGCGGCGCGGACATGCCCGAGTACGAAGTCCTCGATACCGGCGCCTTCGACGACGAACGCTACTTCGACGTGCACGTGGAATACGCGAAGCACACCGAGGACGATATCGTGATGCGTGTGAGCATCGAAAATCGCGCGAACGAGGCCGCGGTCATCGACGCATTGCCGCAAATCTGGGCGCGCAACACGTGGTCGTGGAAGCCGACGTCGACGAAGCCATCGCTCACGCTCGAATCGGTGCAGGGCACGACGTACGTGGCGGCGCGGCACCTGGGCCATGAACCGATGGTGGTCACCGCATGGTCGCCGGATGTGCAGGGCGTCGAATGGATGTTCTGCGAGAACGAGACCAACGTGAAGCGCCTGTTCCACATGGACGGCGCGGGGCCCTTCAAGGACGGCTTCAACGACTACGTGCTGCATGCCGATGAAGGCGCGATCCGCCGCGACACCGGCACACGCGCGGCGGCCCGCTTCCATCTTGAGCTTGCGGCGCATGGGAAGGCGACGGTGTACCTGCGCTGGCGTCCCGAATCCGCGCCTGATGGCGTTCCGCTCGACGCCGATGCTTTATTCGCGCGACGCATCGCGGAAGCGGACGAGTTCTACGGCGCGCTTCAGCACGAGATCGCGGACGCCGACCAGCGGCTCGTGCAGCGGCAGGCGCTCGCGGGCATGCTGTGGTCGAAGCAGTACTATCAGTTCGATGTCACCCGCTGGCTCGACGGCGATCCGTTGCAGCCGAAACCGCCGAAGCAGCGGCGCTTCGGGCGCAACTACGACTGGCGGCATCTGTGCAACGCGGACATCGTGTCGATGCCGGACAAGTGGGAGTATCCGTGGTACGCGTCGTGGGACCTCGCGTTCCATGCGGCGGCGTTTGCGCTCATCGACCCCGAGTTCGCCAAGCGGCAATTGCTGCTGCTGGTGAAGGACCGCTATCAGCATCCGAACGGCCAGTTGCCCGCCTACGAATGGGCGTTCGGCGACGCCAATCCGCCCGTCCATGCGTGGGCGACGTGGCGCGTGTATGAGATCGATCGCGCAATCACGGGTGTCGGCGACCGCGATTTTCTGGAGCTGGTGTTCCACAAGCTGCTGCTCAACTTCTCGTGGTGGGTCAACCGCAAGGACGCCGACGACCGCAATATCTTTCAGGGCGGCTTTCTCGGGCTGGATAACGTCGGCATCTTCGATCGCTCGTCGCCCCTGCCGACGGGCGGTCATATCGACCAGGCCGACGGCACCGCGTGGATGGCCGCGTATGCGCTCGACCTGATGCGTATCGCGCTGGAACTGGCGTATGCGAACAAGGTGTTCGTCGATATCGCGGTGAAGTTCTTCGAGCACTTCCTGTATATCGCGGAAGCGGTGAGTTGCGAGGACGGCTGCGATACCGGCCTCTGGGACAGCGAGGACGAATTCTTCTACGACAAGCTGCGCCTGCCCGATGGCTCGAGCGTGCCCATGCGCGTGCGCTCGATCGTCGGCCTGATACCGCTCTTCGCGGTTCACGTGCTGGAGCCGAGCGTGCATCGCGCGTTGCCGGGCTTGCGCGACCGGCTGCACTGGTTTCTGGAGCATCGGCCGGATTTGTCGCGGCTCGTGTCGCGATGGAACGTCGCCGGGCAGGGCAATAGCGTGCTGCTGTCGCTGTTGCGCGGGCATCGCATGAAAGCGCTTCTCAAGCGCATGCTCGACGAAACCGAGTTTCTCTCCGATCACGGCGTGCGCGCGCTTTCGCGTGTCCATCTCGACGAGCCGTTCGTCTTCTATCACAACAGCGAGAGCTTCAGCGTGCAGTATCAGCCGGGCGAATCGACGTCGCGCGTGTTCGGCGGCAACTCGAACTGGCGCGGGCCGGTGTGGATGCCGGTGAACTATCTGCTGATCGAATCGATTCTCGAATTTCACCGCTACTACGGCGACGATTTTCGCGTGGAGTATCCGACCGGCTCGGGACAGACGTTCTCGCTTGCCCAAATCGCCGATGAACTCGCGCGTCGCGTGACGACGCTTTTTCTGCTCGACAAGAACGGCGAGCGGCCCGTGATGGGGGCGTATCCGTTGCTGCAGGCCGATCCCCGCTCCCGCGATCTCGTGCTCTTTCACGAGTATTTCCACGGCGATAACGGCCGGGGCGTAGGGGCGTCGCACCAGACGGGGTGGACCGGGCTGGTCGCGCTGCTGCTGCAACCCCGCGCGATGGGACCGTCGGGCGTCGTGCCGCTCGCCGGCGTTGCCGACGCCGATGTGCAGGAGTTCGCGGGCGCGAAATGAGCCGCGTAAAAGCGCCGTTTCACCGAGAAGTCAAGAGCCAAACCTGTAGTCTACTGTTCGGACGAATCTGATTCCTCTGCTGTCTCCTTCTGCGTAAGTTGTGCGGACAAAAACTTGCAGCAGTTTGGAGAAGAAAATGAACGCAATCGCAGGCATGCAGGGCGTGGGACGGTACAACGCATCGCGCAGGAACGGCTTCGCCGGTTTACGCCGCCGCACCGAGAACGAGGAATCGCCCCCGTTCGGGCTCGTCATGCTGGTGTTCCTCGTGGCGATGGCGGGCGGCGTCTACGTAAGTTGCACGCTCGACAACCTCGCGTTTGGATGGATCGCGTGCGTCGGCATTCTGGCGGCGCTCGGCGCGGTCGTCGACCGCTTCTTCTGCGGCGCCGCCGCGCTCGAACGCCGCCTCAGCGCGCGGTCACGGGCGCGTCAACAAGCGGTCTGCAAAGCCACGCTCAAGTGCAACCTCAGGCGGCAAAGGCTCGACTGGCAGAACGCAACAACACGGGAATGGACTTCGATGTCGGCGTACCGGCGCCATCCGCAACGGACGCAAGCGGCACGAGCGGATTCGTCTCGGGATAGTACGCGCCAAGACAGCCACGCGGAATGTCATACTCGACCAGCGTAAAGCCCTCGACGCGGCGCTCCACGCCGTCATCCCATACGCTCGTGATATCGACGAGCTCGCCCGGCTCGAAGCCGAGCATGTCGATATCCTCACGATTGGCGAACAGCACGCGGCGCTGGCCATAGACGCCACGGTAACGGTCGTCGAGGCCGTAGATCGTCGTGTTGTACTGATCGTGCGAGCGCGTCGTCATCAGCGTCAGGAGGCGCTCGCCGTGCAGCGCGCGGGCGCGGTGAATCGGCGTATCCACCGCGATTGCATGCACGATGAACTGCGCCTTGCCACTCGGCGTCTTCCATACGCGATCGCGCGACGCCACGCCGAGATGAAAGCCGCCCGGCTGCTTCAGGCGCTCGTTGTAATTCTCGAAACCGTCGATCACTTTCTCGATGCCGTCGCGAATCATCGCGTAGTCGTCTGCATGCGCGAGCCAGTCGACCTTGGCGCTGCCGAGCGTCGCGTGCGCCATGCGCGCGACGATCGCCACTTCGCTCAGCAGGTTCGGTGACGCCGGCTTGTTCATGCCGTAGGAGATGTGCACCATGCTCATCGAATCCTCGACGCTCACGCCTTGCGCCACGCCGTTCTGCATGTCGATTTCGGTGCGGCCGAGCGTCGGCAGAATGAGCGCGTCGCGGCCATGCACCAGATGGCTGCGGTTGAGCTTCGTCGCGATGTGCACGGTGAGGTCGCAAGCGCGCATCGCTTGCCAGGTGCGCGGCGTGTCGGGCGTCGCAATCGAAAAATTCCCGCCCAGGCCGATGAACACCTTCACGCGGCCGTCGAGCATCGCGTGAATGGTTTCCACGACGTCGTAGCCGTGCTCGCGCGGCGGCTCGAAATCGTACGCTGCGCCGAGCCGGTCGAGAAACGCCTGCGTCGGCTTTTCCTCGATACCGACCGTGCGATCGCCCTGCACGTTCGAATGCCCGCGCACCGGGCACAGGCCCGCGCCGCGCCGGCCGATGTTCCCGCGCATCATCATCAGGTTCGAGAGCAACTGAACCGTCGGCACCGAGTTCTTGTGCTGCGTGAGACCCATGCCCCACGTCGCGATCACCGCGCGGCCGTTCGCGTAGATATCGGCGAGGCGGAGAATCTCGTCCATCGGCACGCCGGATTCCGCGACGATCATGTCCCAGCTTTCCGCGCGCAGATCGGCGGCGAAGGCGTCGAAGCCAACGGTATGTTGCGCGATGAATTCGACGTCGAGCACCCGCGCGCCGCCCGCGATGCACGCTGCGTCGTCGAGTTCGATCACGCGCTTGGCGACGCCCTTGATCAGTGCGAAATCGCCGCCGACTTTCGGGCGGATGAACACCGAGCTGATTTTCACGCCCTTGGGCTTCAGCATGTCGAGCGTGTGCTGCGGGCTGGCGAAGCGCTCGAGGCCGCGCTCCTTGAGCGGGTTGATCGATACGATCGTCGCGCCGCGCTTCGCACATTCGCGCAACTCGCCGAGCATGCGCGGATGGTTCGTCGCCGGATTCTGGCCGAAGAGCAAGAGCGTGTCGGCGTGCTCGAAGTCGTCGAGCGTGACGGTGCCCTTGCCGATGCCGACCGTATGCGGCAGGCCGCGACTGGTTGCTTCGTGGCACATGTTGGAGCAGTCGGGAAAGTTGTTCGTCCCGTACATGCGCACGAACAACTGATACAGGAACGCGGCTTCGTTGCTGGCGCGGCCCGACGTATAGAACGCGGCGCGATCCGGGTCGTCCAGCTTCTTCAGGTGTGATGCGATCAGTTCGAACGCCGCATTCCACTCGATCGGCACGTAGCGGTCGCGTTTCGCATCGTAGACGAGCGGATCGGTCAGGCGGCCGTGTTGCTCCAGCTCATAGTCCGACTGCGCCATCAGCGACGACACCGTGTGCTCCTCGAAGAAAGCGGGCGTGACGCGCTTGGCCGTGGCTTCGGCGGCGACCGCTTTCACCCCGTTTTCGCAGAACTCGAACGTCGATGCATGCTGGCGATCAGGCCACGCGCAACCAGGGCAATCGAAACCATCGGGCTGATTCTGCTTGAACAGCGTGCGGTAGTTGCCGCCCGACACCTTTTCCTTCACGAGGTTGATGGCGACCTGCTTGAGCGCGCCCCAGCCGGCGGCGGGGTGATGGTACGGTTCGATGCGCGGTTCGGGGTTCTTCATGGCGAGGGGCGACGGCTTAATGAGACGATGGGTCACAGCGTACTGTGTCCCGAATAGAAGGCGGCGCACAGAAAACCAGAAATGAGAGGAGCACAGTTGCGGCGATTTGCCCTAGACTTGCGCTTGATCCAGCCGAGAAACGCGCTCCGTGAACCTCTACGAACGACTCGCCGATGAAATCGAAGCCGCCGTGCGGCGCGGCGTGTTCACGCCGGGAGAGCGCATCGCGTCGGTGAGACAGGCGAGCCAGCAGCACGGCGTGAGCATCAAGACCGTGCTGCATGCATACGCGCTGCTGGAAAGCCGCGGCATTCTGGAGACGCGGCCGCAGTCGGGCTATTTCGTGCGCGCGAAGCCGGGCGCACGCGTGACGGGCCGCAACGGAGCCGCCAAACCCGGCGCGATCGCGGTCGCGTCGGAAGTCGACGTGAGCCGCCTCGTGCTGTCGACGTTGCGCAGCATCCGCGCACACGACGCCGTGCCGTTCGGCTCGCCGTATCCCGATACCGAGCCGTTCCCGTGGCGGCGGATCAACCAGTACGCGAACGCCATTGCGCGGCGGCATGCAAGCTGGAACCTGATCGACGATCTTCCGCCGGGCAATCCGGAGCTGATCCGCCAGATTGCGCGGCGCTATGCGGAGACCGGCGTTCCCGTCGATCCCGGCGAGATCGTCATCACGGTCGGCGCGACGGAAGCGATCAACCTGAGCCTGCAGGCCGTGGCGAAGCCGGGCGATACGGTTGCCGTCGAATCGCCGACGTTCTACGCGATGCTTCACGCAATCGAGCGCCTCGGCATGCGCGCGATCGAAGTGCCGACGCATCCCGCCGATGGCATCGACATCGACGCGCTCGCGCAGATCATCGGCGAGGGAAGAATCGCGGCGTGCATGGTGATGCCGAACTTCCAGAACCCGCTCGGCTTCCAGATGCCGGACGCGCGCAAGCGCCGGCTCGTGGAATTGCTGTCGATGCACGACATTCCGGTGATCGAAAACGACGTCTATCAGGAGCTGCATTTCGGCGATGCGCGGCCTTCGACGCTCAAGAACTACGATACGAAAGGCATCGTGCTGCACTGCGCGTCGTTCTCGAAGAGTCTGACGGCGTCGTATCGCATCGGCTGGGCGATGCCGGGGCGTTTCCGCGCGCAGGTCGAGAAGCTGAAGTTTCTCAACACGCTGACGACGCCTTCCGTGCCGCAAGTGGCCGTCGCGGACTATCTGCGTCAGGATGGCTTCGACCGGCATTTGCGGCGCGTGCGCAAGCTGTATCGGCAGCAGGCGCGCATCATGATCGCGATGGTGGAGCGGTTCTTTCCGGCGGGCACGCGCACGTCCGCGCCGCAGGGCGGTTACGTGCTGTGGGTGGAACTGCCGGAGCGCGTCGATTCGATGCTGCTGTATCGCGCGTCGCTCGCGGAGGGCATCACGGTCGGGCCGGGCTATATGTTTTCGACGCGCAACGCCTTCAGCCATTACATCCGGCTCAACTACAGCTATCCGTGGACGCCGCAGCGCGAGGCGGCGCTGCAACGGCTCGGGCAACTCGTCGGGGAACTGGACGCCCGCGCGAACGGAGCAAGAACATGAACGATGAAATCGATCCGGCGCTCGTCGCCGTTCTCGCGCAACTGTGGCGCGCGAAGCAGGAGACGCCGGGGCGCGCGTGGTCGCTCGCGAGGCTGGCGAAGCAGTCCGCTTTGCCGATGAGCGCGCTGCGCCGTCAACTGACCGCGCTCGCCGATGCGCGGCTTGTCGAAGTGCAAACGGGCGAAGATGGCGCGGGTTCGGCCTGGCTGACGGCCGATGGCGAGGCGCTTTGCAGTGAGATTTTCGGAGACGACGAGTGACTCGCGATCCAAACGCTCAGCCGCAGCCGGTCTCCGTGGCTGTCCGTCCATACTCCTTCGGCGCATCGCGCGGCCGAAGCAAGAAAACGCTGCGCGCCGACTGGCCGCCGCTTCGCTAACGACATCGCTACCCCGTTGGACATCCACATCACCCTGCACGGCCGGCGCGACCTGACCGGCCAGATCTACGGTCAGTTGCGCGCCGGCATCATCGAAGGACGGCTCGCCGCGAACGCGCGCCTGCCGTCCACGCGCGATCTCGCCGCGCAACTCGGCGTTTCCCGAAAAACGACGCTCGAAGTCTTTGATCGCCTGATCGCGGAAGGCTTCCTGCGCACGCGCGCCGGCGACGGCACGTTCGTCGCCGATGGCCTCGCGCGGCTGCCCGGCGCACGCCCCGATCCGGCGTCGGCGCGCGCCCGGGCCGCCGGCATCTGGCGCGCGATGCCCGAGCGCATGGCCATGCCGATGCCGCCCGCGGGCGTCACGCTCGATTGCGACTTCAAGGGCGGCGTGACCGACAAGACGCTGTTCCCCTTCGATGCCTGGCGCCGCTGCCTGAATCAGGCGCTGCGCACGCAGGCGCGGACGGGCGGCGGCGTGGCGTCGTATCGCGATCCGGCGGGCGAGCAGGAACTGCGGCTCGGCATCGCGCGGTATCTCGGCTTCAGCCGCGCGGTGGCGTGCAACTGGCAGGACGTCATCGTGACGCAGGGCGCGCAGCAGGCGCTCGACCTGCTGGCGCGCGTGGTCATTCAGCCGGGCGATGTCGTCGCGGTCGAAGAACCGGGCTATCCGCCCGCGCGGGCGCTGTTCGCCGCGCTGGGCGCACGGATCGCGCATGTGCCGGTGGATGGCGAGGGCATCGTCGTCGGCAGGCTGCCGTGCAATGCGCGGCTCGTCTACGTGACGCCGTCGCATCAGTTTCCGCTCGGCATGCCCATGAGCCTCGACCGGCGCGTCGAATTGCTCGAATGGGCGAACACGCGCGGCGCGGTGATCGTCGAGGACGATTACGACGGCGAGTTCCGCTTCGAAGGACGGCCGGTGGAATCGCTGAAGAGTCTGGATCGCGCGGGCCTCGTCGCCTACGTCGGCACCTTTTCGAAGACGCTGTTCCCGGATTTGCGGATCGGCTATGCCGTGCCGCCGGCGACGCTTCGCGAGCCGCTCTGGAACGCGAAGCAGATCGCCGATTGCCATAGCTGCATGCTGACGCAGACCGCGCTCGGCGCTTTCATGCTCGACGGCGAGTACGCGAAGCATCTGCGCCGCATGCACAAGGCGTATGCGCAGCGGCGCACGGCCTTGCTCGACCACTTGACGGGCGATCTCGCGCCCTTGTTCGAACCGTTACCCGCGATGGCCGGCATTCACCTGGTCGCGCGGCTTCGGGATCAGTGGCAAGAGGAGCGTGTCGTCGCGGCGGCGCGGGAGGCGTCGGTCGGGCTGTACGGCATCCGCCCGTTCTATGCGGGGCAGGCGCGCGAGCAGGGCATGCTGTTCGGATACGGCGGGACGAGCGTGGAGACGATCGAGCGCGGCATGGCGCGTCTTGCCGCGCTCATGCCGTCGCTTCGCGGATGACCGCGCGTCACTGGTCGTCGCACAGCAGCAGCAGCTTTTCCTGGCCGGTGCACGTCGATTTCTTCTTGCCCGCGGCGGCGTCCGTGCCGCGCGTGGACACCGTCTGCGCCGATCCTGGCGACTTGCCCGCCGCCGTGCGCCGCGCGATGCACTGGCGCAAGTGCTTTTCCATCGGCGGATAGTACTTCCAGCCGCGCGTGAGCGGCGGGAGTTCGAGACGCACCTGTTTCCACTTCGGATGACCGCTCGCCTGCAGGGTGTCGAAGTTCGTGCAGAGCGAATCGGCGAACTTCGACAGCGCGCCGACCGTGCCGCGCAAGCCGTAGTCGTAGGTGACGAGAAACGCCTTCACGGTGAGCGTCGGCGTGTCTTCCTGAATCCAGTTCGGATAGCTCGTCGTGCGGATGGTCGCGGGAAAGTACGTCTGCTTCGCTTTCGCCGTCTCGGGCGCGGCGGGATCGAGGCGCAGCAGCTTGATCTGCTGCAGCAACTCCGGATTCATGTCCTGGAAGAGCTTGGCAGGCTGGCCCGCGACGATCACCGCGACGTCGATCTTGCGCACGATCAGCTTCGCGAGCGCGTCCTCGTTGTTGTAGTGCTGCTCGTTCGCTTCGGGGACCGGCTCGCCAAACATCAGCCGGTAGAGCGTTTCCGCCGATTGCGCCGTCCCGCTGCCGATCGGCCCGACGCTGATGTTCTTGCCCTTGATCTCGTTGATGGTCTTGAGCGGCGAATCCGAGCGCACGACGAAGTAAATCTCTTCGTCGTACAGCGGCATGATGAGGCGCAGCGGCTGAATGATCCTGCCGGCGTCGGCGTTGCCCGAAGCGGCCATGTCGAGATACGCCTGATACACGTCCGACTGCACCAGGGCGAACTTGACGCCCGGCTCGTAACGCATGCGCTGCACGTTTTCCGCCGATCCCTTCGACGGCAGCACTTCCAGATCGATGCCCGCCGGCTCCGCGACGTACTTCGACAGATCCTGGCCGATCTGGATATACGTGCCGCGTTCCTGGCCCGTCGTGATCTTGTACGGCACGGGATCGGCGTAACTCAGGCTCGCCGCGCCGGCGAGCCCGATGACGGCACAGAGAGCGAGCGCACCCCGCGCGGCATTGCGCATGAAACTGGTCGAGACCATGGTTGACCCTTGAGTCGAGTTGGACGGGTTCTTCGAAACACGCGCGATGCAGCTGCATCGCGCGAAAGGCGGTCATGCGCTGATTGCGCGGGCGGTCTAGCGCGCGGGTTTGGGCGCGGCGTCGGTGCTGCTCCAGCCGTATTGCTTGATCGCGCGTTCTACGTCGTCGCTCTTGTCGGCGTCGAAGCGCGCCGTCACGGTCGATGCGGCCGACGTGCCCGCCGCGCGCACGCCGGTGCTGGCGACGGGCTTGGTCGGTGCGAGCGTGGCGGCGACGGCCGTCTGCACGGTCGCGACGGGCCTGACGGCAGGCGCGGCGCTCGTCGTCGCGGACAGCGGCGCGTGCGATACGGCGGGTTGTGCGAGGGCTTGCACCGCTGCCTGCGTCGTAGCCAGCGTCGCTGCTTGCGTGGCAACGGGCGGCGCGGATGACTGCGCGCCGGCGGGCGTCGAGTGCTGTGCCGGCGCAGGCGCGGGCGATGGAGCCGGAGCCGGAGCCGGAGCCGGGCGCGGCGTCGGCGCGACATACATGCCGTTCGGCGCGGCGGGCGCGACGTACATGTCGGTGGGCGCGCTCGGCGCCACATACATGCCGTTCTGCGCGCTCGGCGCGACATACAGGCCGTTGCCCGGCGCGGCTTGCGCGGGTGCGGGCCTGGCGCTTTCGACGGCCGTCACGGTCGATGTCGCCGCCGGTTTCGACGGCGCGGCAGCCGTCGCAGCGGGCGCGGAGGCGAACGCGGGCGTCGGCGGGACGATGGTCGCGGCCACGACCGCATTGGTCGCCGCTTGCGCACGCGCGATCTTTTCCGCTCGCGACAAATACCCGGTCTCGGCGCGGGCTTCGTCCAAGGCGGCCTGGCGCGCGGCTGCCGCGGCGGCGGTTGCGTTCGTTGCGCGTTGCGTCGTGTGCCGTTCCGGCGCCGGTTTCGCTGCCGCGACGGCAGCGGACGGTGCCGGCGTTGCCGCAGCCGGCGTTGCCGGAGCCGCAGCCACCGCCGCCGATGCAACGTTTGCCGGAGCGGGCGCAGGAGCGGGAGCGGGCGCGGGTGCCGGCGCAACCGCCACCGCGCCCGTCGCGGCAGCGGGGTTCGCCGTGTTGTCAACCATGTTGGCAGCGCGTGCCTTGCCGCCCTGAGGCGATCCGGCGAGCCAGCCCGCATGGGTGATGACGCGTTCGAGCATCGCCTGCGATTCGGCGTTGCTGCCGTCGAGCGCGAGCGCCTCCGCCGCATTCTGCTGCACGCACGCCCACGCGGACGTCCGCTCGCAGGCGCGAGCCAGTTGCAGCGCGGCGTCGCGTTGCAGTTCGCGGTTGGCCAGTTCCTCCTTCAGCGCATCGAACTCGGGGCGCGCCTGCTGCTGCGCGGGGAGTGCCTTCAGACGGGCGCGCGCCGCCGTGAGGTCGCGCCGGTCCAGCGCCATGCGCGCGGCGTATAGCGGATCGTCGGGAGCGATGACGCGCGCGCTGTCCTGCGCCGTCTGGACTTGAGGCTTCGGCGTGGCGGGAAGGGCGGACTCGGCGGGCGCATCGGTTGCGCCGCGGCCGAATGCGCCGAATTTCGGATCGATGGTGCCGGACGCGCTCAGTTCAGTCGTAGGCGCGGGCTGCTCGTCCGATGCCTGCCGCACGAGGGCGATCGCGCCTGCCGCCACCGCCAGCGCGCACGCGCCCGCGATGACCGTCTTCCTGCGGTCCCAGTTGCCGGAGCCGGGCAGCCCGTCGGGGTCGTTGCTCGGGTCCGCGTAGGCGTTGCGCGCGGATTCCTCGGCCCGTTTCGCCCTGTGGTCGGCCGCCCGCTGGGCGATGCGCTCGCTCGCGCGCTTCGGGTCCCAGCGCCCGGCCCAGGCGGAATACGGTGCATCGTCGTCGCCGGTTTCGATCGGACCGGAAGCCGCCGCCGATGCCAGCGGCGTCGACGCCTGCTGCTCGAACATGTTCGCACGCGGCCGTGCTTCCGCCGGGCCCCGTTTGTGGCCGAAAGCCGCGCTGCGGTCGGCGCCGCAGTTGGGGCAACTGTCGGCGCTTTTGCGCATCGTGCTGCCGCAGCGCTGGCAGACGACGGAAAACATGGATGCGGGAAACGTCAAACGCGTGGTCATGCTAAAAGCCCTCGAAGGACATATGCGATAACGTGGCCTCGGCGCGGCCCCGCGCGTGAGACGCGGGAGACGCCGCAGCAATCCTTCGTATTGTTTCCCCGTGCGAAAACTCGCTAACGGGAAGCGACATCTGAATATGGTTCAACCGTTTGCGGACGTCAATTGCATTTCGCACCTACATTCGGGCGTCTCGATGCGAGCGCCGGCGCATGGCGCGCCGGATCCGGATCGCGGCGCGTGGCTCCTTGTCCCGGTGCGAAAACGCCGGATCGCTGCGGGGCGCGGCCCGTCGGTACGCTTGGTACGCGCCGGGCGATACGCGCAGCGCCACGCTTCAGTCTCACTGTTTGCGACATTTTGCGCGGGGCGGCGGTTTTGAGACGCCATTCTTTAGCCGATAACCGACAAGGCCGACGGGCCGCTCGATAACCCACTGATGCAAAAGCGCTTACCGCGTGGACCGCCTTTGGCTTGCCCGTCCGGCGGCGCGCCGGCGGGCATTTCGTTAGGGTGACGAAATAATGGCCCGCGAGGCGAAAACAAAAAACGCCCCCGAAGGGGCGTCCTGTGAGACCGTGCTTCGGTCAGCTCGCGAGTTGCAGCTTGCCGTCGATACGGCGATTCAGCCCCAGCGGATTGTCGATCTTGAGCGCGTCGGGCAGCAGCGCTTCCGGCAGGTCCTGATAGCTCACCGGGCGCAGGAAGCGGTCGATCGCCAGGCTGCCGACCGACGTCGAACGGCCATCGGCCGTCGACGGGTACGGGCCGCCGTGGACCATCGCGTGACCGACTTCCACGCCGGTGCCGAAGCCGTTCACCAGAATGCGGCCGGTGCGGCGTTCCAGCGCCGGCAGGAAGGTGCGGGCATCGGCGTAATCGGCTTCATCGATATGCAGCGCGGACGTCAACTGGCCTTCCAGCGATTCGATCAGCTCGCGCATCGACGCGAGATCCGGGCAACGCACGACTAGCGACGACGCGCCGAAAATCTCTTCCTGCAGCTCGTGGTTCTTGCGGAACGCATCCGCCGTCGTCACGAACAGCGCCGACTGGCCCTGATGGCCGCTCTTGGCTTCGAGGCCGCGTGCGGCGATCGTCACGTCGGCGTGGGAAGCGGCCTTGTCGATCGAGCTTTCGTAGGTCTTGTGGATGCCCGGGGTGAGCATCGTCTGCGCGCTGGTTTCCTTCAGCGCCGCCGATGCCGCTGCGATGAACGCGTCGAGGTCGGGACCGTCGACGGCCAGCACGAGGCCGGGATTCGTGCAGAACTGGCCCGCGCCCAGCACGAGCGACTGAACGAACGCCTTGCCGATGGCTTCGCCACGGTTTTTCAGCGCGTTCGGGAACAGCACGACCGGGTTGATGCTGCTCATTTCCGCGTAGACCGGGATCGGTTCGGTGCGGGCTGCGGCGAGCTTCATCAGCGCCGTGCCGCCGCCGCGCGAACCGGTGAAGCCGGCCGCCTTGATGCGGTTGTCCTTGACCAGGCCCTGGCCGATATCGCGGCCGCTGTCGAACAGCAGCGAGAACGTGCCTTCCGGCAGGCCGCAATCCTTGACGGCCTTCTGTACCGCGCGGCCGACGAGTTCCGCCGTGCCCGGATGCGCCGAGTGCGCCTTCACGATGACCGGACAACCCGCGGCCAGCGCCGATGCGGTATCGCCGCCGGCAACCGAGAACGCCAGCGGGAAGTTGCTTGCGCCGAACACGGCGACCGGGCCGAGGCCGATGTAGCGCAGGCGCAGATCGACGCGCGGCAGCGGCTTGCGCTCGGGCTGCGGCGGGTCGATGCGCACGCCGAGGTAATCGCCGTTGCGGACGACTTCAGCGAACATGCGCAACTGGCCGACCGTGCGGCCACGCTCGCCTTCGAGACGCGGACGCGGCAGGCCGCTTTCGATCATGCAGCGCTCGATCAGGTCGTCGCCGATATCGAGGATGTTCTGCGCGATCGTTTCCAGAAACTTCGCGCGTGCTTCCGGCGCGGTTTCGCGATACACGTCGAATGCGGACCAGGCGAGCGCGCACGCGCGGTCGAGGTCTTCGAGGGTCGCGCCGCCGAAAGCCGGTTCGATGGCCGCGCCCGTCGATGCGTTGACGGCCTTGATGGAGCCGTTCGTGCCAAAGACGGATTGCTGGCCGATGAGCAGATTGCCTGTGAGTTGCATGTTGTCTCGTCTCTCTCGTGAAATGGTTCGCCCACTCGTATGATGTGCGACGAGCAGGGCGCTGTTCCGACTATACGGCGCGAGGACGCCGCCTGTATAGTGAAACCTTTCCATCGCATGATCGCTTTTCGGAATCACCCGCAGCGCCGCATGATGAAAAGTTCGCTCGATATTCTGATGTCCCGGCTGCGCATGAAGCAGCTTCAGTTGCTGATCGCGCTCGACGAGCACAAGTCGCTGCACAAGGCGTCCAGCGCAATGGCGATGACGCAATCCGCCGCAAGCAAGGCGCTCGCGGAACTCGAGTCGATGCTCGAAGCGCCGCTTTTCGAGCGCGCGAAGACCGGGCTGATTCCGAATCCGTTCGGCCGCTGCGTGATCCGCTATGCGCGCGTGCTCGCCGCCGACCTCAACGCGCTGTGCCAGGAAGTCGCGCAGATTCGCGCGGGCACGGGCGGGCGGCTGTCGGTCGGCACGATCATGGGCGCGGTGCCGGGCATCGTCGCGCCGATCGTCAACAAGATGCACGCGAAGCATCCTGACCTCGCGATCGAGATCATCGAGGACACCAGCGCCAACATGCTCGTGATGCTGGACGATGGCCGTGTCGACCTCGTGATCGGGCGGGCGAGCGTGTCGGATCAGCCGTCGAAGTATCACTATCAGCCGCTTACCGACGAGCCGCTCAGCATCGTCGTCGGGCGAAGTCATGCGGAGCCGGGCGTGAACGAGATCGGTTTCGCGGAACTGGCGAATCATCGGTGGGTGACGTATCCCAGCTATCTGCCGATGAGCGCGCTGCTCGAGCGCGAACTCGACCTGGCCGGCCTGCCGATGCCCGCCAATCCCATCTCGACGGCGTCGCCGCTCGTCACCGTGACGTTGCTGCAGGAGAGTCCCGAACTGGTGTCGATCCTGCCGGCGAGCGTCGCGCGCGTGTTCGAGCGGCACGGCATGCTGCGCGTCCTGCCCGTGCGCATGAAATCGAAATCGCAGACATACGGCGTCGTTACGCGAAAGGGCGGCGAGCTGTCGCCGGCGGCGCGGCAGTTCGTGCAGATGTTGCGCGAAACCGGCCGGCCGCAATGAGACTTGTCACCGCGTCGCGACGATGAAGCGACGCGGAAACGGCAGCAGCACGGAACCGTCGTCCAGCACGGTGTAAGCGGAGGCCAGGGCGGAGCGGTATTGACTTAGAAATTCCGCCTGTTCGCCCGCGTCGAGCTTCGCCAGGAAGGGCCGCAATGCGCTGCCCTTGAACCATTCGACGACCGCGTCGATACCGCCGTCGAGCGCGTGGTGATAAGTGGTTCGCCACACATCGACGCGCATGCAATGCGGCTTCAACAGCCCGTAATACCACTCAGCCGAAAAGCGCGCGGTGCGTTCGACACCCTGCAGCCGAACACGCCACCGCGCGTCCGACGCGACTTCGCGCATCAGAACGTGAGCGGGCTCGTCGAGGTTGTCGGGCATCTGGATGGCGAGCCGTCCGGCGGGCGCGAGTTTATCGACGAGGCGTGGCAGCAGCACGTCGTGACCCGGCACCCACTGCAGCGACGCATTCGCGAGGATCAGATCGCACGGTCCGGCGTCGTCCCACGCAGCGATATCCGCAAGCTCGAATGTGACCCGCGGCAGGCGTTTGCGTGCGGCGTCGATCATGTCCTGCGAATTGTCGATGCCGATGACGCTCGCCTCGGGCGCATACGCAACGAGCGCTTCGGTCGAATTGCCGGGACCGCAGCCGAGGTCGACCGCCGTACGAATGGGCGCGCCTTGCGCACCGTTGAGAAGATCGCGCACGGGCCGCGTGCGTTCGGCTGCGAAGAGGCTGTACTGCTTCGCTTGCCAGCCGGATCCTGTCGTCATGGGCTGCTCCTGCCATCGTGTCCGCGTAAAGAGTACCGCTACCGCCGCGATCAAGAAAAACAATGCCCGAACTGCACGGTCGGACATACGCTGCGGGCGATGTGTCGGCCTATACTGCCGTGGTGTTCGAAGCGGCATGCGGTCGAATCGACCTTTGTTGCCGCATAACAGATCAGCGTCATGGCGCGCCGTCTCCGGCGCACAGCAATCGGAGCATCGCACATGAGCGACACCCCAGCCGGCGGCATGAGCGGTCTCGTGGCCGCGCTGCGCCACCGGCAAACCGAACTCACCGAACGATGGATGAATCTCGTATTCGGCGATTCCGAAGTCGAACACGCGGACCAGCTCACGTACCGCCAGCTCGCGGATCATTTGCCGAGCATCTTCAATGAAATCTGCTCGGTGCTCGAGTCGCCCGGCGCGGTCGATAGCGCACGCTCGCTCGAAGCCGACGCGCGGCTGCATGGACAATGGCGCTTGCAGCAGGGCTATCGCATCGACGAGCTGGTGCGCGAGCTCGACGCTTTTCGGCAGGTATTGCTGTCGGCCATCGGCGAATATGCGGCGACTCACGACGACTTGATCCGCACCGACGAGGAGCACGCGCGCCTCACGACCGACGAAGTCGTGAGCTTCGTCACGCTGACGTCGATCCGCGAAGCCGTGAGCGAGCGCGATCGCAAGATCGACGAATACACCGGCATGCTCGAGCACGCGAACCACGAACTGACGCTGCGCCAGAAGCTGATCAGCGAGCTATACGAAACCCGCATGCAGATTACACGGCGCGTCGCACACGACCTCCGCAATTTCCTGAATGTTTTCTCGACGGCGCTGCAACTGGCTGCGCGCTCGCCGACCCGGCGCGATACGGCGCTCGCGCTTGCGAATCGCCAGATCGGCGACATGGCGACGCTCGTCGACGAAATGGTCGAATACTCGAAGGTGCTCAACGACGATTCCATCCTGACGGTCGAATCAGTCGATCTCATCGCCCTTTATGATGAGTTGATTCAGTCGTCGCGCGTGGCGGCCGAGGCGAAAGGGCTCACGCTTGTCGGGCATCTGGACGCGGGCTTGAGCGCGGTCGTGTCGAACCGGCTGAAGGTCAAGCAGGTCGCGCTAAACTTGCTGTCGAATGCGATCAAGTACACGACGTCGGGCGAAATCGCACTGTCGATCAGCGTCGCGCCGGGCGATCGCTGGCGTCTGCGCGTCGCGGATACGGGCGTGGGGATCGGCGAGGCGGACCAGGAGCGCGTGTTCGAGGAATTCGAGCGCGCCGCCGCCGACGATATCCCCGGCGCGGGTCTCGGCCTCGCGATCGTCAAGGAACTGTCACGCGCGCTCGATGGCGAACTGCGCTTCCAGTCGTCGAAAGGGTATGGCAGCGTGTTCGAAGTGACGTTCCCGCTCGTGCTGGAGCCGAAGTCTTCCAGCACGCCGTGACTTGCACCGGCAAAGAAAAAGGCGAACGGATCGCTCCGTTCGCCTTTTTTATGACTGCGCTTCCGATGCCGCTTACGCCGCCACGGCTTCTTCCTCTTCGACCGATGCGCGGATCAGGTGATCGAACGCGCCCAGCGATGCCTTCGCGCCTTCGCCGACCGCGATCACGATCTGCTTGAACGGCACGGTGGTCACGTCGCCCGCGGCGAACACGCCCGGCACGGACGTCGCGCCCTTCGCATCGACGATGATCTCGCCGTGCTTCGACAACTCCACCGTACCCTTGAGCCATTCGGTGTTCGGCACGAGGCCGATCTGCACGAACACGCCTTCCAGTTCCACGCGATGGCTTTCGCCGTTCACGCGGTCGGTGTAGGTGAGACCGTTGACCTTCTTGCCGTCGCCGGTGATTTCCGTCGTCTGCGCGCTGGTGACGATGGTCACGTTCGCCAGGCTGCGCAGCTTCTTCTGCAGGACCGCGTCGGCACGCAGTTCCGCGCCGAATTCGATCAGCGTCACCGCCGACACCACGCCCGCCAGATCGATCGCCGCTTCGACGCCCGAATTGCCGCCGCCGATCACCGCGACGCGCTTGCCCTTGAACAGCGGGCCGTCGCAGTGCGGGCAGTACGCCACGCCGCGGCCGCGATATTCGCGCTCGCCCGGCACGTTGATTTCACGCCAGCGCGCGCCCGTCGCGAGGATGATGGCCTTCGCCTTCAGCACCGCGCCGCTCGCGAGATGCACTTCGTTGATGCGGCCCGGCACCAGCTTTTCGGCGCGCTGCACGTCCATCACGTCGACGTCGTAGCTCTTCACGTGCTGCTCGAGCGCGGTTGCGAACTTCGGTCCTTCGGTTTCCTGCACGGAGATGAAGTTCTCGATCGCCATCGTGTCGAGCACCTGCCCGCCGAAGCGTTCCGCGACGACGCCCGTCGCGATGCCCTTGCGTGCCGAGTAGATCGCCGCAGCCGCGCCAGCGGGACCGCCGCCGACGATCAGCACGTCGAACACCGGCTTCTTTTCCAGTTCCTTCGCCGCGCGGGCCGCCGAACCGCTATCGAGCTTCGCGAGGATTTCCTTCACGCCGCTGCGGCCCTGGCCGAAGCTCTCGCCGTTTAGGAACATCGTCGGCACGGCCATGACCTGGCGTTCTTCGACTTCGTTCTGGAACAGCGCGCCGTCGATTGCGACGTGCTTGATGCGCGGATTGATGATCGCCATCACGTTCAGCGCCTGCACGACTTCCGGGCAGTTCTGGCAGGACAGCGAGAAATACGTTTCGAACTGATAGTCGCCATCGAGATTGCGAATCTGCTCGATGGTCGCGTCGTCGAGCTTGATCGGGTGGCCGCCGGTTTGCAGCAGCG
This sequence comes from Caballeronia sp. RCC_10, assembly GCF_041360715.1. Lineage (NCBI taxonomy): Bacteria > Pseudomonadati > Pseudomonadota > Betaproteobacteria > Burkholderiales > Burkholderiaceae > Caballeronia > Caballeronia sp. RCC_10. Next base: position 204,015 of record NZ_JBFUPT010000004.1, read on the forward strand.
CCAGCACGAGCGACGTGAATTCGTGACCCATCGGGATGCCCGCGAACTGGATGCTCGCGGCCTTGCCCGGCTCGCCGATCGTGAACGACGGACGGCGCGCGGCGGCATCCCCTTTCTCGACGACGCTGATCCGCGGGGACAGCGAAGCGATTTCGTCGAGCAGGCTCTTCAGCTCGTGCGACTTGTCGCTGTCGTCGAGGAAGGCGACGAGCTCGATCGGCCGGCTGACCTTTTCCAGATAGGCTTTCAACTGATTCTTGAGGTTGGCGTCCAGCATGGCGTTGTCCGTTCCGTGACGTTGTTCTTGGCGTTCTTGCGACGCGCTCCGGCGCGGCGCAAGGCGCTGTACCGAAGGCGTAGGAGGCGAACCCGCCGCGAGTGATGCGGCGGATTCGTGATGCGCTCGTTGTGAGAACCGAGACTTAGATCTTGCCGATGAGGTCGAGCGACGGCGTCAGCGTTTCAGCGCCCGGCGTCCACTTGGCGGGGCAGACTTCGCCCGGATGCGATGCGACGTATTGCGCAGCCTGCACCTTGCGCAGCAGTTCGCCAGCGTCACGGCCGATGCCGTTGTCGTGCACTTCGCACAGCTTGATCTCGCCTTCCGGGTTGATCACGAACGTGCCGCGCAGCGCCAGGCCTTCTTCTTCGATCAGCACGTCGAAGTTGCGCGAGATCGCGAGCGTCGGGTCGCCGATCATCGGATACTTGATCTTGGCGATGGTTTCCGACGTGTCATGCCATGCCTTGTGCGTGAAGTGCGTATCCGTCGACACGCCGTAGATTTCGACGCCGAGCTTCTTGAATTCTTCGTAACGATCCGCCAGATCGCCCAGTTCGGTCGGGCAAACGAACGTGAAGTCAGCCGGGTAAAACACGAACACGGACCACTTGCCCTTCAGGCTTTCGTCGGTGACGGTCACGAAGTCGCCGTTGTGGTAGGCGGTTGCTTTGAACGGCTTGACTTGACTGTTGATGATCGGCATTACCAGATTCCTCTTGGAGTGGTGTTGAAGAAGTGAGTGAAGTATGAACTAAAACTATCAATCCTTGAAAATGGATTGATTTTATCATTGTAATTGATCCAGGCTATGGCGTCGATTCGTCGCGTTTTCCCTGAGGCGGCACTACGCTTGCGTAGTCAGGTAGGCATTTAATTCACGGAGGGTTTCATGAAGATCGGCATTATTGGAGCAGGCAACATTGGACAGGTTCTCGCTGAACGCTTCACGCAGTCCGGGCACGACGTCAGCATCGCGAACTCACGCGGGCCGGACTCGCTGCGCGACGTCGAGCGGACGACCGGCGCGGTCGCCGTCGAGGCGCGCGACGCGGTGAAGGGCGCGGAAGTCGTCGTCGTGACCATTCCGGAAGCCAAAGTGCCCGGCTTGCCAAAGGACCTGTTCGCGGGCGTGCCGGCGAACGTCGTGGTGATCGACACCGGCAACTACTATCCGCAGCAGCGCGACGGACGGATCGAGCCGATCGAGAAGGGCATGCCGGAAAGCCGCTGGGTCGAGCAGCAGATCGGGCGTCCTGTCGTGAAGGCGTTCAACAATATCTACGCGGCGCATCTGCGCGAGAACGGCAAGCCGGCGGGCGCGGCGGGGCGCATCGCGCTGCCGGTCGCGGGCGACGATCCTCGCGCGAAGAGCGTCGTGATGAAACTGATCGACGAAATCGGCTTCGATGCGGTCGATGCCGGCGAGATCGACGACTCCTGGCGTCAGCAGCCGGCCACGCCCGTCTATACCGCCGATCTCGACGCCGCCGCACTGCGCGCGGCGCTGCAGAAGGCCGATCCGGTGCGCAAGCCCGAATGGCGCGCGACGGACAACAGTCCCGGCACCTTCGAGAACCCGGCGTGAATCGCGGCCATCAGCGGGGCAACGGGTAAAGCGGACGCGCGCCGTGCGACAATCTGCAAACTTTCCCGATGGGCTTTACCATGACGTGCCGGGTCGCACCCGGCGTCATGGACTCGCTGATTCACTATGAAAACCGTTTCTCCAACGCTTGCCGTGCAGGACACTGATCACCGCTTCGGCGAATGCGCCGAATGCGCGGACGTCGAACTGGTCGCCACCGCGACTATTCCGACGCGTTATGGCACCTTCGGCTCGTATGTCTATCGCGTGAAGGAAACGGATGTCGAGCACATCGCGTTCGTGATGGGCGACGTGAGCAACGGCGACTCGGTGCTCACGCGGCTGCATTCCGAATGCGTGACCGGCGATGTGTTTGGCTCATATCGCTGCGATTGCGGCGAGCAACTCGATCTGGCGCTGCGCTATATCGCCGCCGAAAACCGCGGCATTCTGCTCTATCTGCGCGGGCATGAAGGGCGCGGCATCGGCCTCGCAAACAAGATTCGCGCTTATGCGCTGCAGGAGCAGGGCCTCGATACCGTCGACGCGAACCTGCACCTCGGCCTGCCCGACGACGCCCGCGAATACGACTCAGCGGCCGCCATCCTGCGCGCGATGAACGTCCGGTCCGTGCGGCTGATGAGCAATAACCCGTCGAAGTTCGATACGCTGCTGCGCCATGACATTCCGGTGAGCGAGCGAGTGGCGCTCGCCATCCCGATGCGCGAGGAAAACGAACGCTACATCAAGACGAAGCAGACGCGCTTCGGGCATTACTTCGAAGAAAACGAGTAAGCGTCAGCGCGCGTCGTGGAAGATCACGCCGAGCATGTGCCGCCGGCCAGCGCGCAGGCGGCTGACGCCATGCCGCATGTTCACGCGATACACCCCGCGCGTGCCGTTCACGGGCCGCTGATGCACCGCGAAGAACACCGCGTCGCCTTGCGCCAGGGGCACCACTTCCACGCGGGACTGCATGCGCGGGCGCTGTTCCGTCATCACGAATTCGCCGCCGGTGAACTCGCGTCCGGGCGCGGAAAGCAGAATCGCCATCTGAATCGGAAAAACGTGCTCGCCGTATAAGTCCTGATGCAGGCAGTTGAAGTCGCCGGGGACGTAGCGAAGAAGAAGCGGCGTCGGGCGCGTTTGTCCCGCGCGGTGGCATCGCTCGATGAAGGCCGCATGATCCTGCGGAAAGCGCACGTCGATGTGCATCGCTTCGTTCCAGCGATTCGCAATCGGCGCGAGATGCGCGTACGCCGCGCCGCGCACGTCGTCGATCAGCGCGGGTAGCGGGTAAGAGAAGTACTTGTATTCACCGCCCCCGAAGCTATGCCGCTCCATCACGATGCGGCTGCGGAACAGGGCGTCGTCGTCATACGAGGACGCGAGCGCCGCGCATTCCTCGCTGGACAACAAGCCCGGCGCAACGGCCGAGCCTTGCAAGCCGAGTTGCGTTTCCATATCCGTCCAGTCGAGCGCATCGACGCGTTCGACGATATCCGCGCCTGCATCGTATGCGAGCGCGTTTCCAGTCGCTTTCATGGATGCTCCGGCCGATGTGTGAGTCTCGCCGTCACTGTGCGGCAAAAGCGCGGCTCACACGCTCCGGATCTTGCGGTGTGATTCAGTGCGTCGTCGCGGTCGCGACTTCGGTGATGCGGTTCTGCAACTCGGTCTTGCGCGCTTCGATCTTCTCGCCCAGCTTGACGAGGTCGACCCCGGCCTTGCGAATTTCCTTGAAGAGTTCGGTTTCCTCTTCTTCGACGTGATGCGTGACGTTTTCCTTCAGCACGCGGAAAGTCGCATCGAAGCCTTCGTCGCCGGCGCGCAACTGCGTGAACTTCTCGATCAGCGTCTTCACGAGAAAGTGCTCGACGTACGCTTCTTCGACATCGATCTTCTCGTCGTCCTTGCCGAACGCCTCGCGGGCGGCGGGGTAGAGCAGTTCCTCTTCGACGATCGCGTGAATCGTCAGCAGTTCGCACGCGCGCTGCACGAGCGTCGACTTGCGCTCGAGATCGTCTTTCGGCGCACGGTCGAACGCGTCGAAAAGCTGTTCGACAGCGCGATGATCGGCGGTGAGGATTTCGAGCGCGTCGCCCGCTTCCGGTTGCCGCAGCGGTTGATCGGTGGTGGACATGGCTTCTCCTTATGTGTGGCCTGGGCTTCTCGCGCGGCAGGCTTTTGGGGTGCCGTTATTCAGCAAGGAGAGTGCCCGCCGTCTCGCGCTCGCGAACGATGTTCACGTTCCACCAGGCGGGCAGGAGCCGCCGCACTTCGGCGCGGGCGAAACGATCGTCGATCAGGAACAGGACGCCGCGATCTTGCGGTCCGCGAATGACGCGCCCCGCCGCCTGCACCACCTTCTGCAAGCCCGGAAACAGATACGTGTACGCGTAGCCTTCACCGAAGGCATCGTGCATGCGCGCTTTCATGTGTTCGTTGACGGGGTTCAGTTGCGGCAGCCCGAGCGTCGCGACGAACGCGCCGATCAGCCGCGTGCCCGGCAGATCGATCGCCTCGCCGAACGCACCGCCCAGCACCGCGAAGCCAATGCCGCGCCCATCGGGCTCGAAGCGCGCTAGAAACGCCTGTTGTGCGGCCTCGCTCATCGCGCGGGACTGCTGCCAGCAGGGTATCGACGGATGCCGCTCCGCCACTGCCGATGCGACTTGCGTCAGATAGTCGAAGCTGCTGAAAAAGCTCAGATAGTTGCCCGGCGCGCGCGCGTATTGCCCGGCGATCAGATCGGCGATGCGGTCCACGGAGCGCTCGCGATCCCGAAAACGCGTCGATACGTTCGCGATCGCGCGCACGTCGAGCTGGTCCACTGTGAAAGGCGAATCGACGTCGATGCGCACGGTCGTCGCGGGCAGGCCGAGCATGTCGGCGTAAAAGTGCGCGGGCGTGAGCGTCGCGGAAAACAGCGCGACGCTGTGGGCGCGCGCAAAGCGTGGCGCGAGATGCGGCGCGGGAATCACGTTGCGCAGGCAGAACACGGCGTTGCGCTTGCCAGAAAGCGCGATGTCGAACAGCGAATGCGAGCCGAACCGCTCCGCGATGCGCGTGAACTGCACGGCGTCGAAATAGAAGCGCAGGACATCCGGTGTGAAAACGTCGGGCTGCTCGGCAAGCGTTTCAGTCATCGCCGATACCGCTTGGCCCAGCACGTTCAGAAGTTTGGCGGGCGGATCGTCGTGCGCCGCGTATTCGATGCCCGCCGCGCTCTGCTCGCGGCTCGTGTCGCTGAAAGCACGCGCCACGCGAGCCAGCGTGCGCTTGAACGCCGGCGGCGCGGTGCGGCGCATGGCGTTGAACGTGGCTTGATCGAGCGTCGCGGAATACATGCCGCGCGCACGATCGACAAGGTTATGCGCTTCGTCGACGAGCACGGCCACGCGCCAGCGATTCGCTTCCGCCAGCGCAAACAGCATCGCGCTGGTATCGAAGTAATAGTTGTAGTCGCCGACGATCACGTCGCCCCAGCGCGACAATTCCTGGCTCAGATAGTACGGACAGACGGCGTGCTCCCGCGCCACTTCCGCAATCGACGCGCGATGCAGCTGCGCACGTTCCAGCGCAGCGGTGCGCGCGGCCGGCAGGCGATCGTAGAAGCCGCGTGCGAGCGGGCACGAATCGCCGTGACACGAGCGGTCCGGATACTCGCACGCCTTGTCGCGCGCCACCAGTTCGATGACCCGCAGCGGCCGTTGCGTGGACGCGCCGAGTGTCGTCAGCGCATCGAGTGCGAGCTGGCGGCCTGCGCTTTTGGCGGTCAGAAAGAAGATTTTGTCGAGCTGCTGCGCGGGCCACGCCTTCAGCAGAGGAAAGAGCGTGCCGACCGTCTTGCCGATGCCCGTCGGCGCTTCGGCGACGAGGCATCGCCCCGACATGGCCGCGCGATACACGCCTTCGGCGAGCGCACGCTGTCCGGGGCGAAACGTGGCGTGCGGGAAAGCAAGCGCCGTGAGCGAGGCATCGCGCGCCGTCCGGTGCTGCACCTCCTGCTCCGCCCACGCGATGAACCGCTCGCATTGCGCATCGAAATGTTCCTTCAGGGCGAGCGCCGATTGCGTCCCGACGAGCACGGTTTCCGTCTGCGCGACGATGTCGAAATAAACGAGCGCGATGTCGATTGATTCCAGCGCGAGCTTGCGGCACATCAGATGCCCGTAGACGCGCGCCTGCGCCCAATGCAGATGCCGATGGTTCTGCGGCATCGACTCCAGCTTCCCGCGATGCGTCTTGATCTCTTCGAGCCGGTTCGATGCGGGATCGTAGCCGTCAGCCCGCCCGCGCACGCGCAGCGGGCCGTAGTCTTCCGACAGCGTGATTTCCTTCTGATATCCGTCGGGCCTGCGCCCAGTCACGGTCAGGTGACCGGCGACGCCTTCCTGTGCGGTTGGCGTGGGCGTGAAGCGAAGGTCGAGATCGCCTTGCTTCGCGGTGAATTCGCACAGCGCGCGCACGGCGACAGTGTAGGCGGGCTCTGGAACTGTACGCATGTACAGTAGTCTAGCATGCGGAATATTGCGCTCCGACGACGCGTTTATTGAACGTCGCTAACTTTCGGAGACGGACATGAAGCTCGCAATCATCGTCGCGGCAGTCGTCGCGCTGCTTGGTGGAACGCTCGCGGGGTGTCAGACGGAGGGCGCAGGCGCGTCGTCGAGCCGGTCGTCGTCCGGTAGCGGCGGCGGGGCGTATTAGCGGCGTTTCGCTAGAATGATCGCTGTCTCGATCACGCGCGAACGGATGAAACGATGGAAACGCCCACGATAAGCAGTTGGCACGCGCACGTCTATTTCGACGCCGCCAGCCGCGACGCCGCGTGGCAACTCAGGGGACTCATCTCGGAGCGGTTCGCGAGCGACGTGCAAAGCGGCGTGTTGCGGCTCGGGCGCTTTCACGAACGGCCGGTCGGACCTCATCCGCAATGGTCGTTTCAGTTGGCGTTCGGAAGCGAGCGGCTCGCTTCGATGCTCGAATGGCTGGCCGTCAATCACGGCGCGCTGGATATTTTCATGCATCCGAATACCGGCGATGACTTGCGCGATCATCGCGACTCGGCCGTGTGGATAGGCCGCTCGCACGAACTCGTGCTGACGGCCTTTCAACGGTAACGGGTTCTTACTTCTTTGCGCTCGCAGCCTTCGTCGATACCACGCGCACGGCGGGCGGCGTCGCTGCACTGGCGGTGCTGGCGGCATTCGCTGCGTTCGCGGCATTGTCCTGTGCGGCTTCGACGACCTGGCGCGCAGCGGCGCGTGCGGCTTCATACGCCGAATTCGCGGACTGCGTGGCCGTATCGATAACCTGCTTCCACGCCGACACGACCGCGTTACTGCCCGGCGCACCGTTCGCGATGCTGTCGACAAACGCCTGAACGTTGCGTTGCGATTTCCCGATCTGATCCTGCGCGGCCTCCAGATAGACACCGCGCACGCCCGTCGCAACGTCGGCGACCTGCTGCCAGTACGCTTGCGTGCGCTCGGCGTTTGCCTGGAACCGCGCGTTCTGAAGTGCGAAGAATTCTTTCGGATCGCGGACGGAGAAAGCCTTCGTCACGTATTCCTGATGCTCCGCGAGTGCTGTCCTGAAGGTGCGCACATTCAAATCGATGAGCTTTTCAAAGCCTTCGACCGCGCGCGATGCAAGACCAAAACTGACGTCCAATCCTGCCTTCTGCGATGCAAGTAGATTCTCCGGCGCAAGACTGCTCGTGCTCGATTCCATTGAAATGCCTCTTTAAGAAAATCGGTGATTTTGCGGTGCAGCGAAGAATCGATTTTTAGAGAAAGTCACACGCGTGTCAATCGCCATTTCTAATGCATTATTTTGGCGGCGGCATTGCTCTGTCTAATCTCGGTTCGGCGGCAGTAAATGGGATGCGACGCAACCGTGCGTCCTGCTTGAGATTCCGCCGAGCGAGGCGCGGCGCGTACGAACGTTCGATAAACCATTGACAATAAAGCGTTTTACGTTTGCAGCGGGTAAACACTTAGGGCGGCGGGCACGAGATCCGGTCTATCCCCACTTGACGCTGTCCTCTCTATCTTGAAAAATCTCGCACTGCAATAAGTGCATGATTCAACGAAAGTACAGGGCTGTCATTCGTTCGTCACTGTTATTTCGTACGATTCGTGGACCAAATCGAGCCGGCGCTGAACGGCCAAATATATAAATCGAGAGAGTTGAAACAGATGGGCCGACATACCCTGACCATTGGGCACCTTGAACGCAGTCACGACGATAATTCCCTGCGGCGCGCAATGGCTGCGCGCCTAGACCGGGCGATGCAGCGCGCGAACGTCAGTTCCGCCAAAGCCGCGAAATGGGTCGAAGTAAGCGAAGACGACGTGCAATTCTGGCGACGCGGCATTACCGTCCCGCCGCTCCACGCTTTTAATCGCATCGCCAGGGCGCTCGATGTCGACGTGCACTGGCTCTGCACCGGCCAGGCTCAGGCGGCGCAAGCATCGCGCTGATGTGCTGCTCGCGTGCGTTGTGCCGTGCGCAGCGCGCGGCAGCCCTCAGACCGCGACCGCCTTGCGGCCGTGCATCAGCACCGTCCCGATACCGCTCGCCGCGATCACGCACATGCCGATCGCCATCCACAGATCGGGCGCCTGTCCGAAGAGCAGCCAGCTAAAGCACGATGCAAAGGCGAGTTGCGCGTAGGAGAAGGGCGTCAGCACCGATAGCGGCGCGCGGCGCAACGCCTGCAGCATCAGCAACTGGCCGACGGTCGCCATCGTCGCCATGAACGCGACGAGCATCCAGCTTGTGGCAGTCACGTGCGCTATTTCCGGCAGCAGTTGCGCCTGATCCGCCCACACGGCCACGCACAGCACGACCGTCGCGACGAGCGCGGTCAGGAAGTTCGTCGTGGCGGCGTCGTCGACACGCGACAGATGGCTCGACACTACCTGGAAGCACGCGAACGAGGTCGCCGAGGCGACCGGAAAAATCACGGTCCACGTGAATCCGCTTCCGCCCGGCCGCACCACCATCAACATGCCGATGAAGCCGATCACGACCATCGCCCACTTGCTGCGCGGCACGTGGTCTTTCAGCACGAGCGCGGCGAGCAGCGTGGAGATGAGCGGCGCGAGCATCGCAAGCGATGTCGTCACGGGAAGCGGCAAATAACGGAGCGCGGCGAAGGTGCAGGCAGAGTTCGTGAGCAGCAGAAGCGCGCGGACGATTTGCAATTTCGCATTGTCGGTGCGAAAGAAGCTGAACGAGCCGCGCCGCGCTTGCCAGACGCCGAGCACGATCATCTGGAAGAGGTAGCGCACCCACAGCAGTGCGATGAGCGGGACAGCGGCGCCGATCAGCTTGACGGTCGAATCGCTGGCGGCGAAGGCGGCGGTCGTCAGGACCATGATCGCGATGCCGGCGCCGGTGTTGTCAGTATCGATCCGAAATCGCGCTTTGCCTTCCAGGGTTGCCATCGACTGTCCGCCCGTCCGCTGCCATGAATGAAGAACGGCTTTAATTAAGCCGTTGCTTCCATTCTGCGGACATCGAACGCAGCTGGCAAGGCGGCAGTAAAGTAGTTTTCGCGCTGTTGTGCGAGCGTCACGATGGTGAAATTAACTAGACGGTTCGTTTGCGCGGGTGCATGGGGAGGTCGAAGAAAAGGCGCGATCAGCGAAAAAAAACGTGAATGCTGCATCCGATCATGCGCGATTCGGGCTTTGTCTTCCGCCCTTTGCCGCCTACACTTAAAGTAGTTTCTCAACGCTTCATCAGGAGACGGCGATGCGAACGAGACCACGCGAAGTCGTCCGTATGCTGGCAATGTTTCGGAGATCGGCGCAATGTCGGGCCTTGCGGGCTGCGTCGGCGCAAGAGGCGATGCGCCTTGCGAGAGAAGAGGCCGACGAAGCGTCCGCAGCGGCGGATACCGCAGCCGATTCCTCCGCAGACACGGACACCGCCTGCAACGAACGAGCGCAGCGGCGCATGCATTGAAGCCAAGCGCCGCGCTGCGGCTTACGCGCGCGCCGCGCTCCTGTACGGCGAGAATCGCCAATGGCCCGCTGCATCTTTCACGGCAACCGCGCCATGTTCATGCAGCATGTCGCCGATCGGCCCCGGCTTGATCTGCTCGGTGATCCTGATGACCAGCAGCGTGCGCTGTCGAACGGCATCGTCGTTTTCCGTCGGACCCGGCGGCCGTGGCGGCTGTGGGTCGCGGGAAACGAAACGGTTGTGCGCCCCGATTACCCCTTGATGTTCGCCATGTGCGATGTATTCCGCCTCGTCCTCTTCGTGCGAGGGTAGCGGAAAGGCGTTGAAATCGACGTCGTTCGGCCCGGCGCGGTACAGATGCGCGTCGTCGCGTGAAAGTCCGGCATGTTGCAACGCGCGCAGCGCCTCGTGTCCGTCGCGATAGGACGCAAATACGCCCACGATCACCTGATTGGTCGCCTGATTCATCGTCGTCTCCGTCCGCGTGTATGCGCGTATCGTCGATGCGAGCGTCGCTTCCTTGATCGAACGACGCGACGCTCGCATGAGTACGCGGTGTAGGAATCATCAGAAGAGACAGCAACGTGCGTTCCCGCACGCACGCCCGACGCGGCACGTTTTCGAAGTCTGTCCGGGTTGCGACCCTATCGGCAATCGCCTAAAGTGGGTGGGCGTCTTTTCAGGCCACAGCGCGTCGACTCGAATGCGCTTTCTACGAGGCTCGCATGACAGCGAAAGCGTGTGCGTGGGTGTGTCTGCTCATTATGGCAGCGGCGAGTTCCGCATGGGCGGCGCCCTGCTTCAGCGACGGTGACATCGTGATGCTCGAAGGCAAGGTCACGCGCCAGGCTGCGCGTCAGGCCGACGCCGCCACGAACCGCGCATGGGTTCTGGCGCTTTCGAGCCCGCTCTGCGTCGCGAACGCGGGGACGCAATCGAATGTATCGACGGTGCAGATCGTCGATGCCGAGCTGCCCGAAGACGCACGCGTGCAACTCACCGGCAAGCTCGTGACCGGCAACGTAAGTGCGTACTACGCCGTGCCCACGGCGATCTGGGTGCTCAAGCAGCGGATCCTGTCGGAGCGCTGATTCGACGTCATGCTCAGTGGTACTCAGTCTGCAATCAGGCCGCCTTCGCTTGGGAACGGCAATATTGCGCGACGACCCATTGCAGCGGCTGTTCGTCGAACTTGCGCTCTTCGGCGAATCGCATGATGGCGTCGAGTTGCTGGCCGCTGCAGCGGAACGCCTGACGGCGCGGCATCGAAAGTTTGGTCTTGTGCTTGGTCATGGCAATCCCTTTTGCTTGGTTCTCTATGGACCTTGGGACCTTCCCCGGAGGGCAGGCCGGTCGAACGGTGACCCGCTCGTGCGCCTGCTGCTCCTTTATTAAGCCGGATAGTCGCTGTTTCGACCGGCTGTTAGCGCACATAGTCACCAGACAATCGTCTTAGCGCAAACCGTGGGCCTGACAGGTTCGCGCTGGCCTGAGTGCTTCGTGATGCCGACGAAAAACGTCAGCCGGTCTGTTCGACCGGCGTCACTTCGATGTCCTGTTTCTGCGACCCGCGCAGCACCGTGATCTTCACGGCACGATCGATCCGCGATGCATCCAGCGTGCGCTGCAAACCGTCGACGCTATCGATGACGACGTCATCCACCGCGACGATGCGATCGCCGGCGCGCAGGCCGCCCGACGCAGCCGGGCTTCCCTTGACGACTTCCATCACGTGCACCGCGCTCGCGGCCGGCAGCCCGAAAAAGCGCTGCACGCGCCGCGAAACGGGCGCAGTCGTGCCCGCGACGCCGATGTACGCGCGCCGCACCCGCCCGTGCGCGAAGATCTGCATGATCACCCACTTCGCGGTATCGATTGCCGTGGCGAAGGAAATGGCCTGCGCGCCCGAGATGATCGCGGTGTTCACGCCGATGACCTGTCCCGCCGAGTTGATGAGCGGCCCGCCCGAGTTGCCGGGGTTGAGCGCGGCATCGGTCTGGATCACGTCGTAGATCATGCGGCCGGAGTTCGATCGCAGCGAGCGCCCGAGCGCCGACACGACGCCCGTCGTCACCGTTTGCGCAAGCCCGAGCGGATTGCCGACGGCAATCGCGATCTGCCCGACGCGCAGGCTGTGCGAATCGCCCAGTGCGACGTGCGGCAGCGGCTCGGGCGAACCGATGCGCAGCACCGCGAGATCGCTGTCGGGATCGTCGCCGACGAGATCGGCATCAAAGCGCGCGCCGTCCGCCAGTGTCACGGTGATGCGCGTCGCGCCGTGGACGACGTGGCTATTGGTCAGCAAATAGCCGTCGGGTGTGAAGATGAAGCCCGAACCGGTGCCGCCGGCCGCGCGGCGGGCACCGCGCGCATCGGCATATTCGCGTTCCACTGAAATGAAGACGACGGCTTGCTGCACGCGCTCGAGCGCGCCGATCACGGTGCGCGAATAGGCATCGAGCAGCGCGGCGTCGTCGAGCGGCTGGAGCGGCTGCGAGGGCGCGGCGTCTTGCGAGCCGCGCGCAAGATCATCGATGAATCGAGGACGGCTTCCCATGTCGGACTCCGAATGTATGAGAGCCGACATGCGGGCCGCCGCACGGCTTTTCAAGACGGGCTCGCCGCTCTCAGGCCGGGCGCGATGCCCGCGCGAGCAGGCTCATCGGCCCGAGCGTTTCGACGATGCGGCGCTGTGCATCGTCACGCACGAAAAGCGATCCTGCGAAGCCGAGCGCGTTCACCGCGATGCCATCGACATCGGCGGCGGTGCGCGCAACGGCGAGCATCCACCGGCGTGTGACGAGCAGGTTGTAGGGCGCCGATTGATGCGCCGCCCCGAGCACATCGAACGGTTCGATACCGATCGCGTCCAGTAGCCGGCGATACGTCGCGAATGCGTCGGCCGCTTCGATCGACGTGGCATCGCCGAGCCACGCGGCCGCATGCGCAAACGGAAACTGCGGCACGCGATACGGCGCGGTATCGCGAGCGGCTTCGACGAGCGGTTCGATCGGCACCGGATGACCGTCGAGCGGCAGCGGCACGATCTGCAGATGCTTGTGTGGCTGGCTCGATCCGGCGACGGCGCCGCCGTTGTAAAAGCCGAGGCCGTCGAACTCGCGCAGGCACGCGAGGAGCGCCGCGAAGTCGCCGGCGTCGAGCAGCGCGGCTTGCGGCTCGAACTCCGTCGTCACGATCAGCAGGTGATGCGCGAGCACGTTGAACTTGTTGAGCAGGAGAAAGTGCCGCTCGCCGATATCGCCGACGCGCAGCGCCTCCTCGCACGGAGAGAATGGATCGCGCCATTCGCTGGCCGCATCGGCCGCCGTTTTGGCCGCCAGTTTCGCGGCTTCGTCCTTGCGGGCGAGATTGGCCGCCTGACGCACGAGAAAGCGCACGCCTTCATTGTCGATGACATGCGGGACGGTATCGAACGGACGCAGTGCGCCGCAGGCGAGCGCGCGTTCCGTCTGCTGAAGGACATCGCGCCACGATGGTGCGCGGAGCGGGTCGCGTTCGGTCATTGGCGTTTGCGGGAGTGACGGGAGCGTCTATTCTGCGCGATTCAATCGTCCGCCGCGCGGTGCGCCGCACAGCGCTTCACGTCCAGTCGTCTTCATCGTGCTTGGGCTCCGGCAGCGTCAGCCCTGACGCGGGCAGCGGCAAGGCGGTCTTGTATCGCACCTGCTTGAGCGCAAAACTAGAGCGGATGTTCGACACACCCGGCATCTTCGTCAGCCGTTCGAGAATGAAGCGTTCGAGCGCCGCCACGTCCGGCAGAACGACGCGCAGCAGATAATCGGCGTCGCCCGTCATCAGATAGCACTCCATGACCTCGGGACGCTCGCTGATCGCCTGTTCGAAGCGGGCGAGCGCGTCCTTGACCTGCTTTTCCAGACTGACCTGAATGAACACGTTGATGCTCAAGCCGAGCGCCTCGGGACTCAGCAGCGTCACGTGCTGCCTGAACAGCCCCGCTTTTTCGAGCGCACGCACGCGATTGAAGCACGGCGTCGGCGACAGGTTGACGGCGCGCGCCAGCTCCGAGTTGGTGATGCGCGCGTTCTGCTGCAACTGGTTCAGGATGCCGATATCGATACGATCGAGGCGTTGCTTCGGTTGCACGCTCATAGTGTGATGATTCCGGATTTTCAGGGTTTCGAAGAATGAACACTCTATCGTAAAGCGGTGCCGCAGCCAAATGAGACGCAAATTCTGCCGGGAACTGGATATGCTTGAAGCATTCAGCCTTTACCCGGAGTCGCGCCATGACGGACTTGTCGAGCGGAACCAGCCAGCTTCTTTCTCTTGCGCGAGGCCGTGAAGACACGGACCCCGCCGAAACCGCCGAATGGCTGGAGGCGCTCGATGCGGTCGTCGCGCACGTCGGCAAGGAGCGCGCGCAATATCTCTTCGACAGGCTCGCGGAGCATGCGCTGTCGGTCGGCGTCGAATCGGCGCGGGCGCGTGCGACTCCGTACACGAACACCATCGGCGTCAGCGAGCAGCCGCCGTACCCCGGCCATCTTGATACCGAAGAGAAACTCGCGGCTGTCCTGCGCTGGAACGCACTGGCGATGGTCGTGCGCGCCAACCGGGCGTATGGCGAGCTTGGCGGCCATATCGCGAGCTACGCGTCGGCGGCCGATCTCTTCGAAGTCGGCTTCAATCATTTCTTCCGCGCCGCCGGCGATGAACGCGGCGGCGATCTTGTCTATTTCCAGCCGCACTCGTCGCCGGGCGTCTATGCCCGCGCGTTCCTCGAAGGCTTTCTCGACGAAGACCACCTGCGCCACTATCGCCGTGAGATCGCGGGACCGGGATTGTGCTCGTATCCGCATCCGTGGCTGATGCCCGACTTCTGGCAGTTCCCGACCGGCTCGATGGGCATCGGTCCGATCAACTCCATTTATCAAGCGCGCTTCATGCGCTATCTGCAGAATCGCGGCTTGAAGCAGACGGAAGGACGCAAGGTGTGGGGCTTCTTCGGCGACGGCGAGATGGACGAGCCGGAATCGATTGGCGCGCTGTCTCTGGCGTCGCGGGAGCAGCTCGATAATCTGGTGTTCGTGATCAACTGCAACTTGCAGCGGCTCGATGGCCCGGTGCGCAGCAATGGCCGTATCGTCGATGAGCTGGAAGCGCAGTTCACCGGCGCAGGCTGGAACGTCATCAAGGTGCTGTGGGGATCGGACTGGGACGCGCTCTTTGCGCGCGACCGCACCGGCGCATTGCTGCGCGCATTCGCGCACACGGTCGACGGCCAGTTCCAGACATTTTCCGCGAACGATGGCCGCTACAACCGCGAGCGTTTCTTCGGCCAGAATCCGGAACTGGCGGCGCTCGTCGCGCATATGTCGGATGAGGATATCGACCGTTTGCGGCGCGGCGGTCACGACGTGCGCAAGCTGCACGCGGCATACGCGAGGGCGCTGGCGCATCGGGGCCAGCCGACCGTGATCCTCGCCAAGACGATGAAGGGCTTCGGCATGGGCGCGGTCGGGCAGGGCCGCATGACGACGCATCAGCAAAAGAAGCTCGATCTCGATGACCTCAAGGCGTTCCGCGACCGCTTTCGCCTGCCGCTGTCCGATAGCGATGTGGAGCAACTCAGGTTCTACAAGCCTGCCGACGATGCTCCCGAAATGCGCTATCTCCACGAGCGGCGTGCGGCACTGGGCGGCTATTTGCCGCGCCGCCGTGCGCGGGCCTCGCAACCGGTCGTGCCGCCCGCGCTCGATACATGGGCTCAGTTCGCGATGGATACCGCCGGCAAGGAGATGTCGACGACGATGGCGTTCGTCCGCATGCTCGGCAGCCTGATGAAGGATGCGACGCTCGGATCGCGCGTCGTGCCGGTCGTCGCGGACGAGGCGCGTACGTTTGGCATGGCCAACCTTTTCCGGCAGGTCGGCATCTATTCGCCGCTCGGCCAGTTGTACGAGCCGGAGGACATGGGCTCGATGCTCTACTATCGCGAGGACACGCGCGGCCAGATTCTGGAGGAGGGCATCTCGGAAGCGGGCGCGATTTCATCGTGGATCGCGGCGGCGACGTCCTACAGCGTTCACGATCTGCCGATGCTGCCGTTCTACATCTACTACTCGATGTTCGGCTTCCAGCGCATCGGCGACCTGATTTTCGCGGCGGCGGATCAGCGTTCGCGCGGCTTCCTCATCGGCGCGACGGCGGGACGCACGACGCTCGGCGGCGAGGGCTTGCAGCATCAGGACGGCACGAGCCATCTGTCGGCATCGACGATACCGAACTGCCGCGCTTACGATCCCGCGTTCGCGTACGAGGTCGCGGCCATCGTCGATGAAGGCATGCAGGAGATGATGCAGCGGCAGCAGGACGTGTTCTATTACATCACCGTGGGCAACGAGAATTACGCGCAGCCGTCGGCGCCCGGCAAGACGCTCGACGCGGCCACGCGCGAAGGCATTCTGCGTGGCATCTATCGGATTGGCGACGCTGCTTCAGCGAACGACGCGCAAGTGCAATTGCTCGGTTCCGGCGCGATTCTGAACGAGGCTATCGCCGCCCGCGAGATGCTGCAAGCGGACTGGAACATCGACGCCGCCGTGTGGAGCGTAACGAGCTACACGGAGTTGCATCGCGATGGCGCGGCATGCGAGCGGCTTGCGCGTCTTTTTTCGGATGCGGAAGAGAAGCCTTACGTCGCGCGTGCGCTGGAAGCCTCGCGCGGACCGGTGATCGCCGCGACGGATTATGTGCGCGCGGTGCCCGAGTTGATTCGCGCTTACGTGCCGCGCCGTTATGTGACGCTCGGCACCGATGGCTTCGGCCGCAGCGATACGCGGCAATCGTTGCGCGCGTTCTTCGAAGTGGACCGCGTGTCTATCGTGCTGGCGGCGCTGAAGGCGCTGGTCGATGAGGGCGTGGTCGCGCGGTCGGTGCTTGGGGAGGCGCGGAGGAAGTATGCGCGGGAGGAAGCGGACGGCGACGCTCCCTGGACGCGGTAGCGTGCAGGGCGGGCAATGGGCGGGCTTACGCGGCGCTGTTGTGCCTCACGTCGATGAGGCCCGTAATCGTGCCCGCGTTTCCGCCTGACTTGCTTTGCAACACATACTCCTGCTTCATGCGCGCGAAAGAGAGAGATACCGTTTCGATCGAACTGGTTGCATCGACAGAGGGCCATACCTTCGTGACGAGCACGTCGTATAACGTGATTCGGTAGTACTCCAACGGTCGTCCGCCGGATTTCCGCATGATCAGCTTCGCGTCGGGTATGTGCTTGCCCTGAGCGGCATAGACCGCAAGATTGGGTGACGCACGGTCCAATTCGTGACGGAACGTGAGATCGGACACGGACGCCTTGCCTGCCCCGCCGCCTGAGCCGGAATGCATCGAAGATTGCTGCTCGATACACATCTCCCAATGAATCACCTCGATCGCACCTTCAAGCGATACGTCCAGCGATTCTCCGGTAATGCCTTTGATCTGCAACAGAATGTCTGACGACATGAGTCAAACCTTCATGAGTGGCCGACGTCGCGGCACGAGCTTGCGCGATATCTGCACATCGCGGCACGAACAGCCAGCACGGCGAGAAGCACGCCTAGCCAGCAGGTAATGAACAAGATCAGCAGATATACCGTCTGAAGCGAATTTGATTCACCGCCGAATGGAGTCGTCAGGCGATCATGCAGCCAGCGCGGACCACCGGGTGCGGTCACCGCTTCGTGGAGTTGATACGCGACAGAGTAAGCAGCAGCGAACATCGCAACGGCGCACGCAAGAAGCGATAACCGGCGTCGAAGAAACTGGCCAGTGAGAAGCAGGCTCGTGCACAGCATGACGGCGGCGAAGAACCAGCACGCGCTGAATGTTGCCAGAAGGCTTCCGTCGATGATGCTTTCGACGCCTACTGCCTGATAGCCCAGCGCATCGAGCGCCGACCGTACGGAGTCGGCTAGCCAGTCGGGAATCGCTTCAGCCCGGAGGTTGATGAAACGGGTCATGGCGGCGCCTGTCACGAATGACACGACTGTCCATAACGCGACATGCGCAAACTTCGACAACGGCTTCGAGATCATTCGACCGTGACCATTCCGTACGCTTTGAGCACGGAACCCGGCACCGGAACTGATGGGGGTGACCGCCTGATAAAACGCTGTAACAATTCGAACTCCGCAGGATTGACGAGCGTGATGCAGCCTTCACTCAGCCCGCGCTGACCTTCCGGATGCAGGCGAAAGTTTCCGCGCGTCACGCCGTCGATGTTCGTGGTGTCTCCGCTTCTCGGGTTCCAGAGCATGAACCACTTTCTTCGATCAGTCGAACCGACGAGCGGCGAGAAGTTGTCGCGTAAGCTGCCAAGCAGGCCGCCCGACTGACGATCGACGATGTAATACGTGCCGCGCGGGATTGGGCCGATTTGCCTGGTCGCGACTTCGGCCGGATTGTCGCGTCCGAGCTTTTGCCCGGAGAAGGCCTCGACCGTTCCGTAACCCAAGCAGACAAGCGTGGACGTGACTCGATTATTGAGTTTGAAGGTGCATTGCACGGACATGTCACGAGAGTCTTTGTTTAACTTTGGCCTAAGCGGCGGAATCTATTTTTTCAACTACGAGCAGACTTTCAAGGTATCGCGTTTGTATTTCTCGGTGTATGGCATTTCGTAAAAGTACTAAGGTATCCTTGGCATTTGGCTGGGATCGGTGCGTTTTCTCGATCAAACGCTGATGACAGGCCGCGATGCCCCCGTACGCACTAACCCCGCAAACCCAGCAACGTGCGGACTTCCTCATCGCTCGTCTGATCGAAGTCGAAATAGAACTGCCCGACCCCCAGGTACTGCTGCGGCCTCAGCACGCACACGAACTCATCGACAACATGCGCGACGCGCGCCTCCGAATCCAGCGGGGCGACCGGCACGGCGGCAACGATCAAAGCAGGCGGCGCGTCGCCGTTGCGCAACGACATGGCGGCGGCCTTCATGCTTGCGCCCGTCGCCATGCCGTCATCGACGATGATCGCGATCTTGCCCGACAGATTCAGCGGCGGCCGCGATCCCCGATAAAGCCGCTCGCGCCTTTCCAGTTCCGCGCGCTCGCCGGCAATGACGTCCCCGAGTGCGGAAGCGGACACGCCCGCATATTCGACGATGCGCTCATCCAGATAGAACGCGTCGCCGGAAGCGATCGCGCCCATCGCGAGTTCAGGCTGCCACGGTACGCCCAGCTTGCGCACGACGAGGACATCGAGCATGGCATCGAGCGCGCTCGCCACTTCGAACGCCACCGGCACGCCGCCGCGCGGCAGGCCGAGCACGATGACGTCGTCGCGGGCCGCATACGTCGAAAGAAGCGTGGCGAGTTCGCGGCCGGCGTGGCGTCTGTCGGTGAAAGTCGAGGTCATGTGATGTGTCCTCGGATGTGCTGAAACATGCGCCTGCATGTCCCCTTAGCCCGCAAGCTACGCGCGTTCCCGCGAAAGCGCCATAGCCGGCATCAGGCTTTTCAGCGAGGCAACGTCGCAAGACAAACGACCGCCCGCGCATCGCCAGAAACAACGCCCGCTCAGTTCGCGAGCGACAGATACGGCGAACTGAACGCCTGCGGCGGAAATAGCGGCTGCACGTTGCCTTGCCGGTTGAAGCTGTATCGCACGTACACCGCCGCCAGCCATTCCCGATACTGATACGCGTTTCCGAAGGAAGCCGTCGCGCCGAACGCCAGTTGCGGCGCGAGCTGATACTCGCCGGTCGCGCTCAACGAGTACGACACGCCCGTCTTGCTCTGGCCGGGATACACCGCGCCGGCATCCGGCACCGTCGACGAACCCGCCGCGTTCTGCTGCCGCTGGCTATCGGTCGGGAAGTAGCTCGACGCATCCTGCCGGTAATGCTGCACGCCGACCGATCCCTTTACATCGTAGGTGAAAAGGCCCGTGCGTCCCATGTATTCGACGGGAAAGTTGAGGATCACGTACTGCTGCGGGCTGAAATAGCCGCCCTGACCGTACGTGAAATACGACAGGTTCTTGTCGTAGTGCATGAGCGTCGTGTTCGCGCCGACGGTCAGCGTCTGGTCCGGGTCCTTCAAAAGCCGCGTGTAGATGCCGCCGCCGCCTTTCTCCGCCGTGTTCGACGCGACGTTTCGGCCATCCAGATACTGGAACGCCGCATTGACATAGACGCCGCTCGTGCCGTCGTCCCAGCCGAGGTCCGCGCGCGCGCCGCTCGATGTCACGCCGCCCCATTCGAGGCCCTGGCCGGCATCGCGTGCGCCGGCGTAGGAGAGCAGGCTGTCGGTGACGGCGCGGCGGGCGACGGCGAGCGAATACGACACCTTGTCGCTTATCGCGTTCTGATACTGCACCCCGCCGACGATGTTCGTCTCGCGGAAGCCGAGCGGCGTCGTGCCGATATCGCCCTTGAAATGGCGATTCTCGTAGCCGACCGACAGGCCGACGCCCGTCGCCGTCTGCGAGCCGTATCGATTGGCGACCGGCGTCGTCGTCGCGCCTTGTCCCGAGCCGAAGCGCGCGAGCGTCTGCTGCGTGCTCTCGGCGGTGCCAGCATCGAGCGTGACGGGCGTCGCGCGCACGATCACGTGCCCGTTGCCCGCCTTGATGCGGCCTTCGACGGGCGCTTCAATATCGGTCAGATTCGACAGGCCGTTTTCGCCATCGCGATTGCGGAAGATGATGCCGCCCGAGATCGTGCTCGCCTGCTCGCGGTTGATCGCGGCCAGTTCTTCGGCGACGCCGGCCGTCTGCGAACTGGCGATGCTTGCCGCGCCGCCCGCGCTCACCGCTGCGGCGGACGCGGCGCGCTGCGATTGCGCCGGATAGTAGGGCTGCGCGTAGCCTGCAGGCGGCTGCGGAATGTAGGGCTGCTGCGCGTACTGCTGCGGATAGGGCTGTTGAGCGTAAGGCCGCGCATACGGCTGTTGCTGCGCGTATTTATACGGCGCGTATTGCTGCTGTCCATACGGCGCCTGCGCGGGATAAGCGGACGCCGCCGCCGTCTTGCGCGATGCCGCCCGCTTCGAAGCCGGTGCAGCGGCGGTTGCATATCCGCCCGTTTGCGCCTGACGCGCCGCAGGCGACATCGGCCACGGCGACGTGGCGTACGGATCCGCCGCGCCGTAGGCCGCTTGCTGCTGCGGATACGGCGGATACGCGTCCGGCTGCGGGTATGTCAGCGCCGGATAAGCGCCCGGCTCCTGCCCGGGATACGGTTGCAGCGGCGCGGCCGGCTGCGCGTAGCCGGCGTTGTCCGGCGCATAGCCGCTGTTTGCCGCCGAGCGCGGGCCGCCCGACTGCGCGGAGCCATAGGCATCCGGGCCATATCCGCCGCTTGCCGCTGAGCGCGGCGCGCCATAGGGTTGAGGCGCCACGTAAGGCACGGAATAGGGCGCGGGCTGCGCAGGCGGCGGCAGATAAGTCGGCACGGGTGGCGAATAGGACGAGTTGAACGAGTTGGACGAGTTGGACGGACCGAAATCGGCTTGTGCATTTCCCGAGCCCGCCGTTCCGACGGCCGCCTTCCCCTCGAACGGATTGGTCCCCGGAAGCGGCGTCGTGCCGATGCGATTCATCGCGGCCTGCCAGTCGCGCGGAACGTTGCCGCGCCTTTCCGCGCCGCCAGCGACGGACGGACTGGCCGCAACCAGCGACCGCTGCAAGAACTGTGCGGCGAGATCCAGCTTGCCTTCTGCTCGATACATCCGCCCGATCGCGGCGAGCAGCGCGGGATCGTTCGGCGCGGCGGCGATGGCCTGCTTCGCGATCGATTCCGCCAGCCGGAAATCGCGCACGCCGGATGCCGCCGATATCGCGGCGCTCTGCAAACCGATATCGTCCGGACGGCGGGCGAGCGCCGCGCGATAGCACGCGAGCGCGTTGCGGTCATCGCCGGCGGACGTGTACATGCGGCCCAGCGCCGCCTGCAGGTCCGCGTTGTCGGGCATCGCGGCGAGCCACGGCGCGATCACGTCGTAAGCGCCCGCCAGATTGCCGCGCGTGCGCACCGCGTCCGCCTGCGCGATCACGATGCCCACGTTCAGGTCGTTGAAATCGGCGCGCTGCTGCGTGGTCAGCGGCATCGACTGGAGACGCCGCATCACGGAGCCAAGCTCGGCGCTTTGCTGCGTCGATGAAAGGATGCCCGCGTATTGCAGCAGCAGCCCCGGATCGTTCGGCGCACTGGCAATCGCCCCGCGCATGAGCGCGAGTCCACGCGAAGCATCGCCCGCCTTCAGATACGCCGACGCGAGCGCGCCCGTCAGTTCCGCGCTGCCCGCGGCGAGCGGCTCCGCGCGCTGCAAGATGGCGATCGACTGGGCGCGCTGGCCCGCGTTGGCGACGCGCGTCGCGAGTTCGGCCTGCTGATGCACCCACAGTCGATGCTGCAACGCCGTCATCGCCGGCGTGCGCTGCGCGGCGGGGACGCGTTCCAGTCGCGCGAGTCCTGTCGACCAGTCCTGCGTTTCGGCGGCGAGCAGGGCGCTGGCGTACAGCGCATCGGTCATCTCGGGGTGCGCTGCGACGAGGCCGTCCATCATGCTGCGCGCATTGCCGACCGCGCCCTGCCGCACATAGATGCGCGCCAGGTCGAGGCGCAGCCACGGATCGTCGGGCAGGTTGAGCAGCGCGTCTTCGAAGAGGCTGCGGGCCGCGCCGAGATCGCCGCGCGCTTCGGCGGTGCGCGCCTGGGCCGCCTGCGCTTCGCCGCGCAGCGTGTTGATGCCACCCGCTTTCGCCTGCTGTTCCGCGTTCAGCCGATTCGCGAATTCGAGCGCTTCGTCGCCGCGTCCTTGTGCGGCCAGTGCGCCGACGAGCCCGCGAATCGCGTCGGGATTGTCGGCCTGACGGCGCAGCGCCATGCGAAACGCCGCTTCCGCGCCGCGCGGATCGCCGTTGTTGAGCAGCATGTCGCCGAGCAGGGTTTGCGCGGTGACATCGGACGGATTCACGGCGATGGCGCGCTCGAACAACGCCTTCGCCTTCGCGATTTCACCGTTGCTGCGCGCGCCGATGCCATCGCTCGTATAGGTCCAGTAGGTCGCGCTGGTGAGCGCGTCTTTCCAGCGGGCGGCGTTGCCGGCACGCGATGCCCGTTCGAGATACGTGCGCGCCTCCGCGAAGCGCTCCTGCTTCAGCGCGACGACGCCGAGGCCGCCGAGCGCGTCGGCATCGTTCGGGTCGCCCGCGAGCACCGACGAAAAGCGCGCCTGCGCCGCGACGAGATCGCCGCGATCGAGCGCCGCGAAGCCATCGGCGACGGCGCGGCCGCGCGCATCGACGGCGGCGTCCGCCTGCGCGCGGTCGCGGGCGGCCTTGTCCTGCTGCACCATCGCATCGAAGCGGGCCTTCACGGCGGCGTCATCGGGCGCGGTCTGGAGATACGCCTGAAACAGCGGCGCATCCGATGCCCGCGCGCCCAGCCACAACAACGCCTGCCGCCAGCTCGTTTTCGCCTGCGCGCCGACGGCGCCGTCGCCCGCCAGCTTCGCGAGCCGCGCGATGCCGTCGCGGCGCGTCGTATCGCGATAGGTCAGATGCTGCGCGTAGGCGAGGGCGTAGCGCGGATCGTCGGCGTTCTGACGCGCGAGCTGTTCCAGCCCGCGGCGCGCCTCGTCCCAGCCCTGCGGCGTCGCGGCGAGCGCCTGGTAATACTCGAGCTGAAGCGCGGGCGTCGCGGGCTTGCCGTCGATCGCGCGCCGGTATTCCTGCACCGCCGACGCGCTTTGTCCGTTTTGCGCGAGACGGCGGGCGTCGTTCACGCTCTGATCGCGCGGGCTGGATTCGCCGAGCCTCGCGCCGAGTTCGTCGATGCTCGGATAGTTCGGCGCGACCTGCCGCAACTGCGCGAGATATTGCTGCGCGCCGCTGCCGTCCTTGCGATCCGCGAGCACCATGCCCATGCCGAAGAGCGCATCCGGCTGCTTCGGATTGATGCGCAGCACTTTCTGCCACGCCTGCTCGGCGAGATCGCCCCGCTTGTGCGCCTGCCAGTACTTGCCCTGATCGACGAGCACGGTCAGCGGATCGGCGCTGGTCTGCGCGAATGCCCATGCGGGCGCGGCGCAGAGCATCGCCGCGATGGCGCGTTTTCTCGTGCGGATCAGCATGCGCTTTTCCAGTTCGGCACGAGGCGGCCGTTGGGGTCGAAGCGGTATCGCCCGTCGATGAAACCGCCGCCGAACAGCCCGAGCACGCGGTCGTAATAGACCGGCTCCTGTCCGCCGTTCAGCGCATCGAGATGGGCGCGAGCGAGGCCGAGACTTCGCTCGTCGTTCAGCGCCCTGAAATACGGCGCCAGCGCGCCCCAATACGATAGCGGGCCTTCGCCGCTCGCCGCGCCGGTTGTCGACGAAACCTTCTCGGGCGGAAAGCCCGCCTTCGCCACGCTTTGACGCATGCCCGAAAGCGCGTCGAGCCAGGGCCGCGCGAGCGGATCACTGCTCGCGGCGAGGCCGGCCCACAAATAGACGCGGATGGCGTCGTAGCTGCCGATATCCCCGCTCTTCGGATCGACGACGAACTGGCCATTGCGATACGCCGCCCAATCCGGCGCGTAGCCGCGCGGCGACGTGATTTTGACGAGGCGGGCGGCATTCTGCGCGAGCTTCGTCCACGGGCCGTCGGGCATCTCGTGGGCGAGGCCGCGCAACAGCGGCAGGGGCAGATAGCTCGGATTCAGGCGCGTCACGCCGTCCGCGCTGAAGCCTTGCGGCCCGGGCAAGAGCATCGGCCCGAGGCCGGGCAGATCGGCGACTTCCTGCTTCACCACCTGCGCCGCGAGGGCGCGGCCGAGCCGCGTGTAGGCCGGCTCGTTCCACAAGCGGCCCGCTTGCAGCAGGTCATAGGCGATCCACAGGTCGGCGTCGGAGGCCGCGTTCGGGTCCATCACGCCGAACGAGCCATCGGCCTTGCGGCCCCATTGCCACGCGGGCAATCGAATGTCGTTCGCATCGAAGCGACCGGCGGCGAGGTTTGCGCGCGTCCAGCCGAGCAGGCGGTCGAAACTCGCGCGGTCGTTCGCCACGAGCGCGAAGAACATGCCGTACGACTGGCCTTCGGACGTCGTCTGCTGCGCGTCGGTGGAGCGGTCGACGACGCGGCCATCGGCCTGCACGACGCGCTCGACGAAGTGCCGATACGCGGGCCAGTCGCAGGACTGCGCAGCGTTGGCAGGCGACGCCGCGCCCATTACGACGACCGCGCCCGCCGCGAGCCGAACGAGAACCTCACGCATATCAATCCCTCAGACGCCGCGCCGCGAGCGAACGCAGCGCGCGGTAGAACAGCGCAGCGATGATCAACGCGGCGATCACCGCGGAAAACACGAGCAACAGCGGATGCGCGGACAGCGCCCAGCGCATGTAATGCATCGGCGAGAGATGGCCGACGTAATACGCCTCGCCGTTCGACGTCACCGTGACCGTGCGGCCGTGGATGACGGCCATCGCGCCTTGAATGGACGGCAGCAGGTCGTTGTCGAGCAGCGCGGCGGAGAGGTCCGCATCCGATTGCCCCGCCGCGCTGATGAGCGCCACCGCGCTGCGCCCGCTTTTCAGCGGCGATTCGAAGCCAGTCAGGAGCGCGTCGCCGTTCGCGCTGACGAGCGACAAATCCGCGCGTGCCGGCGAGCGCTCCGGCCCGTCTTCGCCATGCCACCAGTCGACGACCTTGAACGCCACGTCGCTCAACTGGAAGGTGCGCGCGTCGCCGTCGCTCGAGAAAGGCATCTGCTTCGCCCAGCGTTGCAGCAGCGGCTGGCGGCCCGGCGCGCCGAGAATCAGCAGGTCCTTGTCGGCGAAACGGTCGACATCGTTCGCGTTCGTCACGGTGACGCCCGTCACCGGATAGCCCGTCGACGCTCCCATGCGGCCCATTTCCAGCAGATACAGGCTGTAGTCGGCCGAGCTTGGGTCATTCGGCAGCACGACCGCCGTCTGCGACAAATCCGCGAGCCGCGTGAACGGAAAGCCGCCGTTGGCGAACGCAGCGAGGTCGGGCAGCGCCATGTAATGCGGAAAGCCGGACAGGTCGATGGTCGAATTCGGATCGATCGCGCCGACGACGTTATCGAGCACGCGGCCCTGACATTCGCCGGTTTTCGGGATGTCGTAATAAAAGTGCAGGCGCAACTGCGCTCGCGGCGTGATGAGCAGCGGCGGCAAGTAAATCTGGCGGCGCGCGGCGGCGGTCCGGTCGGGCAGCACGCGGCTGAAATAGTGCGCGAGATCGAACGTCGATGCCGACACCGCCGGAATCCGCAGCGATTGCACGAAACCGTTGTTCACGCTGATGTTGAGCGACGAGCGATCCGGCGCGGGCCGCACCGTGTAGCGATAAGCCAGGTCGATGGGCACGCCCTTGGTCTGCCACATGAAGAGATCGGGCGGCACGCGCAGGTTCACGCGCACCGCGTCGGCGTCGTAGCCGTTGGCGGTCAGATCGCGCGCTTCGGCCAGTTCGCCGAAGCGCACCGGGCGGTCGGTGCGCAGCCAGTTCGGGGCGTCGTAGGGGCGGCGCGGCTGCAAGTCGTTGAACTGCGTGATCGTCGCGCTCGCACCCGACAGCGTGTTCTGCCCGACGCCGAGCGCCTTTGCGGCGATCTTCAGTTCCTTGTCGTCGCGGCCGAGCACGAGAAGCAGGCGGCCGCGTGCGGGGGCATCGCGTTCGACGATCGCGATCGTCGGACCGGAAACCGGCGGAATGTCGACGCCCGGCAGCTTCGCATCGCCGAGGGCGAACACGACGGCATTCCCGGCGAGCGGCACGGCGTCCGTCTGCGCGGGAAAGACCGCGCCGCGATAGCCCGCCAGCGACCCGAAATACGACGCCACCATGCCCGCCGCCTCCAGTTCTCCGAGGCCCGGCTTGCCCGCGAACACGAAAGGCAGTTCGAGCCGGCGCACGTCGCGCCGGTCGAAGAAAGGCTGCGGCAGCGCGGCGAGATCGGGCTTGCTCGCAATCGACGCATACGTGAGATCGAGCGAACTGGCATTGCTGACCGTCGCCCAGAGCGTCGAATTGGACGGGTCTTCGCACTGCTGCGTGTAATGCCCGATCAACTGCACGTTCAGGTGATTGAACTCGGTGATGAAGCGCGGATCGATCGCCACGTCGCGGGCGACGAGCGTGCCGGCCTGCTCGCGCGGCACCGGCAGTGTCGCGGCCACTTCGCCGTTGACGAGCACCTTCAGCTGCGAAATCGCTGGCAGCAGCGACGGCGAATAGCTGTAGATCAGATGCAGCACCGCGCCGGTCACGACCTCGTCGCCGCGCACCGAGAACGCGATGCCGTTCTGCCCGTCCGTGCCGCGCAATTGCAGCGGATCGAGCGCGCCGTAGTCGGCGAACGTGAGCGTCTGGCGCCGTCCGCCGGGGACGAGCATGCCGGGATCGGCGGTCGTCGGCACGCGCGAGGCGAGCGGCTTGTCGGGCTTGCCGGAGAACGCGGGGATGGGCGCCGCGAGCGCGGGCTGCGCGATGGTGTTGGGGTTATAGACGACGGCCGGGCCCGGCGCGACGTCGGCCGCCCCCGCGACCGACACGCCCAGCGCCATAGCCAATGCAAACGCGCATGCCACTGCGCCGCCGAGACGCGGCCTCGATGATCCCTTGCTCATTATTGATCTTTGGTCGTCAGCTTGTTCGCGTCGACCGGCGTCTTGCTCGTCCAGGTCCGAAGGTCGCTGTACAGGTGCTCGAAAAGGCCGGCGATGCCGCGCGTGCCGACCAGCAGCACGTGCGACAGGCCGCGCAGCGGGGTATCGGCGAGGCGGCCTTCGGACCACCCGGTCCAGGCATCCGCGCGCGCGAACGTCGTTTTGACGAAGTCGTATTCCTGCTCGCGCGTGAGCTGCAAAAAGCGCAGGCCGACGCGCCCCGGCTCGCTGAAACCCACGGTCGCGGGGAACGCGAATTCCTCGTCGCCGCGAAACAGCGAGACGGTGACGCGCTCGTGCAACGGCACGGCGATGCTGTTCGGCAGCTTCACGCCGACGCCGCCTTCCGAATAGTCGATGGTCTCGCAAGCGAGCGTGCGCCCCGTCGCGAACTTGAGCATGACCGGCATTTTCATGGTCACGCGATGCGTCGACCGCACTTGCCGCTGCTCGCTCGCCGCCGCCACCGACGCGCCGAGAATCAGCATGTTGTAGACGGTCCAGCAGAGGTTGAGCACGGTTGTCTGCACTTCGCTGCGCACGTGCCAGTTCAGGCCGATATGCACCGCGCCCGCGATGAAGCCGAGCAGGTTCAGCAACAGGAGGAACAGATACGGGCGCGAGATCGACCAGTCGAAGTAAGCCTTCGCGATCTGTCCGCCCTTCGCGGTCACGTTGAACTTGCCGAGCTTCGGGTTGATGACCGCGAGCAGCGTCGGCGCGGTGATGTACGACGCCAGCACCGACTCGTACACTTCGGCCCAGAACGAATGGCGGAACGACCGCTGCATCCGCGAATTGGTGATGCTCGCATGCATCATGTGCGGCAGCGCGAAAATGGCGATGGTGCTCGCCGCCGCTTCGATCACGTGCGCGCCGAAGAACAGATACGACAGCGGCGCGGTCAGAAACACGAGACGCGGCACGCCATAGAAGAAGTGCAGCATGCCGTTCAGATAACACAGCCGCTGACCGAGCTTGAGGCCCTTGCCCGTGAGCGGATTGTCGATGCGGAAAATCTGCGTCATGCCGCGCGCCCAGCGGATGCGCTGACCGATGTGCCCCGACAGGCTCTCCGTCGCGAGCCCGGCGGCTTGCGGAATCGCGAGGTACGCGGTCGTATAGCCCAGCCGATGCAGCTTCAGCGCGGTATGCGCGTCCTCGGTGACCGTTTCCACCGCGATCCCGCCGATCTCTTCGACCATCGAGCGCCGCAGCACCGCGCACGAGCCGCAGAAGAACGTCGCGTTCCAGAGGTCGTTGCCGTCCTGCACGAGCCCATAGAACAGTTCGCCTTCGTTCGGCACCTTGCGGAACGTGCCGAGATTGCGCTCGAACGGATCGGGGGAAAAGAAGTGATGCGGCGTCTGCAGCATCGAAAGCAGCTTGTCGCGCAAGAACCAGCCGAGGCAGATTTGCAGGAACGAGCGCGTCGGGATGTGATCGCAGTCGAAAATCGCGAGGTACTCGCCGTTCGTGATCTTGAGCGCCTCGTTGATGTTGCCCGCCTTCGCGTGGCGGTTATGCGTGCGGATCGTCCAGTTGACGCCGACTTCCTCGCAAAACGCCTTGAACTCGGGGCGGCGGCCGTCGTCGAGCACGTGGATCGCGAGCTTGTCGGTCGGATAGTCGAGCGCGAGCGCCGCGTAGATCGTCGGCTTCACGACGGAAAGCGGCTCGTTGTAGGTCGGGATGAAGACATCGACCGTCGGCCACGCGCCGCGATCGGCGGGCAAGGGCAGCGGCTTGCGCTTGAGCGGCCACGCGGTCTGGAAGTAGCCGAGCATCAGCACGAGCGTCGCGTAGACTTCGGCGGTGACGAGCAAGAGACCCCACGCGGCGTCGAGCGGACGCTCCCAGTACGTCGTTTCGGTGAGCCGCCAGTACATGTAGCGGCCCGAGGCCGTCACCGACAGCATGATCATCACGAGCGTCGCATACTGGCCCTGCAAGCGGCGGAAGCCTAGCGCGCAGACGAAGCAGATGGTTGCGAACGCGAGTTGCTGGCCGAACGCGAGCGGCACCGTCACGACGAAGTACAGCGCGAACGCGGCAAAAAGCGTCAGCGCGGCGACCACGATCCGGCTGCTCCAGATCCCCGCATCGACGATCCGTTCGAGCCGCGACGTCGCGACGCTGACCTCCGTTTCCTGCGATGGAATCTTCGCCGATCTCATGCGACGTTCCTCGAAGGCGCGATCGCGTCGATGGCGGCGAGCAGCCAGTCGCCGCATGCGCGCAGATCGGCGGCGGCTTGCGAGAGCGGATCGTAGTGGATCAGCGTCGTGTCGCACGCGAGCGACTCTGCGATGCCTTCGTCCTGATGGATCACGCCCGGAAAGAGCTTCGAGCCGAGCATGTTACGCAGCACCTTGAGCACGTCCTTGCTCAACTGGCGCGATTGATCCACCTGATTCACGACATAGCCCTGACCGGCAAAGTCCCGGCGCGGCGCGGCGTACGCGTCGATCATGCGCTCCATGCCGGGAATCGCGGCGTAGGAGGCCGCGTCCGCAAGCACGACGTTCAGCGCGAAATGGGCCGCTGTCAGCGCGGTGCGCGTGTAGACGGAGGAGCCGGGCGGGGTATCGACGATGACAATATCGTTTGCGTCGAGCGCAAGAGAATTGAGCGAGCGCGCGAGCCAGGCCGGATCGCCGTCGACGAGCGTTTCGAAGCGGCGGCGATCGTCCTCGACGACCGCGCCATAGGGCAGCACGGTGACGCCGTCGATGCCGTCGAACATCACCGTTTGCCACGGACTCTGGCTGAGCGTGGCGCGCGAGATGCCGTCGATGCTGTCGAGCGGAATCCCGAAATGCAGGCGCAGCGCGTTCTGCGGGTCGAGATCGAGCACGATCACGCGGCGATTGCGCGACGCGAGCACCGAGGCGAGATTGGCGGCGAGCGTCGTCTTGCCGACGCCGCCTTTCGCGGATACGACCGTGATGACTTTCATGAGCGTGGGCCGCCGTTGCGCAGGCGGTGGAACAGCGCGGGCAGGGAGTCGTCGGAGGCGGCTTGCGCGGCGGGCGCGGGCTGGAAGAGCTTGCCGAGGATCGACGAAGCCGGGTTGACGCGCGGCGTTTCGCCCTTCTGGATCGCCGGAGACGCAGCGGCTGCGGCCCTGTCGACCACAGGTATCGCCGCAGGCGCGTTGCGCGCGTCGAGCCGGCCGGGGCGCGCGACATTCAGCGACGCGGGAGCGGCCGTTTGCGCCGCCTCTTCCAGCGACGAGAACCGCGCGGCGCTCAGCGAATCGTGTGCGGCGAGCGGATTCACAGGCGGAATCGTCCGTCGATGAGACCGCGCGAAGAGCGGCGGCTTGCCGCGGCGAATCGGCGTGAGCGTGGGAGTGGGCGTCGGCGCGGCGTCCGATGGCCCGCGCGACTCGCGGCGTGCCGCGATCTCGGGAATGGCCGGCTGCGCGAAGTCGAGCGTGGCGAGCAGCGGCCAGCGGGTGCGAGCGTTCCTGGCCTCGTTCTCCCGGCCGATCTCCTGATATTCCCCTGCATTGCCGCCGAAGTGATCGAACAGCTTCTCGATGTCGCGCGAAGTATTCATGGATGCCGCATCCTCGTGATGCCCTGCTTCAAACGTGGCCAGTGCTGCGTGCTGCATTTTTTCGCCGTCCGATACTGAACGGTCGATGCCGCCAACGACGCGGCCCATCCTCGACAGCCGATGCTCAGCTTGCGCCGTGCGCTAGCCGGAATTCGATGGCGGCGTCGCCGCCTGTCTCGCCGATGCCGCCGTGCTGCCGGACGGCAAGCCCTTCCGCGCCCAGCGCCGAAAGCCAATGCTGGTACGCGCCTTCCAGAAACGCGGGCGTCCACGCGAGAGCGCTTTCGCCGAACGCTCGAAGCGGCGCGCAGTAATGAACGATGCGCAGATGGTCGCGCGCGTCCGACACCTCGACGAAGCCCCAGTCCGCTTCGCGCCAGACTGCGTTCAGCGCATCGGCGAGGTCGGCCGTCGAGGCACATGGCGGCAGGGGCGACGCATCGGCAAAACGGCTGCCTACGCGATGCATCAGTTGACGCAGCTCTGCACCGCCGATCTGCGCCTCGAACTCATCCGCGAGCGACGACAGCAAGCCGCGCCACTGCCGGGATATCTGACGGTCGAGCAGGTAATCGAGAGGTGCGGCCATCGTGGTTGATTCGAATGCGCGCGCAAGGTGCGTGCAGGTTGTCCGGAGATTTTCGCCTTTGCTTATCTGACTGAAAGCAGACGTCTAATCCCTCTAATCCCAATAGTCGGTCAGGCGTTGCTTCTCGTCTGAAGTTAGCTAAGATCATTGGCTTTTGCCAAAGATCAGTAATCAGGACGATTAGCCAATACGGCGATATACCGCTTGATTCGCGGCATTGATTTCGGTCTTTCAGACGCCGTCGCATGGACGAACGATGGACAGCAGCCGCGCCTTGCTTCAGACGCGAGCCCGCGCTGAGCGGACGGCGAAGTGTACCATCGTGTTAATACAGTTCGGTAACGAATATTGACGCTTTTGTTTCGCTTGACTTTTTGTCGGTCAGAGCGACCGATGGCAATTCGATCTGCGCGGCGATTATTGTTCTGATAATTGGTGCGACGGCGCAGTGAAGAACGGTGAACGTCGTGACCGAAACTGGACAAAAAAAGCGCCCCGTCCGGGGCGCTTCATGTAAGGAATTCGAACGCTCAGGGGTTGGCGCGAACTGCGTCCCTGACAGCGTCCATCACGATGCCGTAATTGAGCGGGATGTCCAGCGAATCGGCGTAGTCGGCTTCATCGGCGGAATCTGCCTGCGCGGCGCCAAGCGGGATTGGCTCGTAGGCGGTTTCACCAGCCGGATTGTCGCGTCCTTCGATCGCACCCTGCAATTGCGGATTCTTCACGATTAACTCCTTCCGGTAATGGAGCGGCGAGGACCTGCAAGATAAACCAGTGTCATGACAAATTGACGACTCGGATTGAAACTCTTCGCGAAACGGATTGCGTTCGGCGCGCCGGGAATCGCCGTAATAACGCGTTTCGACAAGAGTGCGGGGTCTCTAGTTTAACGGCGTCTTCCTCGCATCATGGTGTGCGGCGGATTATGGCCGGACGGGTTGGTTATTGGCGGGGACACTTAAAACCGGCTCGGAAATTGCATTCTCCGAACCGGCCGCCGGTTCCGAAAGCGGCGGCGATGCCAGAACGATTCTCGCATTCGTCAATTCGTCGAAACGGAATCGGGTCATTCGATGCGGCGCCTCTGTGTTTTCGCTCTCTGTGTGAAGGAATTACCGCACACGGAGTTGCATGCCGTCGATGCCAACGGCAGAAGCTGGATCACGTTCGACGACTTCGCGATTGCCTTTCTCGACGCCTTCGAGCGCGGCGAACCGGTCAGGCAACGCTTCACGGTCGGTTACTGATCAGCCGTGGACGTCGGCTTCGACTTCCTCGTCTTGCGGCATCGCGGCGGCGAGAATCATCGCCGATGCGTTTTGCGGCTTGGGATCGCGCTGCGACGGGCGATACACCTGATCGCCGCGATGAATCGGCATTCCCGACAGGGAGCAGACGCCTTCCGTGTTGGCCGTCGTCGCGCGCCAGCCCTGATAGCCGTAATGGCAGGTGCCGGGATCGGACCAGTAGACGAGCGCGGTCGCGCTGCTCGGGCGCTCGATCACGCGCACGATGGCTTGAGGGTAGGGCAGCCGGTCATTCGCAGGCTGCGGATGCGCCCGATTCCAGTCGCGCGTCAGACGGTCGACGAAGGCGCTCTCGGCGCGTGCGGTTCGTTGGGACGGAGCGATGCGGCCGGTCTCGGCGGGTATCGTTTCGAGCTGATGGACCGTTTGAGACCACGGATCGGCTCGCTTCGAAAGTGCTGTCATGGCGTTTTTCCAGGCTTTGGCTCGACCTAGAACGTACGTCATTAAGCACATTCCGATAAATACGGCATCAGTGAAAACACTGTCCCGTTGACGCGAATAATCCCAATGGGCGGTCAGATTGCGCTTATGTAAATGCCGGATGCTTGCCGGGTAAGGCTTTGCAGCCTGTTTAAGTTTTGACTACACCGTCGGCAAAACAGAGCGTTGCGCGAATCCGAAAGCGATAAGTAATTAAAAAGAAGGCAAATTCGAAAGAAGCGTCGCAGCGTTCCGGCGTTATTGCAATAAAACCGGGCTGCAACGACACGCGCGAAGCAGCCCGGCAGCACCTCACCCCGCCACGGCCCGAGCCGCCGCGCGACCGCGCAACCATTCGAGCGCCAGCAGCAGACTCGTCGAAAATACGATGAGAATCGTCGCCAGCGCGGCGATTGTCGGACTGATGTTTTCGCGGATGCCCGTGAACATCTGGCGCGGCAGCGTCGTCTGTTCCGCGCCGGCGAGAAAGAGCGTGACGACGACTTCGTCGAACGATGTCGCGAACGCGAACAGCGCGCCCGATATCACGCCCGGCGCGATCACCGGCAGCGTCACGCGAAAGAACGTCGTCAGCGGGTTCGCGCCGAGCGACTGGCTCGCGCGCACGAGATTCGTGTTGAAGTTCTGCAGTGTGGCGGCGACCGTCGTCACGACGAACGGCACGCCGAGCGCCGCGTGCGCGAGAATCAGGCCGAAGTACGTGTTCGCGATCCCGAGCGGCGCAAAGAACAGATACATGCCAACGCCGACGACGATCACCGGCACGATCATCGGCGAGATGAGCACCGCCATCAGCAGGCCCTTGCCGGCGAAGTTCGCTTTCGTCAGCCCGACTGCGGCGAGTGTGCCGAGGATCGTCGCGACCAGCGTCGCCGATGGCGCGACGATGAAGCTGTTCTTTGCGGCCATGCGCCACTCGTCCGACATGACGAGGTTGTGATACCAGCGCATCGAGAAGCCGGGAATCGGATAAACGAGAAAGGTGCTCGAGGAAAACGACAGCGGCACGATGGCCAGCACCGGCAGAATCAGATACAGCAGCGTCAGCACGCACAGAATGCGCAACGCGAAGTACCAGATGCGCTCGATGGCGGACGTGTGCGGCGCGAACAGCGGTTTGGCGAGTTTCATCTCTGTTACCCCAGGCTCACGTTCGAGCGCGTGAAGCGCCCGTAGACGACGTACAGCACCAGCGTCGCGGCGAGCAGCAGCGCGCCGAGGGCGCAGGCCATGCCCCAGTTGATGGTCACGTTCGTGAAATAGGCGATGTAGTAGCTCACCATCTGGTCGTTCGGTCCGCCGAGCAGCGCTGGCGTGATGTAGTAGCCGATCGCCAGAATGAACACCAGCAGCACGCCCGCGCCGATGCCGGGATAAGTCTGCGGTACATACACGCGCCAGAACGCGGCGAACGGATGGCTGCCGAGCGATACCGCCGCGCGCTGATAAGTCGGCGGCACCGACTTCATCACGCTGTACAGCGGCAGGATCATGAAGGGCAGAAGAATGTGGGTCAGCGAGATATAGACGCCCACGCGGTTGAAGAGCAGCGCGAGCGGCGAGCCGATCAGCCCGCTGCCGATCAGCGCCTTGTTGATGAGCCCTTCGCTTTGCAGCAGCACGATCCACGCGGCGACGCGCACGAGCACGGAGGTCCAGAACGGTATCAGCACGAGGACCATCACGAGGTTCGCGCGGCGCGCGGGCAGCGTCGAGATCCAGTAGGCGAGCGGGTAGCCGAGCAGCAGCGCGAACAGCGTCACCGCGAAGCCGATCACGAAGGTGCGCCCGAACACGTTGAGATAGATGGACTGGTCGGGATCGGCGTGGACGATGTTGCCGAACCCGTCCTGTTTATGATCGAGCGACGCCAGCAAATAGAACGGCGACAGCCGGCTCGCGTTCTTCGCGATGGCTTGCCAGTAGGCCGGATCGTTCCAGCGCTCGTCGATGTCGATGATCTTCGCGCGCAACTGCGGCGGCGCGAGCGGCTTGCCGTCGTCGCCGGTGAGCGGCATCGCGCGAGCGGTCTTCGCAACGAGCGAGCGATATCCCGGAATCTCCGTGTTCAGGCGCCGGGCGAGCGCGCCCATCGAATCGCCGTCCTGGATCGCCGTGAGGTCTTGCGCGAGCGCGGCGTAGGCGGCATCGGGCGGCGCGGCCTTGCGGTCCCAGCCGGCGAGCGCCGCGCCGGTATGCGGCAACGCGTTCGCCACTTCCGGATTTTCGATGGCGCGCGTGAGCAGCGCGCCGATCGGCACCACGAAGATCAGAAACAAAAAAATGGCGAGCGGTGCGATCAACGCAAGCGCCATCGCGCGTTTCTTGGCGTCGGCGAGCTTCAGCTCTTTTTTCAGGCGCGCGGTCGATTCGCCCGACTCGTCCACGGCGATCGTGATGGTGTTCACGCTGGTGTCTCCCTGCAACTTGGCGGTAACGAGGCCGCGCCTCACAGGAAGCGCGACCGTCGCACCGCAGTCAGCCACTTACTTCGATGCCCACGCCGAGAAGCGCTGTTCCAGTTCATCGCCGTGATCGGTCCAGAACGCCATGTCCTGCAACACCGCGTTCTTCGCGTTGGCCGGCGAGTTCGGCATATCGGCCTGCGTCTTCGCATCCAGCGCGGTGATCGCGGCCTTGTTCACCGGACCATAGGCGATGTGCTGCGCATACTCCTGCTGCGGCTTCTGCGACACCGAATACGCGATGTACTGCGTCGCCACGTCCTTGTTCGGCGAGCCCTTCGGAATGGCCCAGTAATCGAGGTCGTAGATGCTGCCGTTCCACACGACCTTGAGGTTCTTGCCCTCTTTGCGCGCGGCATCGATACGACCGTTGTACGCGGTGGACATGACGACATCGCCCGCAACGAGGAACTGCGGCGGCTGTGCGCCGGCCTCCCACCACTGGATGCTCGGCTTCAGCTCGTCCAGCTTCTTGAACGCGCGATCCGCGCCGGCCTTGGTCCCCAGCACCTTATAGACATCCTTCGGCGCGACGCCATCGGCCATCAGTGCGAATTCGAGGTTGTAGCGCGCACCCTTGCGCATGCCGCGCTTGCCCGGGAATTTCTTCGTGTCCCAGAAGTCCGCCCAGCTGGCCGGCGCGCTCTTGAGCTTGTCGGCGTTATAGGCGAGGGCCGTCGACCAGACGAAGAAACCGACGCCGCAGGTTTGCGGCGACTCGGGCACGAGTTCGGATTTCTTCGCGATCTTCGACCAGTCGAGCTTTTCGTACAGACCTTCGTCGCAGCCACGGCCGAGATCGCCCGATTCGACTTCGACCACGTCCCAGTTCACGTGCTTGGCTTCGACCATCGCCTTGACCTTGGCCTGCTCGCCGTTGTACTCGACCGCCGTGACCTTGTTGTTGGTCGACTTCTCGAAAGGCTGATTGAACGCGACCTTCTGCGCGTCGCCATTAGCCCCGCCGAAGTTGACGACGGTGAGGTCCGCCGCGAACGCGACCGATACGCTCGTCGCGCACACGAGCGCGGCGGCTCCCTTGGAACACAGTGCGAACTTCCTCATGGTGGTTTCCTCTGCTTGGTTTTATCGATTGACTGCGGAAAAGGGCATGCGCGCGGCACGCCGGGGAACGTCTCACGCGAACACGCGCAAATGCTCGGGCGCGAATTCCAGTGCGATCGGCGCGCCGGGCGTAAAGCCTGCGAGTGCTTCGGTGCCGAGCGGCACCTTGACGAAACACTCGTCCTGATCGCGCACGCCGCAGCGCATGCGCACGTGGTCGCCGAAATAGATGAGGCTTCTGGCTTCACCCGCGAGCGCATTGGGTCCGTTGGCGCCGTTCATGCGGTGCGCGCCGGCTGCGAGCTTCATGCGTTCGGGCCTAATGCACGCCACCGCCGACGCCCCGGCGTTCGCCTTCGCCACGTTCAGGCCCGAAAGCCGCGTGCCGTCCGCGAGCCGTATCTCGCAGTAATCGCCTTGCGTATGTTCGATGGTGCCCCGCAGCCGGTTGCTGTCGCCGATGAAGTTGGCGACGAACTCGTTGCACGGCGCTTCATAGAGGTGATCGACGGTATCGAGCTGCTGCACGATGCCCTTGTCGAACACGGCGACGCGGTCGCTCATGGTGAGCGCCTCGCCCTGATCGTGCGTGACGTACACGAAGGTGACGCCGAGCTTCTCGTGCAGCGACTTCAGTTCGTACTGCATGTGCTCGCGAAGCTGTTTGTCCAGCGCGCCGAGCGGCTCGTCCATCAGCACGAGCTTCGGCTCGAACACGAGCGCGCGAGCCAGCGCGATGCGCTGCTGCTGACCGCCCGACAACTGCGCCGGATAACGCTTCGCGAAGCTCTCCATGCGCACCATCTTCAGGGCGTTGTTGACGCGATGAGCACGTTCCTCGGCGGACATCTTGCGCACTGTCAGCGGATATTCGACGTTCTGCTGCACCGACAGATGCGGAAAGAGCGCGTAGTTCTGAAACACCATGCCGATGTCGCGCTTGTGCGGCGGCACTTTGTTGAGCAGCTTGCCGTCGAGCCAGATTTCACCGCCCGTCGGGAATTCGAAGCCCGCGAGCATCATGAGGCACGTGGTCTTGCCGGAGCCGGACGGCCCGAGCAGCGTAAGGAATTCGCCTTGATAGATGTCGAGATCGAGAGACTTCACGACGAGCGTTTCGCCGTCGTAAGTCTTTCGGACGCCGCGAAAGCTGACGATCACCTGATCGGATTTCATCTTCCGTGTCTCCTTCGGAAAGCTGAATGCGGGTATTTCGGATGCCGGCGCCGCAACGGGACGGCGAGCGGCTCCGGAAATTTTTTCCACTACTTGCGCTAACTATAGCGTGAGACGGTTCTACAATGGGGAACCATTTCAATATTCATCGGGGAGCCACTTCCGGCATTGGCACCTCGTCCCGGGACAGCACCTTGACTACGATTCACCTTGCAGAATGGCTGAATGCGCGAATCGACCGCACGCGCGAAGAGCCGGTCTACCGGCAACTGCTCGAGGCGATGCAGCAGGCCATTTTGACCGGTCAGCTTGCGTCGGGGGCGAAGCTGCCGAGCTCGCGCATGCTGGCGGCCGATATTGGCGTCGCGCGCAATACGGTGCTGCACGTGTACGAGCAGTTGACGGCCGAAGGCTATGTCACGTCGACGACCGGCAGCGGCACCTATGTCGCCGATACCGCCCCGAACGACCGTGCGGCCGTGCGCAAGCAGCAGGAACCGGCCGACGAAACGCCGCGCAAGCCTTGTCTGATATCGAAGCGGGGGGCGCGGTTGATCGCCCACGCGGGCGTCGCGCCGAAGCAGTGGGGCGCGTTCATGCCGGGCGTGCCGGATGTGGCGGAGTTTCCGTCGCGCACGTGGAGCCGTCTGCAGTCGCGGCTCTGGAAGCGCGCGAGTCCCGACCTGCTGACGTATGCGCCGGGCGGCGGGTACCGGCCGCTACGGCGCGCGTTGTCGGACTATCTGCGCGTCGCGCGTTCGGTGAAATGCACGCCGGATCAGATCATCATCAC
Organism: Caballeronia sp. RCC_10; assembly: GCF_041360715.1. NCBI lineage: Bacteria > Pseudomonadati > Pseudomonadota > Betaproteobacteria > Burkholderiales > Burkholderiaceae > Caballeronia > Caballeronia sp. RCC_10. The sequence goes on from NZ_JBFUPT010000004.1 coordinate 242,926, forward strand.
GACGGGCATTCATCAATCGATCGATCTCGCGGTGCGTCTTCTGACCGATAGCGGCGATCGCGCGTGGGTCGAGGAGCCGTGCTACTGGGGCGTGCGCAGCGTGCTGCAGGCGTCGGGGCTAGCGCTCGTGCCCGTGCCCGTCGACGAAGAAGGCCTCAATCCCAGCGCGCGCGACATGGCCGCGCCGCCGCGCATTGCGCTCGTGACGCCGTCGCATCAGTATCCGCTCGGCATGGTGATGAGTCTCGCGAGGCGTCGTGCGCTGCTCGAATTCGCGCGGCAGCATGGCGTGTGGATCATCGAAGACGACTATGACAGCGAGTTCCGTTATCGCAGCCGGCCGCTATCGTCGCTGCAGGGACTCGACGACGCGGGGCAGGTCATCTATGTCGGCAGTCTCGGCAAGATGATGTTTCCCGGCTTGCGCATGGGCTATATGGTCGTGCCGGAGAATCTCGTCGATACGTTCCGCACCGGCGTCGCGGAGCTTTATCGCGAAGGCCAGTTGATGCAGCAGGCGGTGATGACGGAATTCATTCTGGATGGGCATTTGACGTCGCATGTGCGGCGCATGCGCGGCCTTTACGATGAACGCCGTCAGTTGCTCATCGACGCGATCGGCGCGCATTTCGGTGAAACGCTCGCCGTGCGTGGCGACGAAGCGGGCCTGCACTTCGTGCTCGAATTGCCCGGCAACGCGAGCGATCGCGCGATCACCGACGATGCGCTCGCGAGCGGCGTGGTCACGCGTCCGCTCACGCACTACTACATGAATCAGCACGACGCGCGCAGGGGTTTGATGCTGGGCTATGCGTGTGTGCCGAACGCCGAGATCGCGCCCGCCTTTGCGAAGCTGGCGGGCGTGATCGAGCGGGCGTTGAGCGCGGTGGAAGCGGGTTCCTAGAGAATCTCGGCGTCGATGTGCTGTTGAGTTTCGTCCGGTGCGAACGGACGCCAAACGGGCGCGTCCGTCGAGAAATCATCGAGCAATGAGAATTGCTCCAGTGCCGATTCGGTATCGAACATGGACTTATCCTTCGAATAGTTAGAATGACGAACGAATCAGCGTGAGCTCAGATTCGCGGCGGCCGGCGCGCCATTCGCGTAATTGACGATTGCCCGGTTGTGCGCTTCTGCCTGCGCGGCGACAGCATCGCCCCACATGCTTCGCGAAGGATAGGTATTGCGATTGAGCGCCGGCAAAGAGCCGTTCGAATAGGCTGCGGCAAGTTCGGCCCGCACTTGCGCACGCGTCTTGGGCGTTTCGCTTGCGCTTGCCGTGCTTTGCGTAGGCGTGAGATACGTTCCCGCACGGCCGATTCCCTGGCCGCCTTCCGCAAAAGCGGTGCTCGAGATCACGGCGGACACAGCGGCGAGCGAGAGGCTCGTGAGCAGATAGCGTTTCATGGTGCGACTCCTTTCGATCCTTCGGGATACGGCGCATCATGTGAATGAACGATGCGCCGTGACAGGACGAAATGTAGTCGCGCCGGTGCGGCGGATAAATGGGCTATTGACGAATAGATTTATCTATTGCGGCGAATAATCGGCGAGCCGTCAAACGACCACGTCCGCCGTGCCCGCGACTTCGGGCGTGCCGTGGCGAACGATCATCGGCGATGCGGTGCTCGTCGGCAGGCAGCGTTCTTCCGCTTCCTTCTGTCCCTGCAGCAGCGGGCAGCGTTCGAACAGTTCCGCCACCCAGTCCACGAACACGCGCACCTTCGGCGACAAATGCCGGTTGTGCGGGTACACCGCTGAAATGGGCATCGGCATCGGGCTCCATTGCGGCAACAGTTCGACGAGTTCGCCCGAACGCAGATACGGCAGCGCCATGAATCGCGGCACCTGAACGATGCCCACGCCCTTGAGCCCGCAACTCAGATACGCTTCGGCATCGTTCACCGCGATCATGCCGCGCATCTTCACTTCGATGGTCTCGCCGTCCACGACGAAATCCATGTCCATGATTCGCCCAGTCCGGCTCGAGAAGTAATTGACGGCCGTGTGGTTCTGCAGATCGTCGAGCGTCGTCGGCGTGCCGTTGCGTTCCAGATATTGAGCGCTTGCCACCGTGACGCCCTGAAACACGCCGATGCGCCGCGCGACAAGACTCGAATCCTGCAGCGTGCCGACGCGAATCACGCAATCGACGCCTTCCTGAATGAGATCGACCGGCTTGTCGCCGAAGCCCATCATCAGTTCGATGTCCGGATAGCGCGTGTGGAAATCGCATAGCTGGGGCATGACGATCAGCCGCCCGATGGCCCCCGGCATGTCCACGCGCAACTTGCCGTGCGGCCCCTTGCCGTTGTTCGAGAACGTGCTCTCGGCTTCCTCGATGTCCGCGAGGATGCGCACGCATCGCTCGTAGTAGGCGGCGCCGTCCGGCGTGAGATTGAGCCTGCGCGTGGTGCGCTGAAGCAGCCGCACGTTGAGAAAGGCTTCGAGGTTCTGAATGATCGTCGTCACCGATGCACGCGGCAGGTTCAGCGTGTCCGCTGCACGCGAAAAGCTGTTGGTGTCGACGACGCGAGTAAAGACCTGCATTGCTTGTAGCCGATCCATTTTCGTACCTTCGATGCTTATAGAGGCAGGGAATTAAGCGGCTGGCTAAGAAAATCGCCGGGAGCTTAAGCGATGATTGTTCGGGGCGACCGAATTGTGTTGCCGGATTATAGGCATTTATTAAAAAAGGCGCGGACTCCAGAATTCGCACCATCGCAACTCATGCGTGACGGCCTTGCAAACAGGGCTGTGCACGGAAATAACCATGGCATCACTGCTGGATTTGGAGCAAGGACCGAGACTGTGCATCGAAGAGGTGCGCATTGCGGGCCATGTGCAGCCCATCATGCTGCGCAGCTATCGCCCCGCGTCGGACGGCACCGTCCTGCCCATCGTCCTCTATTTTCATGGCGGTGGTTTTACAAGCGGCACACTCGACGATGCCGACATCGCCGCCGCGACCATCGCACGCGATACGCCCGCATGGGTCGTGTCGGTGGCTTATTCGCTGGCGCCGCAGTATCCGTTTCCGGCCGCGCCCGAGGATGGCTATCGCGCGGCGCAATGGGCCGTGGCGCATGCACGCGCTCAGCGCGCGGACCCGCAGCGAGTGGGTGTGGCGGGCCACGATGCGGGCGGCAATCTCGCGACATGTGTCGCTGCCATTGCACGCGATCGCGGCGACATTCGCATGTCGGCGCAAGTGCTGCTCGCGCCGCTGCTCGATCCGAGCATGACGCGCGTCGCCGATGAGCGCAAGGTGCTGTGCCCCGATCTCGAACTGAGCGAATGCGCGCGCTGTTATCGCGCTTACCTGCCGAATCCGTCGCAACGTTTGCATCCGTATGCGGCGCCGCTCGAATCGCGTCGTCTTGCTGGCCTGCCTCCTGCATTGATCGCGAGCGCCGAGCATGACCTGCTGCACATCGAGGCTGAAAAGTACGCAGCGGAACTGATCTCCGCGGGCGTGCCCACCGAAGTGACGCGGCATTGCAAGGCATCGCATCAGGCGCTTGCCGCGCATCCCGACGCATTGGCCGATGTCGTCGCATTCTTCAGGAAGCGGCTTGCGCGCACCAAATAAGCGCTAAGCCCGAGCACCATAAAAAAACAATCTCAACGCAACCGGAGCCTTTCATCATGTTCTTCACTCGCAAACGCATCTACGCCGCGCTAGGCGCTGCGTTGGTCATCGCAGGCGCGGGCGGCTATACCGCCTGGCGCGGCCACGGCGACGCGGCGATCAACGAAGCCAAAGCCGCAGCGCATAGCCCCACTGCCACCGAAGTCGATGTCGCGACCGTCATTTCGAAGACCATCACCGACTGGCAAAGCTACTCGGGCAGGCTCGAAGCGGTGGACCACGTGGATATTCGCCCGCTCGTGCCCGGCACGATCGTCGCGGTGCATTTCAAGGATGGCGCGCTCGTGAAGAAGGGCGATCCGCTGTTCACGATCGATCCGCGTCCCTATGTAGCCGAAGTGGATCGCGCGCAGGCGCAACTCGCGGCGGCGCAGGCCCGCAACGGCTACACATCGACGGACGCCGCGCGTGCCGAACGTCTGCTCACGGATAACGCGATCGCCAAGCGCGATTACGACGAGAAGCAAAACGCCGCACGCGAGGCCGTCGCCAACCTGAAGGCTGCGCAAGCCGCCGTCGAGACCGCGAAAATCAATCTTGCCTATACGCGCATCACCGCGCCGGTGTCGGGGCGTGTATCGCGTGCGGAACTGACGGTGGGGAACATCGTATCGACGGGCAGCAATGCGCCCTTGCTGACGACGCTGGTGTCGGTCTCGCCGATCTACGCATCGTTCGATGTCGACGAACAAACGTATCTGCGCTATCTCGGCCGCGACGCGGGCCACACCGTGCCGGTGTCGCTCGGGCTTGCCAACGAAGATGGTTATTCACGGGAAGGCGTCGTCGATTCCGTCGATAACCGCCTCGATACGACGTCCGGCACGATCCGCGTGCGTGCGCGCTTCAACAATCCGGACGGCTCGCTGGTGCCGGGGCTGTACGCACGCATCAAAGTGGGCGGCGGCACGCCTCACCCGGCGGTGCTCGTCGACGATGCCGCCATCGGCACCGATCAGGACAAGAAGTTCGTGATGGTCGTCGACAAGGACAACCGCGTGCAGTATCGCGAAGTCACGCTCGGTCAGACACATGACGGCTTGCGCGTGATTGCTAAAGGACTGGAAGCGGGCGAACGCATCGTCGTGAACGGATTGCAGCGCGTGCGTCCGAACGATGTCGTCAAAGCCAACGGTGTCGCGATGAACAACAGCGGCGATGCGCCCGTCGTGAAGACGGCATCGGCGCAGTGATTCGCGTGATCCGCAACGGAAAGAACTCGTCATGAACATATCCAAATTCTTCATCGACCGCCCGATCTTTGCGGGCGTGTTGTCGGTGGTCGTGCTGCTGGCGGGCATCATCGCGATGTTCAAGCTGCCGATCTCCGAGTATCCGGAAGTCGTGCCGCCATCGGTCGTCGTGCATGCGCAATATCCCGGCGCGAACCCGAAGGTGATTGCGGAGACCGTGGCTTCGCCGCTCGAAGAGCAGATCAACGGCGTCGAAGACATGCTGTACATGCAGTCGCAGGCGAACAGCGACGGCAATCTCACGACGACCGTCACGTTCAAGCTCGGCACCGATCCCGACAAGAACACGCAGCTCGTGCAGAACCGCGTGAATCAGGCGCTGCCGCGCTTGCCGCAGGACGTGCAGCGGCTCGGCGTGACGACGATCAAGTCATCGCCGACGCTCACCATGGTGGTTCACCTGAACTCGCCGAACGGCCGCTACGACATGACGTATTTGCGCAATTACGCGCTCATCAACGTCAAGGATCGGCTCGAACGTATCGCCGGTGTGGGTGAAGTGCAGTTGTGGGGCTCGGGCGATTATTCGATGCGCGTCTGGCTCGATCCGCAAAAGGTCGCGCAGCGCGGCATGACGGCAACCGATGTCGTCAACGCGATCCGCGAGCAGAACGTGCAGGTTGCGGCTGGCGTGATCGGCGGTTCGCCGACGCTGCCCAACGTGCCGCTCCAGTTGAACGTGAATGCGCGCGGCCGCTTGCAGAACGAGTCCGAGTTTCGCGACATCGTGCTGAAAACTTCGCCGGATGGCGCCGTCACGCATCTTAGCGATGTTGCGCGCGTCGAACTCGCGGCATCCGAATACGGCCTGCGCTCGCTGCTCGACAACAAGTCGGCCGTCGCAATCGCGATCAACCAGCAACCGGGCGCGAACTCGCTGCAGATCTCCGACGAAGTGCGCAAGACGATGAAGGAACTGCAGGCCGACATGCCTGCGGGCCTCGAGTATCAGATCGTCTATGACCCGACGCAGTTCGTGCGCTCCAGTATCGAGGCGGTCATTCATACGCTCGTCGAAGCGATTGCGCTCGTCGTGCTGGTGGTGATCGTGTTCCTGCAAACGTGGCGTGCTTCGATCATTCCGCTGCTTGCTGTGCCGGTGTCGATCGTCGGGACGTTCTCGCTGTTGCTTGCGTTCGGCTTCTCGATCAACGCGCTGTCGCTGTTCGGCATGGTGCTCGCGATCGGTATCGTGGTCGACGATGCGATCGTCGTCGTGGAAAACGTCGAGCGCAATATCGAAGCGGGATTGTCGGCGCGAGATGCCACGTATCAGGCGATGCGCGAGGTGAGCGGGCCGATCATCGCGATTGCCCTGACGCTCGTTGCCGTGTTCGTGCCGCTCGCGTTCATGTCCGGCCTGACGGGGCAGTTCTACAAGCAGTTCGCGATGACCATCGCGATCTCGACGGTGATCTCCGCGTTCAACTCGCTGACGCTGTCGCCGGCGCTCGCAGCGCTTCTTCTGAAGGGCCACGATGAGCCGAAAGACTGGCTCACGCGTGGAATGGATCGCGTGTTCGGCGGCTTCTTCCGCGGCTTCAACAAGGTCTTCCATCGCGGATCGGACGCGTACGGCAAGGGCGTCACCCGCGTCATCAACCGCAAGGCGATCATGATGGTCGTGTATGCGGTGCTGCTTGGCGGTGCGGTGCTGATGGGCAAGCTCGTGCCGGGCGGCTTCGTGCCCGCGCAGGACAAGGAGTATCTGATCAGTTTCGCGCAGTTGCCGAATGGCGCATCGCTCGATCGCACCGAAGGCGTGATCCGCCAGATGAGCGACATCGCGCTGAAGCAGCCGGGCGTGGAAAGCGCAGTGGAATTTCCGGGCCTGTCGGTGAACGGCTTCACGAATTCGTCGAGCGCGGGCATTGTCTTCGTCACGCTCAAGCCGTTCAAGGACCGCGTGCATGACAAGTCGCTGTCGGCCAATGCCATTGCCGGTGCGTTGAATCAGAAGTATGCGGGCATCAAGGGCTCGTTCATCGCCGTGTTCCCCCCGCCGCCGGTGCTCGGTCTCGGCACGCTCGGCGGCTTCAAGATGCAGCTCGAAGATCGCGGCGCGCTCGGCTATGCGGCGCTCGCCGATGCAACGCAAGCGTTCATCAAGCGCGCATCGCAGACGCCCGAACTCGGGCCGACGTTCTCGAGCTATCAGATCAACGTGCCGCAACTGAACGTGGATCTGGATCGCGTGAAAGCGAAGCAACTCGGCGTTTCGGTCACGGATGTGTTCGACACGATGCAGGTCTATCTCGGCTCGCTCTATGTCAACGACTTCAACCGCTTCGGACGCGTGTACCAGGTGCGCGTGCAGGCCGATGCGCCGTTCCGTGCGAATCCCGAAGACATCGGGTTGCTGAAGACGCGCAACGCGAACGGGGACATGGTGCCGCTTTCGTCGCTCGTGAAGGTATCGCCGACGTATGGCCCGGAAATGGTGGTGCGTTACAACGGCTACACGGCGGCCGATATCAACGGCGGTCCTGCGCCGGGATATTCGTCGGGCCAGGCACAGGCGGCTGCGGAACGCATTGCGGCTGAAGTGCTGCCGCGCGGGATCAAGTTCGAATGGACGGACCTTACGTATCAGCAGATTCTCGCGGGCAACGCTGCACTGTGGGTGTTCCCGATCAGCGTGCTGCTCGTGTTCCTCGTGCTTGCCGCGTTGTATGAAAGCCTGACGTTGCCGCTCGCGGTGATCCTCATCGTGCCGATGAGCATCCTCTCCGCGCTGCTCGGCGTATGGCTCACGGATGGCGACAACAACATCTTCACGCAGATCGGCTTGATGGTGCTCGTGGGCTTGTCGGCGAAGAACGCCATTCTTATCGTGGAGTTCGCACGCGAGCTGGAAATGCAGGGACGTTCGATCGTGCAGGCTGCGATCGAAGCGAGCCGCTTGCGTCTGCGCCCGATTCTGATGACATCCATCGCGTTCATCATGGGCGTGGTGCCGCTGGTGTTGTCGTCGGGTGCGGGCTCGGAGATGCGTCATGCGATGGGTGTTGCAGTGTTCTTCGGCATGCTCGGCGTAACGCTCTTCGGTCTGATGCTGACGCCGGTGTTCTACGTGATCCTGCGCAAACTGAGCCGCACGGAACACGTGACGGACAAGCACGGCACGCATCCGCAGATGCGCGGTATCGGTGCTTCGTACGAAGCGCAATGAGGTGGATGATGAATAAGTCGCTAATGAAACGATGGTTGGGCTTGCCTGCATTGATGGCGTCGCTGCTCGTGGTCGCGGGATGTTCGCTTGCGCCGACCTATGAAAAGCCGGATGTGAATCCGCCGGCTGCGTACAAGGAAACGCCGACGCTGTCGCCATCGGAAGCGGGTACGTGGAAGACCGCGCAGCCTTCGGAAGAAATGCTGCGCGGCGAGTGGTGGACCGTGTTCGACGACCCCACGCTCAACGATCTCGAACGTCAGGCGCAAGAGGCGAATCAGAATCTGAAGGCTGCGGCGGCGCGCGTGAAGGAATCGCGCGCAATCAATCAGACGGCGCGTGCAGGTCTCTTTCCGACGCTCGATGCAGGCTTCGGTCCGACACGGGAGAAGTTCTCGCCGGCCTCGCAATTCCTGCCGCCCGACGGGAACGTTCCGGCGCAGACGTTGTGGCGCGCGCAAGCGAGCGTGTCGTATGAAGTCGATCTGTTCGGCCGCGTCTCGGACTCGGTGCAGGCGGCCAACGCGGACACGGAACAAAGCCAGGCGTTGTTCCGGTCGGTGCAGCTTGCATTGCAGGCGGATGTCGCGCAGAACTACTTCAATCTTCGCGAGCTGGATGCGGAAGCCGATGTATTCTCGCGCACTGTGTCCCTGCGTGAAGAAGCGCTCAAGCTCGTGCAGCGGCGCTTCGCGGAAGGCGATATCAGCGAACTCGACGTCGCGCGTGCGCGCTCCGAACTGGCGACCGCTCGTTCCGATGCGATGACGGTGCAACGCTTGCGCGCGGCATCGGAGCATGGTCTTGCGGTGCTGCTCGGCAAGGCGCCCGCGCAATTCACGATGGCCGCCAACCCGCTCAAGCCGGTGACGGTGCGCTTGCCGCCGGGCTTGCCTTCGTCGTTACTCGAACGCCGTCCGGATATCGCTGCAGCGGAGCGGTCCATGGCCGCAGCGAATGCGCGCATCGGCGTGGCAAAGGCGGCGTTCTTTCCGTCGTTGACCTTGACGGGATCGGGCGGCTTCGAATCGGCGACGCTCGGCGATCTCTTCAACTGGTCGAGCCGCACCTTCCTGCTCGGGCCGTTCGCGGGCACGATGCTCAATCTGCCGATCTTCGATGGCGGGCGTCGCAAGGGCAATCTCGCGAATGCGCGCGCCATTTATGAAGAGGACGTGGCGAATTATCGTCAGCAAGTGCTGGTGGCGTTCCGTGAAGTCGAAGACAACCTGTCGGATTTGCGCATCCTCGAAACGCAGACCACGACGCAGGCGGATGCGGTGAACGCATCGGTGCGCGCCGCGCAGCTTTCACGCAGGCAGTACACGGAAGGCGCGGTGAATTACCTCGATGTGATCGACGCCGAACGCACCGTGTTGCAGTCGCAGCGCGCGGCCGTTCAGCTTGCGGGGACGCAGGCGGTATCGACGGTGAACCTGATACGCGCGCTTGGCGGCGGATGGGGCGATGCGATGCCCACGCCGGTTCCCGAACCGAGTCTCGCGAAAAACTGATGCCGGTCTTTGGCCCCGCTGAATGCGGGGCCTTTTTGTTTCCGACCGCGATTGTTCGCTTCAAGGAACATATGTCTTCACTTGCAGCCCATTTATCGGCATCGCTCCGATCCATAGAATACAAGTCATGGGAATGGGAGCCGCCAATGAGAGCCTTGATCGCCAGACAAATCTATCAACCTGCTGTCGTGCTGCCTTTGCTGCTGCTCATGCGGCTCATGGTCACGCTCGACTTCAATCTCGCGCAAGTCATGTTCGTGATGCTGCTCAGAGGTTCGCAGCACGCTTATCAGTTCGTCGCGCGTCAGGCGGTGCATCGTGAGCGCGGACAGGCAATCGAACGCATTGCCTGCCGTCACTGCTGCTAAGGTTCATCAATAGACTTCGGGAACGTACATCTCCTGCGGCACGGGCTGGCGTAAATAATCGGGATTGAATACGCGCTCGGGCAGCTGTATTGAAGAATGCTCGATCTCGTGATACGGCACCTGACTCAACAGGTGATGAATGCAGTTGAGGCGTGCGCGCTTCTTGTCGACGGCCTGCACCACCCACCACGGCGCTTCCGGTATGTGCGAGCGTTGCAGCATGACTTCCTTCGCGGCCGTATAGGCTTCCCATCGGCGGCGGCTTTCGAGATCCATCGGGCTCAGCTTCCACTGCTTCAACGGATCTTCGATGCGCGCCTGAAAGCGCACTTCCTGTTCATCGTCGGTAATCGAAAACCAGTACTTGATGATCTGAATGCCGCTGCGCACCAGCATCTTCTCGAACTCCGGCACTGAGCGAAAGAATTCTTCGTACTCTTCGTCGGTGCAGAAGTGCATCACGCGTTCGACGCCCGCGCGGTTGTACCAGCTTCGATCGAACAACACGATCTCGCCGCCAGCCGGCAGATGCGACACATAACGCTGGAAATACCATTGCGTACGCTCGCGGTTGTTCGGCGCAGGCAGCGCAGCGACGCGGCATACACGCGGATTGAGACGCTGCGTAATGCGTTTGATTGCTCCGCCTTTGCCGGCGGCGTCGCGTCCCTCGAAAATGACGACGAGCCTGTGTCCCGTGTGCACGACCCAGTCCTGCAACTTGACGAGTTCGCCTTGCAAGCGAAATAGCTCGCGGAAATAGGTCTTGCGGATCGCCCGTTCTTCATCGGAGAAGGCCGCTTCGCCGTCCATCAGGCGGTCGTCGATCTCCATCTCGAACTCTTCGTCGTAGCTGTCGATCAGGTCGGCGTGAAAACGGCGCTGTTTGTCCGTCATGTTCATGTCGTGCTCCGGAATGCATCTGGTTCGCGCGGTCGTTCGTGAGGCGGCGCGGGACCGCCGATTATGACCGCTTGGCGTTGCAGTCATATGACGCCGCAATGGATTCGTCCATTGTAGAAAGGCTCGCGCTTTATGACACGCGTTCGTGCGCCGTTAGAATATTCCGGCGCTTGGCGCTAAAACTCAGAGAGGCGACTCACGATGACCGACACTTTCGATGCAGTGCAAACCGCGCGCCTATTGCCTTACGATCGCCTCGTCGACACCCTGGCCGCGACGATGCTCGATTACACGGCGGGCCGCATCGTCAGTCCAGAGCGCATGGTCGTGCCGCTCGCGCACGGCGGCGTGATGTTGTCGATGCCCGCGTCCGCCGACGATATCGCCATGCACAAGCTCGTGAACGTGTGCCCCGGCAACGGTGCGCTGGGCTTGCCGACGATACACGGGCAGGTCAGCGCATTCAATGCTGCAACCGGTGCGCTGCAGTTCATGCTGGACGGTCCGACCGTCACGGGCCGCCGAACCGCCGCGGTATCCATGCTTGCCATTCGCACGCTCGCCGCACAAGCGCCTCGGGCAGTGCTCGTTATCGGTTCCGGCAAACAGGCCGCGCATCATGTCGAGGCGCTTGCGAGTCTTTATCCCGAAGCGCGCATCCATGTTCTCGGCTCGCGGCCGGGCCGCGCGGGCGTGTTCTTCGAGGAGAACGCGGGGTTGTCCGCCAATATGGAACCGCTCGAACACGGGTCGGTGCCTGATTTGATCGACGTCGTGATTACGGCGACAACGAGCAAAACGCCGGTCTATATGCAGCCCGCGAACCCGGCTCGGCTCGTCATCGGCGTGGGCGCATTCACGGCGGACGCGGCCGAAATCGCGCCGTCGATCATTCATGCCAGCGAGCTTTATGTCGACGATCCCGCTGGCGCTCGCCACGAAGCGGGGGACTACATTCTCGCGGATGTCGACTGGAATGCAGTGACGCCGCTTGCGTCGGCGCTTGTTTCACGCAGCGTTTCGGGCCGTCCTGTGGTATTCAAGTCGGTCGGCTGTGCGGCGTGGGATCTCGCTGCATGCCGCGTCGCGAAGGCTGTCCTATCGGCGCAAGAGGCAAGCGCGTAAGCGGGTTGGAACGATCTTTGCTGTCTATTAAACAGACAAAGCGCTTCGGGCGCAGGGCACTTCAGCGAAGATCAGACCAATGAACAGTCGAAACGAAACGGATTGGACCGCACGGCCGGCATTGCGCCGGACGGCGTTCGATGGACAGCGCGACGGTGCGGGCGAATCGCATGGCGTGCGTGCCGCACATCCCACTCCTGCCGGGCGCGCAGCCCCGCCCGCCGCCTACTTCATCTCCGTGCTGGAACTGGCGACCGGCGAGAAGCTAGGCAACGAAGAGCGGGTGCGCGCCGTGGCCATGCTCGAATCGCAGTTCGGCGAAGGACGGCCCCGGACCTTGAAGGAAGCCGTACGCATTTGCGCCGCCGCAATCGATTCTTCGACGTTGCAACGGATGGCTCGCGGGGCAAAGGCCTAGTCAATTGCGATTGCAGCTTTAGCGCGTTTTTTCATAGACGTGTAAAACGCACGTGTTAGCTGATCGTCTGAATGACTTCGAAGCCTTCGAATTCCGGATGACCCAGATAAAGCTGACGTGTTTCGCCGCCCGCGTTGCGATGAGCGGCGCGAAACGCGTCCGAGCGCGTCCAGTCTTCGAATGCGGCACGATTCGCCCAGATCGTATGGCTCGAATAAAGCACGTGGTCGTCCTTGACCGGGCCTTTTAGCAGATGAAACTCGACGAAGCCGGGCACTTCCTTCAGATGAGTATCGCGGCTCGTCCACAGCCGTTCGAAATCTGACTCGGCGCCCGGTACGATCTTGAAGCGATTCATGGCGATGAACATGTCGATGCTTTTCCTTTGTGAATTGCGCTAATTGCGCTCAGGCGCTGCCGAGTTCGACCAGCGTTTTGAATCCGCCGAAGAACATGCGTTTTCCGTCGAACGGCGGCGGAGCCTTCTCCATCATGGCCTTCAGCCGAGGGTCGTTCATGACTTTCTCGTTCACTGCGTCGCGTTGCTCTCGCGAATCGTAAAGTATCCACGAGAACGCAACTGTTTCGCCTTCCTTTAGCTGAACGCTCTGCGGAAACGAAGTGAGTTCGCCCGGTTTGACGTCATCGGCGATGGCTTCGACGAACTGCAACGCGCCGTGTTCGAGCCAGATGTTGCCGGCTTCCTCGGCCATGGCCCGGTATGCATCGATCTTGTCGATTGGCACGGGTACGACGAAACCATCAACGTAGTGCGCCATGTGAGTCTCCTTAAATGTGCGGCAGCGTCATGCGCTGTCGATGCTTTTGAGCCTCGCGCTGGCATCGAAGTTTCGTACGGACCATAAACGATGCGCTGCATCGTATGTCAGCTGTATCGACGACAAGGGCGCGAAATCCATTCTCAGCGAAGACGCCAGCGCTTCGCCGCGCACATGCGCGAGCGCCGCTTTCACGACGATCGCATGCGTGACCACGATGCAGCATTCATGCGACGCATCGTTGCCGATACGCGTCAGCGCCCCGGCAACGCGTTCCGCGAGCATCGCGATGCTCTCGCCGCCATGCGGACGCGCATTCACATCCGATAACCACGCAGCGATGTTTTCCGCTTCCTGCTGCGCAATCTCGCGAATGGCATGGCCACGCCAGCGGGCATAGTCGATATCGTCGAACGCAGGGTCGATTGTGAATTGACTCGTCAGCCACGAGGCCGTCTCGCGCGCTGCGGCGGCGGGACTCGAAATGACAGGAACGTCGCGAGGAAGATCGAAGCGCGTGAGTTCGCCGCGCTCGGCGGGTTCGTTACCGGTCGGAAAGCGCGCGGCTTTCATCGCATGCGTAGCGGCATGGCAAAGCAGAATAACGTTCACTTCAATCAATCGCCCTAAGAGCAGCATTGCTTTACTTTGCCGGTAATCGTCATAGAATGGCAAGCTTGCAGTGCGAGGAAGCCGGTGCAAACCCGGCACGGTCGCGCCACTGTATGCGGGCGTTTCAAATAGATAGCCCGCGAGTCAGACCCCGCTGCAAGCTCTTCGTCTATCGGGACGCGCTTTTCCCAGGAGAACCATCCATGAATGCTTCCAACGCACCGGTCTTTTCCGCTGCTCCTTCTTTGCCGACAATCGACGCACCTGTCCCCATTCCGGTGCGCGAAGTCTTGCCTTGGGCCGTGTTCATCGGCCTCATTCTGCTAATCGCCATTTACTTCGTCGGCGCAGAGCAGGGCGCAACGTCGATTCTGTCGGGCACCTACGTCCACGAGTTCGTTCACGATGGCCGGCATTTGCTCGGCTTTCCGTGCCACTGAGGACGGACCATGATTCGCAGTCTGTTGATACGCGGCATGATCGCGGGACTCGTCGCGGGCCTGCTCGGCTTTGCGTTCGCAAAGACGGTGGGTGAAGCATCGGTCGAGCGCGCCATCGCTTTCGAAGCGCAGCACGAACATGCGCATGCAGGGCATGAAGGGGCGGCGCATTCACACGAACACGAAGGCGGCGAAGACATCGTTAGCCGCGATACTCAGGCGGGCTTAGGCTTGCTCACAGGCATCGCTGTATTCGGCACGGCGCTCGGCGGCATTTTCTCGCTTGTCTTCGCGGTCGCTTACGGGCGGCTCGGCGCTTTGCACGCGCGTGGCGTAGCGGCATTGCTCGCGATGTTCGGCTTCGTCAGCGTGACCGTCGCGCCGTTTCTCGTGTATCCGCCGAATCCGCCCGCCGTCGGCAATCCCGAGACCATAGGCGCGCGCACTGCGTTGTTCTTCGGCATCGTTGCAATTTCCATTGCGGCGGCGGCTTTTTCCGTGTGGTTGCAAAGGCGCTTGCATGGCACTCAGGGCAACTGGAATGCGACGATCATCGCGGGCGCTGCGTATTTCGCGTTGATGGTGCTTGCGCAATTCATCCTGCCGCGCGTCGACGAAGTGCCCGCTGGTTTCTCCGCATCGTTGCTCTGGAATTTTCGCGTGGCCGCCATCGGCATTCAGGCGATCATCTGGACGGCGCTCGGTCTTGTCTTTGGCGCACTCGCCGCCCGCGAACTGGAACGTCCTGCGCGGCGAACAATGGCGACGGTCTAAGCGATCTTTACGCCCGACACCGATGCTTGCCTGCCGGGCAATTCGTCGAGGAGGGCGAGCTTCGCGGCATCGTCCATCGATCTGAAGGCTTTGATTTCCGCGCGGCTTCTGAAGCATCCCGCGCACAGTTCGTGTGCGGGATCGATCTTGCATACGCCGGTGCAGGGCGAACCAATGGGTTCTTGCGCTTTCGCGCGTTCGATCGTGAAGGCGAGGTCCAGTGTCATCGTCATAGTGATTCGCCGCGAAACAGCGCGGCGGCTGCCGCCGGGTTCGACGGCCAATAAGCGTGCATATACGTTGCCGTGATGCGGCTCTGCCGATAAAGCGCTTCGCCTGCCGCGCCCGTCGTTGCATGCGTCGCGGTGAGTTGCGACTGCATCGGCGTATCGAGTGTCGAGTAGTGAAACGTGTGGCCGGTGAGCATGCCATGTGCAGTGTCGAGACGCTGCATCGCGAGGCGTGCGAGACGCCGCTGCATGGTTGCATTGCCGGGCAGCACGCCAAGCATCGCGTGCCGGTTGCCTTCGATATCCGTCAGCGTGTCGAGCAGATAGAGCATGCCGCCGCATTCCGCGACGACGATGCGATCGCGCGCAACGTGCTCCTTGATCGACGCTCGCGTGCATGCATTCGCTGCGAGCGTGGCCGCATGCAGTTCGGGGTAGCCGCCGGGAAGATAGAGCGCATCGGTATCGGCGGGCAGCGGTTCGTCGGCGAGCGGAGAGAACGTCGTGACGCTCGCGCCCATCGCGATCAACAAGTCGATGTTCGCCGGGTAGATGAAAGAAAACGCGGTATCGCGTGCGATGGCGATCCGCATGCCATCGAGCAGGCGGGGCGGTGCATCGAGCGTCGCATCTTCGAACTCGACGTGCGGCGGCAGGTCGCCAAGCGAGGTTGTTGCGATGGCATCGGCGGCGCGATCGAGGCGTGCATCGAGGCTCGCGATTTCCTGCGCTTGCGTCAGGCCGAGATGACGCTCGGGCAACGCGATATCGTCCGCGTTGGACAGATGCCCGCAGTAGTGCAATCCATCGGGAATGGCTTCGGCAAGCATCTGTGCATGACGCGCCGATGCCACGCGATTGGCGAGCACGCCATAGAACGGCACGTCCGTGCGATAACGCGCCAGCCCGAACGCCACCGCGCCGAACGTTTGTGCCATGCCATGCGCGCCGATCACGGCGAGTACGGGCACGTTGAACGCGGCGGCCAGATCGGCGCTGCTGGGCGTGCCATCGAACAAACCCATCACGCCTTCAATCAGAATGAGATCGGCTTCACGCGCTGCTTCCGCAAGCATCGCGCGGCAGGCATCGAGGCCGACCATCGACAGGTGCAGCGAATAGACGGGCCAGCCGCATGCCCGTTCGAGAATCATCGGATCGAGAAAATCCGGGCCGGTCTTGAAGACGCGCACGCGCCGGCCTTGCCGCGCATGATGGCGCGCAAGCGCGGCCGTCACCGTGGTCTTGCCTTGATGCGAGGCGCTCGCACCGATGAAGAGTGCAGGGCAGCGCGGCATCAGAATTCGACGCCGCGTTGCGCCTTGACGCCTTGCTCGCGATAAGGATGCTTCACGAGCCGCATCTCGGTGACGAGATCGGCGATGTCGACGAGCGCATCGGGCGCGTGACGGCCCGTCACGACGACATGCAGCATCGCGGGCCGCGCCTTCAGGACATCGAGCACTTCATCGAGTGGCAGATACTCGTATTTGAGCACGGTATTGAGTTCATCGAGCACGACCATCTGATACTCGCCGCTCTCGATCATGCGGCGCGCTTCATCCCAGCCTTTGCGCGCGGTCGCCATATCGGCTTCGCGGTTCTGCGTGTTCCACGTATAGCCATCGCCCATCGTGACGAAATCGCAATTCGCCATTGCGGCGAGGAAATCGCGCTCGGACGTATGCAACGCGCCCTTGATGAATTGCACGACGCCGAGCTTCATGCCGTGGCCGAGCACGCGCACCGCCATGCCGAATGCGGCTGTGGTCTTGCCCTTCCCATTGCCGGTATTCACGATCAACAAACCCTTCTCGTGATCGGCGGCGGCCTGCTTCTTTTCGTGGCCTTCCTTGCGACGCTGCGTCATGCGCAGATGCGATTCGGTATCGGTTTTCATGGGACTTTCGTATCTGATGGCGCGTTCTTCATTGCAATGGCGACAGTCACATCGCCGACGATGGTCTTCCCAAGCACGAGGCGTCCGCCGTGGCTTGCCAGTATCGCGCAAGGCTCGCACACGCCATCGACGTTCATGTGCTTGCCGGCATAAGGCGAATAGCTTGCTGGCGCTTCGGCAATCTCTTCCGTTCGGAAGAATTGCAAAGCCAGATCGTGTTGCTCACAAAACGCAAGCAAGCCTGCTTCATTCTCTTTAGCGGCAATGCTGGCGACCAGCGCAATATCCTCGAACAGAAAGGCGGTTGCGCCAAGCGCCGCGCGCACGGCGTGCTCTATGGCGTCCGCGCTTGCGCCTCGCCTGCAACCGATGCCGACGGCAAGATGGCGCCGATTCGCGCTAATGGTCATCATCGAAATGGAAAGGCAGCTTGCGCCGTGCATGCGTCCCTCGCGGATGCGCGGCGTTCGGCGAAGCGCGTCACATGCAATCACGCAATGCGCTTCGTTCCCTGCGCTGGCCGGTATCCGGGCTTGCGACCTCATCGTGCGGCCTTCCCGCTTTCGGCAGTGGCATTCGAGCACGATGCGCGGCATTGCACGATGACGATGCCGCCGGTCGCATACCGTTGCGGGGACAGCACAGGCTGGCGCGTGGTTCGTCTGACGAGCACGGCTTCCTGTTTCCCGTTTAACTGCGCGTTGCGTTGGAACGCGCGAGCACCAGTCGCGGGCCAAAGATACCATAGGCGCTTCTTCGAAGCGCGTGTTTCCTTGACGCTCGTGCCCGCTACGCCTAGACTTTCACGCAGTTTTGGTGCTCGTGCGCGAGCTTCTTTCGCGCACAGTTAAACGGGAAGCAGGGAGCGCCTGGCCATGCATGATCATGGCTTGCGTCAACCTGCGCTGCCCCCGCAACGGTAAGCGACTGGCGGTATCGATTGACGATGCCGCGCATTGCGCCACACGCCACTGCCATCGGCAGGAAGGCGGTGCAATGAAGCCGCAAGCCCGGATACCGGCCAGACTTTCGCAAGGACCCATGCCGCGGGGATGCGGCCCGGTCCATGATCACAGAGCCGTGCGCATTCCCGTTCGACATCGCATTCCATGCCTTGAGCGGCACGGCGCACGCACACACGCCACGGAGCAACGATGCAAACCCGCAAGATTCCCGTCACCGTCGTGACCGGCTTTCTCGGCAGCGGCAAGACCACTTTGATGCGCCACATCATGTCGAATGCGCAGGGCTTGCGCCTGGCGGTCATCGTCAACGAGTTCGGCGAACTCGGCATCGACGGCGAGATTCTGAAGGGCTGCGGTATCGGCTGCGATGACGAAGCGGCCTCTGGGGACCGCAATCTCTATGAGCTTGCGAACGGTTGTTTGTGTTGCACGGTGCAGGAAGAGTTCTATCCCGTGATGGAGCAATTGCTCGAACGGCGCGACCGCATCGACCACGTGCTGATCGAAACCTCCGGTCTCGCATTGCCGAAGCCGCTCGTGCAGGCGTTCAACTGGCCGTCCATCAAGAATGCTTTTACCGTGGATGCCGTGATCACGGTCGTCGATGGCCCCGCTGCTGCGAGCGGCCAGTTCGCGTCCAATCCCGCCGCAGTCGATGCACAGCGCAAGGCCGATCCGAACCTCGACCATGAATCGCCGCTGCATGAACTGTTCGAGGATCAGCTTTCATCGGCCGATCTGGTTATCGTCAACAAGACGGACCTGATGGACGGCAATGCATTCGGCCAAGTGGAAGCACTCATACGCCCCGAGATTCCGCCGCAAGTGAAGATCGTGCCTGCGCAGATGGGACGGCTCGATCTGCATGCGTTGCTCGGCTTGCAAGCGGCATCGGAAGAGACAATTCATTTGCGGCACGATCATCACGGTTCCGTGGATGATGAAGGCCACGCCGATCATCATCACGACGCGTTCGATTCGGTCGTCGTTCAGGCGAGCATCGAGTCGCGCGAGCAGGCCATCGCCGCGTTGCAGAGTCTCGTCGAGCATCACACGATCTATCGTGTGAAGGGCTTTGCCGCTCTTCCCGGCGCTGCGATGCGTCTGGTCGTGCAAGGCGTGGGCCGTCGTTTCGATAGTTACTTCGACCGGCGCTGGTCCGAAGGCGAAGCGGCAAGCCGTTTCGTGCTGATCGGAGAAGACCTCGATCGGCCGGCGCTTCAAGCCGCATTCGATGCCGCGCTCGCCGGCGCGCCCGTCCAGGCCTGACACGATGCACTTACTACGCACGACACCTGGCGGTTTCGTCGACGATGCCGCTGGCGTCATACGCATCGAGCAGACGCGTGCGCCGATCGTCGTGCTCAGTTCGGCGGACACGACGCTCGCACTGCTGGCGAGCGTGTTTCCGCGCCTCGAAGCGGGCTTTCCCGAAGTGCGGCTCGCGAATCAGTCGTTCCTGCGTCAGCCCGCATCGGTGGACTTTTATATCGACGATGTCGTGCGTCACGCGAAGGTCGTCATCGTCGACCATCTCGGCGGCGAATCGTATTGGCCGTATGGGATCGAGCGGCTCGTATCGCTTGCGAAGAGCGAGAAGCAAGTGCTCGCGATGTTCTCCGGCGATCTCACCGAAGACCCCAATCTGATCGCCAAGAGCACGGCCGACGCCGCATTCTGCCGCGTCTTGTCGCGTTATCTGCGCGAAGGCGGCGCGCGCAATGCGGAAGCGTTCCTGCGCGCGATCGCTCATCATGCGCTTGGCTTCGGGCGCGAGCCGCAGCCGCCGAGTCCGTTGCCTGCTGTCGCCATCTATCATCCCGAGCACGATATCGCCGTGATCGACGACTGGCGCGCGCGATGGACCGAGGGCGCGCCCGTCGTCGCGGTGCTGTTTTATCGCGCGCATTTGCAAGCTGGCAATACAGCGGTATTCGATGCGCTCATCGAATCGCTCGAGAGGGAAGGCCTCAATCCGCTGCCGATCGCGATTTCATCGCTAAAAGAATGCGTCAGCCGCGAAGTGGTGGCGCGCTTGTGTGCGGAGCATCATGCGTCGCTCGTGTTGAATACGACGGCATTCGCAGCGGGCGTGATCGGCAAGAGCGAAGCATTCGAAGTGGCCGGCGATGCGCCCGTGCTGCAAGTGGTTTTGAGCGGCGGCAATCGCGAAGACTGGCAGAAGGACAATCACGGCCTCAATTCGCGCGATGTCGCGATGCATATCGCGTTGCCCGAAGTCGATGGCCGCATCATCACGCGTGCAGTGAGTTTCAAGGGGCTTGCGTATCACTGTCCGCATACGCAAGTCGACGTCGTACGCTATCAGCCCGATGCCGAGCGCGTGCGCTTCGTCGCGGAACTGAGCCGGCGTTGGTGCGCGCTTCGGCATAAACCGAACGCGGCCAAACGCATCGCGCTGGTGCTCGCGAACTATCCGGCAAGCGAAGGGCGCATTGGCAACGGCGTGGGTCTCGATACGCCGGCGTCCGCGGTCGGCATTCTGTCGATGCTTGCGCGCGAAGGCTATCGCGTCGGCACTATTCCCGAGAATGGCGATGCGCTCATCGCGGCGTTGACGCAAGGCGTGACGAACGATCCGGTCGTGCGCGATCTGCGTCCCGCGCTGCAAAGCCTTTCGCTCGAGGAATATCGTGCTGCGTATGACGCGGTCCCCGCCGATGCGCGCGCGGCACTGGAAGCGACATGGGGCGCACCCGAGCAAGACCCGACGATAAGACGCGGCCGCTTCATGATCGCGGGCTTTCGTTGCGGGGAAATCTTCGTCGGCATTCAGCCTTCGCGTTCGCGTGAACGTAACGACTACGCGAGCTATCACGATGCCGAACTCGTCCCGCCGCATGCTTATCTGGCGTTCTATTTCTGGCTGCGTTCGCGCTTCAATATCGACGCCATCGTGCACGTGGGAAAGCACGGCAATCTCGAATGGCTGCCGGGCAAGAGCGTGGCGTTGTCGGCGTCGTGCTGGCCCGATCTGATTCTCGGCCCGATGCCGCATCTCTATCCGTTCATCGTCAATGATCCGGGCGAGGGCAGTCAGGCGAAGCGGCGCGCGCAGGCGGTCATCATCGATCATCTGATGCCGCCGCTCACGCGCGCTGAGAACTACGGGCCTTTGCAGGACCTCGAACGGCAAGTCGACGAATACTACGAAGCGTTGATGGTCGATGTGCGCCGTGCAAAACTCTTGCGCAAGTCGATACTGCAGAACATCGTCGAACACAGATTGCATGAAGAGCTGGGGCTGGATGCGCCGCGCGACATCGCGGGCGAAGACGCATTGCTCACGCGCGCCGATGCCTACCTATGCGAACTGAAGGAAGCGCAGATACGCGACGGCCTGCATGTGTTCGGCGTATCGCCGGAAGGCGTGCAGCGCCGCGATACCTTGCTTGCATTAGGGCGCTTTCCAGTTGGCGATGGTCAAGGTGCGAACGCGAGCCTCATCACCGCGCTCGCACGCGATCTGCAACTGGGCGATGCCTTCGATCCGCTCGATTCCGACTGGTCCGCATCATGGACGGGCCCGCGCCCTGAAGCATTGCAAGCGGTGAGCAGTGCGCCGTGGCGTCATCATGGCGACACGCGCGAGCGCCTCGAATGTCTTGCGATGCAACTGCTGCAAGACGATGCTCACGCGCCCGGACCACGTACGAAACTCGTGCTTGAACGCCTGAAAAGCGATGTCCTCTCGCGTCTCGATGCCTGCGGACCGCAAGAGCTGATGCAACTCAGGCGCGGTCTCGAAGGACGCTTCGTGCCGCCGGGACCGAGCGGTTCGCCATCACGCGGCAGGCCCGACGTCCTGCCTACCGGTCGCAATTTCTATTCGGTCGATACGCGCGCCTTGCCGACGCAAGCCGCCTGGTCGCTCGGGCTCAAGTCCGCGAACATGCTCGTCGAGCGGCACGTGCAGGACCACGGCGACTATCCGCGTGCGATCGGCTTGTCAGTATGGGGCACGGCGACGATGCGCACAGGAGGTGACGACATCGCTCAGGCATTCGCGCTCATCGGCGTGCGGCCGAAGTGGGCGGCGGGCAGTCATCGCGTGACGGACTTCGAGATCCTGCCCATCTCCATCTTCAATCGTCCGCGCATCGACGTGACCTTGCGGGTATCGGGCTTCTTTCGCGATGCGTTCGCCAATCTCATGCATCTCTTCGACGCGGCGGTGCAGGCCGTTGCCGCACTCGAAGACGAGCCGGACGACGTGAACCCGATTCGCGCACGGATTCTGCGTGAACGCGATGAACTGATCGGCCGTGGTGTCGATGCAACGGAAGCGCGTCGCCGTGCGGGGTGGCGTGTCTTCAGCACGAAGCCCGGTGCATATGGAGCGGGCTTGCAGGAACTGATCGATGCGCGTCAATGGCACACCGACGCCGATCTCTCGGAGGCTTATCAAAGCACGGGCGGTTATGCGTATTCGCAAGGCGGCGACGGCGTCGAAGCGCGCGCGAGCTTCGGCACGCGTCTCTCATCGCTCGATGTGGTGCTGCAAAACCAGGACAATCGCGAACACGACATTCTCGATTCGAACGACTATCACCAGTTTCAGGGCGGCATGGTGGCGGCAGTGCGTTATCTGTCCGGCCTGCAGCCGCAGGCGTACAACGCCGATCACAGCAACCCGGCGGCGCCGCGCGTTCGTACGCTGAACGAAGAAATTGCGCGCGTGGTGCGTGCGCGCGTTGTCAATCCGAAATGGATCGATGGCGTCAAGCGACACGGCTACAAGGGCGCATCGGAACTGGCCGCAACGGTCGATTATCTATTCGGCTACGACGCCACGGCGCGCGTCGTGTCCGATCATCAATATGCGCTCGTCACCGATGCCTATGTGAACGATGCCGGCACGCGCGACTTCATCGCCCGTCACAACCCGCACGCGTTGCAGTCGATCTGCGAGCGTTTGCTCGAAGCGATGGAGCGCGGCTTGTGGCAAGCGCCGGGCGACTATCGCGAGGCGGTGACGCAGCATCTGCTCGATGTCGAGCAGCAACTCGAGAGCCGACAGATTTGAACGAAACCTCTTCATTTCCAGTGTTTCCTTTCACCGCGCTCGTCGGACAGGCGCCGTTGCAGCAGGCTTTGCTGCTCGCGGCCGTCGATCCGTCGCTTGGCGGCGTGCTCGTCAGCGGGCCGCGCGGCACCGCGAAATC
This sequence comes from Caballeronia sp. RCC_10, assembly GCF_041360715.1. Classification (NCBI taxonomy): domain Bacteria; kingdom Pseudomonadati; phylum Pseudomonadota; class Betaproteobacteria; order Burkholderiales; family Burkholderiaceae; genus Caballeronia; species Caballeronia sp. RCC_10. The sequence continues at coordinate 266,217 of NZ_JBFUPT010000004.1, forward strand.
AACGGCGGCGCGCGCGCTCGCGGAGCTTCTGCCCGAAGGGCGGCTCGTGACCTTGCCGCTCGGCGCAAGCGAGGAACAGTTGATCGGCACGCTCGATATCCAGACTGCGTTGCGCGACGGCGGCGTGAAGTTCTCGCCGGGCCTTCTGGCGAAGGCGCATCGCGGCGTGCTGTATGTCGACGAAGTGAACCTGTTGCCGAATCCGCTCGTCGATCAGTTGCTCGATGTGGCGGCGAGCGGCGTGAACATCATCGAACGCGACGGCATTTCGCACCGGCATGATGCACGCTTCGTTCTTATCGGGACGATGAACCCGGAAGAAGGCGAACTGCGTCCGCAATTGCTGGACCGCTTCGGGCTCGCGGTGGAACTGGACAATTGTTTCGATGCGAACGTGCGGCAGAGAATCGTCAAGTCGCGTCTTGCATTCGATACGGACCCCGAAGCATTTCGTGTGATCCATGCGGACAATCAGGCTGCGCTCGGCGAACGTATCGATGCTGCCCGCGCCGCGCTGAACGACTACGATTTCGACGATGCCGTTCATGCGCGCGTCAGCGAGCTTTGTATCGCCGCGCAAGTGGATGGCCTTCGCGCGGACCTCGTGATGCTACGCGCGGCGCGTGCGCTCGCGGCGCTCGAAGGCGCGCATCGCGTCGAGACGAAGCATGTCGAGTGCGTGGCCGAAGCCGTGTTGCGTCATCGGCGCCGTGAGCAGGACGCGCCGTCGCAGAGATCGCCGCATGAAATGCCGCCTCGTCAGGCAAACGGCGCGAGCGCACAGGATGGCGAATGGGGCTATGTGCCGCCCGAACCGGTTGGCGCCGCGAAGATCAAGCAAGTCAGGCCGCTCGCCGAAAAAAAAGCCTGAGCCATCGAAGGCTCGACGCCGATGCGCAAGCGCATCGTCTTCGATGGCAGGATGCGCGTTCGCGGGGCCGCTACGCTGCGCACGATGGCGCGGACAGCGCACGCATCGACTGGATGGCGACGCTGCGGGCGAAGCGCGCCGCGCCTTTTCATGCGGCACATATGCGCTTTCGCCGCACCGATGGCGACGCGAGCGCGCTGCATTGCTTCGTGCTCGATTGTTCCGGCTCGATGCTAGGCGGCGAGCGTCTCGCACGCGCCAAAGGCATGTTGATCGCGCTGTTCGACCGCGCTTATCGCGAGCGCGCTGAAGTCGCGCTGGTGTGCTTCGGCGGTGGACGCGCCGAAGTGCGCCGTCAGCCGGGCGCGGCGCATTGGTTCAACGAGCGATGGATTGCGCCGATCGGCGGCGGAGGCGGTACGCCGCTCACGCTCGGCATGGCGAGCGCGGCAACGGTGCTTGCGCGCGCCGCACGGCGCAGGCCCAATCAGCGCCGCTGGCTATGGCTGCTGACCGATGGCCGCGTGAACGAGCGGCCCGCCGCGCCTTCCTTTGCAGATCGCATCATCGTCGTGAATTTCGAGGATGGACTCGTGCGTGTCGGCGGGGCGGAGGCGTTGGCGGTGTCGTGGCGAGCGCAATGCGTATCGGCGGATGCGCTGCTTTAATACCAGCGCGGCGTATAGACCCAGTTGCCGAACGTGCGTGTTCGCGATGAACCGACGATCACCATCGTGCGCATATCGACGAGGCCGCCGTGCAGCTCGCCCAGCGTAACCGTGCGAATCGTTTCGGCGGGACGCCCCACGTCGCGGCCGAGCACGACGGGCGTCGCTGCGTCGCGATACTGCCGCACGATGCTCATCGCGCGATCGAACTGCGAGGGCCGCGCCTTCGATAGCGGGTTGTAGAACGCCATCACGAGATCGGCTTCGCACGCATGTGTGATGCGTTTCTCGATCACGTCCCAAGGCTTCAGGTTGTCCGATAGCGACAGCACGCAGAAGTCGTGGCCGAGCGGTGCGCCCGCGCGTGCGGCCGTCGCTAGGGACGCGGATACGCCCGGTAAAATGATCAGCTTGACCGCGTTCCATTCAGGATGCGCCGCGCGGCCTTCGTCCAATGCTTCGAGCACGGCGGCGGCCATCGCGAATACGCCCGGATCGCCCGATGAAACGACAACCACGTTGCGTCCGGCGCTCGCGAGTTCGAAAGCATGGCGCGCGCGTTGCAACTCTTCGCGGTTGTCGCTCATATGCACGCACTGATCGGCGCGATACGGTCTCGCCATGCGCAGATACGTTTCATAGCCGAGCACGTCCTGCGCGGCGATGAGCGCGGCCTTCGATGCGGGCGTCATCAGATCCGCTTTGCCGGGGCCCAGACCGATTACGGTCAGCGTGCCGCGGGCGCGGCCAATGGTTTGCACATCGACAGGGCCGTCCGCCACGGTAATGCCGATGTCTCGCGAAGGCATCGCGTCGCTGAAACGCAGCGGCACGTTGAGTGCGCTGGCGGCATCGGCGAGGGCATCGCAAGTCATCGCGTGCGTCGGCGCGACGAGTGCTGCGAGCGCAAGCGGCGACAAGCGGTGTGCTTGCAACGCATCACGCACGCGTTCTGCGACTGGACCGCTTACGTCATGCACCCACGCCACCACGCAGCGCGGGTGAATCACGAGCGCGTCGTTGTGTTCATCGATATGTGGCGTGACGCGCACCGCCAGGCGCGCATCCGCATTGCGCGGAAGATCGGCGTGATCGAGCCAGGGTGCATGACCTTCTATGCGCGTCGTTTCGCCCGCGAGCAAGTCTGATACGAAGCGCTTGCCGCGCTCGATATCGGCCAGCGCATATCCTTCCGGCGGCGCAAGCAGGCATGTGCCGAAGCGCAATTCGCCGCTTGTCGTGATCGCAGGTTTTACGTCGAGCGCAGCAGCGATTTCTTTGGCAAGCACGTTGACGCCGCTCATGCCGCCGAGGAGCGGCACTACCGCGCTACCGTCCTGCGCGATGGCCAGCACGGGCGGTTCGGCTTGCTTGTCGCTCAGGCAGGGCGCAAGTGCACGAATCACGATCCCCGCGGCACATAGCGCGACAATCGGCGTGTCGGCTGCATAGAGCGAACGCAGGTGCGCGCCGAAATTCTCGTAAGCGAGATCAGCGTCCACGCGGCCCGCAAGACCATGCACGAGCGATCCGGCATATTGCGCCTGAATGCGCCGGGCAGTGTGCATCGCGCTCTCACCGAGCACGACGATGGCAAGCGTCGAATGCGTCTTCACGCCTGCCATTTTTTCCCCGGCACGACGAGCAGCGAGAAATAAGGCGACGCCATCGGATCGACTTCATCGAGCGGGACGATGCGTTGATTCGCCATCGTCGCGCGTTCGACATAAAGCGCGCGCTTGTCGAGCCCGAGTTCGATCAGGACGCGGCGCACTTTCTCGAAGTTGCGTCCGAGTTTCATGACGACGGCCGCATCCGACGATTCGAGCTTGCGCCGAAGTTCCTCTTCAGGCAGCACGCCCGAAAGGACGCTGAGACTTTGATTGCGATACACGAGCGGCGCGCCCAGCACCGATACGCCGCCGAGCATCGAGCACACGCCGGGGACCACATGCGCGTCGAAGCGTCCGGCCAGGCGGTCGTGCAGATACATGTACGAGCCGTAGAAAAAGGGATCGCCTTCGCAGATTACCGCGACATCGCGCCCCGCTTCGAGATGATCGGCGATGGCGAGCGCGGATTCATCGTAGAACGCGCTGATGATGGTTTCGTAGCAAAGCGGCGGTTCGAGCGCTTCCGTCGTGACCGGATAGACGAGCGGCAGGCGCGTTTGTGTATCGTCGAGATGCGACTCAATGATGCCGAACGCATTGCCTTTCTTTCCCTTCGCGACGAAATAGGCAACGACCGGCGCGGACTTCAGCAGCCGCAGCGCCTTGACCGTGATGAGTTCGGGATCGCCCGGACCGACGCCTAGGCCATATAGCCGTCCGCTCATCATTCGGTCTCCGAAGCAAGTGCGTTCACTGCGGCGGCGGCCATTGCGCTTCCGCCGCGCCGTCCGAGCAAGGCGACGTAAGGCACGCCGCGGCTGTCGGACGCAAGCAGCGCCTTGGATTCCGCCGCGCCGATGAAACCAACCGGAAAGCCCAGAATGAGCGCGGGTTTCGGTGCGCCGTCATCGATCATGTCGAGCAAATGAAAGAGGGCGGTCGGCGCATTGCCGATCGCGACGATCGCGCCTTCCAGATGCGACCGCCATAGCTCGAGCGCGGCGGCGGATCGCGTGTTGTTCATCGCACGGGCGCGTTCGGGCACGGATGGATCGCCAAGCGTGCAGATCACGCGGTTGTCGGCGGGAAGGCGTGCGCGCGTGATGCCTTCCGCGACCATGCGTGCATCGCAGAGAATGGGTGCGCCCGCAGCAAGCGCCGCGCGGCCCGCATCGCCTGCGCCGGGGGAAAAACGCAAGTTATCGACGATATCGGTCATGCCGCACGCATGGATCAAACGCACGGCGAGCTTCTCGATATCGGAAGGAATGGCGCTCAGGTTGGCTTCGGCGCGAATCGTCGCAAACGACTGACGATAGATTTCGGCGCCGTCGCGAATGTAGTCAAGCATCGGCATGGCTCCGGGCAAGCCATGCGGCCGCCTCTTCGATGGAAAGATCGTGCGCGACGCACTGCGCCTGCTGATGCACGTCATAGCGGCCGGTTCCGACCGCGAACAGCGTTACTTCAACCGGATGCGCCGCCGCGCACGAACGATCGCAACCGCTCAAGTGCACGTGTGTATCCGGCGGCAACAGCGGCGCGAGGCGGTGCGCATCGGCTTTGGTGTCGGCGTGGCTTTTCCCGCAGCCGGCCGATCCTGTACATGCGATGAGTCGCGCAAGCGGATGGCGCGGGTCGGTGACGAGGCCGAGCGCATCGACGCGATTGATCACGTATTGCGTGTCCTGCATTGCGACGCCGGGAAGCACTACACTTTGCCACGGCGTGAAAGTGAGCCGCCCCTGCGCATGCGATGACGCAAGATCAGCAAGCGCGTCGAGCGTCGCCGCGTCCAGACGGCCAAGCGGCGGTTGCGCGCCGACGTACCATGCATCGTGTTCGGGCATTGCGTGTGCGCCCAGACGCAGCGACGCATCGGACGGCGCACGTCGCCATGTCGTGCATGCGGCATCGAAGGAAAGCGCATCGAGAAAGCGCGCAACGCCGATGCGTGCAAGCACCTCGCGCATGCGATGTTCTTGCTGCGTAGCCTGTGCCAGAAACGCATGCAGCACTGCAATAACGAAACGCACGGCATCATCGCGTGCAATGCTGCCAAGCGCGGGAGCATGTTCGACGCGATGCGGCATCGACCCTGCAAAACCGAACGCAAAACGCGCGCCGCCATCGAGTGCGGAGAGCCACACATCATGCGTATGGTCGAGCATGGTGAGCGATTCGCCGCCATCCAGTTGAAGCGAAAACTTCGGCGATAACGCGTGCAGCGCGGCATCGTTCTGCATCGCGGCAATGATGCTGGCGGCGAGCGTGCGCGTCGCGTCGTTGGCGAGCGGGCTTAGCATGACGTTGCGGATATCGTCGCCGCCTTCCGCTTGCGGACCGAGGCCGGCGTTCAAGGCGCTATCGATGAGTTCCGCGTGGGCATCGTCGCGGATGCCGCGCAGTTGCAGATTGGCGCGGTTCGTCACGTCGATGACGCCCGAACCGCAACGCACGGCGGCGCGTGCAACCGCATGTGCTGCATGCGCGCTCAGTTCGCCGCCGATGAGACGCAAGCGGGCGAGGCCGCCGTCTCGTGCGGGCACGATGCGCATGAGGCCGGGACAAGCCGATGGCCGCGATGTTGAAGAATGTGCGTTCAAATGCGTGACGGATGCGGTATCGCGCCATGAACAGACCGGTACACCCCGCCCGGCAGGCTCGCGCGAAATAAGCGTTGATTCTGGCGTCGGCAGGTCTCTTGGCTGGCAGGTCGCCATCCGCGCCGGCCTTCCCGGTATAAACCAGTGGCAGTGGAGCGCGGACTCGCTGCGTACAATTGCGGGGGCAGCCACAGTTTTGCTGTGTTCCCTGTTAGGCCCTTCAGGTTTTACCCTGGCAGGCACCGACGGACGTTGTATTATGCCCGCTTTTATCGACCATCAGACCGCTTCGTGCATGCAGTTTTCTCGTGATGCGCGCGGCGAACCGCAAGGAGGGAACGGCGCATGTCGACCTGGCTGACCGTGGTGGGTATCGGCGAGGACGGCTGGCATGGCCTGAGCCGCGCGGCACGTCGCGCGCTCATCGAAGCCGGTTCGATCCACGGTGGCGAGCGTCATCTCGCGCTTCTGCCCGCACGCATTCCGGCGCGCCGCGTGCCGTGGCCCAAACCGTTTTCCATCGATGCCGTGCTCGCGGAACGCACGCGCGGCACGCGAGTATGCGTGCTCGCAAGCGGCGATCCGATGCACTTCGGCGTCGGCGCCACGCTTGCACGCGAGCTTTCGCCCGACGAAATGCGCGTGATTCCCGCGCCTTCCTCGCTATCGCTCGCAGCGGCGCGTCTCCACTGGGCGTTGCAGGATGCACAGTGCGTATCGCTCGTCGGGCGTCCGGTCGCTGAACTGCTCGCCCATACGTTTCGCGGCGCGCGGCTTCTCGTCCTGAGCGCCGATGGCTCGACGCCCGCGGCTATCGCATCGTTGCTGACCGTGCATGGCTTCGGCGCGAGCCGCATGAGCGTGTTCGAGCACCTTGGCGGTATCGGCGAGCGCCGCATCGACGAACGTGCGGACGATTGGCGCGAGCCGCAAGTCGCTGCGCTCAATCTCGTGGCGATCGAATGCAGGACGCACGCAGGCCACGCCGGCCCGCCGCTCACGCCCGGTCTGCCCGACGAAGCCTATCGTCACGATGGCCAGCTCACCAAGCGCGATGTGCGCGCCATCACGCTCGCGCGTCTTGCGCCGCAGCCCGGCGAGTTGCTATGGGATGTGGGCGCGGGCTGCGGTTCGATCGGCATCGAATGGATGCGCGCGCATCCGGCGTGCCGCGCGATTGCGATCGAAGCAAATGAAGGGCGGCAGCGTCTCATCGAGCACAACCGCGATGCGCTCGGCGTGCCGACGCTTAGGCTCGTGAAGGGCGAAGCGCCCGCCGCGCTGAATGGCCTTCCCGCACCGGATGCGGTATTCGTCGGCGGAGGGGCGACCGCGCCCGGCGTGCTCGATGCCTGCTGGTCGCGTCTGCGTCAGGGCGGTCGTCTCATCGTCAACGCGGTGACGTTGCAGAGCGAAGCGGCGCTCGTCCACTGGCGGGCGCGGCATGGCGGCGAACTGACGCGCGTGAGCGTCGCGCACGCCGAGCCGCTCGGCAGCTTCGATACGTGGCGGCAAGCGTTGCCGATCACCTTGCTGCATGTTGCAAAGTCGTGAGCGTTCCTAACTATATCGTTCCATTCGACGCATGCGCGACGAAACGCCCGACACCCCCGCGCCGCTGAGAAGCGGCTATACCACCGGAAGCTGCGCGACCGTAACGAGTCTCGCGGCTGCGCGTCTCTTGTTGACGGGCGAAGCGAGCGAACGCGCCGAGATCCTGTTGCCACGGGGCCAGCACGTCACGATGAAGCTCGAATTCTGCCGCCTGATCGACGGCGAGCGCGATGAAGCGGAAGCAGGCGTCATCAAGGATGCCGGCGACGATCCCGACGTCACGCACGGCGCGCTGGTGTTCGCGCGCGTGCGACTGTCGGCGGATACGGGCGTGCGCTTTCATGCCGGGCCGGGCGTCGGCACCGTGACGCGTGCGGGACTTGCGCTCGCGATCGGCGAACCGGCGATCAACCCTGTTCCTCGTCAGATGATGACCGGGCATCTCGAACGACTCGCGGCCATCGCGGGCTATGCGGGTGGCTTCGACGTGACCATCGGTGTCGAAAATGGCGCGGCGCTCGCGCAGAAAACCATGAACCCGCGGCTCGGTATCGTCGGCGGTTTGTCGATACTCGGCACGACCGGCATCGTCAGGCCGTTTTCGTGTTCGGCGTACATCGCGTCGATTCATCAGGGCATCGACGTCGCGCGGGCCAACGGTGTGCGGCATATCGCGGCATGCACGGGCAACCAGAGCGAGGACGCGATGCGCGCGCGCTACGGCATGCCCGATATCGCGCTGATCGAAATGGGCGATTTCGCGGGCGCGGTGTTGAAGCACTTGCGGCGCGCGCCCGTCGAGAAGCTCAGTCTATGCGGTGGCTTCGGGAAGCTGAGCAAGCTCGCTGCGGGACATATGGACCTGCATAGCCGCAGCTCGAGTATCGACTTGACCTTGCTCGCGGTGTGGGCCGCCGATGCCGGTGCAAGCGACTCTCTGCAATCCGCGATTCGCGCGGCTAATACGAGTCAGGAAGCGTTGAAGCTGGCGCGCGCCGAGAGCATCGAACTGGGTGATGTCGTCTGCGCGCGGGCACGTGACGTCGCACAAGATGTGGTGCCGCGAGGCATCGTCGTGGAGACGTTCGCCATCGACAGGCAAGGGGTGATCGTGGGAAGCGCAGTATGAAGCGTGTCTTGCTGCTGGGCGGAACGGGCGATGCGCTCGCCATCGCGCGACGGCTAACGAAACCGCATGTCTACAGCATCGCGGGCCTCGCACGCGTCCCTGCCGATCTCGCGTGCGAAGTGCGCGTCGGCGGATTCGGCGGCGTGGCGGGGTTGATCGGCCATCTGCACGCGAACGATATCGCGCTCGTCGTCGATGCGACGCATCCCTATGCCGCGCAAATGAGCCGTCATGCGCGCGAGGCCTGCACCGCTGCCGGCATTCCGCTCTGGGCCGTGCGGCGTCCCGCATGGCAGCCACAACCCGGCGACGACTGGCGCGAGGCGGCGAACTGGCGCGGCGTCGTCGAAGAGATCGCGGCGTTCCGTCGGCCACTGTTCACGCTTGGCCGCGAGCCGCTTGCGCATCTCGATGAGATTCCCGCGTCGCAGCACTGGACCATCCGCTGTCTCGATCCGCACGCAGGCAACGCGCGCGCCGATATCATCGACGCACGCGGCCCGTTCGATATCGCCGGCGAACGTGCGCTCATCGATGCGGCGCGCATCGACGTGATCGTCAGCAAGAACAGCGGCGGCAAGGCGACGGAAGCGAAGCTCGCCGTGGCGCGCGAAAGAGGGCTGCCCGTCGTGATGCTCGCGCGTCCCGCGTTGCCGGCGGCCGAGCGCGAATTCGACGACCCCGCGAGCGCGTTCAATGCGCTGCTCGCTTTCCACACGAACAACCAATGACCGTCTACTTCATCGGCGCAGGACCGGGCGATCCCGAACTCATCACCGTCAAAGGGCAAAGGCTGATTCGCACATGCCCGGTGATCCTGTATGCCGGATCGCTGGTGCCTGACGCCGTGTTGTCGGGGCATCGCGCGACGCGTATCGTCAATACGGCCGAACTCGATCTCGATGCGATCGTCGCGCTTCTGAAGCAGGCGCACGACAAAGGCGAAGACGTGGCGCGCGTGCATTCCGGCGATCCATCGCTTTACGGCGCAATCGGTGAGCAGATTCGATGTATCGAACAGATCGGGATTCCTTATGAAATCGTGCCCGGCGTGACGGCGACGGCGGCATCGGCGGCGGCGCTCGGTTGCGAACTCACGCTGCCCGGTATCTCGCAGACCGTCATCCTGACGCGCTATGCCACGAAGACGTCGATGCCGCCGGGAGAATCGCTCGCGGACCTCGCGCGTCATCGCGCAACGCTTGCGATTCATCTGGGCGTGCGTCATATCGAGCGGATCGTCGCCGATCTCTTGCCGCACTATGGCGAGGATTGTCCAGTCGCTGTCGTGTTCCGCGCGAGTTGGCCGGACGAGGAGCGCGTGAAGGGCACGCTTGCGAATATCGCGCAGAAGGTGCGCGCAGCAGGCATGGAGCGCACGGCGATGATCATTGTCGGGCGTGTGCTGGACGCAGAAGGCTTCGCCGATTCCACGCTGTACGCGAAGGACTGAATCGAATGCGCGACCTCGACGCCGTGTTCGAAGCACTCGCGAAATCGGCGTTTCGCCGGCGTTTTGCGCTGGGCGTGCGGGAAGGGCGGTACTTGCGCGAGCGCGGAATCGAAACAGTGCTCGTGCAGGCCGACGAGTTGATCGGCAAGCGGCTTGCGCCGCAAGCGCCGCCGAACGACGGCAAGCAGACGCCGTTTCGCGGGCATCCGGTGTTCATCGCGCAGCACGCAACCGCGACGTGCTGCAGGACGTGCCTCGCGAAGTGGCATGGCATCGCGGCGGGCAAGGCGCTCGACGAAGCCGAGCGCCGTCATGTCGTCGATGCAATCGGGCGATGGCTGCGTGCGCAGCCTTTACCGCACACGCCCGATGCGGCCGCGAACGACAACCCGCAGCGCGAATTGCCGTTCTAGCCGCATCGCCTGCGACGCGCTCAATGCTTCGCTTCGTGCGGCGCCTGACTCCGGCGCTTGCTGTTCGCCTTGCGCGCCAGCATGTTCAGCCCTTCGACCAGCGCGGAGAAGGCCATTGCCGCATAGATGTAACCCTTCGGCACGTGCGAGCCGAAACCTTCGGCGATCAGCGTCATCCCGATGACGAGCAAGAAGCCCAGTGCGAGCATGACGATGGTCGGATTGCGCTCGATGAACCGCGACAGCGGCCCCGCCGCGAACAGCATCACCGTCACCGCCGCAATCACCGCGACGAACATGATCGGAATGTGCTCGGTCATGCCCACCGCCGTCACGATGCTGTCGATGGAGAACACGAGGTCGAGGACGAGAATCTGGCCGATCGCGGACAACGGCGTAAGCGTACCGCCCGTCGCGGGGCCGGCGTCGTTATCGTCGTGCGAAACGTGATGGTGAATTTCCGTCGTCGCCTTCCAGACGAGAAAGACGCCGCCCGCGATCAGGATCAGGTCGCGCCATGAGAAGCCGTGACCGAATGCCTCGAAGATCGGCGCCGTGAGCCGCACGATCAGCGCGACGGTGCCGAGCAGGCCGAGCCGCATCACCAGCGCAAGCCCGATGCCGATGCGCTGCGTGCGCTCCCGATGGGCAAGGGGCAGCTTGTTGGTGAGGATCGAGATGAAGATCAGGTTGTCGATGCCGAGCACGACCTCCATCACGACGAGAGTCGCGAGGGCGGCCCAGGCGGCGGGATCGGTGACGAGGGCGGCGAAATAGTCCATGCGAGCGTGTTGGTTGATGTGAGAACGAGGGCGTGATCTTAGCCTGTTCGCCCATAGCTTGAAAGCAAGATGAAAACTTTTCGAGGCGAACGCGGGTAGAAAGTTCTCACATATCCTAAAAAGCGACAAATATCGGATTTGAAACAGAAAACTCCGTCTGTTCCGATGATGCGCTGCCGCATTTACGGGTAAACTCCTATGCTTCGATGCCGCGTGCTGCGGCCCCGCTTTTGAACCTGCCTGCGAGCGCGCAGGAACCCACCATACGCCGCATGTCCGGAAAATCGCAACGCCTCGTCGAGCTGGATTTCTTTCGTGGACTCGTCCTGCTGATTATCGTCGTCGATCATATCGGCGGAAGCATGCTGTCGCGCTTCACGCTGCATGCGTTCGCGCTGAACGACGCCGCCGAAGTCTTCGTCTTTCTCGGCGGCTTCGCCACCGCGACGGCGTATGTGTCGCTCGCGGAACGCCGCTCCGAAAGCGCGGCGCGCATGCGCTTCATCAAGCGCGCGTTCGAGATTTATCGCGCTTTCGTCGTCACGGCGGTGCTGATGCTGGTCGCCACGTTCCTGCTGCGGCCGTTCTATGGTCACGCGCCCAACCTCGCGCTGCACGATCTCGACAGCCTGATGTCCGCGCCGTTGTCGTCCATCGCGCAGATCTTGACGTTCGAGCGCCAGCCGTATCTCGCCGCCGTCCTGCCGATGTACGCGCTGTTCGCGCTTTCCGTGCCGCTCGCACTGCCGCTGGCACGCAGCAAGCCGTGGCTGCTGCTCGGCCTGAGCCTCGTGCTGTGGGCGTGCGCGCCGCAGATTGGCGAATACATGCCTTCCGTCGACGACACTCTCTGGGACTTCAACCCCGCCGCCTGGCAGCTGATGTTCATGCTCGGCGTGCTGGCGCGCTGCCAGCCGGTGTATCAGCGGATCGCGTCGCATCGCTTCGGCTGGACGATCAGCGCGGCGGCGTTCGCGCTCATCGCCGGCATGGCGTATTACAAGCTGCTCGTGTTGCCGCCCGTGCTCGACAGCGCGTTCAAGCGTGATCTGGCGGGGGCGCGCGTCGTCAACTTTCTGGCGATTGCGTGGATCGCAACGAATCTCGCGCGCTACGGCGTCGTGAAGGCGATTGCACGGCGTTTGCCGTGGGTCGGGGCGATCGGGCGCGACGGCATGGTCTGCTTCGTCGCGGGAACGGTGATTTCGCTCGTCGTCGATTCGATTCTTTTCACGATCACCGACGGTCTCATCAACGTGCCGGCCGGTCTTGCCGCCGATGCCATCGCGATTACCGCGCTGCTGTCGGTGCCTCGACTGCATCAGCCGGTCGCGGAGTGGCTGCGTGCGCGGCGGACTGTACCGGCGAGTGCGGCGGTTGCAGCGGCGGACAATCGGGCAGTGCGGTAGCTGAACGAGAAGGGCAGCACAAGAATGCGCTGCCCTTCTTTCGGTGCTAAGAAAGCAACTAACCGTCTATTCTTCCGGCGTCTTCGACAACCCCGGCACGACACTTGCAGATAGCGACGCATCCATAACCAATAAGGACTCGCTGTCATGCTCAAACTCGCCATCCTCTTTGCAGTCATTTCCGTTATTGCCGGCTTCTTCGGCTTCGGGCGCGTGTCGTCCGGTGCGGCAGGCATCGCGAAAATCTGCTTCTTCATCTTCCTCGTACTGTTCGTGATCTTCCTGATCGTCGCGATTTCGGCGGGATCGCTCGTGCTATGACGTTGACCGTCGACGCCGGGCAGTAGCGCTTCCTCGCATCGACCCGAGTGCCGGGAGAATGTTAGATTCCGTCGAGGAGACATTCGACCGGCCGCGCCGGCCACATCGGTCAGGCGCGCGATGGATCGAGAGGAGGAAGCCATGCATGCCATCGGCGCGGCTTTGCGGCCGGCGCATCATGACGTCGTGCAGCAGGACGTCATCCGTCACGCACACGAGCGTTCCGCCACGTTCGGCCTCATCGCCGACATGCGGCCCGACTACGCCGTGCTGTCCACGCCCGAACTCGCGTCCCGGCTGGACGAAAGCCACGCGCTCTTCGCCCATGCGTTGCCAGTCATGGAAACGCTGTACGCGCAGATCGCCAATACGCACAGCATGATCGCGCTGACGGACGCGAGCGGGCTCATTCTCCACTCTCTCGGCGACGACGATTTCCTCGCCCGCGCGCAGAAAGTCTCGCTGCGGGCGGGCGCGGTCTGGAGCGAGGCGCTGCAGGGCACGAACGCGATCGGCACGACCATCGCGGCGCGCGAAGCCATCACCGTGCATGGCGACCAGCACTATCTGCGCGCCAATCATTTCCTGACGTGTTCGAGCGTGCCGATTCTCGATCCGCTCGGCAACCTGAGCGGCGTGCTCGACGTGACCGGCGACCGGCGCGGCTATCACCAGCACACGATGGCGCTCGTCAGGATGTCCGGGCAGATGATCGAAAACCGGCTTATCGCGAGCGCGTTCGACGATGGCTTGCGCATTCACTTCCACAGCCGCCCCGAGTTCATCGGCACGCTGATGGAAGGCATCGCCGTTTTCGATTCCGGCGGCCGCCTGCTCAGTGCGAACCGCAGCGCGCAGTTTCAGCTGGGCATCGAACTCGGACGGCTGCGTAGGGAGACGCTGACTTCGCTGTTCGGCGCGACTGCGGACGCATTGGCCGCGCGGGCAGGCGAAACATGCCGGCTCGAATTGCACAACGGCGTGGGCGTGTTCGCGAGCGTGCAGTTCGATGCTCGCCGCGTGCCATCTACGCCTCGGCGCAGCACTCGGCCTGCGCCGCCGTCGCATCTGCTCGACCTCTGCACCGGCGATCCGGCCATGCGCGATGTCGTCGAGCGCGTCGGCAAGGTGATCGGCAAGCCCATTCCGATACTCATCGGCGGCGAGACCGGCGCGGGCAAGGAAATGCTCGCGCGCGCCATTCATCGCGATTCGCCGCGTCGCGATGGCCCGTTCGTCGCGGTCAATTGCGCGTCGCTGCCGGAGACTCTGATCGAATCCGAACTGTTCGGCTACGCGCAGGGCGCATTCACCGGCGCGGCGAAGCGCGGCGCGACCGGCAAGATCGCGCAGGCGAACGGCGGCACCCTGTTCCTCGATGAAATCGGCGACATGTCGCTCGCGCTGCAAAGCCGTCTGCTGCGTGTCCTGCAGGAGCGTGTCGTCGAGCCGCTCGGCGCGGCGCGCGCGACGCCGGTCGATTTCATGCTGATCTGCGCGAGCAACCGCAAACTGCGGGAGCAGGTCGCGGCGGGCGCGTTTCGCGAAGATCTTTATTACCGGGTCAACGGGCTATCGGTGACGCTGCCGCCGCTTCGCGAGCGGACCGACCTTCGCGCGATCATCGATCGGCTGCTGGCCGGCGATGACTGCGCGGGCCGCACCGTCGGCATCGCGGACGACGTGCTCGCGCTGTTCGCGCGGCATCGCTGGCCGGGCAACTTGCGGCAGTTGAGCAACGTGCTGCGCACGGCCTGTGCGATGCTCGACGAGCATGCCACGCAGATTCGCATCGGCCATCTTCCGCGCGACTTCCTCGAAGAACTGGACGATGCGCCGAGGCCGCCCGCAAGCGATGCGCGTCTCGCCGACATCGCCGTGAGCGCGGTCACGGCGGCGCTCGACAAGCACGGCGGCAACGTATCGGCGGCGGCGCGTGCGTTGGGGGTATCGCGTACTACGGTTTATCGGAAGCTGCGGACTTAAGCGTCTTCGTCGAGCCGTTTCGCGTTCGCGGAAGAGGGCGGCGGCAGCGCGCCGCTGTGATCTTTCAGCGCGACGCCCGTCAGTTCGAGCCTGCGCGCCTCGTTCAACAGCCAGTGCAGCTTGAACGCGGCGGCGTCGTAGCCGAGTCCCTCGGGCCGCACGTTCGATATGCAGTTGCGCTCGGCGTCGCTTCGTCCGGCGCGCGGCGCGTAAGTCACGTAAAGGCCGAGGCTGTCGGGCGAACTGAGGCCCGGCCGCTCGCCGATCATCACGACGACGATCGTCGCCCGTAAAAGCTCACCGATAGCATCCCCAATCGCGACGCGCGCCTGTGTCGCGATCACCACCGGACCGATCGACCAGCCGTCGAGCATCGCGCGCAGCGCCGACAGCAGCGGCGCGGCGTGGCGCTGCGTCGCGATTGCCGAGAGGCCATCGGCGGCGACGAATACGATGTCGCAACGCGACTCGCGGGCGGTGAGGCGTGCGGCGCTGGCGTCGTCGAGCACGCGGCCCAGGTCCGGCCGGCGCAGATAGTGATCGCGATCCGGCGCGGCGCTCGCGGCGTCGAGCGTATCGAAGCCGGCGGCGCGAATCGCGCCGGCAAGGGCGGCCGTATCGAGCGGATGATGCACCGCGTCGCGCGCCTGCGCATGGGCGAGCTGGAAGGCGAGCAACGGCGTGGTCGGCAGGCTGCTGCCCGCGCGCCCGAGCGCAATGCGGGCGTTCGTGAACCGGCGCAGCGCATCCCACGGATTCGCGTCGATCATCATGTGTCGATCCAGTCGAGCAGCGGTTGGCCTTGCGCGGAAAGCAATTCACCGCGCGTATCGGTGACGCGCATTTGCGCGAGCCACGCTTCGAATTCAGGCGCGCGTTTGAGACCGAGCGCGCGGCGGATAAAGAGCGCGTCGTGGAACGAGGTGCTTTGATAGTTGAGCATCACGTCGTCGGCGCCGGGCACACCCATGATGAAGTTCACGCCAGCGACGCCGAGAAGCGTCAGCAGCGTGTCCATGTCGTCCTGATCAGCCTCGGCGTGATTCGTGTAGCAGACGTCGCAGCCCATCGGCACGCCGAGCAGCTTGCCGCAGAAGTGATCTTCCAGGCCGGCGCGGATGATCTGCCGCCCATCGTAAAGATATTCCGGGCCGATGAAGCCGACGACCGTGTTCGTCAGTAGCGGCTCGAAGCGGCGCGCGACCGCGTAGGCGCGCGCCTCGCAGGTTTGCTGATCGACGCCGTGATGCGCGTTTGCCGACAACGCGCTGCCCTGACCGGTCTCGAAGTACATGACGTTGTCGCCGACGGTTCCGCGCCCGAGCGACTTCGCCGCCTCGTGCGCTTCCTGCAACAGCGCGAGCGATACGCCGAAGCTCGCGTTTGCGCGCTCGGTGCCCGCGACCGACTGAAACACGAGATCGACGGGCGCGCCGTGCTCGATCGCGGCGATCGTATTGGTCACGTGAGTCAGCACGCACGACTGGATCGGCGCGTCGTAGCGCTGGCGGAAGTCGTCCATCATCGTGAGCAGCGCGGTGATGGCGGCGGGCGAATCGGAGGCCGGATTCACGCCGATGACGGCATCGCCGCAGCCGTAGAAGAGGCCGTCGAGCATGGAAGCCGCAATGCCCTTTGGATCGTCGGTCGGATGATTCGGCTGCAGGCGCACCGAAAGCCGCCCCGGCAGGCCGATCGTCGTGCGAAACCGCGTGACCACCGGGCGCTTTTTCGCGGCCAGGATCAGGTCCTGATTGCGCATGAGCTTGGAAACGGCGGCGGCCATTTCCGGCGTGACGCCCATCGTGATGCGTTCGAGGGCGGCGGTATCGACGCTATCGGAGAGCAGCCACTCGCGGAACTCGCCCACGGTCAGGTGCGCGATGGGCGCGAAGGCATCGGCGTCGTGGGTATCGAGGATCAGGCGCGTGACTTCGTCGTCCTCGTACGGAATCAGCGGCTCGTCGAGAAACGTGCGCAACGGCACCCGCGCGAGCGCCATTTTCGCGGCGACGCGCTCTTCTTCCGACGCGGCCGCGACGCCTGCGAGTTCGTCGCCGGAGCGCTGCGGACTTGCGCGGGCGAGCAGCGTCTTCAGATCGTCGAAGCGGTAGCGGCGCGCGCCGATCGTCTCGTAGTAGCTCATCGTTTGCCCCTGGACCGATGATCCTGTCACTTTAACCGCATTGCATCGCGTGCAAAAAGCGTGACCAAAATCGCGCGCTGAAGCGAAACCGTGAGCCGTGCGATAATTTCAGGCTTCGCCGCCGCTTCTTTCGCATTGATTTTCCAGTGAAAAACCTGCTCGTTTCCATCGATCGCCTCCGCGACTTCGACGAAATCGTCGATGTCCGCACGCCGCTCGAATTCGCCGAGGACCACATTCCCGGCGCTATCAATGCACCCGTGCTCGAGAACGAGGAACGGGTGATCGTCGGCACGATGTACAAGCAGGTCTCGCCGTTCGAGGCGACGCGCGTGGGCGCGGCGATGGTCGCGCGCAATATCGCGCGTCATCTCGATACGCTCTTCGCCGATCGCCCGCGCAACTGGCGCCCGCTGATCTATTGCTGGCGCGGCGGCAAGCGTTCCGGCTCGATGACGACGTGGTTCAACATGATCGGCTGGCAGGCGCGTCAGCTCGAAGGCGGCTACAAGAGCTATCGGCGTGACGTGCTGGATCGCCTGACGACATTGCCGGCGCGCTTTCGTTATGTCGCGCTGATCGGCCACACGGGCAGCGGCAAGACGCGGTTGTTGCAGGCGCTCGGGCACGCAGGCGCGCAAGTGCTGGACCTCGAAGGACTGGCGGCGCATCGCGGTTCGCTGCTCGGCGCGCTGCCGGGACACGATCAGCCGTCGCAGAAAGCATTCGATTCGGCGCTCGTCGCGACGCTGCGCGGCTTCGATCCGGCGCGGCCCGTGTTCATCGAGGCAGAAGGGCGGCGCATCGGCGCGGTCACGATGCCCGACTCGCTGCTCGACAGCCTGCACGCCGCCGCGTGTGTCGAAGTCGAAGCGCGCCGCGAGGACCGTATCGCGTTTCTGTTACAGGACTACGCGCATCTCTTCGACGATCCAGAGTTTTTCAAGGCGCAGTTGTCGAAGCTCGTCGCGCTGCATAGCCGGGAGCGGGTCGGGCATTGGCATCGGCTGATCGATGAAGGCGCGCGCGCCGAGCTTTTTGCCGAACTGATCGACCGGCACTATGATCCGGCCTACGGCCGCAGCAGTCGCGCGCTCTACACGCAACTGCCTCAGGCGGCGCGTATGCTTTTCCGTCCGAACGACGCCGACAGCCTCGATCAGGCGAAGGCGCTGCTCGCGCAATTGTCCGAGACGTCCGTCGTCCTCGGCTAATCTTTTGTTCCACTCAGAAATAAGAAATATGACCACGCTCCGACAACCTCGCATCGCGCTCGGCTGGATGGTGTTCCTGCTGATCGCCGTCGCGGGCCTCTTCTACGTCAAATGGTTTCCCTACTACAACCGCGCGTTCGTCGCGGCGAGCCAGCATTCGATCGGCAAGTCGATCCTGATGGGCGCGTCGGCAGCCGCGCCCGAGCCGTCCTGGCAGGCTGCGCTCGATTACGCGATGGCCTACGGCAAGGCCATCTGGCAGGCGATGGTGCTCGGCCTGCTGCTCGGATCGGCGGTGCAGGCGTTGATTCCGCCGCGCTGGGTGGCGCGTGCGCTCGGCGAGCATAACTTCGGCAGCGTCGTGAATGGCGGGCTGATGTCTCTGCCCGGCATGATGTGCACGTGCTGCGCGGCGCCGGTCGTCGCGGGCTTGCGGGCGCGGCAGGCGGCGCCGGGCGCGGCCATCGCGTTCTGGCTCGGCAACACGGTGCTGAACCCGGCGGCGCTGGTGTTCATGGGCTTCGTGCTCGGCTGGCAGTGGACGGGCTTGCGTCTCGTGCTGGGCGTGCTGATGGTGTTCGGCCTCGGCTATGCGGTGAATCGCATGGTGACGCCGGCGCAGGCGGCGGCATCGCGCGAAGCGTTGTCGAAGCTGGTTCAGGAGGACGATCCGGGCACTGCTTTCTCGCGCTGGCTGAAGATTCTCGGCCGCATGACGCTGCGGCTCGTGCCGGAGTACATCGTGCTGGTGCTGCTGCTGGGCGCGGCGCGGGCGTGGCTCTTTCCGCACATCGGGCCGGATATCGGCAATGCTGCGCTGTGGATCATCGCGTTCGCGGTAGCGGGCACGCTATTCGTGATCCCGACGGCGGGCGAGGTGCCCATCATTCAGGCGATGCTGTCGCTCGGCATGGCGACGGGTCCGGCGGGCGCGCTGCTGATGACGCTGCCGCCGGTGAGCGTGCCGTCGCTGGTGATGCTCGGGCGGTCGTTTCCGCCGAAAGTGCTGGCGTTCGTCGCGGCGTCGGTGGTCGCGTTTGGGGTGATCGGCGGCGTGGTGGCGGGGTGGTTGTTCTAGGCGATGAGTGAGCAAGGGTCCGATTGGCCGACCCGCTCAAGTCGATGACGCTGCGCTTCGTGCTGCTTTGCGTCGGTTCTAACCGGGCAAAGCGGCTCGACTGACGTTGAAGGCGATTCAGGGCTGCGTCAGGCTCGCTGTACTAAGCGCTAAGCATCGAACCGGAGCAGAAGCCAATGCGTCAAAACCTCTGGTCGACACCGCCGGGAACGCGGCTACTGCACTGAACCGCACGTAGCCGGCTCCCTCGCAGCGACAACTCAAAACCCCGCCGCAGTCCCCCACCGGATCAGCAACTTGAATGGCAGCGCGAGCAACATCGTCGCGCCGACGCCAGCGGCCCAAAGCGCAAAGAACCAGAAAACGCCGCGCATCCGCTTAGTGATAGTGATGTTCGCCATGGCGCACCTTCCCTCTGAATACCCAATACCCCAGCGTCGTGTAAGCGACGATCACCGGCAAGATCACCGCAGCGCCAACGATCGTAAATAGCTGGCTCGAACGCGGCGACGCCGCATCCCAGATCGACACGCCCGGAAAGATGTCGTGCGGCGAAATGCTCGCCACCAGTCCGGCATAACCGAGCAGCACGAAGCCGAGCGCCATCGCGAACGGCCGCTTCTCGTGACGCGAATCGATCGACCGGCGCATCGCCCACGCGCACGCCGCGACGAGCACCGGAACCGGCAGCATCCGGTAGAACAGCGGCGAATCGAACCAGCGCGACGCAATGCCCGCATCGAGCAGAGGCGTCCACACGCTGACGACAGCGATCGTCGCGAGCTGCAGCAGCGTCAGCGGCCACACGACGCGATACATCCGCCGCTGCAAGTCGCCTTCGGTCTTCGCGATCAGCCAGCAAGCGCCGAGCAGCGCATACGTGACGACGAGCGCGCCGCCGGTGAACATCGCAAAGGGCGTGAACCAGCCGAAGGCATCGCCGGAGAAGCGTCCGTCCGCAACGGGGATGCCTTCGAGAAACGCGCCGAGCGCCACGCCCTGAAAGAACGTCGCACCCGCCGATCCGCCGATGAACGCAAGGTCCCACAGATGCCGGGTGCGCGTGGCCTTGGACCGGATCTCGAACGACACGCCCCGGAAAATCAGGCATACGAGCATCAGCACGAGCGGCAGATAGAGCGCCGACAAGACAGTCGAATAGACCATCGGAAAGGCGGCAAAAAGCCCTGCGCCGCCGAGCACGAGCCAGGTTTCGTTGCCGTCCCAGACGGGCGCGACGGTGTTCATCATCACGTCGCGGTCGTGCTGGTCCGCAAAGAACGGAAAGAGAATGCCGATGCCCAGGTCGAAGCCGTCGAGCACCACGTACATGAAGAGGCCCAATGCGATGATCGCGGCCCAGGCAACTGTCAGGTCCATGTCGTTACGCTCCTTCGATGGACTGGGTAGGCAAGGAAAGCGGCCGGCGCGCGGTGCCTTCCGATGAAGGCTCGTGCGGCGTCTGTCCCGGCAGCGCGGGGCCCTGACGCAGCAGCTTCAGCAAGTAGTAGATGCCCGTGCCGAACACGATCGTGTACACGATCACGAACGCGAGCAGCGACACGCCCACTTGCTGCGCGGTGACGGGCGAGACGGCATCAGCCGTGCGCATCACGCCATACACGACCCACGGCTGACGCCCGGCTTCCGTCGTGACCCAGCCCGCAAGCAGCGTGATGAAACCGCTCGGGCCCATCAGCAACACGAAGCGATGAAACCAGCGTGCCTCGAACAACCGGCGCTTGCGATGCAGCAGCCACGACGCCACCGACATCACGATCATCAGCACACCGAGGCCGGCCATCACGCGAAAGCTCCAGAACACGATCGTCGAGTTCGGGCGCTCGTCCTTCGGAAATGACTTGAGACCGCGAATTTCGCCATCCCAGCTATGCGTGAGGATCAGGCTGCCGAGATGCGGGATTTGCACGGCGTACTTCGTGGTCTCCGCTTCCATGTCGGGGATGCCGAACAGGTTCAGCGCCGTGCCGCCTTTCTCGGTTTCCCAGATGCCTTCGATCGCCGCGATCTTCGCCGGCTGATGCTCCCGCGTGTTGATGCCGTGCGCGTCGCCGACGAGCGCCTGAAGCGGCGTCAGCGCGAGCAGCAGCCACAGCGCCATCGAAAAAGTCTTCTTGATCGCCGGGTCGCGCCGGCCTTTCAACAGGTGCCATGCGCCCGTCGCCGCCACCACCAGCGCCGCGACGATGAACGCGGCAATCGCCATATGCGCGAGCCGGTACGGGAACGACGGATTGAAGATGATCGCGAACCAGTCGACCGGCACGACATGATCGCCTTCGATTCGAAAGCCTTGCGGCGTCTGCATCCAGCTATTGGATGCGAGGATCCAGAACGTCGAGATGAGCGTGCCGATGGCGACCATCAGCGTCGCGCCGAAGTGCGCCTTCGGGCCGACCTTGTTCCAGCCGAACAGCATGATGCCGAGAAAGCCCGCTTCGAGGAAGAACGCGGTCATTACTTCGTAGGTCAGCAGCGGCCCCGTGATAGGGCCGGCGAAGGTGGAGAAGCCGCCCCAGTTGGTGCCGAATTCATACGCCATGACGACGCCCGACACCACGCCCATGCCGAACGCCACGGCGAAAATCTTCGACCAGAACAGGCAGAGTTCCTTGTAGACCGGCTTGCCTGTTTTGAGCCATGCGCCTTCGAGCACGGCGATGAAACTCGCGAGTCCGATGCTCAGGGCAGGAAAGATGATGTGAAACGATACGGTGAACGCGAACTGTATCCGCGCCAGGTCGATTGCTTCCGGAGTCGAGTGCATGATGACTTGTCTTTTTGAAATTCACGCGGCCGTTCGTGGAGGTCTGGCCGGTTGTGTGTCGCGACGAATGCGTCTGATCACGGCCGGAGCTTAGCGCCGAAAATGAACGACTGTTGCGCTGCGTCAGAGAGGCCGCATTGTGCGGAAATGCCGCAGTTTCAACGAGTTGCTGGCGTTATCCGCTTGATATTTATGCGTTTTCGAGGTGGCGACCCGCGTTGCGTGGCCGGGTGCGCGACGTGCTTCTCGCGACAATCGACCGCACTGCATCAGACGGACTGAAGCGGAATGCGCGGACGAAGTTTCACCTGTGTGCGGTGCAGAATCCGCGGAGCGCGCGGGTACGATACTGGCTTTCCAGAAACGCATGACGCGCGAACACAAGGAGAACCTACATGCGCCTCGATGATGAAAGTGAAAGTCAGAACGTCGAAGACCGGCGGGGGTCGGGCGGCTTCGGCGTCGGCGGGGGAACAATAGGCATCGGCACCATCGTGCTGGCGCTGGCTGCGTCGTACTTTTTCGGCATCAATCCGATGACGATCATCAACGGCGCGCAAGTGCTGCAAGGCAATGCGCCGCAACGTCAGGCCGCGCCAAGCAATGCGGAACCGGCGCACGATGCCGGCGCTGTGTTCGTCCGCCGCGTGCTCGGCAATACCGAACGCACCTGGCAGCACATCTTCCGCACGGAATTCAATCAGGACTATCCGGCGCCGAAGCTCGTGCTCTTTTCGGGCGGCACGCAGACCGCCTGCGGCACGGGGCAGGCCGCCATGGGCCCGTTCTACTGTCCGGCGGACCGCAACGTGTACATCGATCTTTCGTTCTATCGCGAACTGCGCGACCGCTTCGGCGCGAGCGGAGACTTCGCGCAGGCTTACGTGATCGCGCATGAAGTGGGGCACCACGTGCAAAACGTGCTCGGCGTCTCGGACAAGGTCGATCGCGCTCGCGCGCGAATGTCGCGTGAGCAGGCGAATGCGCTGTCGGTGCGAGTCGAGTTACAGGCGGATTGCTTCGCGGGCGTTTGGGCGGCAGTCGCGCAGCAGCAGAACGCGAAGCTGATCGAGCCGGGCGATTTCGAGCAAGGGCTGAACGCGGCGGCCGCAATCGGCGACGACCGCTTGCAGCAACAGACGCAAGGGCGGGTCGTGCCGGAGGCGTTCACGCACGGGACGAGCGCGCAGCGACAGAGATGGTTGAAGCGCGGACTGTCGTCCGGCGACGTTCGCCAATGCGACACATACTCGGCGCAGACGCTTTAATTTTTATGCGCATAACACTTCACCACGCAAAGGCGAACACGGTATCAATAACCGAAATTTGACGACGTTCCGTCCCGATATGTAATGATTTCCGAAAAAACACTTGACGAGTAAGCGAGCAACTAAGAGGATTGCACCAAACACTTAAGAATATTCCGACCAAATGCTCGCGGAACCCGTCTTTGACAAACGACCGGCTCTTGTCCGTCTGAATGCAGCCGATATCCCGCTGAAAGCGCCGCTCGAATGGCCGATCCTCGCACCCGATGGCGCGGTGCTGTTCGATAGCGGCACCGTCGTCCCCGACGAAGCCGCACGTGCTTTCCTCTATCGTCATTTCGAGCCGCATCGTCCGTCGCGGGAAGCGACGCTCGCCTCGGCCGCCATCGACACCGCCGCCGATGGAGCGCCGACACTCGAGGACATGGGCCTCGCCATTGGCGGACGCGTCGGCTTGCGCGGCGGCAGCATCTCCGGGTCCGCGATGTACGCGAGCCGCGTGATCGGCTT
Source organism: Caballeronia sp. RCC_10 (assembly GCF_041360715.1). NCBI lineage: Bacteria > Pseudomonadati > Pseudomonadota > Betaproteobacteria > Burkholderiales > Burkholderiaceae > Caballeronia > Caballeronia sp. RCC_10. Next base: position 290,026 of record NZ_JBFUPT010000004.1, read on the forward strand.
CTCGAATCCGCGTCGCAACGGCGAACGGTCGCTTTTCGTCACGCAGCCGGTCATGGCCGGTTCCGGTCCGCTCGAACTGACGCGCGGCGAGCAGGTCGATCTTGTCGCGCTGACGGGACGCGGCGTGTTCCGCTTCGCCTGCACCGTCGATGCAACCAGCCGGGAGCCGTTCAACTACGTGGTGTTATCGGCGCCGGGCGCGATCCGCCGCTTGCGGGCGCGCAAGTTCGCGCGGCTCCCGACCTGCCTCGGTGCGCGCTTCTCGACGGCAGCCGCAGCGAGCGCGGTGCCGCAACTCGGCCGCGTCGCCGATATCAGCCCGTACGGCATGTCGCTGTCGGCGCCCACGGCGACTGCCCGCGCCGGGGACCGCCTGAAACTTTCGTTCCGGTTCTGCACCGATGGCGTCGATGTCGAAATCGATACGACCGCGATCGTGCGTCACGTCGGCCCGGCTGAGTCAGGCGCGCCAGGCGCGGCCTACGGACTCGAGTTCGAAGCGCTCGATGCTTCGCAGCGCATCGCGCTGAAGTCGTTCATGGCGGAGCACAGCTAGACGGCTGCGCGCGCCGATGTCAGCTTCCCGGAAATCCGTCCGGGAACAGCCGCTCGATGGCGGCTTCGTAGTGCTGAATCGGCGCGGCGCCGCGCAGTGCGATCGGCGGCGGCGGTTCCTGGCCCGGCGCCGGTTCGCGCGACAGCACGGCGAACGGCACGCCGCTGATGCCGAGTTGCTTCGCGAATTCTTCGTCTTCGATGACGAGATCGGTATACGTGCCGTCGTCGAGCGATTCTTCCAGCAGTTCCGGGTCGATGCCGCAGGTGGCGGCGATGTCGATGAGCGCGTCCGGATCGCCGATATCGATGCCTTCCTCGAAGTAAGCCTTGAAGATGGCGCGATGCACGAGGTCGTATCGGCCGGACTCACGCGCGAACAAAACCGTTTCGAACGCCTTGCGGCTGCGCGGCGCGACGGACGGCAGACGCATCAAGAGGCCGCGTTCTTCGGCGAGCGGACGCACCGATTTTTCCCATGCCTCGTGGATCGTGTCGCTGTTCGGATCGAGCAGCGGCGCGGGTTCCGGGCGCAGCTCGAACGCGTGCCAGCGAACCTCGACGGCGTCCCCGTAGGCGTTGCGCAACTGGTCGAGCACCGGCGTTTCCAGATAGCAGAAAGGACACACGAAGTCCGACCAGACGTCGACATACAACAGCGGCGTGGATGCCATGAAAGCCTCTAGCGATGATTGCGGCGGCCAGCGCGCGTGCGCTGGCCGCAAAACCGGTATGTTAGCGCGCCGCCTCGCGCCGCGCCGCATCGTCCGATGCGCTCAGAAGCCGCCGTCCAGTTCGATGCGGCTGCCGTCGAAGAAGCGCGACAGGCGGAACGCATGCGGATCGACGAGGGGCGCATCGTTGGCGACGAGGTCGGCCATCAGCTTGCCCGCGCCCGGACCGATGCCGAAGCCATGCCCCGAAAAACCCGTCGCGATGAACAGCCCGCGCGTGCGCTCGACACCGGAAATGGCGGGCACCGCGTCGGGCGTCACGTCGATATAGCCGGCCCAAGCCTGCTCCACGGTGACCGGCGAGAGCGACGGGAAGATCGCGCGAAACTCGGCGAGCGCGGTCTCGTTGAACGCTTCGACGGGCGCGGGATCGAGCGTACGGACGGTTTCGAAGACCGTCGGCTGATCGAGCGGCCAGCGGCGCGGACGCCGCAGTTCTTCAAAAAAGCGCGCGTTGAAACTGAGCTTGATCGAGCCGAACTGGCTTTTGAGCGCGGGAAGGAATTTGGTGAAGAGCCGGAAACTGTCGGGCGTGATGTCGCTATAACTCCGGAAGGCATTGGCAAGCGTGTATCCGCCATCCATCCGCTTGCGATACCCCAGCGCCTGATTGCACGCGCTGACTTCGGGCCCGCCGGGAAGCGCGGCCGTACGCATGACCGACGAGCGCACCATCAGTTGCGGCACGTCCACGCCCAGATTGCCCGCGAACAGACGCGTCCACGCTCCGCCCGCGACAACCACGCTCTGGCAGCGAATCCGACCGTGTTCGGTCACCACCGCGCTTACCGCACCGCCGCTTGTTTCGACGCCGCGCACCGCGCACGGCATTGCGATCTTGACGCCGCGCTGGCGCAGCGCCGCGGCCATCGCGGGGACGGCGCGTTGCGGTTCGGCGCGGCCATCGCTCGGCGTGTAGATGCCGCCCGCGAATCGGCGCGCCGCGCCGGGCATCAGCGCGGCGGTTTCGTCGGGCGACACGATGCGTGAATCGATAGCGTCGCGGCCCACTTTCGCGACGGCGCGCGCCAGCCAGGCTTCGTGATCAGTGAGCGCCCGGGCGTCGTCGGCGGCGTAGAGGATGCCGCATTCGCGATAGCCGCTGTCGATGCCGAGATCGGCGTCCATGCGCCGCCACAGCTTCAGGCTTTCGAGGCTCAGTTCGAGTTCGCGCAAATCGCGATGCGTCGCGCGGCACCAGCCCCAGTTGCGGCTCGACTGCTCGCCGGCGATATGTCCTTTTTCGCAGACGGCGACCGACAAGCCCTTCTCCGCGAGAAAGCGCGCCGTGCTGATGCCGATGACGCCGCCCCCGACGACGACCACGTCGACGCTTTCGGGCAACGCCTTGTCTTCCGCGATGCGTTCGGTTGGCGGCCCCATCTTATGCGGCCTCTTCGCGTGCAGTGCGTGTCATGTGTTCCTTCGTTTGCGGTCGAACATCCGGCGAGGATGCTAAGGGAATCGGCGGGCTTTGACCATCGGCGCAAAAATCTCAGGCACCGGGTCCGCGACGCGGGCGCTGCATCGCCGGGTGCGATCCGCTACGATGAAAGCGATGCATCGCGTCATCGGCGCCGGGCACGGTGCGTGCAATGAGTCCGCGCTGCTGACGCAGTAGCTCGGCCGGCAAGGCCGGTCATCGCAATCTCATCTCTCATGGAGAACTCTCGTGCAAAAGACTGCATCGGCAAAATGGAGCGGCGGCATCAAGGACGGCAAGGGATTCATCTCGACACAGACCGGCGTGCTGAATGACGCGCCGTACGGGTTCAAATCGCGCTTCGAAGAAGGGCCGGGCACCAATCCCGAGGAACTGATTGGCGCGGCGCATGCGGGCTGCTTCACGATGGCGCTCTCGCTGCAACTCGAGCAGGCGGGCATGAAAGCCGAAAGCCTGGAAACGAAGTCGACGGTCACGCTCGAGAAAGACGGCGAAGGCTTCACGATCACATCGTGTCAGCTCGATCTGAAGGCGAAGATTCCCGGCGCCGACAAAGCCGCGTTCGACAAGGCCGCGCAAGCCGCCAAGGAAGGCTGCCCGGTTTCGAAACTGTTCGCCGGCAACGCCCAAATCACACTGAACGCGCAATTGGAGTCCTGATCGGGCCCGTACTGTCCGCGTCTCATCGCCGGCCTGCGCGCATCAATGCCGCAGGCCTTTTTTCTGCGCCATCTTGTGCGCGTACATCTGGCTGTCGCTCGCCGCGAGCAGATCGATGACCGTCGCATGCCGCGCGGGATCGTACTGCGTCTGCCCGACGCTGAAGCGAATGTCGTAGCCACGCTCCGCCGCCGCTTCGTGACCGGCAAGCGTCGCGCGCAGGCGATCGAGCGCGCGGGCTGTTTCGTCGTCGCCGGCATCGGTCAGGAGCGCGACGAATTCGTCGCCGCCGAGCCGGCCGATGACATCGGTCTGGCGAAACGAATTGCGCAGCGCGGCGGCGAAGGTCGCGAGCGCGCGGTCGCCTTCGGCGTGGCCGTAGCTGTCGTTGATCTGCTTGAAGCCGTCCAGATCGAAGAACAAGAGCGATGCGCGATGCCCCATGCGCTTGCAGACGTTCAGCGCATGTTGCGCGAGCGCCTCGAAGCCGCGACGGTTCGGAATCAGCGTGAGGTCGTCGACCGTGGCGAGTTCGATCGCCGCCAGTTCCTGCTCCGCGATACGCGCGAGGTCGAGCAGCAGTCCGCGCTGCTCGGCGTCGAGCGTGCGCGGGCGTCGATCGATCAGGCATAGCGTGCCGAGCCGCGCGCCGTTGGGCACCGTGAGCGGCTGGCCCGCATAAAAGCGGATATTCGGCTCGCCGACGACGAGCGGATTGTCGCGAAAGCGGCTGTCGGCGCGGGCGTCGGGAATCATCAGCAGGTCGTCCTGCAGGATGGCGTGCGAGCAGAACGACACATCGCGCGGTGTCTCGCGTGCTTCCAGGCCGGTACACGACTTGAACCACTGGCGGTTCTCGTCGATCAGGCTCACGAGCGCGATGGGCACGTCGAACAGATGCCGCGCGAGGCGGGTGAGCCGGTCGAAGCGTTCTTCGGGCGGCGTGTCGAGGATACGCAGCGTACGGAGCGTGGCGAGGCGGGTCGATTCGTTCTCGGGTTTCGGGGCGACGAGCATGAAGTCTCGGTTCCTCCTGCAGGATTGGTGCGTCGAGCGATGCAAGCGGACGTATTGTCCGGCAAATGAGGAATCTGCGGTTGGAAGACGGAAAATTCCACCGCGCAACCGCGCCGGCCGCATCCGGCGGCTATTATGCCGATGGCAGGCGGGCCTTTGCCGCAGCGCTTTCATCGCACGCTCACAGCGCGGGCGGGTCGGATTGTTTCGCCGACTCGCCCCGGGTCATGTACCGACCATCCCCTCCACCGATTCCCCCGGAACGCCGATGAAAAACAAGCTCAACTGGACCACCCTCGCGCCGATCGCCGCGATTGTCGTGCTCGCCGGCGCAGCGTTTGTCCATAACGCGTTGGCGACCGGCCTGTCCGCGATTGCGCTCGCGCTCGCGGTATTCGCAGCGGTGCATCACGCCGAAGTGGTCGCGCATCGCGTCGGGGAGCCGTTCGGCACGCTGGTGCTGGCGATCGCCGTGACGGTGATCGAAGTGGCGCTGATCGTCTCGGTGATGCTTTCCGGCGGCCCGGAGAAAGCCGCACTGCCGCGCGACACCGTGTTCGCCGCGATCATGATCTGCTGTTGCGGAATCGTCGGAATGTGTCTGCTCGTCGGCGGCCTGCGGCATCACGTGCAGGATTTTCAGCTGCAGGGCGCAAGCGCGGCGCTCGCGAATCTCTGCGCGCTGTCGGTGCTGACGCTCGTGCTGCCGAACTTCACGAGCACGGTCGTGGGTCCGGCGCTGTCGACTTCGCAACTGGTTTTCGTGGGCGTCATTTCGCTCGTGCTGTACGTGGTCTACGTGTTCGTGCAGACGATCCGGCATCGCGATTACTTCCTGCCCGCCGCCGCGAAAACCATCGTCGACGAGGACGAGGCCCCGCACGCGCCGCCGCCGACGAGCGGCGAAGCGTGGTTCGCGCTCGCCTTGCTGATGGTCTCGCTCGTGGCGGTCGTCGGGCTGGCGAAGCTGCTGTCGCCGGCGGTCGAGGCGGCCGTCGAGGCGGCGGGCGCGCCTGAGGCGGTGGTCGGCGTCGTGATCGCGGCGCTCGTGCTGCTGCCCGAGGGAGTCGCGGCGGTGCGGGCGGCTCGGCTCGACCGCATCCAGACGAGCCTGAATCTTGCGCTCGGCTCCGCGCTGGCGAGCATCGGCCTGACGATCCCGACGGTGGCCGTCGTGTCGATCGCCATCGGCCAGCCTATTTCGCTCGGCCTCGAGCCGAAGGAAATCACGCTGCTCGCGCTCACGCTGATCGTGTCGATCATCACGCTCGGCACCGGGCGATCAACGGTGCTTCAGGGCGTCGTGCATCTGGTGATTTTCGCGGCATTTCTGTTCCTCTCCGTGGTCCCTTGACGCGCTTTGACGCGCGCTCGCCGGCGTGCCGTTTTGTTACACTTCAGGGTTTTCCCGCAAGGGTTCCACTGCGCGCCCGCTGCCGGCTCGGCGCGCTTGCATTAACAGCAAGTATCGAAGGATCGGAATGTCGCAACAGAAGTTCGTCAGCAAGACTGCATCGTTCGCCCTGCGCGCGATGCTCGCCGCCGTCGCCGCCACGTCGTTCGCCGCGCATGCCAGGGAAATCACGCAGATCCGCTTTGCCGTCGATCCGTCGTATCCGCCGTTCGAATCGAAGCAGGCGGACGGCAAGCTGGTCGGTTTCGATATCGACTTAGGCAATGCGCTGTGCGCGCAGATGAAAGTCAAGTGCGTGTGGGTCGAGAACAATTTCGACGGCATGATTCCTGGCCTCAAGGCCCGCAAGTTCGACGCCGTGCTGTCCGACATGGGCATCACCGAAGAGCGTCTGAAGCAGATCGATTTCACGGTCCCGCTCTACGATACCCACGCGCAACTCGTCGCACGCGCCGGCTCCGGCATTCTGCCGACGGCGCAGGCGCTGAAGGGCAAGCGCGTCGGCGTCGAGCAGGGCACGGTGCAGGAACGCTACGCGAAGGCGAAGTGGGAAGCGCAGGGCGTGCAGGTCGTCGCGTATGGCGATCAGGAGCAGGTGGAGTCGGACCTCGTCGCCGGCCGTATCGACGCGATGTTCACCGACGCCGCGCAAGCCGCCATCGGCTTTCTCAAGAAGCCGCAAGGAAAGCCGTTCGCGCTCGTCGGGCCGATCGTCGAAGACAAGGCGATCATCGGTCCGGGCACGGCCATCGGCCTGCGCAAGGGCGACGCGGACCTGCAGAAGGGCTTGAATGATGCCTTCGGCGAGTTGAAGAAGAACGGCACGTTCAAGCGCATCATGGCGAAGTACTTCGAGACCGACGTCTCCATCCAGTAATCGCTGCGCAGCGCACCGACGCAATCACGGAAAGGCATCGCTTGCGGTGCCTTTCTTGTTTCTCACGCGGGTTTCACGGGGATTTTCGCCGATGCAGGTACACAGCCATCCGCTCGTCGGTGCGTCGCTCGGCACCGAGCGGGCGATCACGAGCTATCGGTTCGGACCGGACGACGACGCCGCGCCGAAGGTGTATATCCAGGCATCGCTGCACGCGGACGAACTGCCGGGCATCGTCGTCGCGTGGCTGCTCAAGCGGCGGTTCGCGGAACTGGAGGCGGCTGGCAGGCTGAACGCGCGCATCGTGCTCGTGCCGGTCGCGAATCCGGCCGGCCTCAATCAGCATTGGTTCGGCACGCACATGGGGCGCTTCGACATGCGCTCCGGACACGACTTCAATCGCCGCTTTCCCAATCCCGGCCCCGCCATCGCGATGCAACTCGATGGCCGTCTCACCGCTGACGCCGCGCACAACGCCAGCCTGATCCGCGCCGCGCTCCGGAATCATCTCGCGTGTTACGAAGGCACGACGGAACTCGAATCGCAACGCATCGCGCTGATGCGGCTTGCCTGCGACGCGGACCTCGTCATCGACCTGCATTGCGACTGGGAAGCCGTGCCGCATCTCTACACGACGCCGCAAGCGTGGCCGTCGATCGAACCGCTCGCGCGTTACCTTGGCAGCGAGGCGCAATTGCTCGCGGACGTTTCGGGCGGCGAGCCGTTCGACGAAGCGTGCGCGTCGGCGTGGCGCTATCTGCGCGGCGCGTTCGACGGCCGCTTCCCGATTCCGCTGGGGCTCACGCCCGTTACGCTCGAATTGCGCGGCGTGCGCGACGTATCGCACGAAACGGCCAACCGCGACGCCCAGGCGATCGTCGATTACCTGACGCACGCGGGCTTCATCTCCGGCGATGCGCCCGAGCCGCCTGCGCTGCGCCATCCCGCGACGCCGCTCGCCGGATGCGATTACGTGCAATCGCCATCGTCGGGCGTGATTCTGCATCTCCGCGACGTGGGCGACAGCGTCCGTGCGGGCGAGACCATCGCTCAAGTCCTCGATCCGTTCGACGACCGGCTCGTGCCGCTCATCGCGCAGACGGACGGCGTGCTTTACGCGCGGCACTGGACGCGCTTTGCGACGGCAGGGATGCTGGTTGCGCGGATCTCAGGCGAGGGCGCGGCGCGCAAGGGAGACTTGCTCGTGCCGTGAGCGGCGGCAAAACTGACCGGTGTGTTTTCAGCAACCGCTGTAGCTTTTTTGACAATTGGTTGCAATGCAGCATAAAAAGCGTATAGTTAGGGTTATCCCCTAGCTACTTACCCTGAGACACGCTCATGAAAACCACCGCTCAACAATCCGTCGTCGTTTCGTTCGGTTCGTGGGTGCGCGCAGCCAAGGCTGCGGTGCTTCGCGAGTGGAACCGTGCGCTTCAACTGCACCTGCAAAACTGCGAAATTCTCGTTGAATCGTATCGCCGCAAGTAAGCTGCGTTATACGCCCGGTCAGGCGGTTTAGCAGTTTCAAGCAGTATTGGACAAAGCCCCCGAAAGCTGATGCTTTCGGGGGCTTTGTCGTTTGGCAAATGGTTTTGAATGTCGATTGAATATGCGCAGGTTTGCTATTCGTCCGGAGAGGCTTGAGGCTGAGTCACCAGGATCATAAAACGGCGCGCTTTCGCAAAGCGCGCCGTTTGCAGATGCGAACCCGTCAAATCGCCCAGCCGCCCAGATAAAACACTGCCAGCACCACCGCGATCGCCACAGTCCCAACATTCAGCTTCCGGAATTCGCCCGCAACGAGCCGCCCAATGACCAGCGTGCAAAAGCCGAGCATGATCCCGGTGACGATATTCGCCGTAAGCACGATGAACACCGCGCATACGAGCCCGGACATCGTGTCGACGGTATCGTCCATATGCAGTTTGGCGACGTTGCCGAGCATCAGCAGCCCGACGTACATCAGCGCGGGCGCCGTCGCGTAGGAAGGCACGAGGCTCGCGAGCGGCGACAGGAACATCACCGCGAGAAAGAGCGCGCCGACGACACTGGCCGCCAGGCCCGTTTTCGCGCCCGCCGCCACGCCCACCGACGATTCGATATACGCCGCCGCCGGCGCACCGCCGAAGCAAGCCGAGAAGATCGAACTGAGCGAATCCGCGGTCAGCGCGCGGCCGCCGTTCACGATGCGCCCGTTGCCGTCGATCTGCCCGGCCTGGCCCGCGACGGCGCGGATCGTGCCGGTGGCGTCGAACACGGCCGTCATCACCAGCGCGAGGACGCTTGGCAGGACGGCCATCGACAGCGCGCCCTTGATGTCCATCGCGCCGATCAGCGACGCATGCCCCGGCGCGGACAGCGAGGGCAGCGCGAAAACGCCATGAAAGCGCACCGACGGGTCGAACGCGAGCCCGATGGCCGACAAGCCGACCACCACGAGCAGAATGCCGCCCGGCACGCGCCGGCGCTCGAGACCGAAGATCGCGGCGAGGCCGAAGACGGACATCAGCACCGGAAAGGCCGTGATGTGGCCGAGCGACACCGGCATGCCGGGCGCGGGATTCTTCACGATCAGCCCCACATCGTTCGATGCGATCAGCAGCAGGAACAAGCCGATGCCGATGCCCGTCCCGTGCGCGACGCCCGTCGGCAGGTTGCGAAGAATCCACGAGCGCACGCCGGTCACGGAGATCGCGGTGAAGACGACGCCCATCAGGAACACCGCGCCCAGCGCGACAGCGGGCGACAGTCCTTTGCCGAGCACGAGGCCGAACGCCGTGAATGCGGTCAGCGAGATCGCGCAGCCAATCGCGATCGGCAAGCGCGCCCATACGCCCATCAGCAGCGAGCCGAACGCGGTCGTCAGGCACACGGCGACGAACACGGCGCTCGTATCGAAACCCGCCTTGCCGAGCATGCCCGGCACGACGAACACGGAATAGACCATCGCGAGGAACGTCGTCACGCCGGCGACGACTTCGCGCTTCTGCGTGCTGCCGGATTGCGAGATGCCGAAATAACGGTCGATGAAGCCGTCGTGCGCCGGCTGAACCTCGTCTGTCTGATGAGCGGAAGAGATATCGCCAAGCTGCCGGGCGGGGGATTCCAACATGATGAGCTGCTCCTTTATCAGCACGCTGAAACGGATAGCCGTGCGCGCACGGCGGGTCCGTCGTCAGGGTCGTCTCGTATGATTTTCTTGATGTGGGCCGCATGCATCGCCGGAAGGCTGCACTCGGTCAGGCAAAGACTAGGTGAACGGGATACGCGGTCCAATCCCGTGAAAAACATTCCGCCCATGCGAGCATTCTTATATTTCTGAGAAGCCACGCAGGGCGGACGTGTGTGCAACGGAAGCGAGCACCGGACTAGGGCAAACGCCTAGTCCGGCAAGGCGGTTTAGCGGATGACTTGCGATACGCCGCGTCCGCGCGGATCGGACATCGGCTCGGGCGTCGTATCGTCGATGCGAATGGCCTGGATATCGCCATTGAAGCCCTGCATCGAGAACGTATAGCCCTTGGCTTCCAGTTCCTTCACGACTTCCGCGTCGAGCTGATGATACGGCTCCTGGTAGATCGTGTTCGGCGGCAGCAGTTGATGGTGAAAGCGGGTGGCGCCCACGGCATCGGCGAGCGGCATCTTGAAGTCGTAGACGTTCGACAGCACCTGGAAAATCGACGTGAAGATGCGCGAGCCGCCCGGTGTGCCGATCACCATCGCGACCTTGTCGTCCCTGGTGAGGATCGTTGGCGTCATCGACGAGAGCGGGCGCTTGCGCGGCGCGATGGCGTTCGCATCGCTGCCCACCACGCCGAACATGTTCGCGACGCCCGGCTTCGCGGAGAAATCGTCCATCTCGTCGTTCAGCACGACGCCCGTGCCTTCCGCGACCACGCCCGAACCGAAGTAGCCATTGATCGTGTACGTGTTCGACACGGCGTTGCCCCACTTGTCGACGACCGAAAAGTGCGTCGTCTCGGCCTTCTCCGGCATCGACGTGCCGAGGCCAGGCTGGACGCTCTTCGTGTCCGACGGCGCATCCGGGTTGACTTCCTGCGCGCGCTTGAGGATGTAGTCGTCGTCGGTCAGCTGCGCGACCGGCACCTTGTAGAAGTCCGGATCGCCGAGATATTGCGCACGGTCGGCGAACACGCGCTTTTCGATTTCCGCGACGAGATGGATGTATTGCGCGGAATCGAGTGGCACGCCTTCGAACTTGTCCTTCAGGTCCGCTTTCATCTTCAGCAACTGCACGAGGCCGATGCCGCCCGAACTCGGCGGCGGCGCGGTGATCACGCGATAGCCGTTCCAGCTCGCCACGACCGGTTGCCGCCAGACGGCCTTGTATTCCTTCATATCGCGTGCGGTGATGAGGCCGTGACCGGTCATCGACGTGGCGATCAGTTCAGCGGTCTTGCCTTCATAGAAGCCCTTCGAGCCCTTGTCGGCAATACGCTGCAAGGTGTCCGCGAGGTCGGGCTGCTTGAAGACCTGGCCCGCCTTCATGCTGCCGAAGTAGAGATCGAAATTCGTCTTGCCGGCAAATTCCTTCGATGCGCGGTCGCGCCGCTCGATGAGCTGATCGTCGACGACGAAGCCATCCGCCGCGTACTTGATCGCCGGCGCGAGGACCTGCTTCCACTTGAGCTTGCCGAAGCGTTTCTGTGCTTCCCACATGCCGTCGACGGTGCCCGGCACGCCCACTGCACGATGCCCGTAAAGGCTCATGCCCTTGATGACTTCGCCCTTGTCGTCGAGATACATGTTGCGCGTCGCGGTCATCGGCGCGCGTTCGCGATAGTCGAGGAAGTACGGGCGATGGTCCACGTACAGCGTCATGAATCCGCCCCCGCCGATGTTGCCTGCTTCCGGATACGTGACCGCCAGTGAGAACGCGATGGCCACGGCGGCATCGACGGCGTTGCCGCCTTGCCTGAAGATCTGCGCGGCGGTGTCGGCGGCGTATTTGTCAGCGACGGCGACCGCCGAGGCGGTCAGTACCTGGGGCTGCGCCTGCGGCGCCTTGGCATGAGCGGGCGTGCTTTCGACGAAGCTGGCCACGCTGAACGCGGCGGCGGCCATGGCCGTCAGCGCGAGGGATCGAAAGCGATATTGCTGATTCAACGGCATCTCCTGCGTTCTCCTTCCTCGACAATGGGTTAGCGCTTATACCACGATCACGGCATCAATTGACCGCCGTTCACGTCGATGATCTGCCCCGTCACGTAGCGCGACATGGCCTCCGACGCGAGATAGAGGAACGCGCCGCTGCAATCGTCCGGCTCGCCGACGAAACCCATCGGAATGGCTTTGCGGAACGCGTCCAGTTGCTCCGGCGTGGTAAATCGTTCGTGAAACGGCGTCTCGATGACGCCCGGTGCGACGGCGTTCACGCGGATGCGGTCCGCGACGAGTTCCTTCGCCATGCCCTTCGTGATCGTGCTGACGAAACCCTTCGATGCGGCGTACAGCAGCGCGCCCGGCCCGCCGCCGTTGCGCGCCGCAACAGACGTCACGTTGATGATCGAGCCGCCGCCGCCCTCGCGCAGCGACGGCAACGCGGCGCGCGTGAACGCCACGACCGAACGCGCGTTGATGTGCATGATCTCGTCGAAAAGCTCGTCGGTGACGGACGCGATCGGCTCGCGCTTCACGAGGCTGCCCGCGTTGTTGATGAGCACGTCGATCTTGCCGAAAGCCTCGACGGTGGCCGCGACGGCCGCGTCGATGGCTTTCGAATCGCGCACGTCCGCGCCGACCGTGATCGCCGAGACGCCGAGCGCGCGCACGTCCTTCGCGACTTCCTCGGCCTTGTCCTTCGAGCTGTTGTAGTGCACCGCGACATTCGCGCCGTATTGCCCGAACGCACGTGCCGCCGCCGCGCCGATGCCCGTGCTCGCGCCGGTGATGAGAACCGATTTACCTTTCAGATCGTGCATGTGTGCTCCGTGTTGAAGGATGTAAATGGGTGCTGCGAACCCGCAGTATGAGGCAAACCGGCACTTTGCCGTGCCCCTTAAAAAGCGGCAACATGACGGCAGCGGCGCGACGCAGCCCTGTCCGCGCGCTCAACCCTTGCCGAATCAGGAGGCACACATGAATGCACAAGTCGATCCCATCCCCGAAGGACGTCACGGCGTCATTCCGTACATCGCGGTGGCGGGCGGCGTCGCGGCCATCGACTTTTACAAGAAGGCGTTCGGCGCCACCGAAGTGTTCAGCATGCAGGACCCGGGCGGACGCATCGGGCACGCGGAATTGCTGATCGGCGGCAGTCCTTTCTATCTGAGCGACGAATATCCCGAGATGGACGTCAAAGGGCCGCTCGCTGTCGGCGGCACGCCGGTGATGCTGCATTTGTACGTCGATGATGTCGATGCCGTCGTGCAGCGCGCACTCGATGAAGGCGCGACCATCATTCGCGCGGTCGAAGACCAGTTCTATGGCGACCGTGGCGGCAAGCTGCGCGATCCGTTCGGGCACATGTGGTGGATCGCCACGCACAAGGAAGACGTATCGCCCGAGGAACTGCGTGCGCGCGCCGAGCGGCTGTTCGGCAACGGGGCGTAACGCGTCGTCATCGACTGAAGTCGGCCGGCGCAATGACCTCGCGTGCCGGCCTTCTGCGCGAAGTCAGCCATCTTTATCGCCTGGCCGGACGAATATTCGAAAAATTTGGTCATGTTTCGGCTCGGGTAGGTGGCATCCGCCTTGTTCATGCGAAATACTCGCGCCCAGCCGCAAGACGCTTTGAAGCCGCCACGATAACTTTGCGGACGGCAATTCGCTGGCACGTGTCGTTAGGCAGCCTAACGGTTGGATGCCGTCCGTCTCGCCTGCGTGCGATAAGTCAGGCGGCACGCGAAGCATCCACAACAACTAATAGAACGAGACAATCAGGAGGAACCCGATGAAGTCATTCGCCGCTGTCATGCCCTTAAAACGCACGGCGCTGGCCGCCGCCAGCATGACGCTCGCACTGGGCGCGCTGTCGCTGCCGGCCGTGGCCGCCATCGTGCCGCAGGGCGTCACGCTTGCCGCGAAGCAGGAACTCGTGCGCAACAACGGCTCGGAAGTCGAGACGCTCGATCCGGCGCTCGTCGAATCCGTCGGCGCGGCGAATCTCGGGCGCGATCTCTTCGAGGGCCTGACGGTCACGAATGGCGACGGGGCCGTGGAGCCGGGCGCCGCGGAGAAGTGGGAGCAGAAAGACCCGACGACGTGGATCTTCCACCTGCGCAAGAACGCGCGCTGGTCGAACGGCCAGAACGTGACGGCGAGCGACTTCGTGTACGGCTGCCAGCGTTTCATCGACCCGAAAATGGCGTCGCCTTACGGCAACGTGTTCGGCCCGTTCCTGCTGAACGGCGCGGAGATCGTCGCGGGCAAGAAGCCGGCGAGCGCGCTCGGCGTGCGCGCCATCGACGCGCTCACGCTCGAAGTCAGGACCGCCGGCCCGGTGCCGTTCCTGCCGGAACTGATGTCGAATCCCAATCTCGGGCCGGTGCATCGCGCGACGGTCGAGAAGTACGGCCGCGACTGGACGAAGCCGGGCAATCTCGTCAGCAACGGTCCGTTCCAGTTGAAGGACTGGCAGGTCAACAGCAAGCTCGTGCTGGCGAAAAACCCGAACTACTGGGACAAGGAGCACGTGCAACTGACGCAGGTGACGTATCTCCCGGTAGAGGACGAGAACACCGACGTCAAGCTCTTCCAGTCGGGCGACAACGACATGACCTATCAAATGCCAACCGGCAGCTATGCGAAGTATCGCCAGCAGTTTCCGAATGACACGCGCAATTCGCTGATTCTCGGCACGCGCTATTACAGCTTCAACAACCGCGATCCGCTGCTGAAGGACGTGCGCGTGCGCAAGGCGCTGTCGATGGTCATCGACCGCGATCTGCTCGCGCAGCGCGTGACCGCCGACGGCCAGACGCCGATGTACGGCCTGATGCCGAAGGGCGTGAGCGGCGCGGACGTGTCGAACTACGAGTGGGCGTCGTGGCCGATGGACAAGCGCGTTGCGGAAGCGAAGAAGCTGCTGGAGCAGGCGGGCGTGAAGCCGGGCACGAAGCTGCGTTTCGCGATGAATACGAGCGACTACAACAAGAAGATGGCGATTTTCGCGGCATCCGAATGGAAGACGAAGCTGGGCCTCGCCACCGACATCGAATCGATGGAATTCAAGGTGCTGCTCAAGAAGCGCCATGACGGCGACTATCAGATCGCGCGCAACGGCTGGGTGGCCGACTACAACGACGCGACGACCTTCCTGCAACTCGTGGAGTGCAAGTCGACGCAAAACGACAACTTCAACTGCAATCCGAAGGCCGACGCGCTGATTGCCCAGGCAAGCGAAACAACCGATCAGACGAAGCGCAAGCAACTGCTGACCGAAGCCGCGAAGCTCGTGATGGACGACTACCCGATGCTGCCGCTGCTGCAATATGGCCTGCCGCGCCTCGTCAAGAGCTACGTGGGCGGCTATTCGCTGAAGAACCCGATGGATCATTACGGCAGCAAGGATCTCTACATCGTCAAGCACTGACGCACAGGAGCCGTTCGCATGTGGTCCTATACGCTGCGGCGCGTGTTGCTCACGCTGCCGACATTGCTGATCGTCGTCACGGTCTGCTATCTGCTTCTGCACGCTACGCCGGGCGGCCCGTTCGACGGCGAGCGCAAGGTGTCCGTCGAAGTGCTCGCGAATCTGCAGGCCAAGTATCACCTCGGCGAGCCGTTGTGGAAGCAATACCTGCTCTATCTCGACGGCCTCTTGCATGGCGATCTCGGCGCGTCGTTCCGGTACGCCGACTGGAGCGTCAACGAACTGGTGCTGCGCGCGCTGCCGGTGTCGCTCGCCATCGGCGGGGTGTCGATGGCGCTGGCGATCGTCATCGGCGTGCTGCTCGGCGTCGCGGCGGCGCTGCGCCGCAACAGCATCGCCGATTACGCGCTGATGCTCGTCAGCAATGCGGGCAACGCGTTCCCGTCGTTCGTGATCGGGCCGGTGCTGATCCTCGTGTTTGCCATCGCGCTGAAGTGGCTTCCGGCGGGCGGCTGGAACGACTTCGACCCGCGCTACATGGCGCTGCCCGTCGCGCTGCTGGTGATGATCAACGTCGCGACGGTCGGGCGCGTCACGCGTGCGAGTCTCATCGAAGTGATGAACACGCCGTATATCCGCACCGCGCGCGCGAAGGGCCTCGCGATGCACACCATCGTGCTGCGTCATGCGCTGAAGCCGACGCTGATTCCGGTCGTCTCGGTGATCGGCCCGCTCGCGATCCAGTCGATCACGGCGGCGGTCGTAACCGAGTCCGTGTTCTCGCTGCCGGGCATCGGCAAGCTGATCGTGAATGGCGCGGCCAATCGCGATTACACGCTGGTGCTCGGCCTCGTCGTGCTCGTCACGGTCGTGGCCGTGCTCCTCAACTTGCTGGTCGATCTCGCTTACGCGTGGCTCGATCCGAAGATTCGCTACTGAGAGGGCGCGCGATGAAATCAGCATCTCTGAGCGCCACGCTCGAAAAAGCGGTCGCGGGCCGCAGTCCGTGGCAGGACGCCCGCGCGCGCTTCCTGCGCAACAAGGCGGCGGTCGTGAGTCTCGCGCTGCTCGCGATCATCACGCTTGCGTGCATCGCCGGTCCGTGGCTGTTGCCGAGTCAGTTCGATTCCGCCGACTGGAACGCGATGAGCGTGCCGCCCACGTTCGCTCACTGGCATCTGTTCGGCACCGACGAAACCGGCCGCGATCTCTTCGTGCGCTGTCTGATCGGCGGCCGCGTCTCGCTCATGATCGGCGCGCTCGCCACGCTCACGTCGGTCACGCTCGGCATCGTATGGGGCGCGGTGGCGGGGTTCATCGGCGGCCGCGTCGACAACGCGATGATGCGCTTCGTCGACATGATGTACGCCATTCCGTACCTGCTCATCGCCATTCTGATGGTGACGCTGCTCGGCCGCGAGTTCTATCTCGTCGTGCTGACCATCACCGTGTTCTCGTGGATGGACATGGCGCGCGTGGTGCGCGGCCAGACGCTCGCGATCCGCTCGAAGGAGTACGTCGAAGCGGCGCGCGCTATCGGCGTGCCGACGCGGCGCATCATCGTGCGGCATGTCGTGCCGAATCTGCTCGGCATCGTCGCGATCTATACGACCGTCACCGTGCCGGGCGTGATTCTCACGGAATCGGTGTTGTCGTTTCTCGGCCTCGGCGTGCAGGAACCGATGACGAGTTGGGGCGTGCTGATTCAGGACGGCGTCGGTGTCATGGAATCCGCGCCGTGGATCTTGCTGTTTCCGGCGGCGCTGCTCTCCATCACGCTTTACTGCATCAACTTTGTCGGCGACGGTCTGCGCGACGCGCTCGATCCGAAGGACAGGTGAGTCATGCCGCTACTCGAAGTCAAAGGCCTGCAGGTCGAATTCAGGACGCATGACGCCGCCGTGCGTGCCGTCAACGGCGTGAGCTTCACGCTGGAAAAGGGCGAGACGCTCGGCATCGTCGGCGAGTCCGGCTCGGGCAAGAGCCAGAGCGTGCTCGCCATGCTGGGGCTGCTCGCATCGAACGGACGCGCGACGGGCGAGGCGCGGTACCGTGGCGAGAACCTGCTCGGCATGCCGGCCAGGGCGCTCAATCGCATTCGCGGCAATCGTCTCTCGATGATCTTTCAGGACCCGATGAGCTCGCTCAATCCGTACCTGACCATCGAGCGGCAGATGACGGAAGTGCTCGAACTGCACAAGAACCTGACGCGCCGCGAAGCGAAGAAGCGCGCGATCGCCATGCTCGAAGCCGTGCGGATTCCCGAGGCGGCGCATCGCATCGGACAGTATCCGCACGAGTTGTCGGGCGGCATGCGCCAGCGCGTGATGATCGCGATGGCGCTGCTGTGCGAGCCCGAAGTGCTCTTCGCCGACGAGCCGACCACCGCGCTCGACGTGACCGTGCAGGCGCAAGTGCTGCAACTGCTGCGTGATCTGCAGCGCGACTTTGGCACGTCCATCGTGTTGATCACGCACGATCTGGGCGTCGTCGCCGGACTGTGCGAGAAGGTCATGGTGATGTATGGCGGCCGCGTGATGGAGCAGTGCGACGCCGCCACGCTCTTCGCGAAGCCGTCGCATCCGTACACCATCGGCTTGCTGCGCGCGTTGCCGCGGCTCGACCAGCAGGGCGGCGAACTCGCGGGCATCCCCGGCAATCCGCCGAACATGGCGCATCCGCCGGCCGGATGTCCATTCCACGAACGCTGCGCCGATGCGACCGCCGAATGCGCGGAGCGGGAGCCTGCGCTCGAAACGGTCCGCACGTCCGGCGCGCACGCTACGCACTGGCTGCGCGCGTGCCATCGTCCCGTCGATGCGATGACGACCCGCTATCAGGAGTCGAGCCATGTCTGACGCGACGATCCTTTCCGTGCGCGACATGCGCGTGCATTTTCAGGTGAAGGCGAAAAGCCGCCTGCCGTGGGCGGCTACGCGCACGCTGAAAGCGGTCGACGGCGTGAGCTTCGACCTGCGCGCGGGCGAGACGCTCGGCGTCGTCGGCGAATCGGGCTGCGGCAAGTCCACGCTCTCGCGCGCCATTCTCAACCTAATCCCGGCGACGCACGGTGAAATCGTATGGATGGGCGCGAAGCTGACGCGAGCATCGTCCCGCGAGTGGCATGCGGTGCGCGCCGATGTGCAGATGATTTTCCAGGACCCGCTCGCATCGCTCGATCCGCGCATGACGATCGGGCAGATCATCGCGGAGCCGTTGACGGAACATCGACCCGGCATGAGCCGCCAGGACATCGACGCCCGCGTGCGCGCGATGATGACGAAAGTCGGCCTGCGCGAGCAGATGATCAACCGTTATCCGCACGAGTTTTCGGGCGGGCAGTGTCAGCGCGTCGGCATTGCGCGGGCGCTGATCGTCGAGCCGAAGCTCGTCGTTTGCGATGAGCCGGTCTCCGCGCTCGATGTGTCCATTCAGGCGCAGATCGTCAATCTGCTGCAGGCGTTGCAGGCCGAGATGAAGCTGTCGCTGATCTTCATCGCGCACGATCTGGCCGTGGTTAGGCATATCTCGGACCGCGTGATGGTGATGTACCTCGGCCGCGTGATGGAGCTTGCGGACAAGCACGCGCTCTATGAAACGCCGCGCCATCCGTACACGCGCGCGTTGCTGTCGGCGGTGCCGGTGCCGGATCCGGCGATCGAGCGAGGCAAGGTCGTGCAGATCCTTTCCGGCGATATTCCGAGTCCCATCGATCCGCCCGCCGGATGCGTGTTTCATACGCGCTGCCCGATGGCGCAGGCGCGCTGCTCGCAGGAAGTGCCCGAATTGCGGACGCTAGTGCAGGGTGTTTCGGCTGCATGCCATTTCGCTTGATGGATCAGTTTCCTAACTATTTGGAATCGGAGACGCGAAGCCGCTTGAAAGAACGATAAGTCCACGCATCGCCCTTATTCACCAGAGTCGAACAAGCCGTCCGCCGACCTCTCCGGTCGCCGGGCGCGGATGGTTGCATCCATTGAGTCGTGAGTTGTTGTTTTGTCGTTAGCAGGTTGAGTCAGGAGCTTGGAGACACGTTTCATGAAAAAACAAAAAGCATCAGTTGCCCTTTCGATTCTGCTGTTCAGCGGCTTCATGGCTGCGAACGTTGCCGCCTACGGCGAGGAGACCGATACCGAGGCGCCCTCGCGCCACACAGAAGCCGTGCCGAGTTCGCCGCCCAATACCGAAGCCAATGCGCCGGTGAGCAATCAGGCCAAGGCAAAAGGCTTTATCGAGGACGCGCATTTGAATCTGCTCGGACGGTCTTTCACCGAGCACGACGAATTCAAGGGCGCTGGTAAGAAGGACGCCTGGGTGCTCGGCGCGCAGGCGGTCTTCGAGTCAGGCTATACGCGCGGCCTGATCGGGCTGGGCGCGGATGTATCGCTTTTCGGCGCGTTCAAACTGAACGGCGGCGATGGCGCGGGCAATCTCGTGCACGTCGGCACGGACGGCGGCGGTTCGCATCAGCTTGCCTGGGCGTATCCGGGCGTGTGGGACGTGAAGGCGCGCGCGTCGAACACGGTGCTCAAGTATGGCCAGCAACTCTTCGATAACCCGTTCCTGGTGCCGCACGACAACCGCGCGCTGCCGCCGACGTATCGAGGCTTCTCGCTTGCGAGCGAAGAGTTCAAGAACCTCACGGTGAAGGCCGGCACGGTGGATGGCGTGATCGCGCGCGGCATGACGACGGTATCGGGCCTGAAGACCCTATACGGCGGCACGCATGTCTCGCAGTTCACGTACTTCGGCGGCGACTGGACGCACGGCGACGATACGGCGGTGTCGCTCTACGGCAGCGTCGCGAACAACGTGTGGCGGCAGTACTACCTGTCGGCGACGCAGAGCATCGGCGATCCGAAGGCGGTTCGCTGGACCGGCGCACTGAACTACTACTACACGGGCGCAATCGGCGACAAACTGCAGGGGCCGATCAACAACAACGCATACAGCCTCGCGCTGGCCGGCACGCATGGCGCGCATACGCTGCAGTTCGCGTTCCAGCAGATTCTCGGCGATCAGATGTTCGACTACATGGGCCAGTCGGGTGGTGATTACCTGTCGAACTCGCTCGACGTGGACTACAACCAGCCGCATGAAAAATCCGTGAGCCTGTCGTACTCGCTCAACATGAAGGACTACGGCGTGCCGGGCCTCAAGGTGACGATGTGGACCGCGTACGGCTGGGGCGCAGACGGCAGCGCAATGGCCAATAGCGGCACCGCGAACGCGGGCAATTACATCGTGAACGGCCGTCCGTTGCAAGGCTCGCATTACGAGTTCGGCATCATCCCCGGATACACCGTGCCGGACGGCAAGTTCAAGAACACGTCGGTCAAGTTCTACTACATGCATCATCACGGCAGCGAGTTTTATCCGGACGGGACGAGCAACGTCTATCGGCTGATGGTGAACGTGCCGTTCAAGGTCTTCTGACGGCAAATCTCGCCACTGGCGCGCTTCATGTAACCCCTACAAAATCTCATCTTTACATTACGTTTA
Source organism: Caballeronia sp. RCC_10 (assembly GCF_041360715.1). NCBI lineage: Bacteria > Pseudomonadati > Pseudomonadota > Betaproteobacteria > Burkholderiales > Burkholderiaceae > Caballeronia > Caballeronia sp. RCC_10. The sequence goes on from NZ_JBFUPT010000004.1 coordinate 310,783, forward strand.
ACTTTCATATATAACGTGAGTGCGTGTAGCGGATTGCCATGTCTCGCCCACGCTCATCGCCCGGCAGGCTTTGTTCCTGCCGGGTTTTTTTTTGCCCGCATCGCCGCCCGACGCGCCTTTCAGCGCCTTACGAAAAGCGCCGTCCTAAGTGAAAACCCCGCCGTTTCTTTCGCTTGACTTACTTGATATATCACATACTGTGTATATGCGATGACCCTTCCGCGGCGGCATCGTAAGAGGCGTCGCTCGACGTCCGATTACACAAAGGCAGAAGTGCCAAGGAGACAGGCATGGACCAGATGAATCGCCAGGAGGGGGCGTCGCGTCTAGCGTCGCCGTGGGTGCAGTTGGTGTTCGGCGTGATCTGTATGGCGATGATCGCCAACATGCAGTACGGGTGGACGCTCTTCGTCAATCCGATCGACGAGAAATATCACTGGGGCCGCGCCGCGATTCAGGTGGCGTTCACGATCTTCGTCGTCACTGAAACATGGCTCGTGCCGGTGGAAGGCTATCTGGTCGACAAGTACGGGCCGCGTCCGGTGGTCGTCGGCGGCGGCTTGCTCTGCGCGATTGCATGGGCGATGAACTCGGTCGCGTCGTCCTTGCCGCTCTTGTACCTCGCGGCTGCGATCGGCGGCGTCGGCGCGGGTGCGGTGTACGGGACGTGCGTCGGCAATGCGCTGAAGTGGTTCCCCTCGCGGCGCGGCCTCGCGGCGGGCATCACGGCGGCGGGCTTCGGCATGGGATCGGCGGCAACCGTCGTGCCGATCGCGCACATGATCAAGTCGAGCGGCTACGAAGCGACGTTCCTGTGGTTCGGGCTTGGACAGGGCCTCGTCGTGTTCCTGCTCGGCATGGCGCTCTACGCGCCGCCCGCGCACATGCTCGCGGCGGTAAAGACCACATTGAAGCGCGCGGTCTACAACGCGAGTCCGAAGCAGGTGCTGGCATCGCCGATCTTCTGGGTGATGTACCTGATGTTCGTGATGATGGCCGCCGGCGGCCTGATGGCGACGGCGCAGTTGGGGCCCATCGCGAAGGACTTTGGCTTGCACGATTCGCCCGTGTCGATACTCGGCCTGACGCTGCCCGCGCTCACGTTCGCGCTGACCATCGACCGCGTGCTGAATGGGCTGACGCGGCCGTTCTTCGGCTGGGTGTCCGACAGGATCGGACGCGAAAACACGATGTTCATCGCGTTCGCGATCGAGGCGGTGGGGATCGTCGCGCTATCGAAGTTCGGGCATAACCCGGTGGCGTTCGTCGTGCTGACGGGCATCGTGTTCTTCGCCTGGGGCGAAATCTACAGCCTGTTCCCGGCGACGTGCGGCGACACCTTTGGCCCGAAGTTCGCGGCGACGAACGCGGGGCTGCTGTACACCGCGAAGGGCACGGCTGCGTTGCTGGTGCCGTTCTCGAGCGTGCTCACGAAGGCGACCGGAAGCTGGCAGGCGGTCTTCATGCTGGCAGCGGGGATGGCCGCGATTGCCGCGCTGCTCGCGCTCTTCGTGCTGAAGCCGATGCGCAGCGCGCATACGCAGAAGCATGCACGCGATACGGGCGTGGAGATGGGGTATTCGCCAGCCGTGAAGGAATGATCGCGGGGCTTTTGGGGTTCCCGCGAACGGGAATGTAAAGCCGGTCCGCGCGGCGTGCGTCGCGCGGACCGGTTTCTGCTTGTTCGCTTCGGATGTCGAAGCTCCGTCTTTTCGACGTCAGCGCGTAGTCCGCGTCCGCTGAACTCATGCACGTCGATAATCTGCGTCGCATCACGCCGTCCTTCAACGAAAACTCAGAACCGCGTGCCGACGCTGCATCCGCCGAGACTGCCGCCGTTGGTGGCCCATCCCGCGCAGCCGAAGAGACCGCATCCGCCGAGCATGAGCGTTGCAACGATAAGAAGGGCGACAGCGCCGGAGGCGTTTCATGGCAATAAGCAGGTTGCTGACGATGGCGCGCATTGTCCCCGACGCGGCGAGCATGACTGTCAAAAACCGTCGTCAGCCGGGCTTGCATCCGCACGCGGCCGGATGAGCCGTCGCGCGTGAGCCGCGACGTAGATCGCGAAGGCGAGAATCCAGCACGATCCGGCGCCGACGATCCAGAACCATGCGCCGATGGCGCAGCGATCGGCCCGAGCACCCGCACCGCGCGCGCTGAAATCACGAGTGCATAGCACGCCACGTCCCATCTTTCCGCCACGATCCGCAAGCCGGTATGACCGCTTGCGGTCCGCTTGATCATCGCGATGACCGCGCCGCCGATGACAGGACTCTTCATGTTGTCCTCAATCAGCGATGAAACGTGCGCGTGCGGTCAACGCGGAATCGGCGACTTGACTGCATCGCCTTCGCCGGCGATCGCAAACACGAGCAAAACGGCCTTCTCCGTCCCGCTCGCGTTCTTTGCGACGACGTGATGCGCGCCCGGCGGTTCGTACCACGATTCGCCCGGCCCGTACGTCTTCGCCGCCGATCCTTCCAGCTGCGACACGACGTGCCCTTCGAGCACATACGCGAAAATCGACCCCGGATGCTGGTGCGCCTCCGATGCCTGCCCCGGCTTGAATGCGACCGTCGCCATCAATACGTTCTTGCCGGGCGCTTCGGGCAAGGCTTGCTTCATCAAGGGCGTGACCGTTTCCTCATCGCCGCCGTGCGCCCACGCGCCGGACGCGCCTGACGCTCCAACGACGAGCGCCGCCACCACTGCCACACATCGACGAATGTTCATGGCGCGCGCTCCTCACTCGGGCATCTTGCGAAACGCGATCGAAAAGCGGTTCCAGCTATTGATCGCGGAGATAAGCAAGGTCAGATCGGCGATTTCCTCGTCGCTGAAATGCGGCTTGACGGCTTCCCAGACGGCATCCGGCACATGATCCTGCGCGATCAGCGTGAGCGCCTCGGTCCATTCGAGCGCGGCGCGTTCGCGGTCGGTGAAGAAGGGCGTTTCGCGCCACGTAACCACCGTCGCGAGACGCCGGTCCGTTTCGCCGCCCTTGCGCGCGTCGGTCGTGTGCATGTCGACGCAGAACGCGCAGCCGTTGATCTGCGAAGCGCGCAGCCGGACCAGTTCGGCCAGCGACTTTTCGATCGATGACTTGCCGATGCGCTCTTCGACGCCAATCATGGCCTTGATCGCGGCGGGGCTGGCTTTGTAGAAGTCGAGACGGGGTTGCATGAATAGCTCCTTATCGGTTGAGAGACTGTGCGAACTGCGTTGCCACATCGACAGATTACGCGAGCAGGTGGCGTGATCCCATGACCGATTCCGGAGGATTTCAGGTGACCAGTGACGCTGTCCTTCTTGCAGCGACCGGGGCCCGAGCGATAGCGCACGCGCCCCGGCTTGCCGCGATTCTCAACAAGCCAGACGCGGCTTAATCCAGCGACGAAGCCGGCCCGAAAAACTCATAGCGGCTCTGCGACTCCGGCACGCCGAGCGCCTTCAGTTGCTTCTTCACCGCCTTCATGAACGACTTCGGACCGAGGAAGTACGCATCCACGTCGCGGCTCTTCGGCAGCCACTTGTCGAGCAGCGCCTCGGTGACGAAACCAAAGCCGTGCGCCTCGCGATCGCCTTCGCGCTGTTGCTCGTAGCAGTAGAAGTGCTTGAGCTGCGGATGACGCGCCGCCAGATCCTCGATGACCGCGCGGAACGCGTGCACGCCGCCATGCCGCGCCGCGTGGATGAAGTGGATCGGACGCGTGGTCGCGGTGAGCGCGGCCTGCAGCATCGCGAGCGTCGGGGTGATGCCCACGCCGCCGCTGATCAGCACGAGCGGCTTTTCGCTGTGGTCGAGCTTGAAGTCGCCGGCGGGCGGATAGAGGTCGAGCGTGTCGCGCTCGTGCACCTGATCGTGCAGGAAGCCGGAGACCTTGCCTTCGGGCTCGCGCTTCACGCTGATGCGGTATTCACGGCCGTTCGGTGCGGCCGACAGCGAGTAATTGCGGCGCACTTCCTCGCCGTCGATGACCATGCGCAAACCGATGTACTGGCCCGGATGGAAGTCGAGCAGGGCGCCGCCATCCTCAGGCACGAGATAGAACGACGTGATTTCCTCGCTCTCCGCGACCTTGCGCGCGACAACGAAACGCCGCGTGCCGCGCCATCCGCCCGGCGCATTCTCGCGCTCGCTGTAGATGCCTTCCTCGAGGCCGATCAGCAAGTCGGCCAATTGCTGATACGCGGCAGCCCATGCTTCGATCACGGCATCGGTGGCGATCTCTTCGCCGAGCACTTCACGGATCGAGCGCAGCAGGCACGCTCCGACGATCGGGTAATGCTCCGCCTGAATATTGAGCGCGACGTGCTTGTTGATGATCTGCCCCACGAGGCCGCCGAGTTTTTCGAGCTCGTCGATATGCCGCGCGTACATCAACACGCCGTTAGCCAGCGCCCGCTGTTGCGCGCCACTCGCCTGATGCGCCTGGTTGAACATCGGCCGCACTACCGGATACTCGTTGAGCATCATCGCGTAGAAGTGGCGGGTGAGCGCCTCGCCGCCGCTTTCCAGCAGGGGAACGGTTGCTTTGATGATGGCGCGGTGTTCTGCTGACAGCATGGTGTAGTCCTCGTGACAATGGCGAAACGTGTGCTTCGCGTTCGGCCTGTTCCTATACAGTTTCCATGCCAGTGTAGAATCTTCACATAATCAATGGCTTAATCAACGTCATGGTCGATTCGACTCTAGTCAAACGGACTGCCGATGTAGTCGCAATGACCTCGCGCGTCCTGCTCGATGCGCTCGTGCCGCTCATCGAAGACCTGTCCCGCGATATGCCGGACACCGAACGCTACCGGCGCTTGCTGAGGACGCTGCGCGCGCTCTTCCCCGGCGATGCCGCCGCGCTCTTGCGCCTCGACGGCGAGACGCTGGTGCCGCTCGCCATCGACGGTTTGTCGAGCGATACGCTGGGCCGGCGCTTCCGCGTGAGCGAGCATCCGCGATTCGCGCGCATTCTCGCCCGTCCCGAACCGACGCGTTTTCCGGCGAACTCCGATCTCCCCGATCCCTACGATGGCCTCGTCAAACACGCGGGCGCGCGCCTCGAAGTGCACGACTGCCTTGGCAGTCCGCTGTTCGTCGATGGCCGGCCCTGGGGCTTGCTGACTCTCGATGCGCTCGATCCCGCGCGTTTCGACGGTATCGACATGGCGTCGTTGCAGGCGTTTCTCAGTCTCGCGGCGGCGACCGTGAGCGTCGCGGAACGCATCGACAGACTGGCGCAGACGAGCGAGGCGGAACGGCAGCGCGCCGAGGTGTACCGGCAGGCGAGCGGGCCCCGCCGACGCGAGATGATCGGCAGCAGCGCGAGCCACAAGCATCTGATCGACGAGATCGCGATCGTCGCGTCGAGCGATCTGACCGTGCTCGTGACCGGCGAAACGGGCGTCGGCAAGGAACTGGTGGCGTCCGAGATACACGCGCTGTCGCCGCGCGCCGACAAGCCGCTGGTCAGCCTCAACTGCGCGGCGCTGCCTGACACGCTCGTCGAAAGCGAACTCTTCGGGCATGTGCGCGGTGCGTTCTCCGGCGCATCGGCGGACCGGCGCGGCAAGTTCGAACTGGCCGATGGCGGCACGGTGTTTCTCGACGAAGTGGGCGAATTGCCGCTCGCCATTCAGGCCAAGCTCCTGCGCGTGCTGCAGAACGGCCAGTTGCAGCGAATCGGATCGGATGGCGAGCATCGAGTCGATGTGCGGCTGATCGCCGCGACCAACCGCGATCTCGCCGATGAAGTGCGCGCCGGACGGTTCCGCGCGGACCTGTATCACCGGCTGTCGGTTTATCCGCTCGTCGTGCCGCCGCTGCGCGAGCGGGGCCGCGACGTGCTGCTGCTCGCCGGGTACTTCCTCGAGGAGAACCGCTCGCGGCTCGGGCTGCTGAGCCTGCGGCTGTCGGCGGATGCACAGTCCGCGCTGCTCGCCTACCGGTGGCCCGGCAACGTGCGCGAACTTGAACATCTGATCGGACGCAGCGCGTTGAAGGCGCTCGCGGCGCATCGCGAGCGGCCGCGCATCCTCACGCTGACGGCTGCGGACTTCGGTATCGCCGATACCCCGAACGCCGCGTCTGCAACCGCGCCCGAAGCGGCCGCGCCGGGCACCGACTTCCGCGAAGCCGTGACCGCCTACGAGCGCACGCTGATCCTCGATTCCCTCGCGCGCAACGGTCAGAACTGGGCGTCGACGGCGCGGGAACTGGGCATCGATCGCGCCAATCTGAATCGGCTCGCACGGCGGCTCGGTCTCAAGTGATGCGCTCCGCCCTGTCTCGCTAAAGCCAACACCGAGTCCGCAGCACAACACCGGCGCGGCAGTCGCGATCAACTGCTCAGTTGAGCATCTCAAAATAATGCGTCTCTTTGTCTAAACGCAAAGAAACGTGTCGTCTTGTCACGCGTATCGATAGCAGGTATTGAGACAATCTCCGGGCTGGAGAAAACGGGGACTTCCTCCTAACATTCGAGAAGCCAGGCACCACCCGTCATCGGCAAAACCATTGCAGTGCTCTCAACAATCGCGCGGGCATGGATCGAACGTGAGATCGAACCGTGCGCGGCGAGTCAAAAACGGCAACGCGGCACGGGGGATACGTGGGAAACGTGGGATACGTGGCTCAACGCAGCGCCAGGATCGCGTGCTCCGCGCTCTTCGCGTTTTGCGGCATCGCGGCGTTCGCCGCGGACGCTCCGCCGGCTACTGCCGCCGGCGCGCCCCTCGAACGCGCACCGGACACGATGCAGGCCCGCGTGATGGGATGCGCCACGTGTCACGGCGCGCACGGCGAGGGCACCGGCAACGACTACTTCCCGCGTCTTTCCGGCAAGCCCGCAGGCTACCTCTACAACCAGTTGCTCGCGTTTCGCGACGGGCGCCGCAAGTACCCGCCGATGAACTACCTGCTCGCGTATCTGCCCGACGCCTATCTGAAGCAGATCGCCGATTACTTCGCCGCCGAACGTCCGCCGTTCCCGCAGCCGAGCCCCGTCACCGTCGACGCGAGGACGCTCGATCTCGGCAAGACGCTCGTCATGAAGGGCGATCCGTCGCGCAAGGTGCCCGCGTGCGTCAGTTGTCATGGCGCGTCGATGACCGGCATGGAGCCCGCGATTCCCGGCTTGCTCGGCCTGCATGCGGACTACATCAGCGCGCAACTGGGCGCCTGGCGCTACGGCACCCGCACGACGGTCGCGCCCGACTGCATGCGCCAGGTTTCGCAGCTTCTGAGCGAGCGCGACATCACCGCGATTTCCGCCTATCTCGCTTCGCTCCCCGCGCCCGCGAATCCGACGCCCGTTGCGGCCGGCTCGTTCAAGATGCCGCTTGCATGCGGCAGCGTTCACAACTGAAGAGGACCCGACGTGCTTCGTTTCCGACAACTTGGGGCGCTTGCCGTAACGGTCCTCGCGGCTTTCGTGGCAGCTTTGGGCGGGCCTGTCCGGGACGCGGCAGCACAAGCGAAGACTTACGACGCCGCGACCGTCAAGCGCGGCGAGTATCTGGCGCGCGCCGGCGATTGCATCGCGTGCCACACCTTGCCTGCGGGCAAAACCTTCGGCGGCGGCCGTCCGATGGAGACGCCGTTCGGCACGCTCTTCACGCCGAACATCTCATCGGACAAGGAGACGGGACTGGGCCAATGGACCGCCGACGAGTTCTACAAGATGATGCACACGGGCCGCTCGCGCGACGGCTCGCTGCTTTACCCGGCGATGCCCTTCACGTCCTATACGAAGGTCACGCGCGCCGACTCCGACGCGATCTACGCCTTTCTGATGTCCACGCCGCCCGTGCATCAGCCGAACCGCCAGCATGAACTGCGCTTTCCGTTCAACCGGCGCGAATTGCTGCTCGGCTGGCGGTCGCTGTTCTTCAAGCAGGGCGAGTACGAGCCGGACCCGAAGCAGTCCGTCGAATGGAACCGGGGTGCGTATCTCGTCGAAGGACTCGGGCATTGCTCGATGTGCCATACCGCGATCAACGCGCTGGGCGGCAATGTATCGTCGAAGGCGTTCGAAGGCGGGCTGATCCCGATTCAGAACTGGTATGCGCCTTCCCTCACGTCGAACCGTGAGGCGGGCCTCGGCGACTGGAGCATCGACGAAATCGTCGGCCTGTTGCATGCGGGCGTGAGCAATCGCGGCGCGGTGTACGGGCCGATGGCCGAAGTCGTCTATGACAGCCTGCAACATCTGAGCGAAGAAGACGTGCGCGCGATGGCGGTCTATCTGAAGGCGCTGCCCGCACGCGCCGGCGACAAGTCCGAGCCGCCGAGCCAGGCTGTCGCCGAGCAGCGCACGAGTCTCTCGCCGCTCGGCAAGAAGATCTACGACGCGCAATGCGCCGAATGCCATGCCGCGCAGGGACAGGGCAAGCCGCCCGATTTCCCGCCGCTTGCGAACAATCAGTCGATCGTGATGAGTTCCGCCGTGAACCCGATCCGCATGGTGCTCAACGGCGGCTATCCGCCGGGCACATTCAAGAACCCGAAGCCTTACGGCATGCCGCCGTTCGCGCAATCGCTGTCGGATGTGGAAGTCGCGGCGGTCGTGACGTATATCCGCACGGCGTGGGGCAACCGGGGCGCGCCGGTCTCGGTGAAGGAAGTGAACGAGTTGCGCTCCGCACCACTTTATTGAGCATCGACGACACCATGAATGAAGATCCCAACGAAGACGCAGTCGACGAAATCGTGAGAAGCGGCCCCGGCGGGGCGCTCGCGGTCGCGGGCGTCGCGACGGCCATCGTCATTGGAAGCTGGTTCGTCTTTTACTTCGCCGTGTTTCTGCCGCGCGGCGTCATTCAGTGAATTTATGGCCATCAATCCGCATTCACACGAAGTCGCTGAGCGCGTCGAAAAACGCTGGGCGATGCTCGTCATCGCGATCGTCGTCGTGCTCGTGGCGATGGTGGTCTACACCGGCCTGCACTGGGCGATGATGCCGCCGTCGCGCGTCGAAACCGTGCGGCCCGAAACGCTGCACGTGTCGGGAGAATTCATCGAAAGCAATCTCGGCACCGCGCCCGAAGCGGACGGCTCGGTGACGGTGCGTGTCGTGGCGCAGCAGTACTCGTTCACGCCGCAATGCCTGCTCGTGCCCGCCGGCGTCCCGGTCACGTTCCGCGCGACGAGTTCGGATGTCGTGCATGGCTTTCTCATCACCAAGACGAACATCAATTCGATGCTGGAGCCGGGGTATGTGTCGACCTTCAAGACCACGTTCGACGAACCCGGCGACCATCTGATGCCGTGCCACGAGTTCTGCGGCGTCGGGCATCACGGCATGTGGGCGCATGTGAAAGTGATCGATCGCACCGAGTTCAAGCAGATGGCCGACAAGCTGCCGGCCGATTCGCGGAGACTGTCCTGTGTTAAATAGCAAGCGCCTCATCCTCGCGCACTTCTGGCTTGCGTTCATCGCGTTCGGCGTCGCGCTGCTGCTCGGCGCGTGGCAGATGTTCGCGCGCAGCCCGCTTTTCGCGGGGCTGCAGAATCCCGAGATCTACTATCGCTCGGTGACGGCTCATGGTTCCGCGATGGGCTATGTGTTCCCGACGCTCATCGCAATGGGCTTCGGCTATGCGGTAACGGAACTGTCGCTTAAGCGCGCGCTCGTGGGCCTGCGCTGGGCATGGATCGGCTTCTGGCTCGTCGCGGTGGGTTCCGTCATGGCGATGATTCCGGTCGCAATGGGCCTCGCCTCCGTGCTCTACACGTTCTATCCGCCGATGATCGGCAGCGCGTTCTATTACCTCGGCGTGGTGCTCGTCGTGGTCGGATCGTGGATCTGGGTCGCGCTGATGTCGGTGAACCTGCACGCATGGAAGCGCGACAATCGCGGCAGGACCGTGCCGCTGCCGATGTTCGCCACCGTCGCGGGCGCATATTTGTGGGGCTGGACGGCGGTCGGCGCGGCGATTGAAGTGCTGTTCATGATCTTGCCGGTCGCGCTCGGCTGGAAGTCCACGATCGACGCCGGCCTCGCGCGCGTGTTCTTCTCGTGGACGCTGCACGCGATCGTCTATTTCTGGCTGATGCCCGCGTATATCGCGTATTACACGATCATCCCGCGCGCTATCGGCGGACGCCTCTATAGCGATGCGATGGCGCGCATCTCGTTCATCCTCTTCCTCGTGGTCTCGATGCCGATCGGCATTCACCATCTGTTCGCCGATCCGCAAGTGGGCTCGGGCTTCAAGTTCATGCATTCGGTGTTCACCGCGCTCGTCGCCGTGCCGACGCTTCTGACCGTGTTCACCATCTGCGCATCGGTGGAGATCGCGGCGCGGCTGCGCGGCGGCAAGGGCGCGTTCGGCTGGGTCAAGGCGCTGCCGTGGAGCAATCCGATGATGCTCGCCGTCGCGTTCTCGTTCGTAATGCTGGGCTTCGGCGGGGCGGGCGGCCTCATCAACATGAGCTATCAGCTCGATTCGACCGTGCACAACACGCAATGGGTCACCGGCCACTTCCACCTGATTTTCGCGGGCGCGATCGTCATCATGTACTTCGCGATTGCCTACGACCTGTGGCCGCATCTCACCGGGCGCGCGCTGCAAAGCATCCGCCTGATGCGCTGGCAACTGTGGCTGTGGTTCATCGGCATGATCGTGCTGACGTTCCCCTGGCATTACACCGGCATTCTCGGCATGCCGCGCCGCATGGCGTTCTATGACTACGGTGATCCGCAGATTGCGCATCAGGCGGCATCGGTCATCATGTCGGTGATTGGCGGCTTCATTCTCGTCGTGTCGGCGGTGCTGTTCTTCGTCGTGCTGATACGCGGGCATCGGGCGCCGCAGGTGAGCGTCGAGCAGTACACGTTCAGCCGCGCGGTGCATGAGCCGCGCACGATACCGGTCGCGCTGAACAGCTTCGCGCTGTGGCTTGCGCTGATGATCGGCCTCACGCTCGTCAATTACGGCTATCCGATCGCGCAGCTTCTCGCACGCTCGGACACGTCGGTGCCCGCCGTACCCATCGGAGCGCAGCGATGAGCGACGAGCGCCTCTTCACCTTCCGCAATCGCTGGTTCGCGACCAGCGTGCTCGGGACGATCGGCATCGCGGCGGTATCGGCGGTGATCGGCTTCGTGTGGCTGCCATCCGTTCAGCGCGATGCGTCGTTCACCGGCATCTGGAATGCGATCTGTAGCGCCGCGGGCGTGCCGCGCAACTGGTATTCGGGCGATACGAACGTCGAGCCGAAACGCAAGCTCAGTGCTGTCGAAGTGACGCCGCAACTGCTCGTCAACGCGAGCGCGAATTCGATCGGGCGCGGTGCGACGCTCGCCCTGCGATGCACGATGTGTCACGGCGAACGCGGCATGAGCGAGGCGAATTCGCCGAATCTCGCGGGGCAGTATGCATCGGTCATCTACAAGCAACTGATCGATTTTCAGACGGGCGCGCGCAACAACGCGGTGATGTCCCCGATGTCCGCCAACCTGAGCGATCAGGACATGCGCGATCTTGCCGCCTATTACGCGAGCCTGCCGAGGCCACCCGCGCAGCGCAAGGTGAGCGATGCGCTCGCGCCGACGATCGTTTCGCACGGTGCGCCGATGCGCAACATCGCGCCGTGCGCGGCGTGTCACGGCGGCATCGACAACAAGGCCGGCAGTCCGTGGATCGATGGCCTGCCGGCGGCTTACACCAAGTCGCAACTGAGCGCGTTCGCCAACGGCACGCGCACGAACGACATCAACGAAGTCATGCGCAACGTCGCGCGCAACATGACGCCCGAAGAAATCGACGCGGCTTCGAACTACTATGCGCGAGAGTTGACCAAGCAGTGAGCATGGCGTTCGATATCCGATGCGGGCGGCCATCGCGGCGGTGACGGAGGCCGCCTTTCTTGATCGTCGATGCGCTTCGTGCAGCCGGGCGCTTGTCCGTGCCGATGGTAGCGCTGTCGCCGGTGCTGATCGACGGCCGCGATGAACGATGGTTCGGGCTCGGGCCGCTTTCGGTCGCGCCGATGCGTCAGCGGCAGCGCATCGGCAGCGCGCTCACACGAAATGCGCTCGCGCGGTTGCGGGCGTCGGGCGCGGCGCGATGCTTCGTCCTCGGCGATCCCGCGTATTACGCGCGCTTCGGCCTTCGCACGGAAGGAGGGCGCTGATCCTGCCCGACATTCCCGCGCCGTACTTCCACACGAACCGATTCCACGGCGCGACGCCCTCTGGCATCGTCGCTTTCCACGCCGCTTTGAACGTCGCTAGCTAAAGCGAGCGGGCAATCGCCGCTTGGCGGGCAGGGGCTTCGTTGCCCGGTGCCGACGCTTTCTGTATCGTGACCGAAGAATGCTGTGCAAAAGCGAAACGGCATGCACAGCCGCATTCACGGAAAACGATCACATGGAACCACAAAGCAGCCCTATTCGCACCGACGTATTGATCATAGGCGCGGGCCCCGTGGGCCTATTTGCGGCGTTCGAGGCGGGCGTCATCGGGCTTTCGTGCCATATCGTCGATGCGCTCGGGCGTATCGGCGGGCAATGCATCGAGCTGTATCCCGACAAGCCGATCTACGACATTCCCGCGATTCCATCATGCACGGCGCGCGAACTCGTCGATCGTTTGATGACGCAAATCCGGCCGTTCGATGTGCCGATCCATCTCTCGCAGCGCGTGCAGACGGTGATTCAGCGCGAAGATCATCGCTGGACCGTGCACACCGAGCAGGGCCTCGTATTCGACGTGGCCGCCATTCTCGTCGCGGCGGGCAACGGTGCGTTCGTGCCGCAGCGCCTGCTGGTGGCGCAGGCGGATGCGCTCGAAGATCGCGACGTGCATTACAGCGTGCCGCGCATCGACGACTTCCGCGATCGCGACGTCGTGATCGCGGGCGGCGGCGATTCGGCGCTCGACTGGGCGCTCGCGCTATGCGGCGTCGCGCGCAAGCTGACGCTCGTGCATCGGCGCAACGGATTCTCGGCGGCGGTGGCATCGGTGGCGGCGATGAAAAGCAAGGTCGAAGCGGGCGAGATGGACTTCGTCGTCGGCATGATCGATTCGCTCGACGCCCCCGATAACGCGCTGCGCGCCGTGCGCATCAAGCACATCGACGGGACGACGGACATCCCCGCCGACAAGCTGCTCGTGCTGTACGGGCTGGTCGCGGATCTCGGGCCGATCGCCGAGTGGAATCTCGATATACGCGGCGGGCGCATCGAAGTCGATACTTCGAACTACGAATCGTCGCGTCCGGGCATCTTCGCGGTCGGCGATATCGCGCAGTATCCGAACAAGCAGAAGCTGATTCTGTCGGGGTTCCACGAGGCATCGCTTGCGTTGCGCAAGGCTTATGCGTATGCGTATCCCGACAAGAAGCGCGTGCATGTCCATTCGAGTTACGACGCCAAACTGGCCGAACGCGTGCAGGCCAGTGCAGCCGGATAAAACACGGTGCCGGCGATGATCGCGCGAATCGCCGGATGGCTGTTGTTGCTGGCGTTCGTCGCGGCGCTGGGCTTCGGCTATGCGGTGTATTCGCGGCGCATCGCCGTGCCCGAGCGATACGATTCGTTCGCTCCGCTCGATGTGCGCGCCCCACGCGGCCCGCTCACCGCGTACAAGCTCTGGCGCACGACGCACGACGCGCAACTGTGCGACGCCGCGCTCGCGCAATCCGGCTTCGCCTATCGGCCGATGGCCGATACGGCCGGCGCAGGCGGCTGTGAACTGAAAGACGTGGTGCGCGTCTCGCAGTCGGAAGACGTGCGCTTCAGCGCGCCTTTTCTCGCAACGTGTCCGCTCGCGGTCGGCATGGCGTTCTTCGAGCATCAGTATCTTCAGCCGGCAGCGATCGAAGTGTTCGGCAAGCGCGTCGCGCGCATCGAGCATGTCGGCAGCTATGCGTGCCGCAACGTGAATCATCAGAAAGACGCGGCGCTGAGCCAGCACGCGAGCGCGAACGCCATCGACCTGACGGGCTTCGTGCTCGCGGATGGCCGGCGCATCACGCTCGACGACTGGAACGACACAGGCTCGCTCGACGCGGACTTTCTGCGCCGCGTCCATGACGGCGCGTGCCATTCGTTCGATACGACGCTCGGTCCCGACTACAACGCGCTGCACAGAACCCACTTTCACGTGGACATGGGACCGTATCGAATCTGCCGATGAAACGCGTCACATGGCGCGCGGCTTCAGGTTCGCTAGAATCGTCATGAATGCGGCGCTCGAGCATGACCGGCGCTCGCCCTTGTTCACCCTTTACGAAACGGAAGAGCGAATGACGAAAGAGGCCGCCACGCAAGAACCCTACGAACGCCGCGCACTGCTGCTGCATCTCGGCGATGTGCTTGAGACGGTCTTCTGCCTGAGCCAATGCGCCGACGATTACGCGAGCATCGGCGATGCGGTTCGCGGCAACGACGCGCTCGCGAGCTTCACGCTGCTCGGCTTCGTCGATCAGCGCATGACGCCGCGCGATTTCATCCGGCGGGCATCCGGTGCGTTCTTCATCTGGCCGAAGGCGCTGCTCGACGAAACGCTCAATCGCCCGATGCTCGCGAGCACGGTCAAATCCGATCTCTTCGATGACAACGCGGCGGGCTGGCGCTCTTACGTCGAAGAGCGGCGCGCGGACGTGCCGTGGTTCGGCGAGGACGTGCCGGAAGTCGCCGAGAGCGCCGCGCCTGCGCATCCGGCGGCGCTTGAATCGACGCCAACGCCGTCGCCATCTTCAACGCCAGCGCCATCGGCCGAAGCGAAGACGGAGGCGATCGCGCCCAAGCGCAAGCCAGTTGAGCCGAGCGTCAAGAAGGAAGTGAACGCGAAGAAGGAGCCGTCGCGCTACGCGACGTGGCCCTGGCCGGACAAGAAGTAAGCGCAAGCGGCAACGCGCCGCTTGCATCGATCAAGGCTCAGGGCTTCTTGCCCATGCTCCCCGCATCGGTGTCGAAGCCGATGCCATTGGGCCGCTTCGGTGGCGGCTCTTTTCCCGCCGATGTCTTTCCCGGGTCCGTTTTCAACGCACCGCTTGCGGCAGTGGTCGCATGTCCCGGCGGCGTGACGTTGCGCTCCTGATAAGCCGGCGTGCTGTCGGTATCGAGCCGGCTTGGCTTCGGTGAATTCGGTTGCGTTTGCTGCTGCCCGGACGGCCTGGGCGTCGGCGTGGCTGTCGGATTCTGTGCGCTCGCGGTCATCGCGAACGTGCCGGCAACGAGCATCGCCGCGACGCCGCCGAGCGTTGTCGATATGGGTCTCATCTCGTCCTCCCTATGTTCTGCGGTTTGTTGTTTCGAAGCAAACACCGGTCCTGCCGTGCATATTGTTTGTCGCTGCGCAATGTTGCGCGTTGTGCGTCTATCGGCTGAAACGGCGTTTTGTCGGCCATCAAAAGCTCGTTCGCTTACCCCCGGACAATCAGACTTTCAACGGGGAAAGCAAATGAGAAGAAGTCTCGGAGCAATGTTTCTGGCCTGCGCGGCACTCTTCGCTGGTGCGGCGCATGCGGACAATGGCCCATCCAATGTCGATACGACGGGCGGCATTCACGCCGGCGATGTTCTCGTGCGATTGCGCGCCATCAGCATTCAGCCGCATGTCAGCGCGGGCGGTGCGCTCGGCTCGCTGGGTGTCGATGTGAACAACGCGATCGTTCCCGAGCTCGACTTCACGTATATGATCCGCGATGACATCGGCGTCGAACTCATCCTCGGGACGTCGCGGCATCAGGTGACGTCGAATATCGGCGGGCTGGGCGGCGTCGGGGTGCTGCCGCCGACGCTGCTGCTGCAGTATCACTTCAATCATCAGGGACGCGTGCGGCCGTATGTCGGCGCGGGTCTCAACTACACGTACTTCTATAACGACAAGCTCAAGGCCGGCGATACGCCCGTCTCGATCAAGCGCAGCAGCTTCGGCCCCGCGTTGCAGGCGGGCGTCGACGTGCAGGTGACGAAGACACTGTTCGTCAATGCGGACCTCAAGAAGATCTGGATGCGCACGAGCGCGTCGGCGGGCGGGGCCGATCTCGGATCGCTCAAGATCGATCCGTGGGTGCTCGGTCTGGGCGTCGGCATGAAGTTCTGACGCGGCGCGTTTCCCCGTGAGACGAATTTGGCGGAAGAAGCCGGTGCTTCTGGCGTGGCGCGCGCAGCGGCGTGCACGGTATCCTTGAAAGCAGGCCCGGCGCAGGTTCGCGGCCGTTCGCTGAACAGCGAACGGCGGGCGGGACTGCAACGACTAAAAACACCGCATCGGGGAAACGCACGCCAATGAAACCTTCCACTTACGCGGGATTCGCGTTGCTCGCGGTGTCCTGCACCGCGCTCGCACAGCAGCCGTTGACCTTGCCCGGCCGCAGTCAGAGCACGTGGCAACAGTCCGTCGACACGGCCGCCTGCTACGCCTTTGCCAATCAGACGACGAAGGTCAACGTAGCGCGCGAATCGCAGACGCCGCCGAAGCACAGCGCGACGGAGACGCGCACGCTGGCTTCGCCGCGTCCGGTCGAGCCGCCGCTGCCGGCGGTTCCGTCAGGCGCGCTCGCCGCATCCGGCGCTTCGGCTGCCGTCGCGGCGTCGGGCGCTTCGGCCACGGTGGCTGCGGGCGCATCCGCGCCGCACGGCGCATCGGCGGCGATGCCGTCGTCGGATGTGGCGATGCCTTCGGGGGCCTCGGATGCCATGCTCGGCGGCGACATGAAGATGCCGCCGCTGCCGCCGCCCGAACCGCCGATGGTCCGCTACTGGCGCGCCTATGGCGACTGCATGCAGGGCAGAGGGTATTTCGTGCGCTAAGGGCGGGTTATCCTGCGAGGGCGGCAACATCGGGAGCCCCGCATGAACCGAACGCCGATTCACCAGGGACACTGCGCATGCGGCGCAGTCAGCGTGAGCGTCCTCGCGGAGCCGAAGGACGTGAATCTCTGCCACTGCGTGACCTGCCGCCGCATCCACGGCGCGCCGTTCGCCGTCTATGCCATCTTCGAACGCGATGCGGTGGAAGTCAGCGGCGACACCATCGCCTGGGCAAGCTCGCCGACAGGGCGGCGCCATCATTGCCCGGCCTGCGGTTCGCCCGTCTATCTTGTTTTCGACGGCGTGCCTGAGATCGAAGTGCCGGCTGGCATCTTCGATGAAGCCGGGCTTTATCCGCCCGCCTATGAAATCTGGTGCAAGACAGCCGAGCCGTGGCACGACGCTCAGGGACGGCCGCGCTATCCGCACAGCCGCCCTGACTAGCGCCGCTCAGCCGCCGGACTTCAGCATTCGACGATCGCCTTCACCACGCCCGCCTTCGGATCGAGCAGCGTCGAGAACTTCTCGGGCACGTCGTTGAGCGTGAGGCGGTGCGTGTTGAGCGCATCGGTCGGGACCTTGCCCGCGCGCATCGCGGCGAGCACGGTTTCGAAGTCTTCGGGCGTCGCGTTGCGGCTCGCGAGCAGGGTCGCTTCACGCTTGTGGAATTCGGGATCGGCGAACGACAGACGATCCGGCACGATCGACACCAGAACGTACTTCCCGCCATGCGCGATGAACTCGAAGCCGCGCTCCATCGCGCGCGGATTGCCGGTCGCATCGAAGACGACATCGAAGAATTCGCCGTTCGTTAGTTGCGACAGCTCTTCCTTGTCGCGCTCGCCGATCTGCACCGTGGCATCGACACCCAGCTCGCGACGGCAGAACGCCAGCCGGTCCTCGCGCGTATCGAGCGCCGTGACGTTCGCGCCCCGCAGCCGCGAGAACGTGATCGCCGCCATGCCGATCGGCCCGGTGCCGACGACCAGCACGCGCTGGCCCGGCTGCACGTCCGCGCGACGCACCGCGTGCGCGCCGATCGCCAGAAATTCGATCATCGCGGCCTGATCGAGCGTGACGCCTTCCGCCTTGTGGACGAATTGCGCGGGCAGGTTCAGATATTCGGTGAACGCGCCGTCGCGATGCACGCCGAGCACCTGGATGTTCACGCAGCAATTGGTCTTGCCCTGACGGCACGCGACGCACTTGCCGCACGAGAGATAGGGCATCACGTAGACGGTGTCGCCCGCCTTGAGACCGCTCGATGCATCCGCTTCCTCGATCACGCCGGACAACTCGTGGCCCATCACCCGCGGATACGACAGGAACGGCTGATTGCCGGTGAAAATGTGCAGGTCCGTGCCGCACACGCCGACGCGCTTCACGCGCAGCAGCACTTCGTTTTCGCCGCGCTGCGGTTTGTCGCGCTGTTCGGCCTTCAGGGTTCCGGGGGTTTCGCAGATGACGGTCAGCATCGTGGGTCTCGTTTCTGTGTGAGGGCGGGGAAGCGTATCAATCTATCGGTGTGACGGAGTTTGGTCAAGCCAGTTATTCCACCGATACAAGTGGTAAGGCCACTTCGACGCCGAGCCCGCGCCGAGCGCGCCCGCGCATTTGCCCGTATATTTTCACGATACTTCGGCCTCAGGGACCGCACGTGCTTTCACTTCATGACTTCGTCGAGCGCCATCCGCGGCTCTTCGTGCTTTCCGGTGCGGGCATCAGCACCGAATCCGGCATTCCGTGCTATCGCGATCGGGAGGGCCAGCGCACCGGCCGCGCGCCGATCATGCTCAAGGACTTTCTCGATTCCGACTACGCGCGCCGGCGATACTGGGCGCGCAGCATGATCGGCTGGCCGGTGGTGGCCAATGCGCAGCCGAACGCCGCGCATCATGCGGTGCGGGCGCTCGCGGCGCGCTCGCGGGTGCATCGGCTGGTGACCCAGAATGTCGATGGACTTCACACGCGCGCCGGCAATCCCGACGTGATCGAGCTGCACGGCAACATCGGCCGGGTGCGCTGCATGGCGTGCGGCGCGCGGCACGAGCGCGCGGCGCTGCAGCGGCGGCTCGAAGCGGCGAATCCGGATTTCGTCGGCTACACCGCGCCCGCAGTTCCGGATGGCGACGCGCTGATCGAAGACCTCGACTTCGCAGCCTTCGATGTCCCCGGCTGCACGCATTGCGGCGGCATGCTGAAGCCCGATGTCGTGTTCTTCGGCGAGAGCGTGCCGCGCGAACTGGTCCACGACGCCGCGAGCGCGCTCGACGCGGCGGACGCCGTGCTCGTCATCGGCTCGTCGCTGATGGTGTATTCGGGCTTTCGCTTCTGCGAATGGGCGGCGAAGCGCGGCAAGCCGATCGCGGCGATCAACATCGGCAAGACGCGCGCCGATTCGCTGCTCACGCTGAAGGTCGAAGCGCCTTGCTCGGAGGCGCTGGGCGAACTGATCGAGCGTCTCGACGCGCGGGCCGCAGCGGTCCGCTAACCCGCTTCGCGTGCGAGCACGGTCAGCGCTTCGACGAGTTTTTCGACATCGGAGACGCGCGTGAACAGCGCCGGCGTGACACGCACGACTTCGCCCGCATCCGGCCCCGGCCGCGTCACCGTGAACACGCCGAAGCGCTCGCGTAACGCATCGCACGTGGCTTTCGGCGACTGGCCGTGCAGCCGGAACGCGCTGATGCCGGCTGTCATCGACGGACCGTCCGGTGTCAGGATTTGCACGCCCGGCAGCGCGCGCGCAGGTCCGACCCACGCATCGCGCAGCGCGCGCAGGCGCGCTTCCTTCGCATGCGCGCCGATTCGCCGATGGACTTCCAGCGCCGCCGGCAGCGTGAGCCACGCCGCGAAGTTCGGCGATCCGGTATGTACGCGCGCGCGGATGTCGCCGGCGGGCCAGGTGCGGTCGCCGAGATAAGGATCGATGGCGTCGACATGGCCCCGGCGGATATACATCGCGCCACAGCCGAGCGGCGCGCCGATCCACTTGTGCAGATTCAGCGCGACGAACGGCGCATCGAGCGACGGCACGTCGAAATCGAGCATGCCCCAGGAATGCGCGGCGTCCGCGATGACGTCCGCGCCCGCATGCTTCGCCATCGCCGCGATATCTGCCACGGGCATGACGAGCCCGGTCGCAAAGCAGACATGCGACACCAGCACGAGCCGGGTGCGCGGACGCGCGCGCAGCGCCGCCGCGTAAGTGTCGATCACGCGTCGATGGAATTCGTCCTGCGACGCGCCCGGTTCGGGAATCGTGATCCGCACCGGCGTGACGCCGCGCCGCTCGCGCAGCCATTCCATCGCGTCCTTGCCGCAGGGGTAATCGAGGTCGCTATAGAGCACCGTGTCGCCGGGCGCGAGGCGGTTGTAGCCGCTGATGAGCGCGAGCAGCGCCTCGGTTGCGTTGCGCGTCAGCTCGATCTCGTCGACGCCGCAGCCCATCGCCGCGGCTGCGCGCTCGCGCAGGCCATCGTGGATGGCGGACCAGTGCCGGCGCACGAGCGTCGTCGTTTCGTGATTCACACGGTCGGTCCAGTAATGGAACACCGACTTGACCGGCTCGGTCATGGCGCCCCAGTAGCCGTTTTCTAGATTGAGTAGCGCATCCGACTGTCGATAAAGGCCGCGCACGTCGTCCCAATAGGTTTCGTCGCCGGCGAGCGCGGGTGCAGGGGGAAGCGTGGCAATGGCGGCTTCGAATTCCGGGGTGCGGATGTCGAGCAAATCGGACATGGGCTGTTGTCTGGAAGAGGAAGTCGCTCAGTATCGCCGAATCTCCGAAGCGCCGATGCGCGGAAGCGAAGGTTGGACAGATTATGTTCTTTCGCGCGGTGAGGCATCAAGAGCGACGCGAACGCGCCGTAATAGGGAAAAGAAGAGCGTCCCGCGTTCCCATACAGGCAAACGTTACCGCATGCGGTTGCGCGTGTCCGGGGACGACTGGCGCCAGTCCATTCCGACCCATCCAGGGAAAAGGCCACAAGTGAATCTGCAGAACGTTACGATTAAGAACAAGCTGATTGCCGGCTTCGGCGTGCTCGCCGTCCTCGTCATGGCGGTCGCAGGCATGTCCCTGCACGCGCTGTCCGTCGCCACCGACGACTTCTCGCACTATGTCCACGGCATCACCGCGCGGGCGAATATGGCGGTCCAGGTGCGCACGGCCGTCGACCGTCGCGCGATTGCGGCGCGCAATCTCGTGCTCGTCACGAAGCCCGCCGACATCGACATGGAAGAGGCCGAAGCGCTGCGCGCGCACGACGACGTCAAGACGCGCCTGAAGCAACTGGACGACATGATCGCGGCCGCGCCCGACGCGCGCCAGCAGGCGCGCAGTATGGTCGACGAGATGATGCGCGTCGAGGCGCTCTACGGGCCGGTCGCGACGGACATCGCGAATCTGGCGCTCTCCGGGCATCGCGAGGAAGCCATCGTCAAGCTCGACGAAGCCTGCCGGCCGCTGCTCGCGCAACTGGTGAAGGCCACGGACGATTACCTGACCTACACGGACCACCGCCGCGACGAGATGGTCCGCGCATACGAGGCGAACTTTCGGACCCAGCGCAACATGCTGATCGCGCTCTGCACGCTCGGCGCGCTCTTCGCGGTGCTCGCGGGAATGGCAATCACGCGTTCGATCACGGCGCCGATCGGCGTTGCCGTCGATATCGCGCAGACGGTGGCGCGCGGCGATTTGCGCAGCCGCATCGATGCGCGCAGGAAGGACGAAACCGGCGACCTGTTGCGCGCGCTGGCCGAGATGAACGCGCGCCTGACCGAGACTGTCGGCCGCGTGCGCGAAAGCAGCGGTGCGGTCGGCGGTGCGGCGAAGGAACTGGCGAGCGGCAACACGAACCTGAGCCAGCGCACGGAAGAGCAGGCCGCGTCGCTCGAGCAGACGGCGGCGAGCATGGAAGAATTGACGTCGACGGTGCGTCAGAACGCCGAGAACGCGCAGCAGGCGAGCGCGCTGGCGTCGAATGCGTCGGAGGTGGCGAGAAAGGGCAGCGATGTCGTGGATCGCGTGGTATCGACGATGCAGGGCATCAGCGCGAGTTCGACGAAGATCGCGGAGATCACGGGAATGATCGAGGGCATCGCGTTCCAGACGAACATTCTGGCGCTCAACGCGGCGGTGGAAGCGGCGCGGGCGGGCGAACAGGGACGCGGCTTTGCGGTCGTTGCGAGCGAGGTGCGCAGTCTGGCGCAGCGTTCATCGACGGCGGCGAAGGAGATTCGCGAACTGATCGCGAACTCAGTGGATCAGGTGCGCGGCGGATCGACGCTGGCGGGCGAAGCGGGCAACACGATGAGCGAAGTCACGAAGGCAATCGCACGCGTGACGGACATCATGGAGGAGATCGCGGCGGCGTCGGCGGAGCAGGGGCGCGGCATCGAGCAGATCAATCAGGCGATCACCCAGATGGACGAGGTGACGCAGCAAAACGCGGCGCTGGTGGAAGAGGCAGCGGCGGCCTCGCAGGCCCTGGAGGATCAGGGGCGCAAGCTGAACGAGGTGGTGAAAGTGTTCGTGGTGTGAGGGGCGCGGGGCGAATGCGCGGGAACAGACGCGGCGCGGACGATTTTTGGTCCGCGCCGCGTTTTGAGAACGGGCAGTTACGCGAACAGGCTCGCTGGCAGCGCAATTCGCCCGAAGCGAGCCTGTCAGCGGGCGGCAAGCCGTCAATCAGTTGGCCATTGTGTTTGACGAGCGATTTACCAAAGCCATAAGCTGAGATTATTTAAGCGGCCTCGGGACAAAAGATCTGTGGCAGGTCCGCTGACATAAGCTGAAACCCTCCGCACACGAGACCTCTGACCGTTCCTCCGCGCCGCGTTGCCCGCAGCGCGAACCGATCAACGATTGACATCGACGACGACGCGCCCTTTGATCTCCCCGCGCAACAACTGTTCAGCGACTTCCACGGCCTGAGAAAGCCCGATCGTCGCAGCGACGCCTTCGATCACCGCCACCGGCAGTTCATTCGCAATCGCATTCCAGGCCGCCATGCGCCGTGCGCGCGGCACATAAACGCTATCCACTCCCAGCAGCGCGACACCGCGAAGAATGAAAGGCGCGACCGTCGCCTGAAGATCCATCCCTTGCGCGAGTCCGCACGCGGCAGCCGCGCCGCCATAACGCAAGCTCGCGCACACGTTCGCCAGCGTGTGACTGCCGACGCAATCGACCGCTGCCGCGAAACGCTCCTTCTGTAGCGGCTTCCCTGGCTTTGAGAGCGTCGCCCGATCGATGATATCCGCCGCGCCGAGTTCACGCAGCCGCACGGCTTCCTCCGGCCGTCCCGTCGATGCGATCACGCGATACCCGCGCTTTGCCAGAATCGCCACCGCGAAGCTGCCGACGCCGCCGTTTGCGCCCGTCACGAGCACGTCGCCATCCTGCGGCGCGACGCCGTACTTCTCCAGCGCCTGCACGCACAACATCGCCGTATAGCCGGCCGTGCCGACGGCCATCGCGTTTTGCGTCGTGATGCCGGCGGGCAGCGGGATCAGATGATCGCCCGGCACGCGCGCCTTCTGCGCGAGCCCGCCCCAATGCGTTTCGCCCGCGCCCCAGCCGTTGAGCACGACCGCGTCGCCCGGCTGGTAGTCCGCGTGCGTGCTTTCCTCGACGATGCCCGCGAAGTCGATGCCCGGCACCATCGGAAAGGTGCGGACGACCGGCGCTTGGCCGGTGATCGCGAGCGCGTCCTTGTAATTGAGTGTCGAATACTCGACGCGCACGAGCACGTCGCCCGTACCCAGCCGCGATTCGTCGATCGACTGAATGGACGCGACCGTGCGATCTTCCTGTTTGTCGAGCAAGAGTGCGTTGAACATGAACAGATTCCCGTTGGCGATTGAAGGACGGCGATGCGAAAGCAGCGGCGCCCCGCGCCGCTGCCCGCACACATCGCGTGCGTATCAATGATGCTCGAATTGCGCGCGCGCGACCGGCGTTGCCTTGACCTTCGTGTACTCGAATTCCGGCAGCGCCTTGATGGCGTCCTTCGTCGCGCCCGCGAGCACGAGCTTGCCGTTCTTGAAGTCGAGTTGCTCGATTGGAATCGCGACATCGTGGCGCGACACGCCGAGGAACTGGTTTGCCGCGATGATCGCGAAAGAAACCGAACGGTCGGGCGCGACGATGATGTCGTGTATCACGCCGACGCGCGCGCCCTGATCATTGACAACGGGCTTGTTGAGAATGGACTTCCTGACGCTCCATCCGTCGATGATCGCGGTCGATACTTCGACGGACACGCCGAGCGGCTGTGCGCCTGCAACTTGAGCCAAGGACGGTGTGGAAACGAGGCCAATGGCCGACGATGCGACGAGCGATGCCACGAGTTTCAAGTTCATGTGTTGTTCCTCAAAAGATTTGGCAGACGGTTCTCGACTTGACGCGCACGGTGCTCGCCCACCCTTCATCGATGAGCAAGCCTGTAGCGCGGTAGCAGTGTGACCGTTTACCGTGGCTTTTGCAGGATTGGTGACGCACCGCACCGTACCGGGCGCGGCGGCGAGGCTCAGTGCGAGATTCGCTTCAGCGCATCGCCCTTGTGCACCGCGTGTTTGCCGCTTTTGTCGCTTTCCACTTCGTAGTGCGGATCGTCGTGCGATGCGTTGATCGTGTGGCCGTCGACCTTGGTGCGCTCGGAAATCACGCGCACGATGCGGCCGGTCGTTTCGCCCTGCGGCGTGTTCCAGCTCACGTGATCGTGCAGCTTCAGGCTGTGACTCATGACGTTTTCCCAGAATGATCGTGACGCTGCAGCCGGCGCAACGGTTGTGCCCGTCAATGCAGCCGCGCGAGCGTCGCGTCGTCCGTGCGGCCGCCGAAGTATCGGCGCAGGGCTTCTTCGAACGGGGCGGGGTCGGGCGTGCAGCGGGCGAAGAGCGTCATCGACGAATGAAACTTCATGTCGTCGGGATACCCGAAAATCTGGTCGACGCTGCGGTCCCGCACGCCATTGACGATACCGGTCAGCTCGACGAGGCGCGCGCCCAGCACCGGATGCGCGAGATAGGCCTCGGCTTCCGCGCACGACTGTATCGCGTAATGCTGCGCCATCTGGCTATGCCCGAGCCCCGCGATCTGCGGAAACACGAACCACATCCAGTGCGTGCGTTTGCGGCCGGCCTGGAGTTCGGCGCGCACGTCGTCGATGACGCTGGCTTGTGCATCGACGAAGCGCTGAAGGTTGAACGGATCGCTCATCGTAAGTCTCCCGTCACGCGTGCGTTCGTTCACGCGACCGCTTGCGCGATGCGCTCGCGCAGCCCCGCATCCGGATAGACGCCGATGCCCGCGCGCACGTTGTCGATCATGTATTCACGCCGTCCCGTGCCCGGAATCACGCACGTGACGGACGGATGGCCCAGCACGAATTTCAGCAGAAGCTGTGCCCAGCTCGTGCAGCCGAGTTCCGCCGCGAAAGGCGGCAAGGGCCGGCCGCGCAAGCTCGACAGCAGCGAGCCGCCGCCGAACGGCTGATTCACGATGACTGCGACGCCGCGTTCCGCCGCCAGCGGCAGGAGCCGCGCTTCGGCGTCGCGGTCGTTGGCGGCGTAATTGATCTGCACG
This sequence comes from Caballeronia sp. RCC_10, assembly GCF_041360715.1. Classification (NCBI taxonomy): domain Bacteria; kingdom Pseudomonadati; phylum Pseudomonadota; class Betaproteobacteria; order Burkholderiales; family Burkholderiaceae; genus Caballeronia; species Caballeronia sp. RCC_10. The sequence goes on from NZ_JBFUPT010000004.1 coordinate 336,141, forward strand.
AAGTCGACGCGCTCGGAGCGCAATACCGCTTCGACCTGCGGAAAGGCACTCGACGTGTAATGCGTCACGCCGATGTAACGGATGTGTCCCGCCGCCTTCCAGTCACGCAGCGTGGCAAGCTGCGTGCGCCAGTCGAGCAGGTTGTGAATCTGCATCAGGTCGATGCGCGGGGCGGCGAGGCGTTGCATCGATTGCCGCATCTGCGCGATGCCTTCCTCGCGGCCCTCCGTCCAGACTTTCGTGGCGATGAACGCCTTGTCGCGCGCGTGAAGCTCCGTGAGCAGCGCGCCGGCGACGGCTTCGGAACTGCCGTACATCGGCGAGGAATCGATGACCGAACCGCCAGCCGCGAACAGCACGCGCAACACGGCGGCGAGCTCGGCGCGGCGGGCGGGATCGTCGCCGACGTCGAAGGTGCGCCAGGTGCCGCATCCGACGATCGGCAACGCTTCGCCGGTCGATGGAATCGGGCGCTCGAGCATGAGAGAGGGTTCGGCGGACGCCGCCGGCGACGGGCGGGGCAATTGCGCATAGAGCGCCGCGCCGGTCGCGGCGCGCAGAAAGCCGCGCCGGGCGGCCTGGGTTCGGTTGCAAGCGGTCGGTTTCGCGGCGCGGCTCATGGTGTCAGGTTCGTTCGCGGTCGAACCTCAGCATAAACCGCCCCGGCAGACCGGGCGCGCTACTTCTTCTTCGCTTCTTCCAGGCAAGCGGCGAGCTGCTCGAAGTACGCGAGCGCCTTGCGCGTCGGCACGACGGACTTGGTGCGCAGATCGGCGCCGGTTTCGTCCAGCGTGACGAGGCCTTGCTCCTTGAGCCGCGTGAGCTTGCGATGCACGGTGGCCGGCGCGCCCGCCGTCGAGAGCGCCATCGTCTCGGTCACGGTCAGCGCGCGGCCCGCGTGCCATGCGGCGGTGAGCGCTTCGAGCAGCCGTTCCTCGGCGGCATCCAGCTTCGGTACGGACGGCAAGGCCTGCACCGCCTGCGCGAGGTTCAGGAATCGGAAATAGGCGTCGACAAGGTGTTTATTCGCCATGATTTTGCGCTTCCTTAGGCGCTGCGTTTCGTTGCTTAGCGGGTGCGGCTCATCATACTCGTTCGCGTCCCGACACAAAATAACTTATCAAAATGATAAGCAACTGTTATCATGCGGTGATCCGTCTGGCGATGATGTTCACGCATGATCGTCTACCGAGAACCTGAGAGAACAGAGAAAAAGTGGTGGACTGGACGCCGCCTCGCTTCGAGCGAGGCGGCGTTTTTTTGCATGCGCGCTTGGTCTATTGCGGCTTCATGCGGTCAGTAATCGGTCGGGCGGCGGCGCCAGGGTGCAAGCCTGACCATCAGCCACAAGGTCACCTTGATCGTATAGATGACGATCAGGCTGCCGGATAAATCACCGACGACCATCACGACGAAGCGCTTGCCCGTCCCGGCGATTTCGTCGTGCATCGCCAGCCACAACTGATGCAGCAATGGAATACCGGCGCGGCGCATCTCGCGGGCGCGCTGAATCGTCCGGTATGGGTGCTGCTCTCGCAGGCATGCGACCACCGCTGGTACGACTGCCGGCGCTACACGCCGTGGTACGCGTCGATGCGGCTCTATCGTCAGGAACGTCTCGGCGACTGGCCGGTTCCGCTCGCCGACATGTCGGCGGAACTCGCGCAGCGCGCCACGGCAAAGCGCGCCTAGGACTTCTTCAGCGCCTGAGCGCGTCGAAACGTCCTGAACCGTTCCCGCCGATGCTCCTCGTCGAAGTGCGCGCGCGCCGGCTTCACCAGATCGCTGCGCGACACGATGCCCACGAGCCGCATCGACGCCGTGTCCGTCACAACAGGCAGGCGTTCCAGTTCATGCACGGCGAGACGCGTCGCGGCGAGGCGGCACGGTTCGCCGGGAAGCGCGACGACCGGCGGCGCATCCGCGCGGCGCGACAGCACTTCGCCGGCGGTCGCCGCACCGGACGCATCGAGCAGGGCCGCGCGATCCAGCATGCCGACGAGCGCGCCGTCGCGCACGACCGGATACGCCCGGTGCGCCTGCTGCGGCCCGAAGTGCTGCGCGAGCACGTCGTCGATCCGCGTGGCGGCGTCGATGGTGCGGACATCGCGCGTCATGACTTCATCGACGTGATGACGCTCCAGCGGATCGACACCATATTCGCGATAGATGTGATAGCCGCGCCGCGCAATCTTCTCCGTCATGATCGAACGCCGCATGACGACCGTCGCAAAGCCGTGCGCGACGAGCGTCGCCGTGAGCAGCGGCAGGAGCGCGTTGCTGTCGTGCGTGAGGCCGAACGCGAAGACGATGGCGGTCAGCGGCGCGCCCAGCGTGGCGCCGAGCGTCGCGGCCATGCAGACGAGCGGCCATAGCGCGGCGTCGTGGCCGGGCAGGACCGCGCCGAGCACGGTGCCGAGTCCCGCGCCGAGCATCAGGAGCGGCGCGAGCACGCCGCCCGATGTGCCGGACGCCAGCGCGACGACCCAGATCACCGCTTTCACGGCGAGAATCGCGAGCGCGACCTGAATCGCAATGTGCTGATGCAGCAGGTCGCCGATCACGTCATAGCCGACGCCGAGGGCGCGCGGTTCGATGAATCCGCCAATCCCGACGACCAGTCCGCCGATCGCCGGCCACCACATCCAGTGCAGCGGCAGTCTGCCGAACGCATCCTCGAGCTTGTAGAGCGCCGCGGACAATCCCGACGCGAGCGCGCCCGACAGCAATCCTGCCAAGAGACAGGACAAGAGCGACAGCATCTGCGGCGGTTCGGTCTGCATCGGAAAGAGGGCGCCGGTGCCGAACACCATCGCGCGTGCGAAGCCCGCGACCGCGCACGCCAGCGCGACCGGCAGAAAACTGCGCGGCCGCCATTCGAACAGCAGCAGTTCGACGGCCAGCAGCACCGCCGCGACCGGCGTGCCGAACACCGCCGTCATGCCGGCCGCCGCGCCCGCGACGAGCAGCGTCTTGCGCTCCGCGGCGGTCACGTCGATGCATTGCGCAATCAGCGAGCCGAGCGCGCCGCCCGTCATGATGATCGGCCCTTCCGCGCCGAACGGTCCGCCGCTGCCGATGACGATCCCCGACGACAGCGGCTTGAGCACCGCCACTTTCGGCGACATGCGGCTCTTGCCGAAGAGAATCGCCTCGATCGCCTCGGGAATGCCGTGACCGCGAATCTTTTCGGAGCCGAAGCGCGCCATCATGCCGACGATCAGCCCGCCGATCACCGGAATCACGATGACCCACGCGCCCAGCGTGTTCAGCGCGGGCGAGCGGTCCGCGATGGACAACGTTCCGAAGAAGAACAGGTTGGTGAACAGGTGGATGAGCGCGAGCAGCACGACCGCCGCGAGCGTGCTGATGCCGCCGATGATCGCCGCGAGTCCGCATATGCGCAGCAACCTGTCGTTGACGGAGAAATCGCGTTTGTGATGATTCATGCCTTCGCTCCCGAACCAGAAAACTGCGGGTGACTCAGAGGTCGATCTGCGGCACGCGAAACGCGCCTTCCAGCGACTTCAGCTCCGCGCGATGCAGCGCCGCCAGCCGCGCGAGCACTTGCTCGCCGCGCGGCTCCAGATGCACCAGCACTTGCCGCCGGTCTTCCGCGCTCGGTTCGCGCCGCACGAGGCCGAGCGCCTCGCAGCGCGTGACCAGCGCCACCACGCCGTGATGCTGCGATTGCAGCCGCTCGGCCAGCTCGCCGACCGTCGCCCAGGCGCGGCCGGGATAGCCCTTGATATGCAAGAGCAGCAGATATTGCAGCGGCGTGATGCCTTCCTCCTGCGCCGCGCGCTCGGAGAATCGTTCGAATCGCCGCATCTGATAGCGGAATTCGGATAGCTGCTCGAAGTCGGGCTTGGCGAGGGTGCGGGGCGGTTTCATCGTTGCATCAGGCGCTCCGGCGCTCGCCCGCAAAACTCTGGCGATACAGCCCGGAAATAAGGTCGGTTTCGGTGATCATGCCGAGGAGGCGCTCATCGCCATCGACGACCGGAATGTGGTGATGGCCGAAGTCCGCGAACATCGGCACGAGGTCGGCGATGGCCGTGCGCGCGTTCACGGTGCACACGTCGGTGGTCATCAGCGAGGCGATGCGCGGCGGCGTCGCCGATGGCCCGCGCATCAACCGCTCGACGGCGCGTCTGAACGGATGGCGCGGCGTCGCGCGATGCGCCGGCGCGAGATCGGCGCGCGTCACGATGCCGATGACGCGGCGCGTCGCATCGATCACGGGAAGCGCCTTCACGCGATGCCTGGCGAGCAGTGCAAGCGCGTCCTGCGCACTCGTTTCCGGCGATACGGCGACGACCGCGCGGGACATAATGTCCGCGCATGAAAACTCGGTGAAGCGGCGCGCGTAGGCCTGCAACTGCGTTTCGCGCAGCAACGCTTCGAGATCGTCAGGATCGATGTCGAGCATTTCGCTGCGGCGCGCGAGCACGGCTTCGAGATCGGTGCGCAGGAACGACGCCGCATCGGGCGATTTCGGCGCGGCCTGCGCGACGTGCGGATAGCGGTGGCCCGTCAGCGCATGGAACACGATCGCCGAGCACAGCAGCGCGAACGACTGGATCGCGACCGGCGCCAGCACGAAGCCGTAGCCGAGCGCGTGGATCGACGGCCCGCCCAGCACCGCCGTCAGCGCGACCGCGCCCGAGGGCGGATGCACGCAGCGCAGCGCGAACATCGCGCAGATCGCGAGGGCGATGGCGAGGGCGGCGGCATCGACGGGATCGTGGATCAATGCGGCGCACGTCACGCCGACGATCGCCGAGACGAGGTTGCCGCCGATGATCGACCACGGCTGCGCGAGCGGGCTCGCCGGCACCGCGAACAGCAGCACGGCGGAAGCGCCCATCGGCGCGATGAGAAACGGAATCGCCAATGCATCGCCGACCAGCAGATGCGCGATGCCGCCCGTCAGCGCAATGCCGATGAGCGCGCCGACGCCGGCGCGCAGGCGCTCGGTCCATCGGAGCGTGACCGGAGCGGGAAGAAAGCCGTGTAACCAGCGGAGCAGAACGGGGCGCGTCACGTTACTCGATCGTGAGATTGAAGGTGTCGAATGGGGACGGCGAGCCCGGACGGTGCGCGCCAAAGCGTGAAATTATATCGCAACGTGATACAAATTGTCGCGGCCGGTTCCGCTCCTGTACGATGGACGCTCGCACCGTTTCCTTTCGTCGATCCGCCATGAAGCGCTTCCCGCATGCACTGGCGTTGCTGATGGCCGCACTGCCCGCGTTCGCCGCGCCGCCCGTCGCGCAAGGCGGCGACGATCCTTCGACCATCGTGAGCGACGTTCACGAGTTCATCGTCGCGGACGACGGCTCCGTCACCGAGGACGACGAAACCGTGCTGCGCGCGAACACGCCGGCGGGCATCGACGAAATCGCCCAGCGATATGTCTGGTATGACCGCAGCGTGTCGAAGGTGGAGATCGTCGAGGCGTATTCCGTCGATGCAAACGGCGCGCGCCACGATGTATCGCCCGACCAGATCCGCGACATTCAGGAGCCACGTTCGGCGGGCGCGCCGACGTTTCAGGACGCGAAACTGCGCGCGGTGATTTTTCCGGCGGTTGGCGTCGGCTCGACGGTGCACCTGCATTTCAGAAAGAGTCAGGCCAGCCCGGTCATCCCCGGACAGTTCAACTATTTCGTCGAGCCGGGGCAGCGGCCCGTGCTGGACCAGCGCCTCGTGTTCGATCTTCCCGCGGCCAAACCGCTTTACGCCGATGCTCGCGGCTTTACCGCCGATCCGCCCGTGACCGCGAACGGCCGCACGCGCTATGCGTTTGGTTATCGCCGCGAGCGCGTGGCGCGCATCGAGAGCGGCTCGGTCGGCTATGCGCAGTACGGCGACCGGCTGATGGTCTCCACGTTCCCGGACTACGCGGCGTTTGCGGCGAGTTATCGCGGGCCGGCCGTCGACGCCACCGCCGGCGACCCGGCGATACGCGCGCTCGCCCAATCGCTGACCGCCAGCGACGCCGATGCCCGCGCGAAGGCCAAAACGCTGTACGACTGGGTGCGCCGCAATATCCGCTACGTGGCGATGTTCATCGGCCAGAGCCCGGCGGCGCCGCATCGCGTGACGGAAGTGCTCGCGAACCGCTATGGCGATTGCAAGGACCACGTGGCCCTGTACGGTGCGTTGCTCGATGCCGTCGGCGTGCGCAACGAAGCCGCGCTGATCGGGCTCGGTTCGGTGTATGCGCTGCCATCGGTGCCGGGTTACGGAGCGGGCGCGATCAACCACGTCATCACGTATCTGCCGGAACTCGGCATGTATGCGGACAGCACGGCGTCGAGCGTCGAGTTCGGTTTCCTGCCGCTCGCCAATATGGACAGGCCGACGGTGCTCGTCGCATCGGGCGTGCTGTCGCGCACGCCACCGACGCAGCCGCTTGCTCGCACGGCGCGGCTGCAGATAGATGTCGCGCCGGAGGGCGTGGCGAACTTCGCATACTGGGTCGAGGATGCGGGATGGAGCGCAGAAATCGAACGCATGAATCTTCGGCTCGCGAGCAGCCAGCGGCGCGATCAGATCGCGGCAGACCGCTTGCGATACACGAATTTGCGCGGCGCTGGCGCGCTCACCACGAGCGATGTCGACGCCACGAGCGGCCCGTTCGCGACGACGCTGCGCGGCACGCTCGACGAAATCGTATGGCCGACGGGCACGACCGCGCTGCCCGCGCTGACGAGCCTGTCAGGCGGCATCGCGACGCAAACGCGCAACTGGCTTGCCGAACGCACGCGCACGCAGCCGTACTTGTGCGTCGGCGGCGCTTACGACGAAGTCGCGCAAATCGCGCTTCCCAGGGCGATGCAAGTTGTGGAAGTCCCCGACGATGTCGACGTGACGAGTGAATTCTTTGAGTATCGTTCGCGCTATGTGTTCGATCCGTCGACGAACGTGATTCAGGTGTCGCGCACGCTCGATGCGCGCTTTGGCAAGCAGGTCTGCTCGCCCGATGATTTTCAGGCGGCCTTGCCCGCTTTCAAGAAAATAGAGCGCGATACGCAAGCGCAGATCATTGTTAAGTCATCCGTACGATGAGTGATTTCATTGCGCATCGCGTGCAACACGGAAGCCGTTCTGCGACTGGCGCACGCTTGCGCTGTATTTGAAGCGCGTCGCCGACTGCATATAGGCCGCTCCTTCGCGCCACGATCCGCCGCGAATTACGCGCACCGAGCAGGAGGGATCGTCCCATGCACGGCCGTCGGCGGGGGCGTTCTTGTACGAGCTATGCCAGCAATCGGCGACCCATTCCCATACGCTGCCGTTCGTGTCGTATAGGCCGAATGGATTGGCGGCGAACGAGCCGGCGGGCGTCGGCGCGTCGGCGCGATACGGCTCGCCGCAGTCCTTGCAATCGGCGGTGCCTTTTTTCATCTGCTCGCCCCACCAGTAAGTGCTCTGCGTCCCGCCGCGCGTGGCGTATTCCCATTCGGCTTCCGTTGGCAGGCGATACGGCTTGCCGCCCACCTTGCTCAGCCATTTCACATAGACCTGGGCGTCGTCCCAACTGACATTGCGCATCGGCGAATTGGCGACCGGCGCGGCGGCGCTGCTGTCCGGAGCGATGCGCGTGCATGCGCCCGCATCCGCACAGGCGTTCCATTGCTCGACGGTCACTTCGTATTTGCCGATAGCAAAGGGCCGCGCAATCGTCACGTGATGCGGCGGCTTCTCGGCGGGATCGTCGTTGTTGCTGCCCATCGTGAAGCTGCCGGGCGTAATCGCGATCAGCAATGGACACGCAGCGCAGTCCTTGATTTCGCTGGCGGCGGCCTTGACGGTCGTGTTGGCGTTGGTAGCGGGCTTTGTCGCGACCGCTGCAGAGGCGGCGGCATCCTGACGTGGCTTGTCTGCCGTCACTGCGGGAGAGGCAGGCTTGCCGGGCGGAGGCGCAGCGGGCTTCGCCGTTGCGCTTGCACGCAACCGGTCGATGCGCGCCTTGGCAAGCGCCGCAAAGCGCCCGTTCGGATACGCCTTGAGATACGCCTCGTAATCGCTGGGATACATGCTGTCCTTGATCGAATCCCAGAAGGTCAACTCATATTGCTCGTTGCTGTCCTTCGGAAGAATGCCGCGCGTGCGCACCGGTGTTTCGTCGGCGGCCGTCATTTGCATGATGGATACTTGCCGCCCGACCTCGTTGCGTAAAGTCGATGCGATCCACGGTTGCTGAGCACCTTGCGATTGGCGAGCGACGTCGAGAGCGGCGGCATCGAACAATGCGGGCGATACACGCCGTTGTCCGCGCAGTTGCCGCAGAATCGCTGCGGTGAACACGCCGTTGTGTTCGCTTTCGGATGCCAATGTATCCGGCGATGCTGCAAACGCAACGAGCGTGCGCGGCGGCAAATCTAGCGTGCGGGCGGGCGTTTTTCCGAAGGGATGGCTGAGGCACGTATCCAGCACGACGATGTTATTCGCAAGCGGCCTTCGATGCGCCAGTCTCGCGATTAGATCTCGCACTGCAACGCCTTTTGTCATCAGTTGAAGCGGCGCATTCTCGTGAACGTCGATCGGCAGCAGCATTGCGTCGCCGGCAGCCTGAATGCCGTGGCCGGCGAAATAGAAAAGCGCGTTATCACGGGGACCGAGACGATCGACGAAGGCATCGATCGCATGCTGCATTGCGTCTGCGTCGACGTTCGTCAGTTGCGTCACGTCAAAGCCCAGCGACGAGAGTGCGGCGCTCACATCCCCGGCATCATGTTGCGCACCCGGCAACGCACGTTCCGCATAATCAGCATTACCGACGACAATCGCGACGTTATGCACGGCAGGCGGAAAGGGCGGCGACGGAGACGGGGCGAACGCCACGCCGATCATGAACATGCCTGCGATGAATAGAATTCGCCACATCTTCATATTCTTTACGTCCGGCTGGAGTGAGCGGCAAGCGCAGCGAACACCTTGCAACGTAGTGCGCTGACCTACCCAGCAACGATATCACGCTGTCTTTCGGCGTTTAATCCCCTAAAAGAAGGGATGCGAATGCGGTATACGCATCCCTTCCGACGCACGTATCTTTTTAAAACGTTACGTCCTAATCTGGAAGCGAACTCCACGCGGCATGTCGAGCACGGACGTGCGTCTCATCGCGAAAACGCGGGCGACTGCCGGATCTCCTGTTGCTTTCTGAAGAGGCATCCACGACATGCTGAGAAGAACCGTGCTGGGCGCACTGGCTTCGCTTGCCGCCCTGGCCGCCGATAGATCTTTCTCGGCGGGGCGTGGCCGCACGCCTGCGCCGGCGAATGCGGAGGCCTCCATCATCTGGCCGTCCGACGGCGCTGTGATCAGCGGCGGCAAGCTATGGGTGCGTATGGGCTTGCGCAACATGGGCGTCTGTCCGAAGGGCATCGACATGCCGAACGTCGGCCATCATCATCTGCTGATCGATACGGACTTGCCGCCGCTCGATCAGGAGATTCCGTCCGACAGAAATCATCTGCACTACGGCGCAGGCGAAACCGATGCGCGCGTCGAATTGCCGCCCGGAAAACATACGCTGCAATTGCTGATGGGCGATTACAACCACGTACCGCACGACCCGCCTGTTTATTCGAAGAAGATTACGATCACGGTGACGTGAGGCGGGCGTAACGCGTAACGCCGAGGGCTTACGACATGAAACTGCATAAGGCTGGCGCGCTTGCGCGCTCCCGTTCGCTTCTGCTCGTCGCGCTGCTCGCGGCGCCGTTCGATCTGAGCTTCGCGCAAGGCGGACCGACGCCCGCGGCCGCAAACGCTTATGCGTATATCGGCTATCCGAACAACGGAGAGACGATGCCTGCGGGAAAGCCTTTCCGCGTGTGGTTCGGCTTGCGCTTCATGGGCGTCGCGCCGCGCGGCGTCAAGTTTCCAAACACGGGCCATCACCATCTTCTGGTCGATACGGACTTGCCGCCACTCGATCAGGAGATTCCGTCGGACCGCAATCATCTGCATTACGGAGCGGGAGAAACCGAAGCGATGATCGAGCTTGCTCCGGGCAAGCACACGCTTCAGCTTCTCATGGGCGATGACCGCCATATTCCGCACAACCCGCCGATCTACTCGAAGAAGATCACCATCTACGTGAAGTGAACGCTGTCTGTGAGACAGAAACAGCTGGACTGCGAAGTGTTGGAGGCGAGACGTCAGTGCGATATCGAGCGAACCGCCCGTCGAATCGCTCTGATGCTTGTGCAGCAAGGAAGACGGCCAAAAGCGCGAAACATGGCACACCTCATGCGTTTAAGTGGCCCGAGCAGACAGATGCTCGAACCCACCCAAACGCGCGATGCGCACCCAAGGAGAACCACCATGACGACGCTGACCATCCTGGACCTTCCCGTCACCGAACAACTCGATCGCCGTGCGATGTCGGCCGTACGCGGCGGCAGTTCGTTTTACTTTCCCGGCTATGTGTCGAAGTACGACCTGACCTTCAACACGCAACAACTCATCGACCAGAAGCAGAGCACTGAAAACCATAACGGCGTGAACGTCGCGTTCGGCGAGGACATCACGTCGAATGTTAAGCCGAAGCAGGAAGCGCATAACACCAGCAACATCAACATCGGTTCGGGCTTCATGGTCCGCTGATCGACGCGCGTGCTTTCCATACCCGCCTACGCCTGGCCAGGAGCCTGAAATCATGTCCACATTGAGCATCCACGATCTCGTCCATCACGCCGAAATGAACGGCGCCGAAATGTCCGCCGTGCGTGGCGGCATGGGCCTGTACTTCCCGAGCTACAGCTCGAGCTATAGCCTCAGCGCGAACACGCAACAGCTTGCCGATCAGGCGCAGCAGACGTTCAACGTCAACGGCGTGAACGACGCTTTCGCGCATGACATCAAGTCGAAAGTCGAGCCGCAGCAAAAGGCGCACAACGACAGCAGCATCAACGTCTACGGGCCGTACGTGCTGTGATCGTGCCGGAAGAGGAAGGCCGCGCAGCGACGCGGCCTCGGTAAGCGGAGTACGGGGAACTCCGTCGCATGAACCGCCTTGAACGGCGGCGTGGATTGCCCGTCGTTCCCGAGACGGCGAGCAATCCGCATCGTGACCGCGCTGCGTCACTGGCGCGCGAATTCCCATCATCAACGTGAGCGCCGGAGTCGATCGTGCCAGCTCTGTTGTCATCGTTGTGCCGGACCATCGGATGTGCGAGTGTATGCGTGTCCGTGCTTCTGGCGGGGTGTATTGACGTGAAAGTGCCGGTTTACAAGCGTCCCGATACGCCTGAGAAAACCGCCTTTACGACGTTCGATGCCCCGAAGGTCGCCGCCGCCGACACTATCCAGCCCGACTGGTGGAAGCAGTTTCGCGATCCCTATCTCGATGCGCTCGTCGACAAGGCGATCCAAGGCAACTTCGATATCAAGGTGCTGGCCGCGCGCATACAAGTTGCAGGCGCGCAAATCGGCGAGGCGAGAGCGGGTGCACTGCCGACGATGGATGTCGGCGCGGGCGCGAGCTTCGAGAAGACCACGGGTCAGCCGTTCTCGAAGCAATACAACCTCGGCACGCAGGTCAACTGGGACATCGACATCTGGGGCGCGGTGGAAAAAGGCGTACAGGCGCAGAAGGCCGAGTTCCACGCGACCGAGGCCGACTGGCGCGCGGGCTATCTGCAACTCGTGGCAAGCGTATCCACGACCTATTTCCAGATTCTTCAGTTCGATGATCAGATCGAGCAGCAGAAACAGACCATCGCGACGAATCAGCAGATCCTGACGATCTTCGAAGGGATGGAGAAGAATGGCCTCGTGCCTCATACGCAGGTGCTGACACAGCGCGCGGAGCTCAACCGCCTGACGCGGGAGTTGCTCGATTTGCGCCGCTCGCGCGATCTTGCGAACAACGCGCTGGCAACGCTAACCGGCGTTCCGGCGGGCGAGTTCAAGGTGCCCGATGGTCAACTGCAAAAGCGCGTGCAGATTCCGCCTGTGCCGTCTGGCTTGCCGTCGCAATTGTTATCGCGCCGGCCTGACTTGATCGCCGCCGAATACCGCGTGCTTGAATCGTACGATCTCGTCGGCCAGGCGAAGCTCGCGCAACTGCCGACCATCAGTCTCACCGGGCGCGGCGGAACGGCGAGCTTCGCACTAACGGACTTATTGAAGTCCTTCACGTTCAGCTTTCTACCCAGCATCAACATTCCGATACTCGACCCGAGCGTGCGTGCTCACGTCAAGACAACGCAGGCACAAACGACCGTCGTCGAACAGCAGTATCGAAGCACGGTGATGGGCGCTTTTGAAGAAGTCGAGAATGCGCTCGTCAATCTCGATGCTCACACGAAGCAGCGCGACGAGTTGCAGCAGGAAGTCGCGCATCTGACCATCGTGGCGGCGCAAATCGATGCGCAACTCAAGGAAGGCGTGATTTCGCAACTCCAGGTATTCGAGACCGAGCGTACGCTTTTGGCCGCGCAGCTTGCGTTGCTCGCGAATCATCAACAGATGCTCTCGGACACGGTGACGTTATACAAGGCGCTCGGCGGCGGATGGCCCGCAGTCGATGTGCAAAGCGCTGCTAATTGACTACGACGATGCGTGACTTAAACTCAAGACTGCCGCCGCATGCGCTTTGCACCGAGGGCGGCTGGACGAACCTTGCGACGTGAACATGGCCCCAGGCGATCCGATAGCGGAACAGCAGCCAAGCGTGGGCGAGGCGTTCGACGTCCTTCTCAAGCCCGTGTCGCGCGACGATCCGGGCAATTCGCTGAGCGAAATACGCATCGATGAAAATCTCTTCGCGATTGGCCGCGCGGAGCCGCCTTTTGATGAAAGCCCGCCCGACGCTGTGGCGCAACTATCACGCCGGCATGCGCGTATTTTCATTGAACACGGCGACGCCTATATTGCGGACCTCGCGAGCAAAAATGGCACGTCGGTAAATGGCACGCCCGTGCGCGACGTCCCCGTGCGACTGCGAGATGGCGACGAAATCGCCTTTGGCAACCGGCTCACGTATCGCGTACAGTTCGTGCCGCGCAAACGCCGCACGCGCGTTCCCAGGCCGCTCGGCATCACGCTCGTGCCGCAACACGACGATCGCGGACTGCTGCCCATCGAAGTCGTGCGGTTTCCGTTTCTGTTCAGCAAGAGCGATGAAACATTCGCGCGGTATCGCGACGCATATCCGCATCAGGTGAACTACGTATCGCGGCGCCACGCGCATTTGTTCGTCAAAGGCGGTGCGCCTTTCGTCGAAGACCTCGGCAGCACGAATGGCACGTTCGTCAATGGACAGCGAATCGCCGATCACGCGGTCGAGCTGAAGAACGGCGACACGGTCGCATTCGGCGGCACGCACTTCGCCTACCGCGTTCATCTCCATGGCGACGAGAGCGAATCGACGCTCACCGAATTGGTCCAGCCATCCGCGGCCGCAAAAGCCGAGGCCGAGCAGGACAACGACAAGACGACGTTCGTCGGCTCGGCGCACTCGTTCCTCGATATCTTCTGCATCGACCAAGCCGCTCCCGCCGACGACGAAGTCAACGAGGACGCACACGCCGCCACGAAAGACGTGCATTCTGTCAAACATTCGGGCAAGCGGACGAAAGTCGCGCTGTTCATGGCGGAATTGCGCAAGGCGTTCGCTCCCGACGACCCGCGCGCCGCCAGACGCACACGCATCGTCGTTGCGTGCATCGTCGTCGCATTGATCGCGGCCGGAATTGCGCTCTTTTATGGAGGGTCGTCGGAACGTCGCGCGAAGTCGCTGATGGCAAGTGGCGACTATACGCAAGCCGCCGCCTTCAGCGACGGATATCTGAAAGGGCATGCCGATGACGCACGCTTCACGGCGATGAACACGGAGGCCGTGCTGAAATCTGGCGTGCCGCGCTGGCTCGACGCCTTGCGTGCAGGCAAATACGCCGATGCGGATGTCATCCTCGCGCAGATGCAAACGCTGGGCGCGCACAATCCGGACGTGCGTTCGATGCTCGACGAACTCGGCTGGATAGGCAAGCTCGAACGCTTCGTGATTGGGCGCGGCGGACCCGATGCGCCCATTCGCATGTACGTGGATGAAGCAAGCATCGCAGGCATTCTCAAGCATTGGGAAGCGGACGCGACGGGTCATCAACGCGATCTCGATCGCATCGCGGGATACGTGCCCGAGTTTCGCGAACCCTATGCGCTCGCATTGAGTCACTTGCGCAAGCTGCAAAGCGACGATTCAGCTTATCTGACGGCTATCGACCGGCTGAATGCGAGCATCGTCAAGAGTCTCGCTGATGACGATCCCGATGCCATCGACGCGACTCTCAAGGAATACGCTGAAAAGTATCCACGCCTCAGCGGCCTCGATCGCGTTCGCGCCGATGCGAACGCCTACGCGAACCTCAAGCGCGCAATGAGCGAGCCGAGCCTCGCGCCAGTGGTTGCGGCCTTGAGCAAAGCGAATTTCTCGACGCCGCCGTTCAAGACGCGCTTTGCTCAAATGAGCGCAAGTCAGTTGCCACCGGCGGATGTGCTTGCGCAATACGCGGCGGTGTTGGCCGCATGGACGAATGGAAATAGCGCACGCGCCATCGATGCTTTGCAAAAGCTTCGGCAAGGAACGTGGACGCCAATCGTTCAAAAGGAAATCGCGCATAAGCAATCGGTCGCCGCGCAGTTCGCGGACTTGCAAAAGGCGCGCGGCTCCAAACAGTATGAAGATTCGGTGCTTTCCTTCAACGAAACTCTGGATGCACAGAGTGATGCATATTTCGCGAAAGCAGTCGCACCTGACATTGCTGCGCTGAAAAGCAAGGCAGCGTCCCGCGCGCAATCGTTGATGAATCAGGCGCAAACACTATGGACACGCTATCGGACCAACGGCGGCATTGGCGGATCGCAGCGCCTTGAATCGGGCGTATCCGAGACGTTCCGCACACAGGCGCGCCTCTTGTTGGATGCGCAAGACACAGCCGCGCGTGGCATGCGAATCCTGAAACAGGTCAACGGCGATCCTGAGAAATGGGCAGCCCTCAAAGGCGATATCGACAACGAAGTGGATCTGCAACGGCGTTCGCTGCAGGACCTCCGTATGGTGCTCGAGCCGGCTTTGCTGCAAAGCAAGCTCGCGTTGCTCAAAGGAGAAGGCGATGAAGCGCGACGCGCCCCTTAAGCCGTTCTCCGAGGCGCTGGAGGTTCACGGTGCGGAGGGCGTCGCCATTCTCACGGCCGAACCGCTCAAGCTGACGCGAGCGCTCATCTATGCGATGGTATCGCTCGTGGCTGCCGCGCTCGTGTGGTCCTTCGTCGGTCATGCCGATGTGATGGTGACGGCGCAAGGCACGCTCGCGCCGGAGTCGGAAGTGCGCCGCTTTTATGCGCCGATCGATGGCGAACTGGCCGACTTGTACATTGCCGAAGGGCAACCCGTTCGCAAGGACGATGTCGTCGCTCGTCTCAACGCGCGCGGCGCGATCGAGGCGGCCACGAATGCGCTGGAAGCGCAACTCAAGCTCGACGATGCCGAGCGTGAGTGGAAGCAGTTTCCGGAAAAGAAGCTGCTCATGGAACGCAGGATCGTGGCGCTCAGGAATCAGATGGAAGTGGAAGAGCATCAGCATCAACAGCGCGTGACCGAGGGCACCAGCAAGCTCGCTGAAGGGCAGAAGGCGCAACTGCAGGAACAGCGCAGCACGCTCGAAAATGCTCGGCGCGCACGCGATGCCGCGAAGAACGAACTCGATCGTTTCACCCGCCTGTTCGCGTTGCCGGGCGGCGGCGGCGTGTCCGAATCGCAGGTCGATGCCAAGCGCAATATCTACCTCGAAGCGGACGGGGCCTATCGCGTCGAGCAGGCGAAGCTCGCGGAACTGGACTTCCGTTTGAGTCATGAATTCACTCAGGCCAAAGCGCAACTCGAAACGAGCGGTCAGGAATCGACGAATCTCAGGCTGCAATACGAGGCGGCCATGCGGGAAGTCGCAAGCACGGAAGACAAGTTGCGTCTTCAATTGCAGACGGCGCGGCTCGTCGCGGACGCCGCGGCGCGCATTCGCTTCGAGAACATCGACAAGGATAATTTCTTGTTGATACTGGCCCCGGTGTCGGGCGTCGTCACGGATGTGACTTCCACGCAGCCCGGCGACAAGATTCAGGCGAATACGCCGCTTGGCGGCATAGCGCCCGCCAATGCCCGTCCTGTTTTGAAGATCGAAATTGCAGAGCATGATCGCGCGTTCCTGAGAGAAGGGCAGCGCGTCAAGATCAAGTTCAATGCATTCCCCTATCAGCGCTATGGCGTGATCGACGGCACGCTCGCGTTCATCTCGCCCGCTGCCAAACCAAGCCCGGCGACGAAACAGCCCGTGTATGAAGGTCGCGTCACGCTGGATCGCGACTACTACCAGATTGGCGGCACGCGATATCCGCTGCGCTACGGCATGACCGCGGCGGCGGAAGTCGTCGTGCGTGAACGGCGGCTCATTGACATGGGCCTCGATCCATTCCGCAACGTGGCTGGCTAAACCAAACGGAGAACGATATGACAGCAATCGTGCGTATCGATGATGAAGTGGTCGATGTGGGCGAATTCATTCGGCATCTCAAACTCAACGGTCAGTTCGACGGACTCATCGAACAACTGGTACGCGACAAGCTCACTGTACGTGCGGCCAAGAAAGCACGGATCGAACTGACGGCCGATGAGATTCAGACGCGCGCCGATCAGTTCCGGCGCATACGCGGGCTGCATCGCGCGGCGGATATGAATCACTATCTCGATGCGCTGAATGTAAGTCTCGACGAATTCGAAGTCTTCATCACAGACACGCTCTATCAGGAAAAGATGCTGGAGAACGTCGGCACGCAGCCGGCCATCGAAGAATACTTTCAACTAAATTCGCCGAAGTTCGACAGCATCGAAGTGAGTCATATCGTGCTCGACACAGAGGGCAGCGCCAAAGAAATGATCTCGTATCTCAGCGACGACCCGGATAGCTTCGCGGACATGGCGCGCGAGCATTCGTTGGCCGATACGCGCGAGAGCGGCGGTGTCATTGGACGTGTCATGCGTGGGCAGCTCAAGCCGGATATCGAGGCGAAAGTCTTCAACGCTGCGCCCGGCGATCTTCTTGGCCCGTTCGTATCCGCCGATGGCTCCGCCTATGAAATCTTCGCGGTGACGGCCACGTACCCCGCGACGCTCGACGAAGACGTGACGGCCGAAATACGCCGGCTGTTGCGCGAAGAATGGCTGCTTGCGCGTGCGCAAGAGCACGTCATCGAAGCGCGTTAAAGCGCCGCCACGCCAATGGACGCCCCTTCCACCTTCGATTCGACGGCCGAGTTTCTTGCGGCAGTCGAGATACTCTCTCCGTTCTCGCGCGAGGAAACGGAGCAACTCGCCGCGCACGCCGAGTCGCGCCGCTATGCCTTCGGCGAGACCGTATGCAATGCGGGCGATCCGGCCGATGGCCTGTTCATCGTCAGGGCCGGCTCCGTGCGCATCTTCACGGAAGAGCACGGCAAGGAAATCAGCATGGGGGTCAAGAAGGAGCGCGAGACGTTCGCGGATATCGCCATGTTGCGCGAGTATCGGCATGAGTCGTCGGTGCGTTCCTCGGGCAAGACAGAACTGCTGTTCATTCCGCGCAAGGTCATCGAGCCGGTCATCGCGAGGAACCCCGCCGCGCTTGCGTTTGTCACGAGCTACGTCGCCATTGCTTCCGCCGGAGGTTTCGTCGCGAAGCTATTCGATTTGCGCGGCAAGCTGAACAAGGCGGAACTCGAAGAGTGCGTGCGCAGCGTCGGCGTCAAGCGCATCGGCGAAGGCAAAGAGATCTTCAAGCAGGACACGCGCGACGACAGACGCCTTTACGTCGTGCGGCAGGGAGAAGTGCGCCTCGTGCGCGATGAAGGCGGCCAGCAACATGTGATCGCGACGCTCGGCCCCGGCGAGATTTTTGGCGAAAAGGCTTGCGTGATGCGTCAGGAGCAGATGGCGTCGGCCATTGCGAGCGTCGATACACGGCTGCTCGTCATACCTGAAAAGACCGTGCATTTCATCATCGAGCGCAATGTCAAACTGCGCGAGGTGCTCGAAGAGCGCATCCGATACATCGAGCGTGAATTGCAGCGGCAAAGAAAGCTGGCGGAACGGCGCAAGCTGCCGGCGATGCTCGATCTTCAGTCAAAGCCGGAATTCGGCGAGCGCGTCATCAAGCGCTTCGCATGGGTCGAACAGGCCGAAGAAATGGACTGCGGCGCTGCGTGCCTCGCCATGATATGCCGGCATTACGGCATCGGCATGACGCTCGGCAAACTGCGTGAACTCGCTAACGTGACGACGCAAGGCGCGACGCTCGACAGCCTTGCGCGCGCCGGCGAAGCACTCGGATTCACCACGCGCGGCATGCAGTGCACCTATGAATCGCTGCGTGGTTTCGAGCTGCCGTTCATCGCGCATTGGGAGGGCTATCACTACATCGTCGTCTATGGGATATCGAGCGAGAACGTCTGGGTCGCGGACCCGGCTATCGGCTTCAGAAAGATGACAGCAGGCGAGTTCGAACGTGGCTGGAGCGGCACGTGCCTGCTCTTCACGCCTGCGCAGGACCTCGTGCAACAGGCGGTATCGAATTCGCCGTGGATACGCTTCGTCGGTTATCTCAAGCCCTATCGCAAGATACTGCTGCACCTTTTTCTTGCGACGTTCGTCATTCAGATGCTGGGCGTCGTTCCGCCGCTCATCATCCAGAACATTCTCGACGGCGTGATCGTGCATCAGAACGTCGGGCTGCTGCATGTGCTGATTGCGGGACTCATCGTATCCAACGTTTTCTCTCAACTCATGTCCACCATACGCGCCTATCTCGCGAACTTCATGGTGCGAAACATGGACTTCTCGATGATGTCGCAGTTCTTCAAGCATACGTTCTCGCTTCCGTTCAGCTTTTTTGCGAAGCGCAAGACGGGGGACGTATTCGCGCGCTTCCAGGAAAACCATACGATCCGCGCGTTTCTCACCGAGTCCACGGTCACGACAGTGCTGAATCTGCTGATGGTGTTCATCTACTTCACGATCATGTTTCTCTACAACGTGAAGCTCACGCTCTTGCTCATCGCATTCGTGATTCCGCTGATGGCGCTGACGGTGCTGGCAACGCCGCGCATCAAGCACAATGCGCGCGAGATGTTCTCTTCCAGCACGGACGCGCGTTCTTATCTGATGGAGGCATTGGGCGGCGTCGAAACGGTGAAGGGGATGGGCATCGAACGGGCGGTGCGCCTGAAATGGGAGAAGAAGTACGCGAAGTCCCTGGAAGTGCAGTACAAGTCGCAGCGGTTCAATATCGTCGTGGGGCTGTGCAGTCAGCTATTGAATGCTGCGACGACCATCGCGGTGTTATGGGTCGGCGCGAATCTCGTGCTCTCACGCGAACTGACCATTGGACAACTCATCGCATTCAACGCTTTCATGGGAAGCGTGCTGTCGCCGCTCATGGGACTCATCGGCTTATGGAGCCTGCTCAACGATGCGGGCGTCGCAATGGAGCGGCTTGGCGATGTACTCGACATCGAGCCGGAGCAGAAACCTTCTGACATGCAGCAGCGCGTGATGTTGCCGGACCTTCAGGGCAATATCAGCTTCAACGGCGTGTACTTCCGTTATGGCGATGGCGACACGCCTTATGTGCTGGAAAACATCAGCTTCGATATCAAGCCGGGTGAATTGATTGCAGTGGTTGGCCGCAGCGGATCAGGCAAGACGACGCTTGCAAAATTGCTGGTCGGATTCTATGCGCCGGGTGAGGGAAAGATGACGGTGGATGGCTACGACATCAACGTGATCGACAAAGGCTTCTATCGTGCGCAGATCGGTTATGTAATGCAAAGCAATCTGCTGTTCTCGGGAACCATCGCAGACAACATCGCGAGCGGCGACGAAGCGCCGGACCGCAGGCGCATCGAGGAAGTCGCCAAGATGGCCGATGCCCACGCGTTCATCACGCGCATGCCACTCGGCTATGAGCAAGTGGTCGGCGAGCGGGGTGTCGGGCTGTCGGGCGGACAGATACAGCGGCTATGCATCGCACGCGCGCTTTATCACGATCCGCGACTGCTCGTGTTCGACGAAGCCACGTCCGCACTCGACACGCAATCGGAAAGCAATATCCTCGGCAACATGCAGGAGATATTAAAGGGACGCACGGCGGTCATCATCGCGCACCGACTCTCCACGATCATGCGCGCCGACAAGATTCTCGTGCTCTATGAAGGCGGCATCGTCGAACAAGGCAAGCACGACGAACTCGTCGCAAGAAAGGGCATGTATTACCAACTCGTGCAGAAGCAACTGAGCGCAGCATGAAAATACTCGACCAGCCTGAAAGCGACAGCGTGCCCGCATCGGCGATTTCGTATGCGGGAATCATCGAGAAGATCGAGATATTGCGCTCGACGCTGCGATGGACTTCCCGCCTCGAGCGCCCGGAAATCGAGAAGCTGTTGCGTCAGGCTAGCGCATTGCGCGATGAAGTCATGCAGCTTTCGCACAAGGAGCGCTTCGTGCAGGCCGCAGCCTCGGAGCCGAAGCGGGAGCTGTCGGCTGCGGCCCGGCGGCAGGCGCTGATCGAACGCAGCTTCGTTTTCGAAGGCACGTTCGGCGACAACCCGAAACTGCTGGAAGCACTGGAAATTGCGGAGAAAGCTGCGCCGACCGACCTTCCCGTTTTGATCGATGGCGAAAGCGGCACCGGCAAGGAACTGATGGCCAAGGTCATTCACGCCAACGGCTCGCGTGCGGACAAACCCTATATCTCCGTCAACTGCGGCGCGATTCCGGACAATCTTCTCGAATCGGAGTTATTCGGGCATCGCAGAGGCGCTTTCACCGGCGCAACGAACGACCGCAAAGGCAAATTCGAAAGCGCACACACGGGGACTATCTTTCTCGACGAAATCGGGGAGCTTCCGCTTTCAGGCCAGGTGAAGTTACTGCGTGTGCTTGAAGCGCATGAGATTCAGCGAGTAGGTTCCGACGAGCCTATCGCGGTCGACACGCGCATCGTCGCCGCGACCAACCGCAACTTGCGGCGCTTCTGCGATGAAGGGCGCTTTCGCGAGGACTTGTACTATCGCCTGAGTGTGATACACGTGACCTTGCCGGCACTGCGCGAGCGTCGCGACGAGATACCGCTTCTGCTCGCTTATTTCGGCGACGAAGCTGCGGCCACGCTCAAACGCCGGCCCGTGAAAATGTCGCCCAGGCTGCGCGATTTTCTGCGCCACTACGATTATCCCGGCAACATCCGCGAGCTGCGCAACGTAGTGTACCGGCTCGCTTGTCTGGCCGGGGATATGGCGGATATCGAGCATCTTCCGCTGGATATCAGGCCGAAGTCGTCGCTGTCACTTGCCATTGGCGGAGCATCGGCAAGCGGCGACGGAATTGCCACGGCCAGTTCTCTGAGCGAAGCCAAGCGCGTCGCAAGCGACGAAGCCGAGCGAGCCTTTCTCGAACGCGGCTTGCAGGAAGTGGGCGGCACCGTAGCGGAACTGGCGCGGCGCTATGAGATGAACCGTTCGCACCTGCAAATGCTATTGAAGAAACATGGGCTGCACTCAAAGGATTTCCGGCTTGCAGCGCAAAAGGCGAGAGACGCTAGATCGACGGATTGACTTGAGTCCTGTCCATCGCCATCACGTCTTCCGCATGCGCGACGACCAGTGAGATATTGTCGCGCCCGCCGCGTTCGAGCGCTTTTTCAAGCAGTCTTTGCGCGGCAAGCTCGCAGTTGCCCGCTGTGAGTTCGCTTGCCATTTCCGCTTCGCTGATCTCGTTCGACAAGCCATCGCTGCACAAGAGAAAGGTATCGCCGTCGTTCAGCGCGACGGTGCTTTCATCCAGATCGAGAACGTCGAGCGCGCCCACTGCGCGTGTGATCAAATGCTGCGCGGGATGATGCAGCGCTTCTTCCGCGGTCAACTGCCCGCGTGCTTTGAGTTCTTCGACGTGGCTATGATCGCGCGTCAATTGCACGAGCCTTCCGTTCCTGAACAGATAGATTCGACTGTCGCCGGCCCAGAGATAAGCGCATGCGCCGTTCCGGGCGGCAAGCACGACCACTGTGCTGCCGATGCGCGATACCAGCCGTCTGGCGGCCTCCACGCGCAGCCTGCCGTTGACGTCGATGAGACGTTCGCGCGCATCCGCGATGACACTGGCAAGCCCGCCATTGGACGAGATAGCTGACAGGCTCTCGATGACCATACGGCTCGCCAGATCGCCGACAGCGTGTCCGCCCATGCCATCGGCGACGGCCCATAGACCGCGCTCGGGTGAATCGAGCAGGGCGTCTTCGTTGATTTGCCGAATGCATCCGACATCGGAGCGGGCAGCCGATGTCCATCTAAATTCAGCCGTGAAGGTCACGACAACCTCCCTTGGTCCTGAAGCGCGCACGCAATCCGCCGATTGTGCGCCAGAAAGCGCGCGCTAAACGCGCTGGGCGCTACCCCACGCTATTCGCCGACGCTGCGTTCGGACTGACTGTGAGATTCGCGCCGTTGCCGGAATTATGGACATCGACCGACTGGAACTGATTGATCATCTGGTCCGCAGTGAAGTTGTTCGTGATGTCGTAGATATTCACGACGCCGCCAAAGCCTTCCTGACGCCCCGAGATGTACGGCGTGATCCAGCCAAAGACCCACGGCGCGCCGCCGCCGCCACTGATGGCCGACATCGCCGCGTCGTCGAGTTCGCGACTGCATTCGAGATCGGTGACGGATAGGACGCTCATATTGGTTCTCCGCAAAGCGCTTCGAGGGACGAGTGAGCCAATGCAAGTCGTATGCCGACGTCGTGGCGGGCGCTCGGAGCCCACTCGACGCGGGTCTGCGTCGTCTGGCGTTGGGCGCGCACCGACATTCGCGATCGCCCGTCAGTTTTCCACCGACACCCCGGGCGCATACCGACAGATGGCCAAGCCCCAACAGAAACGGGCCAGCGCCGTTTGTTTGACCCAAACACCATGCCGTCACTCCGGCTCGACGATAATCAATAAATTCAATTAAATCAAGGCACTAAAAAACTGGCAAGAAAGCTGCAAATGACATCGCAACCAGGCGTCGCACAAACACCTGGCGCCAGCCGAAGAACTCATAACGGAGCGAGTCATGTCAAGCAGCGAAACGTCCGGATCGTTCGATGAAACAGCCGCAGAGCACGGCTTTTCCCTCGGCGCCGAAGTCGTCACGCGCCGCTCCGGGTACGAGCATCACGGAATTTATGCGGGTAACGGCATGGTTATCCACTATGCCGGCTTCGCCAAGTCACTGCATCGCGGTCCCATCGAGGAAGTGACGCTCGCGCAGTTTGCGGGCGGCTATGGCGTGACAATGCGCCAGCATGCGGCTGCACGTTTTATCGGCATGGAAGCGGTGCGCCGCGCACGCAGCAGGCTCGGCGAGGATCGTTACCGCCTGTTGACCAACAACTGCGAGCACTTCGTTTCATGGTGCCTGTTCGGTGAAGCCCGCAGCAGTCAAGTGCGCGCGTGCCTCGTTCATCCAGGCGTCGCGCTCGATGCGCTCAAGGGACTGCTCAAGGCCTATGTTTCGGCTGAACGGCGCCGCCGTGGAAGCGCGTTTGCAAATAGCGGACTGAATACGTCTTTAGCCATGTGAGGAGACCATCATGGACACCCCCGAAAACTCGCTTCACTGGGCCGTCGATAAATGGCTCGCACCTTCGCCGGCGCATCCGGCACGCGTCGTGCAACTGTGCCGTTCGCATCTCACGGGCATGCGCTTCGTTCGCATCGAGGCGTGGCATGCAGGCGGCTCCATTGCGATAATCTTTTTCCGCCACGAAGATGGCACCTGGAATGTATTTCCGCCGCAGGTCAGGCGTCTCTCGATGAGCCCCGCGCGGCTGGCCGGCTGAGGCGCGGGCGGGCCCCGCTTTGACACGAACGACACGCTGCCGCTACTCTAGCTGCAAAGATGTGCCACGCAAACGCGATGGTGGCACGCGATGCGGCAGTCATGGTAGTTTTCGCATCCGTGAACCAGTTCGTACAATTCGAGGTATTGCCGATGACCCAGCCTGACTCCGCTGACTTTTCTCCGTCCGCCAGCACGGCCGCCGAATCTCAGATCGGCGAGAATCCGCTCGGCATTGCGGGGCTGGAGTTCGTAGAGTTTTCGAGCCCCGATCCACAAGGGCTCGCCGCATTATTCGAGCGCCTTGGCTTCACGCCGGTTGCGCAGCACGTCAGCAAGGCGGTCACGCTGTATCGGCAGGGCAGCATGAATTTTTTGCTGAATGCCGAGCCGGATTCATTCGCGACGCGGTTCGCCGAAACGCATGGCGTCGGCATCGCGGCCATCGGCATTCGCGTGCTGGATGCGCAAACGGCGCATGAGCGCGCCGTCGATTACGGCGCATGGGATTTCGAAGGCGAGAAGATCGGCCCCAACGAACTGGCAATACCGGCCATTCAAGGCATTGGCGATTCGCATATCTATTTCGTCGATCACTGGCCGGGCAAGAATAGCGGCGAAACATCGATATACGACATCGATTTCCGGGCGATTCCCGATGCGAATGCGGATCTCAAAGGCGCGGGCCTGCTCGAAGTCGATCACTTCACGCAGACGGTCGGCGCTGGCCGCATCCGCGAATGGCTCGATTTCTACGACGACGTGCTGCATTTCCGCGAGATTCATCAAGTGCATCCGGACTGGCACGTGTCGCAGGATTCCGCTGTCACGGTCTCGCCATGCGGCTCCATTCGCATTACGGTCTACGAGAAGGGCACGTATCGCACGGACTTGATGCAGCAATACCTGCCCGATCATGAAGGCGAGGGCGTGCAGCACATCGCACTGGCATCCGCCGATATCTTCGCCTCCGTCGACGCCCTCAGCGCGCGGGGCGTGCGCTTTCTCATGCCGCCGCAACGCTATTACGACGAGATCGATGCCCGCCTGCCCGGTCATGGCCTCGCTATCGACAAGCTGCGCACGCGCGGAATTCTCGTCGATGGCGAGATTCTTCCCGACGGCACGCCGCAACTCTTCTTGCAGACCTTCATCGAACGCGAGCCGGGCGACATGTTCTTCGAAATCGTCGAGCGGCGCGGACATCACGGCTTTGGCGAAGGCAATCTCGATGCGATCGCCAAAGCGCGAAGCTGACAGACCGCGCCGTGGCGTCGCGCATTCATTGCACGATGATGGTTCCTGTCATGTGCGGATGCAGCGAACAGAAATACTTATACGTTCCCGGCTTGTCGAATACATGCGAGAAGCTGTCGCCGCTGTCGAGCGGATCGGACTTGAACGATTTTGCTTCGTCGACGATGGTATGCAGCATGTCATCGTGATTGGTCCATGTCACCTTCGTGCCGGCAGGGACGGTCAGCGTGTCCTTGTTGAACGCGAAGTTGTCGATGGACACGACAGGCGCGCTCACAGCGGCCACTTGCTGTGCAGGTTCTTCGGCGCAAGCGGATGGCATCGCGCCAACGAGGCCCTTGATCGCGAGCGCGATTGCAAGCTGCCGGGCGCATTGTCGAATGAGCGTGATGTTCATGCTCCTGCCTCCGCCAGCGAGGTATCGACGATAGCCAACTGCTCGCGTCCCGCAACGTGCGTCACGGCGCGCAAGCCGAGCATCGATCGCAAGCGGTCTGCGCCGACTTTCATCGGTCCAGGGCCGGTTGCCGCGCCCGGCGCGGGCTGCGGAAACGCGGTCGACATAGCCGAATAAAAACGCATGTCGCCTTCTACTTTCTGCGCGACCTGATGCACATGTCCATTCAAGACCGTCACCGAACCGAAGCGCTTCAGCAAGGTGAGTGCTTGCGCGCTGTCGTCGGTGCCCCAGCCCCATGCGGGATACAGCGCCCATAACGGTATATGCGCGAATACGACGATAGGCGTACTGCTCGTCCTTCCCTGCAAGTCTTGCTTGAGCCATGCGAGTTGCTCATCGCCTAAGAAGCCGAGGCCGCCGCCCTTCAGGTCGATTACATTGGTCAAGCCGATGAAATGCACGCCGCCTTCGTCGAAGCTATACCAGTGACGCGTGCTGCCGCGTCCATACTGCACGGAAAAGCGCGCAAAGAACGGGTCGCCGTTATCGACGAGCACGTCATGTTCGCCGGGGACGTAATGCACCGGCATGCCTGCATTGCCGACGATCTGCGTCGCCGTATCGAACTGGGCCGGCGTCGAGAGATGTGTAATGTCGCCGGTATGAATCATGAAAGCGGGGCGCTGAGGCATCTTTCGCACCTGGCCGATGGCTGCTTCGAGCGTGCTCGCCGGTTCCGTGTTCGGATCCTTGTTGAATCCGATATGGCTATCGCTGATCTGCACGAAGCTGAAGGACTGCGCGTTTTCCTCGGCATGAGCCGAGGAAACCAGGCTCGAGCGCGGCACGCCGCCGCTGATCGTCCACAACACGCCTGCGCCCGCCCACGCCATGCAAGAGAGAGCGGTGCGCCGGCGCTTGCCGTGATCGTCCAGTTCGGACGCGGGCGGCAAATCCCTGGGTTTGGTATACATGATGGTTCCTTTGCGAGTGACGTAAAAGGCAATGAATGACGCAGCGGGCATCCGTCCATCGAACCGGCTTACGCGGCGCGATATTCCTGGAAAATTTCTTCGGGGGAAGGGAATAAAGCGGTCCTGGAACAAGTAAAGGAGGATGTGCACGCGCGACACCAGGCGTGCGTTGATTCGCCTTGAGGAGACCCGCGCGATGTGGTCCAGCAGGTCGAGAGCAGAGAAGTCCCCGCATGCGCGCTTCGAGGCGACCGTGATGCCGCATATCGACGCCGCATACAACCTTGCGCGCTGGCTTTCCGGCAGCGCGAGCGACGCGGATGATGTCGTCCAGGAAGCCTATTTACGCGCATTCCGTTTCTTTAGCGGCTTCGAAGGCGGCGAGGAAGCGAATGCGCGTGCATGGCTTCTGGCTATCGTGCGCAACACCTGGTTCACCGAGTGGCGCAAGCGCGTGCACATGGCCGATGGGACGCCCTACGATGAAGACATCGCCGGGGACGAAGCCTTGCCTGGCTGGTCCGACGAAGCCGGCGTGAACCCTGAGACGCTTGCAGTGCGTAAGGACGAAGTCCACCTCGTGCATCGCGCACTGGAGGCCTTACCGCTCGCTTTCCGCGAGGTGCTGGTGCTGCGTGAACTGGAAGACATGAGTTACAAGGAAGTCGCCGCGATCACGGGCGTGCCGATAGGAACGGTGATGTCGCGGCTTGCGCGAGGCCGCAAGATGCTGGCCGGGGCGGTGCGCGCGGCGCAATGCGACAGACCAAGCGTCAGGCTCGTGCGCAAGTCGGGGCCGGGGCATTCCGAGGAGTCGGGCAATGGACAATAACGAAGCCGCTTCGCTCGATACGAGGCTCAACGATGGCTCGCTATATCAGCACGCGCCGGTGCATTTGCGCGCGCAAGTGCTGGCGCGCGTGCGCGAGGAAAGTCAGCGTTCGCAAAAGCCTGAGCAAGGTCGCCGTCCGTGGCGTCTTTGGCTTGCTTTACCGGGGCCATTCTTCGGCGGCGCATTCACGGGCGCGACGCTTTCCGCGATCGTGCTGGGCGCGATGCTGTGGTTCCAGACCGTGCCGCGTCCTGCGAGCGATGCACCGCTCGCGCAGGAGATCGTGTCGAGCCATGTACGCGCGTTGATGTCGGATCGGCCCATCGATGTATTGTCCAGCGACAAGCACACGGTCAAGCCGTGGTTCAACGGCCGCATCGACTATGCGCCGCCTGTAGTCGATCCGGCTGGACCCGGCTTCGCGCTCGTTGGCGGACGGCTCGATTACGTCGGGCATCGGCCGGTCGCTGTTGTTGTTTATCGATATCTGAAGCATCCCATCGACGTTTATGTGTTTCCCGAGAAGCCGCCGCTCAAGGATGGACAGATCGTCGTCACACAGTCTGACGATGGCTATGCGCTTGCCCGCTGGAATCGCGACGGCATGACGTTCTGGGCCGTGACTGACGCTTCCGCCTCGGTCTTGCGCCAGTTCACGCACGCCGTCGAGCAGGGCACGCCGCGCTAAAACAGTTCATCGCTTCCTTCGCTGTTCCTTTGCATCCCGAAGCGGCCGCTTCGGGATGCCGCCGTTTTGCGTCCCGATGTGCGCTAACGCTCGTGCTGTTCGGGTATGTCCGAATATGGTCTGATCCTTACATTTTTCTAAACTCGGTCACCAATCGCCTAATTAGAGCGACAGCTAAAAGAATCGGGCGCTCAGGCTTTCACAAAGCGGTTCAAGCGACGGAGACAGAAATGGGAATGCAGATGAAGCTCATCGCGGGCATGCTCGCGTTCGGCGTTTTTTCGTCGGCCTATGCGGCGGATCCGATCAAGATCGGCGTCGACGGCCCGTTTACGGGAGGCTCGTCGTCGATGGGCGTCAGCATGCGCGACGGCGTGCGGCTCGCGACTGCGGAAATCAACAAGTCGGGCGGCGTGCTCGGGCGGCAGATCGTGCTCGTAGAACGCGATGACGAAGCCAAAAACGAACGCGGTGTACAGATCGCGCAAGAGCTGATCAACAAGGAGAAGGTCGTAGCCGTGGTCGGTTATATCAATACCGGCGTTGCGCTCGCCTCCCAACGCTTCTTCCAGGAAGCGAAGATTCCCGTCTTCAACAATGTCGCGACGGGTTCGGTCGTCACCAAGCAGTTCGACGATCAGCCCGACAACTATGTCTTCCGCAACGCCGCAGCCGACCGCATTCAGGCGCCGATGATCGTCGAGGAAGCCATCACCAAGCGCGGCTTCAAGAAGGTCGCGATCCTCGCCGATTCGACGAACTACGGCCAGCTTGGCCGCGAAGACCTTGAAAAGGCGCTCTCGTCGAAGGGCGTCAAGCCTGTCGCAGTCGAGAAATTCAATATTAAGGATGTCGACATGACCGCTCAATTGCTCAAGGCAAAGGCGGCGGGCGCGGAAGCTGTCCTTACTTATGGCATCGGGCCGGAGCTTGCGCAGATTGCGAACGGCATGGCGAAGCTCGGCTGGAAAGTGCCTTTGATCGGCAGCTGGACGCTTTCCATGGCGAACTATATCGACAACGCGGGTGCGAATGGCGAAGGCGCGCGCATGCCGCAGACCTTCATTCAGGACGCGAATACGCCGAAGCGTAAAGCCTTTATCGAAGCGTATCTGAAGGAATTCAAGCCGAAGAACGATCGCATCGATTCGCCGGTGTCGGCGGCGCAAGGCTACGACTCGGTTTATCTGCTTGCAGCGGCCATCAAACAAGCCGGTTCCACCGATGGCCCGAAGGTGAAGGAAGCGCTCGAAAACCTGAGCACCAAGGTCGACGGCGTGGTGATGTCCTACGACAAGCCCTTCACCAAGGTGGATCACGAAGCGATCAGCCCGAACGTGCCTGTGATCGGTGAAGTGAAGGCCGGGCGGGTCGTCTACGCATACGACGCGGACAAGAAAGGCGGCAGCACGCTGCGCAACAAGCAGACGACGACCGCTTCGAACTGACGCACGAGTTTCCATTCCGAGGGTAAGAGCCGCGCCCGCCGCAGATGGCGGGCGCGGCTTGACGCATGCGCTTGGTGTTCCGATCCAAAGGCGTCCAGACGATGATTCTTCTTCAGCTCATTTACAGCGGCATCGCGCTTGGCATGATCTACGCGGTGATCGCATTCGGCTATCAGCTCACCTTCGCGACCTCCGGCACGCTGAACTTCGGTCAGGGCGATGCGCTCATGCTCGGCGCACTCGTGGGCCTGACGCTCGTATCGGCAGGCGTCAACTACTGGCTGATGATTCCGCTTGTGTGCCTGTTCGGGCTTCTGCAAGGCTCGTTGGTCGAGCGAATTGGCGTGAGGCCGGCGATCAAGATCAAGTCGGAATTCGGCTGGATCATGTCGACGATTGCGCTTGGCATCATCTTCAAGAATGTCGCGGAGAACGTGTGGGGGCGTGACGATCTGCGCTTTCCTTCGCCGCTGCCCGAATCGCCGCTTCACGTGTTCGGCGCGAACGTATTGCCGATGGAGCTGCTTGTCGTAGCGGGTGCGCTCGTCATGATGCTGGCGGTGGAATTCTTCAATCGCAAAACGATCTTCGGCAAGGCTGTCGTGGCAACCGCCAACGATCGCGATGCCGCCGCGCTCATGGGCATCAATACGGGACTCGTCATCACGTTCTCGTATGCGTTGTCGTCGCTGACGGCGGCGTTCGCGGGCGTCCTCATTGCGCCGCTTACGCTGACAGGCGCGACGATGGGCGCGGTGCTCGGCCTCAAGGCTTTCGCGGTGGCGATCATCGGCGGCTTGTCGAGCGGCATGGGCATCATCGTCGGCGGCATGATTCTGGGCATCGCGGAGACGACGACGGGCTTCTATATCTCCACCGGCTACAAGGACGTGCCCGGCCTCGTGCTGCTTTTGATCGTGCTTGCGGTCAAGCCTGCGGGTCTGTTCGGCAAGGCAGCGATCAAAAAAGTCTGAGGCGGCCATGAACAAAGCGAAGAACTGGATTGCGGCCCTGATCGGCCTCGCGGCGCTTGCGACGTTCCCGGTCGTGTCGGGAAATCCGTATTACATCCATCTCGTCGAAACCATCATGATTTACGCGATCCTGCTGTTCGGGCTCGATATCGTGGTGGGCTACACCGGTCAGGTATCGCTCGGTCACGCGGGCCTCTTTGGCGTCGGCGCTTATACGGCGGGCGTTCTGTTTGCGAAGCTCGGCATGCCGTTCTATGTGACCGCGCCGCTCGCAATCGCCGTGACTGCCGCATTCGGCGCGATACTCGCGTTGCCCGCGCTGCGCGTGTCCGGTCCTTATCTAGCGATGGTCACGCTCGCGTTCGGCACGATCATCCAGATTCTCATCAACGAGATGGACTTTCTGACGAACGGCCCGATGGGACTCAAGATTCCCAAGCCTACGTTGGCGGGTCACAAGCTCGATGAAGTCGAGTATTACTGGCTTATTGCCGCGCTGCTGGTGGCATCGTTGATCGTAGTGCATCGCGTGTTGAAGTCGCATCTCGGGCGTGCGTTCGAAGCCTTGCGCGATAGCCCCATCGCCTCGGATTGCATGGGCGTGTCGGTTTATCGCTATAAGGTGTATGCGTTCGTGATTAGTGCGGGCTTTGCCGGACTGGCTGGCTGTCTCTATTCCTATTCCGAGCAATACATTTCGCCCAATACCTATAACTTCGAACTGACGATTCTCTTCTTGCTCGCGATCATCATGGGCGGCCGCAAGACTCGCACGGGCGCGATCATCGGTTCGACAGTCATCGTGTTGTTGCCCAAGCTGCTCGACGACATAGCGAACTTTCGGATCGTCGCTACCGCACTTGCTGTGCTCGTCGTTGCAGGAGCCGCGCTTGCACTGGCACGCAAGACAACGACGCCGCAACGCGTGGCCATCCCGGTGATCGGGACTGCGGGCCTTGCCGCATTCTCTTTCTGGATCGATGCGCTGACCGACTGGCGTCTCACGATATTTGGCCTGATGATTTTGCTCGTCGTCTATTACTTGCAGGACGGCATCGTCGGCTTCGTGCGAAAGACACTGCATCTCGGGCGCGTGCGCGTCACCAAGGTCGATACCGACGCCCTTGCAAGCGATACGCGCGAAGACGATGCAGTCGCCGCCGTCGCACGCGAAGGCGCGGATGCCATTCTCGATGTTCGCGGCGTACTGATGCAGTTCAGCGGCCTCAAAGCGCTGAACAACGTCAGCCTGACGGTGAAGCGCGGCACGATTCATGGCCTGATCGGACCGAACGGATCGGGCAAGAGCACGATGATGAACGTCCTGACGGGCATCTACGTGCCGACCTCGGGCGTCATTGAATATCAGGGCGAGTCGCTGGGCGGGCGTACTTCATCGAAGATCGCGCTGTCGGGCATCGCGCGCACTTTCCAGAACGTACAGCTATTTGGCGAGATGACCGCGCTCGAGAATGTGCTTGTCGGTCTGCATCATACGTTTCGCTCGAATTTCGCGGATGTCGGCGCGATGAGCCCGCGTTATCGGCGGGAAGAGCAGGCCGCACGCGAGCGCGCATTCAACATGCTGCGTTTCGTGGGGCTGGAGCACGTCGCGGGCGAAGAAGCACGTAATCTTCCTTATGGAAAGCAGCGTCTGCTCGAAATCGCGCGGGCACTCGCGCTCGATCCGCAATTGCTTCTGCTCGATGAGCCTGCTGCCGGACTCACTGCGCCGGATATTCGCGAGCTCGTCGCGATCATCCGCAAGGTGCGCAATCACGGCATTACGCTGGTTCTGATCGAGCATCATATGGATGTGGTGATGAGCGTGTGCGATACCGTGTCGGTGCTCGACTTCGGGCAAAAGATCGCGGAAGGCAAGCCTGCGGACATTCAGGCTAACGAGAAAGTGATTGAAGCGTATCTGGGCGGCAAGGCCGCGGAAACGGCTTGATGAATACGGCCAGGCAATCGCAGAGCAACGCCACGAGAAGGATCAACGATGCTAACGATCAATAACCTCCACGCGGGCTATGGCAAGGTGAAAGTGCTGCATGGCATATCGCTCAACGTGCCGAAGGCGAAAGTCGTCACGCTGATCGGCTCCAACGGCGCGGGAAAGACGACGACCATGCGCGCGATCTCCGGCATGATCAAGCCGACTGACGGCGAAATAACCATGGGCGTCGGCACTGCGGCAAAGCGTATCGACGCACTGGACTCTCACAAGATCGCGCGTCTGGGTCTGGCGCATTCGCCCGAAGGACGACGCGTATTCGCGACGATGTCCGTCACGGACAATCTGCTGCTGGGCGCATTTCCGCGCCTGACGTGGGCGCGTCCCAAAGGCGACGTCGCTGCCGATCTCGAACGGGCGATCGAGCTGTTTCCGCGACTCAAGGAGCGTCGGCACCAGCTTGCCGGGACGCTTAGCGGCGGCGAACAGCAGATGCTCGCGATGGCGCGCGCCATCATGCTCAATCCCGATCTCGTGCTGCTGGATGAACCATCCATGGGCCTTGCGCCGATCCTCGTCGAAGAAGTCTTTCGTATCATCGAGCGCCTCAAGCAGGACGGCGTGACGATGCTGCTCGTCGAACAGTTTGCCGCTGCTGCGCTGAATGTTGCCGATTACGGCTATGTGCTCGAAAACGGTCGCGTCGCGACGCATGGGCCAGCGGAGCAGTTGCGCAACGATCCTTCGGTCAAGGCGGCGTATCTCGGCGCGAGTCATTGATTGCAATTTGGTGATACCGTGATGCGAAGCATCGTGATCGTGATCATCACGAGCATCGAATAAAGGAGACACCATGACCGCCACGCCTCGTCATCCGTTTCCATCGTCGGCGCGCCTCGTGGAACGCGGCAAGATCGTTTCCGCGAGTGAGGCCGTCCGGTTGATTCGTTCAGGCGACACCATCGCGACGAGCGGCTTCGTCGGTGTCGGCTTCGCGGAAGAAGTGGCCATTGCGCTCGAAGCACGGTTCCTCGAAAGCAAAGACAAGGCGTCATCCGATTCTCACGAGCCAGTCGAAAATCTCACGATCGTTTATGCCGCAGGGCAGGGCGATGGCCGCACCAAAGGGCTGAACCACTTCGCGCATGAAGGACTGGTCAAGCGAGTCGTTGGCGGACATTGGGGACTCGTGCCGGGCTTGCAAAAGCTCGCGATGGAGAACCGCATCGAAGCGTATAACCTGCCTCAGGGCGTCATTTCGCAACTCTTTCGCGATATCGCCGCGCATCGGCCCGGACAGCTATCGAGCGTGGGCCTTGGCACGTTCGTCGATCCGCGCAATGGCGGCGGCAAGCTCAATGCGCGCACGACCGAGGATATCGTGCGGCTCATGCAGATCGACGGCGTCGAATACCTGTATTACAAGGCTTTTCCCATCGATGTCGCGATCGTCAGAGGCACGACTGCCGACCTCAATGGAAACGTCACGATGGAGAAGGAGGCGCTTACGCTCGAAGCACTTTCCATCGCGATGGCTGCGCGCAATTCAGGCGGCATCGTCATTGCGCAAGTGGAACGGCTTGCGGAATCCAACACACTCAGTGCAAGACAAGTGAAAGTTCCCGGCGTGATGGTCGATTGCGTCGTTGTCGCGCGTCCGGAGAATCACTGGCAGACGTTCGGCGAACAATACAGTGCGGCGTTTTCCAGTGAGTTGCGTGTCGCCGCGAGTTCCGTGCAGCCGATGCCGCTCAATGAACGCAAGGTCATCGCACGCCGCGCCGCGTTTGAATTGATGGCAAATAGCGTCGTGAATCTCGGCATCGGCATGCCTGAAGGAATTGCGAGTGTGGCGAACGAGGAACAGGTGATCGACCTGTTCACGATGACGACCGAGCCCGGCGTGATTGGCGGCATTCCTGCGGGCGGACTCAATTTCGGTGCGGCGACGAATACGCAGGCCATCATCGATCAGCCGTATCAGTTCGACTTCTACGATGGCGGCGGCCTCGACATTGCTTTTCTCGGGCTAGCGCAAGCGGACCGCGAAGGCAATCTGAATGTCAGTAAGTTCGGGCCGAAGCTTGCGGGCGCCGGCGGCTTCATCAATATCAGTCAGTCCGCGAAGAAGGTCGTATTCGTCGGCACGTTCAACGCGGGCAAGCTCGATATAGCGATCGACGCCGGCAAGCTGAACATTCGTCGCGACGGCGATTGCCGCAAGTTCGTCGATGCCGTCGAGCATCGCACTTTTAGCGGCCGCTATGCTGTCGAGCGCGGGCAGACGGTGCTGTATGTCACCGAACGCTGCGTGTTCGAACTGACTGAAGAAGGGCTCGTGTTGACCGAAGTCGCGCCGGGCATCGATATCGAGCGGGATATCGTCGCGCAGATGGGCTTCAGGCCCGTTATCAAGTCGGCGCCGCGCCTGATGAACGAGCGCATTTTCCACGATACGCCGATGGGCCTGCGCGACGTGCTGCTCGGACTCGGCCTGGCCGAACGCTTCAGTTACGACGCGGAGAAGAATCTATTCTTCATCAACTTCGAAGGGCACGAAGTCGCCACGCTGCAAGACGTGGAAGACATACGCCGCGAAGTGGAGAAGCAACTCGCGGACGTAAAGACTAAGCCGCATGTCATCGTCAACTACGACAACTTTTCGATTCGCCCCGAGATGCTCGATGCCTATTCGGAAATGGTCACGGGACTCGTCAGCGGCCTATACGACGGCGTCACGCGCTATACCACCAGCAGTTTTCTGCGCATGAAGCTTGGCGACGCGCTCAAGCAACGGGGCGTCGCGCCATACATCTATGAAAGCGCGCAAGAAGCGCGCGAGCACAGCACGCGACGCTCCGGCTGAGTCTATCGTCAGTTTCTCGCAGTGTGGCCCGGCGGCGTCTGTCGCGCGTCGCGCAGCCTGCTGTGGCGGATGCCGTAGACAAAGTAAATGACGATGCCGATGGCCATCCATACGATGAGACGTATCCACGTATCGGCAGGCAGTCCCGTCATCAGAAAGACCGATGAAAGCGCGCCGAGCGGAGCGACGATGAATACGGCAGGCGTCTTGAATGCGCGCTTGAGTTCCGGCTGTGTGATGCGCAAGACAAGCACGCCGATGCAGACGACCGCGAATGCGAACAGTGTCCCGATGCTCACGAGTTCGCCGACGAGACCGATCGGCAGCAAGCCGGCCAGAATCATTACGATGAATCCAGTCACGACCGTGGTGATGTACGGCGTATGAAAACGCGGATGAATCTTCGAGGCAAACGGCGGGAGCAAGCCGTCTCTCGCCATCGAATAAAAGATGCGCGGCTGGCTGAGCAGCAGTACGAGAATCACCGAAGTCAGGCCGAAAATGGCGCCGAGCTTGACGATGGGCGAAAGCCAGCGCATGCCGATTGCATCGACACCGACAGCGATGGGGTCGGCGACGTTCAGCTTGTCATAGGACACGATGCCGGTCAGCACGTATGAGACGAGCACATACAGGATCGTGCAGATCGTAAGCGAACCGAGCAGGCCGATAGGCATGTCGCGCCTTGGATTGCGTGTTTCCTGCGCCACGCAAGACACGGAATCGAAACCGATGTACGCGAAGAAAACCACCGCCGCGCCGCGCAAGACGCCGCTCATGCCGAACACACCGGATTCGCCCGTATTCGGTGGAATGAATGCGCCAGTCGGATTGCTCGCCGTCACCCAGTGACTCGTATCGACATAGCCAATGCCCGCCGCGATGAACGCGAGCACGATCAGCACTTTGATCACCACGATGATGCTGTTCACGCGCGCCGATTCGCGAATGCCGATGACAAGCAACATCGTGATGAGCCCGACGATCACCATTGCGGGCACGTTGAGAATTGCGCCCGCATGACTCCATCCCTTGCCCGGTTCGTAAGCGAAGGGCGCCTGAGACAGTTGCGCGGGTATATCGATATGCAAAGAATGTAGAAAGCTCACGACATAGCCTGACCAGCCGATCGCGACCGTCGTTGCGCCAACCGCATATTCGAGTATCAGATCCCAGCCGATGAGCCAGGCGATCAGTTCGCCCATCGTGGCATATGCATAGGTATAGGCGCTGCCGGAAACCGGCACCGTCGATGCCATCTCCGCGTAGCAGAGCCCGGCGAGCGCGCATACGATTGCGCCGAGCACGAAGGAAATACTGATCGCGGGGCCCGCATTCGTCGCTGCCGCGTGACCCGTCAGCACGAAAATCCCCGCGCCGATGATGCATCCGATGCCGAGCAAGGTGACATCGAGCGAAGACAGCGAACGTTTCAATGCATGTCCGCCATGCGTTTCCTGAAGCACCTCATCGGTTTCTTCCGCCTCGCTTTGCAGCGCAGCAACGGCTTTCTTTCGCATGACGGTCACGATCGCCTCCTGGGTGACAGCCGCTGGCTGTCGAGATAAACGCTGTTCCGTGATAGCAGATTTCCCCGAGGAATACGAGCTTGCACGAGGCGTCTGCACTGAACGCCCGTTCGCGCCCGCATTTCTTATGCCCCTGACCCTCTCGCCCGCGGGGGAATTCGCAAGCCGGTCCGCCGGGCGGTCGCGGCGCACTATAATCGGCTTGTCTGTTGCGCTCTCATAGCCGGAATCCGTTTCGCAACGGCGCGGAACGCTCTCCGATTACATTTCAACGTGGAGATCAAATATGTCCATCCGTATTGGTGACGAAGCCCCCGATTTCACCGCAGAGACCACGCAAGGCCAGATCCGGTTTCATGAATGGATCGGCGACCAATGGGCGATTCTTTTCTCGCACCCGAAGGACTTCACGCCCGTCTGCACCACGGAACTCGGATACATGGCGAAGCTGAAGCCGGAGTTCGACAAGCGCAATACGAAGGTCATCGGGCTGTCCATCGATCCCGTGGATAACCATTCGAAGTGGGCGAAGGACATCGAGGAAACGCAGGGCGCAGCCGTGAACTATCCGATGATCGGCGATGCGGACCTCAACGTGGCCAAGCTTTACGACATGATCCATCCGAACGCGAGCGGCGGCGGCCCGCGTACCGCTGTCGACAATGCGACCATTCGCGCGGTGTTCATCATCGGCCCGGACAAGAAGATCAAGGCGACCTTCACTTATCCGATGAGCGCCGGCCGCAATTTCGACGAAGTGCTGCGCCTGCTCGATGCGCTGCAACTGAACGCGAAGCATACGGTCGCGACGCCCGTGAACTGGAAGCCGGGCGAGGACGTGATCATTCCGACGTCCGTATCCGACGAAGACGCAAAGAAGAAGTATCCGGAAGGCTTCCAGACGCTCAAGCCTTATCTGCGCACGGTGGCGCAGCCCAAGTAACCTCGTTGTGTTTCTGAAAGCGCGCTGTCCGTCCAAGGGCTGCGCGCTTTCTTTTACACATGCCCGTTTCGTCTCTCGGGCGACGTTTCGACTTCGCCGGGGCGGCGCAGCATCTTGTCGACCTCGCCGGCATGCATTTCTTCGGTCTGAATCATTTGTCGCGCGTATTCCTCAAGCGCCACCGAACGATCCTCCACGAGCTTGAGCAACTGGCGATACAGGTCGAGCGCAACGTTTTCCGCTTGCAGTGATTCGCGCAGAATCGTCGCGATGTCGAACGTGTGATTGTCGAGAAGCGGGCCGATCTCCAGCGACGGATAAGCGCCTAGCGTCGTGATCCATTCGCCCGCCTGATGCGCATGCGTCAGCGATTCGTCCGCCTGCGCGCGCAGCCATGACACGATCGGAATGCGGCCGAAGCCGAACACGAGAAACGAATAATGCGTATAGCGCACGACGCCAGCGAGTTCGGATTCGAGAATCCGGTTCAATACGCCAACGACCTCTTCCTTGTCGAGTTCCGCCATCGTTGCCTCCGTCATTGCGTTGCAAAGCGCGTTACGGCCAGTCAGGACACTCGAACATTGTAGTCATTGATTTCACTTGGCGTGCTCGACGCACTCAAACCGGTTCTTCCACCCACATCGACGCACGCCCGAGCACTTGCGACATCGCGAGGCGAGCGCCGCCGCCATCGGCTGTATCGATTGCACGCACGACGCGGCCATAGTCGCTCAGTTGCGATTCGGAGACGCGCGCAAGGGCATGCGGCTGCACGCGCAAGGACGCTTTCATCGCTCTGAGGCCCACGCGCACGACGCTTCCCATCTGCCGCAAAATTTCATCGCCGCTTGCATCGATGATGGTCGTCAGCAATGCATCCTCTGCCTGCGACTGCAAGTCCTCGGACGGCGAGGCATGCACGAGCCGCTGAAAAGCTGCATTGATGCCGATGCGCTGATGCCGGTTCGCACGCGTCGCGGCAAGCTCGGCGGCGGGAGGATCGACAAGTGAACGAAAGTGAATGAGCCGGCGCATGCAGTCGGGCTCGGGCAGGGCGCGCAGGCGCCATTCGGCGACTTCGGCATCGATGATGAGCCACTCGCTTGCCGGCCTGATTCGTGTGCCTGTCTTGGGTCGTACATCGAGCATGCGTCGCGAGATGAGGACGCTCAATGCTTCGCGCATGATGGTGCGGGACACGCCATGCTTCTTCGAGAGGATTACTTGTGGGGGCAGGACATTGTCTTTGTATTCTCCGTTGACGATGCTCGCGACAAGCTGATTGACCACGCGCTTGACGAGCGATGCTTCATATCCATGGTTCATTTTTTGTTCTCGTGAAAACGCCCACGCTTCGGCTGCGCGTTGCCCGTCGACAGGCCGCGCCGCATTTTGTTTTTCCTGATGTGACGCCCCGGTGCGTCGTGAGTTGGTCTCCTGTGCCGCGATCGCCGTTCCGACAATGGTTGCCAATATCGGACCGGCGCAGCACATGCCCCATAGCGGTCGGCCATTGTTGGAAACCACCCGTCGATCCGCTGAAGCAAGCGTATCGTCCCGCGCTAAGGTTTAACAATATGGTTCACGGCGAATTCGACTGACTATCGTGCGTCCGCCCACAAAGCAAGGGCATCGTCCGTTGCGCAAGCGTTTGCGCCTGATGGGCGCCGCAACGCATGCAGAAGGCAAGCGTTATGTTATTTTCTCGTCGCATGGATGAAGGCATCGACTGTTGATGCCGCCGATGCAGTCACAAAGCTACGAGGAACAGGCTATGAAATTCGCGGTAATGGGTGCGGGCGCGGTGGGCTGCTATTACGGCGGCATGCTGGCTCGCGCGGGTCACGATGTCGTGCTGATCGCACGGCCGCAACATGTAGAAGCGATTCAGCGTGATGGTCTGAGGCTCGACACCAAGTCATTCGACGAGCATGTGCGTCTGTCCGCCAGCACCGAACCTTCGGCTGCAGAAGGCGCGCACGTCGTGTTGTTTTGCGTGAAGTCGACGGATACCGATAGCGCGGCGCTTGCGCTCAAACCGTATCTGAATGAACGCACGCTCGTCGTGTCGCTGCAAAACGGCGTCGAGAACGCCGAACGCTTGCGTGGACTGTTGCCGCAGGAAGTCGCCGCGGCCGTCGTTTATGTAGCGACGGAACTGGCGGGGCCGGGGCATGTCCGGCATCACGGCAGGGGTGAACTGGTGATCGAGCCTTCGAGCATGAGCGAGGAAGTTGCTCGCACGCTGTCGGCCGCCTCGGTTCCCACTGAAATCTCCGACAATGTGCGCGGCGCGCTATGGGCCAAGCTCGTGCTCAACTGCGCTTACAACGCGCTATCGGCGATTGCACAGACGCCGTATGGACGCCTGGTTCAGGGCGAGGGCGTCACTCGGGCGATGCGCGACATCGTCGACGAATGCCTCGCTGTGGCGAACGCCGATGGCGTTACCATTCCCGGCGACGTGGACGCAGCAGTGCGCGGGATCGCACAGACGATGCACAATCAGTATTCGTCGACTGCGCAGGACATGGCGCGCGGCAAACGCAGTGAGATTGACCACTTGAATGGATTGATCGTGCGCCGCGGAGAGGCGCTAGGCGTGCCGACGCCGGCTAATCGCATGCTGCATGTGCTCGTCAAGCTTCTGGAAGCCGAACGCGAGAAACGCTAAGGCTGGGCACGAGCGATGCTGAAGTTTTGGGGCAAGCATGTACATAAGATGTGCTGCCTTACAAACCGGAGGTTCGCCATGAAGTCATTCGTGAAAGCCTTGGCCGCCGCTGCCGTTATGGTCGCGCCGGCAATGAGTTTTGCTCAGGACAATTCGTCGGTAACGCGTGCGCAAGTGCAGCAGGAACTGCGGCAGGTGGAAGCCGCGGGCTATAACCCTGCACAGTCAGACCGCACCACTTACCCGAACGATGTACAAGCGGCCGAGCGCCGCGTTTCTCAGCAAAACGGGGCGATGAGAGGCGACGAAAGCGAATACGGCGGCGCCAACGGCGGGACCTCGGCAGCCGGCATGCGTTCAATGCGCCCGATGAACGACAGCAAACAGTCTGTTTATTTTGGGCATTGAGTTCTGCGCATCGACGGCTCTCCGTGCTTAACCCTAAAGAAAAAAGGCCCGGCAGGACTGCCGGGCCAAAAGGGATGATCGTCGCCCGCGCCTTGAACGCCGTTGCGTGCGCTTGAGGCGTTGCCCGGTCTGATCATCCGCGTGGACGCATTCGAAATCGAAATAGCCGTCCATATTGTTTTAGATGCTGTCACTTAAACCAGGCTTAAGCGGCGCATTCATTGATGCGGGTTTTATATCCGCCCATTTCGTCTAGCCGTCTTCAGGACACTGCGTCGGCACGTTACTCTTCTCTTTCCCAGCGCCGGTCTCCCTTGCCTAAACCGACAGAGTTGCACGCCGGAAATAACTTCCGCTTGTTCAAAAGCCTGAAAGCTACGGCAGTGCAAGATAGCAAACATTTCTTGGTTTGATGCTGTATGTTTGCTAGCATGTACTCATAAGAGCGGCGCGCAAACGGTTTCGAACATCGATTTTCGCGCGAAACAACCGCTTCCCGTTGCAATGCCCCTGGCGTGCATTGTGTACAACACGCCCACTGATCCTGACCTCTTGCTCGGTTCTTCCCAGGCGGTGGGCACGGTCAGAGTCACCGTTATTCCTGGCTTCTTGCAGGTGTCATACATACACAGTGACGTCGTTCGAATGGCGAATGACGCGAAGAAGCTTTGCGCTTGTAATCCGAGACCTTGCGGAGGAAACGTGGAGACGGAACTGAGCCAACGGCTTGCGAAAGCATTGCGACGCTGTGCATCTCATCGGCAATTGCTGACCTATCAGCGTTTTCATTCATTATGTGACAAGGGCGTGCCACTGGTACAAAGGTATGCCGCACTTGAAACCGCCGTGCAAACGCTCGGCGATTTGCACGATATTGATTATGGCGTGCTTCTCGCGCTCGATAGCGGACTGCCCGGCACAGAGTTTTTCCAGCGTTATCTTCGTTATCGTCACAGCGAATACGTTAAGACGATGGGCGATCCCAAATATCAACCACAGACCCTCGCCCGAAAGAAGGCGCTCGTGGCGAGTGAGCGGGCGCGTGTCTACGCGCACGCCCGCACACCCGACGAGCAACCTGCGACGGTAAGCATCGCCGCGTGACTGCGACGGGCCTTGGCGGCGTTGCCTAGGCCACTTCCGTCCTGCTCAATCAGAACTTTGCATTCGCCTGCGACGATTGCGTTTATGCTTCGCTGCGTGGCGCGTTAGCAAGCGCACATACGCGCTTGCAAGTACGCGCCTGCGTATCAGTTTTCCACGAATCAACCAGAAAAAGCGAGTCGCTTCATTAACGATTCAATCGTCGTTTATGCCGCTATGTTGGCAAGGCGACTTTGAAAGGCCGTCTCGATTCCTATCATTGCACGGAATAGCCCGCCGATCGCTTTCATTTCGGAAGGCGGGTTAGGCGTCGGGAATGCATTGCGTCATTCCCGATCGCGCGCAAAGTCAAGGCAGAGGGAGCGGGGGCATCCCTTACTTTGCACGCCGCCAGAGACGAGGACATAACAATGAAACCGGTGGTATTCGGCAGTCGTTTTGGATGGCTGCATGCGGGGGCCAGCAAGCGCGGCGTGGTGCTGTGCAATACATACGGCCACGAATATGTATGGACCTATAGCGGCATGCGTGTGCTTGCGGAAGTGCTCGCAGCGCGTGGCGTTTGGGTGTTGCGTTTCGATTATCGCGGCACCGGGGACTCGTGCGGTGAAGATGCAGCGCCGGGACAGTATGAATCTTCAATCGACGATATCGGCGCCGCCGTCGATTTTCTCAAGGCGCAAACGGGCATCGAGCACGTGACGCTATGCGGCTTTCGCGTCGGCACGGCGTTCGCGGTGGAGGCGGCGCTGAAGCGTCCAGTCGATGATCTCGTGCTGCTTGCGCCTGTCGTCAGTGGGCGCACTTACATGCGCGAGCTGAGCGTGACGCGCAAGACGTGGCTCGAGCAGCTCGCGGCGCCGCTGCGTGAAATACAGCCGCAGGACGGACCGCTCAATGTGCTCGGTCAGGCGTACGGCGACGATCTCAAACGTTCGCTCGAATCCATTGATCTGGCGGCGAGCGTCAAGCGCGCGGGCGTTGCACCAGCGCGCCGCGCGTTGCTGATGCACGGACGGATCGGCTCGAAAGATCCGCTGCGCGATGCGCTCGTTCAAGTGGGCGTCGATGCACAGTCGCAAGTCTTCGATGACATGACGGGCTTCATTCAGGAATCCGCGTTCACGGTTACGCCGCATGCGGCGTTTGCCAAAGTCGTCGAATGGATCGCGGAAGATCAGCCTCGACAACCGGTCAAGGCATTTTCGCCGTGGCCTGAAGAAGACTTGCGCATTGAAACGCCCGAAGCGATCGAGCGGCCGGTTTGCATCGGCGAGGAGGGCATCTTTGGCATTCTGTGTGAGCCGCGGCTGGCAGTGTCGCGTAACGCTGTGTACTTGCTTGCGAATACATCGTCCAGTTCGCGAGTCGGCGACAGTAGATTGTCCGTGCGTATTGCGCGGGATCTGGCAAGACGCGGCATCGCTTCGTTGCGTTTCGATGCGCGTGGCCGTGGCGACAGTCCCGCTGTCCCGGGTGTCGCGCAATCTGACACGCCTTATCACCGCATATATAACCCCGTAGCGACGCAAGACACGGCTGCCGCAGCACGATGGTTATCGCGCCAGG
Source organism: Caballeronia sp. RCC_10 (assembly GCF_041360715.1). Lineage (NCBI taxonomy): Bacteria > Pseudomonadati > Pseudomonadota > Betaproteobacteria > Burkholderiales > Burkholderiaceae > Caballeronia > Caballeronia sp. RCC_10. The sequence goes on from NZ_JBFUPT010000004.1 coordinate 379,701, forward strand.
GCTACAAGTCGATCGTTTCGTTCGGCATTTGCTCGGGCGGCTATCACGCGCTCAAAGCCGCGGTGATCGAAACGGCTATCACCGGCGTGGTCGCAGTGAACATCCCCACGTTCAGGCAGCCAGAAAACAAGACGGCTGAAGCGATGCGTGAATCGACGCGCAATTCAATGGCCGGTTATGCAGCGTCGATGTTCGAACTCGATAAATGGAAAGCGATCCTGCGCGGCGACAAGAATCTTCTGCGCGTGCTCGGCTTTATCGGCAACTACGTGACGACGCGTGCGCGTTCGCGTATCGCTGATGCATTCCGGCTCGACAGTCTGAGTCATACACCGCCGGAACAGGCGACGACGCCTCAGAGCATCGCCCGGGCGCTGGACGCTAAGGGGGTGAAGACGGTGCTTGTCTATGGGAGCTATGACGCGGGTCTGGATGTGCTTGCGGCACATTGCGGCAAGCTCGGCACGCGGCTCGCGCGTTACAAGAGCGTGCGTGTGATGACCTTCAGCGATATCGATCATTCGCTGTTCAATCCAGCGAGTTCTGCGCGAGTGATTACGTTGTGCGAGAGCGTCTGCAAGGAGACGTATGCGCCAGCGCCGCAGCCGGTTATCACGGTGCGTGCGCCGGCTGGACCTTGGAGGAAGGCTTAGTTTGAGGCGCCTAGGGCCGGCGATGCGTTCGCCGGCCCTGGAGCTACGATTCCATTCGGCGAGCGCGACATTTGAACTTGGGAGCCATGTTAATGTCATGGCCAGATAGAAATGTCCGCTGGCTGGCTCATTAGAAATGTCCAGTTTGTCGGTTAAATGCTCTCGATGCTTCTGGTCATTTTCCCACCGCGGCTGTCCGCGTTTTGGCGGTTCTCAGCACTGCCGCATTAAGCTGTTCCTGGGTCAATTCGCGCTGCGTTCGCGTGCCCACCTTGCGTTCTTTAGGCCGCGGAGCCAGCCCCTGGTTCGTTCGCGATGGCATGCCTGAAGCGCAGCGATCATCGCGCTGCGCCTGCAGCACTTGTGCGACTTGCAACGCGTGCCCCAGCCGTTTGTTGTCGACCACCGCCCCCTGATCGATCTCCGAGAGTCGATCGTATTGCCGATAGGCGAGGGCCGTGCCATTTACCCGAATCTCGATGCGCCCGTCCGGATATTCGAACACGTCCAGATACTGATGAATCAACGCGCGATTCTCTGGCGTGTCGTCGAGCATATAGATCACCCGGTCATACTGCACCGTCAACGCCTGGGTGACGCGGCGCGGCACCCGTGACGTGAGAATCAGCTCGAGCGATTCGTCCACACGCAACGGTCGATGTGCATCGAACGTGCTCCTTGGCGTCTTGCCGCAGCGACCATTGAAGTCGGCGGCGAAGTGGGGCGCGTACGCATTGGCGGCTTCCTTGGTGTTGATGCCGCGTAGCCGCAGCTCCTTCACCAACCGGTCCTGCAGCGTCAGATTGGCCCGCTCGACACGCCCCTTGGCCTGGCTGCTGTTGGCACAGAAGGCGTCGATGTTGAGCTCGTACAAGGCCCGTCCGAACTGCGTGACGCCTTTGCCGGCGGTCTCGGCGTGTCCATTGCAATGAAACACCGCCGCCTTGTCGCTGTACAGCGCAACGGGCTTGCCATACGCTTGGAGATACTTACGCATGGCCTCGAAGTAGCTGAAGGTGGACTCCGTCGCGGTGAAGTGCAAGATCATCAGCCGGCCCGTCGCATCGTCGATGAATACCAGCAGCGTGCAGGCGGGTGCGCGATCTTCGAACCAGCGATGCTCGCTACCGTCGATCTGAATCAGTTCGCCCAGACACGAACGACGGTTTCTCGGCTGGTGCAGTCTTGGCGGACGTTGCTTACGCGGAATCCATAGGCCTGCATCACGCATCCAGCGCCGCACGGTCTCCTTGCCCAGCGCGATGCCATGACATTCACGCAGCTTCTCGCAGGCCAGCGTCGGACCAAAATCAACGTAGCGCTCACGCACGAGCGCCATCGCGCGTGAACGCAGATCGGCGGGCAACTCGCGGTTGCTGGGCTGCCCGCGCTTGCCTGAAATCAGCGCAACCGGACCGCTTGCCACATAGCGCCGCGCCAGACGACTGATCTGGCGTTCGCACAGCCCCAGTCGTTCGGCAGCCCGGACCATCGTCAGCCGATGCTCGCACACCGCCTCAATCACCTTAATGGGTTCGAGTTCAGGGTCGGGCCAAAGTCGGCGTAGCGCTCCCGGATGATGTTCACGGCGCGCTGCGCCAGAACGTCGTCCAGCTTGCGATTGCTCGCTCGGCCACGCTTGCCCGACGCCACGCCTAGCGCTCCGTGCTCACGATAGCGCCACACCAGCCGCTCGACCTGGCGCACCGTCAGGCCCAGACGCACGGCGGCGCGTCCGGGCTTCAAGCCCGTCTGGACGACCGCCTCGATCACCTTCAGTCGATCCCATTCGCGCATGGTCAGACTCACTGTCGGGTTCGGTGACATCGCGGCGCTCCCGCTGAACGGTCAGCCGCCAGCTTGCCACCGGCTAGAACCCGACATCTGTAAATAGCCAGAACACGACATTAGGATATAGCCGCTACAGTTAAAAACTGCGCTAATTTGCGTTATGTCAACTATGCGATGTCCCCACGAGACTTTGAGCCACTCCTCGACCTACGGCCCCGACCAACGCCTCCCCACGACCTCACCTTGAAATCGAATAACGCCTGACTTGCCATCGCTTGCCCGCGTCAGTCTTGACACCAAACCAGCGCACGAAGCCAGCGTCACCACAAGACCAGCTTCTGTCCTTGTGCCGCCATCGAAATCATGTTCGACCAGGCGCCGGCGACGACGCCAGCCCGGTATGCCGACGCCTCGTGTTAGACATCGGCGGCGCAGAGAACGTCCAGCAGTTGCTTCTTCCCGACCATCTCGACATCCTCCACGCGCTCGCGTGCCTTCGTCGAAACACGGCGAATGCGCCGGCGCGCGGCCGCGCGCGTTGCATCGCGTGCCGCAACCCGCTTGCGTCGGGCCCGCTCGCTACGAACGACTTGCTACGAGACGAGACCCGAGCTCCAGACGAGATTCAATCCAGCGCCGGCGCCTTCCGCCTGACAGCGCCACCACTTTCATACGCGAAAGCCAACCCGAGCAAGGCCGCTTCATCCCACTGCCGACCCACGAAGATCAGTCCGAACGGCGCTCCCGACTCGTAATATCCCGCCGGCACCGCGATGCCAGGCAGCCCCGCGATGTTGATCTCGCCTACCGTCGTCTCCTGGATCGTGTCATTGCCGTGCAGCGGCGGAAGCTCGCAGCGCATCTGCGGAAAGACCAGCGCATCGAGCCGCTGCTCATCAAACACCTGCTCGAAGATACGCAGATAGCGCGCTTTCAGTTCCACGAACTCGGGCATCTCCGGCGGCAGCGACGGATTGGCGAGCGCCGCCCCGAAGTCCCGCAAGCTATGCATGTAGCGCAGCACGCCTTGCGGTGTGAAGCGCACCGGGTTTTCCGGAGACCTCAACTCCTGAGAGAATGAGGAAATGGAAAACATCGACAAAGCAAAACGCAAGACTGCGCCGAAGTATCCGACCGAGGTTCGCGAGCGCGCGGTTCGCATGGTGTTCG